>NZ_KI912270.1:1293372-1940058 GCF_000243415.2 Mycolicibacterium tusciae JS617
TCGCCGGTGTGCACGCCGACGCGCAACTTGATCGGTGCCAATGGCGCTCGCTGCAATTCAAGGGCACAGGCCACAGCGTCGGCAGCGCGTGCGAACGCGATCACGAAGCTGTCGCCCTCGCCCTGCTCAACCGGACGCACCCCGTGGTGTGTGGCGACGGCGTCGGACAGTGTCTGGTCGAGGCGTGCGACGGCGGACTTCATCTGCTCGGGCTGGGTCTCCCATAACTGCGTGGAGCCCTCGACGTCGGCCAGCAGCAACGTGACCGTGCCGGTCGGAAGCTCGCTCATGTCTACGTCGCCCCAGCTAGTTTCGCTCATGCTAGCCAGCATGCGGTGACCTGCAGCACAGAACATCAGCGAAATCGCCAATAGTTGCGGCGTAGGCATGCGTACGTACGCGTCCTGGCGTCGTGGATTTGGGCGTATTGGCCGATGGCCACTCGTCGTTGTTGCCGGATCGTCGACGCCATGACCAGTGACATCACAAATATCGGACTACCTACCCTCCTCTACAAGAACGATCGAAACCCTGATGAGCTCCATGCAGAATTCGCTGAAGCCTTGCGCCAAGGTCCGATTGCAATCGGCCCCTATGGACCCGAGCTGCTCAGCTACGACCTGGTGCGCACGGTGTTCAGGGACTCCCGGTTCGTCACACCGAAGGGCATCGCCCTTTCAATGCAGGGCATCACGTCCGGGCCGGTCTGGGACCGGGTCACCACACACCTGCTCAACCTCGACGGCGCCGAGCATCAACGGCTTCGCCGGCTGGTCGCGAAGGCGTTCACCCCACGCGCCGCCGAACGGATGCGCAGCGCATGCGTCGAGGTCATAACCGAGCTGGTGGACAAGCACGTGGCGACGGGGCACTGCGACGTCGTCGCCGATATCGCCAGGCCGTATCCGGTTCTGATCATCTGTGCGCTGCTTGGCGCACCGCGTGTGGACTGGAAGCTCTTCTCGCAGTGGACCGATGACATCACCAAGGGTTTCGGTATGGACGTCGCCGCACAGACACCAGCCATCGTTCGAGGTTGGGAGCGACTCGAGGCCTATATCGACCAAATGATCGTGATCCGGCGCACGTCGCCCGGCGACGATCTGATCTCAGAGCTCATCCGGGCAGAGGACGACTGCGACCGACTCACCCACGACGAGATGGTCAGCCTGGCGGCGACCCTGCTCCACGCCGGCACCGATACCACCCGCAACCAGTTGGCCGCGACCGCCGTGGGTTCAGGATTTCTGAAGGTGCTTTAGCCGGAACCCAGGGCTACGCCGACAGTTGAAGTGTTTCACCGTTCCGGTTGGTATTCAGCCACGACGTGCCGCCTCCTGTGCGAGCTGCACCCGCGACGTCAGCCCAAGTTTCGTGTAGACGTGGGTCAGGTGGGCTTGCACGGTGCGAGGTGAGAGAAAGAGCCGTGCAGCGATGTCTTTGTTGCCCAGCCCTTCTTTGACCAGCCGGACGACATCGTGTTCGGCAGGGGTTAGGGATTCCCAGCCGCTGGACGCGCGTTTGCGTTCGCCGCGACCGCGCTGCGCGTAGCCGATGGCCTCCTCGGTGGTCAAAGCCGCACCCTCTGCCCATGCGGCATCGAAGCCGTTCTGGCCCATCGCTTCACGCAGTGCGGTGACCGACGCCTCGTAGTCGGCCTCGTGGACTTTGAACCGCACCTGGCCCCTGCGCTGTCGGCATGCGTCGGCTGCGCCGAATAGGCGGGCGGCTCGGTGGCTGTCGGCGCCGCTGCTCAGATCGGCGAGGCAGTCGAGAGTGTCTGGAAGATGAAGGTACACCCCAGTGTTTTTCGCACAGTCGAGGGCGCCGTGCGCATCGCGCTCCGCTTCATCTCGCTCGCCTTGGGCATTCCTTACTCGGGCGCGGGCCAGAAGTGCCGCGACTAGGTGCCAGCCTGTTCCGACCGCGACAGCTTCGTCGGCCCAGGAGCGGGCCGCTGCGAGATCACCCCCGGCCCGCGCTGCCTCCACGGCGTTGAAGGCGCGTTGCGCCGCGGCCAACTCGGGCTGCGCCACAGACATGTAGCGCCAAGCCGCCTCGCTTGCAGCTTCAGCGGCCGCGACATCGCAGCTGGCCAGTGACGCTGCGGCCGCCGCGGCATGTCCCATCCCCAAGAAGTACTCGCCGAGATCGGGGGCGGCCTGCAGCGCTGCGTCGGCGAGGTCACGTGCGAGGCGCACCTCTCCCCGGTGCGCATGCGCAATGCTCATTCCCATGAGGCCAGCCGGTTTGAGAAGTTCATCGTGCGCCGCCTCGCACTCGGCTATCTCGGTTGCGAATTGTGCGATGGCGTCTGCTAGATCGCCCTGCATCAGACGCGCCATCGCAAGACTCATACGACACATTCGCGCGTCGGTCCGGTCACCGATTGTCTCCGCGAGAACTCGTCCTTCCTCTGCGGCCGTTTGCGTTGCGATTGGGTCGCCGAGCCCAATTGCGGTGTTTGATTGCCAGGCGAGGATCTGGCTCAACCGCCATTGGTCGCCGATTGTGCGGGCAAGCCCCATCGCCTCGGTGTAGTAGGCGTTGGCCGCTTCGGCGTCGTAGTTGATGCCCGCGCTTCTCCCGCAGGCAGTCAAGACTCGTGCTAGGAGCGCCGGATCGCCGACCTCACGCGCAGTTGCCAGGGCTCGCTGGGCCGGTGGCGCGCTATCACCGACAAGACTCGCGAGCGCGGACTTGTCGGCCAGCGCGCGGGCGAGCATTGGGGCCCCGACCTTGAGATCGTCCACGTTGTCGGTCAGTGCGGCGTTGAACCACGCCAAGCCCTCCAAGTTCCGGCCCCGGGTGAACCACAGCGGTTGCAGCGACGACGCGAGATCCAACGCATGTTCGATGTCGGAATTCTCAATGCTCCAGCCGAAAGCGCTTCGCAGATTGTCCATCTCGATGTCTGCCTGCTCGGCGCGTTCTTCGTAGTCGGTGCGTCCCGGCGCGTCGAGTAACGCAGCCATCGACGTGTAGTAGTCGCGGTGACGATCACGTGTGCTGTCTGCTTCGCCGGATTCGCCCAGCTTCTCGAGTGCGTACTGACGCACTGTTTCCAACAGGCGGTATCGCGTTTGCCCTCCGGAGTTTTCGGCGACGACGAGCGACTTGTCGACAAGTAGGGTGAGCTGATCCAAGACTTGGTAGCGCTCGATGTCGTCGGCGCCGGCGATCGCCTGAGCGGCGTTGAGGTCAAAGCCGCCTAGGAACACTGCAAGCCGGCGGAACAGGATGCGTTCGGTTTCGGTGAGCAGTGCGTGCGACCAGTCCACCGATGCGCGCAACGTCTGCTGGCGCCGCACTGCTGTGCGGGAACCACCTGTCAGCAACCGGAAACGGTCATGGAGTCCGTCGACGATCTCCGTCAGCGAAAGCGTCCGCACCCGCGCCGCGGCCAGCTCAATCGCTGATATGGGGAGTGGTTTGTCAAGTGGGCAGGGTGAAGCGGCGGCCGCAACCGTCGCTGCGGCCGCCGCTTCGTTGACCAGGTGAGCGTTCGTGGGTGCCGAGCGTGTCGTGTCGACGCGTGTCAGTCTGATATGCGCGGGTTGGTTACCGCAGGACGGGTCTTCGAGTCGGAGTGGATCGCAGGTCTAGTAATCGAGCGTGATCAGTTGCAGGGCAACATGATTGCTCATAGCGATTTCCGCGGGTCACTCCAAGACGCTTGCCGATCACCTCGATACGGACACCTGGACGATTCAGTTGTTCTCAGTCGTCCATGACGGCCAACGACCAGCACCAGCCGGCCAACTCGCGGGCGATGGCGGCATTGGCCACCACTGGACGCTTGCGGCGTTCGTTGAACCGCAGCCAGCGGGCGTGCAGTCGCCGGTTGGCGGCCTGCCCGCGAGCTCGCGCTGCCGGTGGGGCGGCATCCCAGCGACGCCGCATCACCTCACCGGGCCGATACGACGGCCGGTGATGCCAAGCCGCCTCGATCAACAACCGGCGGGCGTGGCCGTTGCCGGTGCGGGTCAACCCGCCCTGGACCCTGTTGTCTCCCGAGGAGTACTCGCATGGCACCAGCCCCAGATAGGCGCCGATCGAACGCCCGCTCAGCCGGTGCCAGTCGCCGATCTCGGTGGCCAACCCGAACGCCGTCAACGTCGAGACCCCGCGCAGACACCCCAGCCGCGTCACCACCGGGGTGAACGTGGAATCGGCGGCCATCGCGGTGATCGCCGCATCCAGGCGGCCCCGGCGAGCGGTGGTGGTCAACACCGTGTCGAAGGCGGTGTCATAGGCGATCGCCAGCGCGGGGTCGTCGAACCGCTGGCTCTGCAGCCACCGTTCGTGATTTCGTGACCAGGCCGTTCCGCCGTAGTAGACGATCCCTCGGCGCAGCAGCAGCTTCGAGAGCCGATGACGGGCGGCCATCAGGTCCTTGCGGCAGGCCTCCCGCGCCCGGAACAGATCACGCGCAGATTCCTGCTCCACGCTGGGGATCTCGACTTCGACGATCTCGCCCAGATGCAACAACCGGGCCAGATGACGGGCATCGCGCTTATCGGTCTTGACCCGATCGCCGACCGGGCGCTGCAACTTCGACGGCGCGGCGACCGAACACCTGATCCCGGAGGCATTGATGCTGCGGGCCAACACGAAACCCGTCGGGCCCGCCTCATAGGTCGCAGCAACCGGCCCGGGCAGATCACCCAACCACGCCAGAATCTCCCCGTGATCCGGAGTCAACCGCCGCTCGAAGAGCTCCCCGGTCTCACCATCAAGACCGCATGCGACCACCGATCGTGCGTGCACATCCAAACCAACACTCGTACGCTGAACCTTCACTGGGGCCTCCCACATCTGTGGCTCTACCGGCCAGGACCACATTCCTGTCGGCAACCCACGTTCACATGTGAGCGGGGCCCCAGCCCCTCATACCGTCTAGCGGCATGCCATCGAGCCGGGCGCAGATCTCTGCCACAACGGCGGAGTTGTCGCCGGTCATGGCGAACGCGGCCTGTGCTAGGCGGGCACGGTCGGCGAACAACGCGATGGCGTCCTGCCCCAGAGATAGGGAGGGCACCTGCCAGGTCGCTTCGCCCGTCACGCCGAGCGGTTCACGACTCGTGGCGAGCACCGTCAGTCCCGGAGCGGCGGCGAGCATTTCAGCGACCAGTCTGGCGCTGGCGTCTAGCAGGTGCTCACAGTTGTCCAGCACGATCATCATCTGGTGGTCGTGGATGAACCGCAGCAGCGTATCCATCGTGGACCGGCCCGGTTGATCCGGTAAACCGAGCGCGCGAGCCGCCGTGACCGCCACCACATCTGGATGGGTGATCGGCGCTAGGTCGACGTAGAAGACACCATCGCGGAACTCGTTGGCGATCTGGGCCGCGACATGCACCGCGAGTCGCGTCTTGCCCACCCCACCCGCACCGAACAGGGTGACCAGCCGACCGGCGGCCAACGTTTCGCGCAGACTCGCCATTTCGGCTTGGCGCCCGACAAAATTCGTCAGCTGGACCGGAAGGTTATGGGCGAGAAGGGTGCTCGGTGTGCGTAGCGGCGGGAAGTCGTTGCACAGGTCGGGATGGCACAGCTGAACGACCCGTTCGGGCCGGGGCAGATCGCGCAGCGGGTGGCTGCCGAGGTCAGCCAACCACGCCGCTGCCGGGAGCTGGTCGATGACCAAGTCACTTGTCGTGGCCGACAACACGGTCTGGCCACCGTGGGCTAGGTCGCGCAGCCGCGCGGTGCGGTTGATCGCCGGCCCGACGTAGTTGCCTTCGTCGCGTAGTCGCACCTCGCCGGTGTGCACACCGATGCGCAGCCTGATCGGCGCCAGCGGGGCGCGCTGCAAGTCCACCGCGCAGGCCACCGCGTCCGACGCGCGCGCGAACGCGATCACAAAGCTGTCGCCCTCGCCCTGCTCGACCGGCCGAACACCGTCACGGACAGCGATCGCCTCGGACACTGCCCGATCCAGGCGAGCGATGGCCGCCGCCATCTCGTCGGGCTGGGTTTCCCACAGTCGTGTGGAGCCCTCGACGTCAGCCAGCAGCAGCGTCACCGTTCCAGTTGGCAGCTCGCTCATGCCCACGTCGCTCCACTCGATTTCGCTCATGTTAGCCAGCATGCGGTGACGCATAGCGCAAAACATCAGCGAAATAGCCAATAGTGCGAGCAACGCGACCTGCCGATATAAGCGTCTGGGCGGGCCGTGGATTTAGGCACTTCAGCCGATGACCACTTCCGGTCCCGCTCGGATAGTCGACGCATGACCATCGACACGCGCACATCCAGCGTTTTTGACCCCGCACTGCCGACCATCTCCTATGAAGACGCGGCGGACCCCGAGGAAGCCCACAGGATCATCCGGCAGGCCCGGCAGCAGTCGCCAATCGCCATAGGCCCCTACGGGCCCGAGGTGCTCACCTATGACCTGGCGCGCACCGTCCTGCGCGATCCGCGGTTTGCCATGCCGCAGGGCATCGGCCTTGTGGTCCAAGGCATCACCTCCGGCCCAGTCTGGGACCGAGTCACCAAACTGCTGATCAGCCTCGACGGCGCCGAACACCACCGACTCCGGCGGTTGGTATCACGGGCGTTCACCCCGCGCGCCGCCCTACGTATGCGCGCCGCGTGCATCGACGTCATCACGGAGTTGATCGACGCGCACACCGCCACCGGCGGCTGCGACATCGTCGTCGACATCGCGCGGCCCTACCCCGTGCCGATCATCTGCGCCCTTCTCGGCGCGCCCCGCGAGGATTGGCACCTGTTCTCCCAGTGGGCCGATGACATCAGCAAGGCATTCGGAGTCAACGTCGCCGACGACGCTCTCGCCATCCTGCGCGCGTGGGAGCAACTCGAGGCCTACGTCGAGGACTTGATTGCCGCACGGCGGCATTCCCTAACCGATGACCTTATCTCCGAGCTCATCCGAGCCGAAGACCACGGCGACCGGTTGACCCACGACGAGCTGGTCAACCTCGTTGCGATCCTGCTCAACGCCGGAACCGACACCACCCGCAACCAGCTAGCCGCCGCAGTCCAAGTCTTATCCGGCCATCCCGACCAGTGGGCGCTGCTCGCCGACCATCCGGAACTAGCGCCACAAGCAGTCGAGGAATTAATCCGGCACACCCCCATCGTCTTCACCAGCCTGCGCGTCGCCACCCACGATGTCGAACTCGGCGGCATACTCATCCCGGCGGGCACGTTCGTCATCGCCAACACAGCCTCGGCCAACCGCGACCCATCCGTATACGACAATCCCGCCCGTCTCGACATCACCCGCGACGGTCCACCGGCCATCTTGACCTTCGGCGGCGGTGTGCACTACTGCCTGGGAGCACATCTCGCACGACTCGAACTCACCGAGGCGCTATGCGTCATCACCCGGCGCATACATAACCCCCGCCGCAGCGGTCCTGCGCCATGGAAGCCGATCATCGGGATATCCGGCCCGACAACACTTCCCGTCGAATTCGACACCGGGCGCTGACGGCGCGAGCAGCCGTCACCAGTTTGTCGAAGCCGCCTTCTGGGGGTCGGTGGTCCCCTCAAACCGGTCTCTTCCGGCGGGTGCCAGAACGCAACGATCACCGAGGGTCGAAGGGGGGCTCATCGCATAACCTTGCGCGTGGCGGTTAAGCATCGGCCCGAAGGATCAGGCGGGCGGCACCCAAGGCTGCGCCGACAGTTGAACCGTAGTCCCCGAATTGGCGCTGGCGTGCGACTGGCCACCGTTTCGAGCGTGGATACGCGCACCGAAATCGTTTGATATGGGGAGTGGTTTGTCAAGTGGGCAGGGTGAAGCGGCGGCCGCAACCGTCGCTGCGGCCGCCGCTTCGTTGACCAGGTGAGCGTTCGTGGGTGCCGAGCGTGTCGTGTCGACGCGTGTCAGTCTGATATGCGCGGGTTGGTTACCGCAGGACGGGTCTTCGAGTCGGAGTGGATCGCAGGTCTAGTAATCGAGCGTGATCAGTTGCAGGGCAACATGATTGCTCATAGCGATTTCCGCGGGTCACTCCAGGACGCTTGCCGATCACCTCGATACGGACACCTGGACGATTCAGTTGTTCTCAGTCGTCCATGACGGCCAACGACCAGCACCAGCCGGCCAACTCGCGGGCGATGGCGGCATTGGCCACCACTGGACGCTTGCGGCGTTCGTTGAACCGCAGCCAGCGGGCGTGCAGTCGCCGGTTGGCGGCCTGCCCGCGAGCTCGCGCTGCCGGTGGGGCGGCATCCCAGCGACGCCGCATCACCTCACCGGGCCGATACGACGGCCGGTGATGCCAAGCCGCCTCGATCAACAACCGGCGGGCGTGGCCGTTGCCGGTGCGGGTCAACCCGCCCTGGACCCTGTTGTCTCCCGAGGAGTACTCGCATGGCACCAGCCCCAGATAGGCGCCGATCGAACGCCCGCTCAGCCGGTGCCAGTCGCCGATCTCGGTGGCCAACCCGAACGCCGTCAACGTCGAGACCCCGCGCAGACACCCCAGCCGCGTCACCACCGGGGTGAACGTGGAATCGGCGGCCATCGCGGTGATCGCCGCATCCAGGCGGCCCCGGCGAGCGGTGGTGGTCAACACCGTGTCGAAGGCGGTGTCATAGGCGATCGCCAGCGCGGGGTCGTCGAACCGCTGGCTCTGCAGCCACCGTTCGTGATTTCGTGACCAGGCCGTTCCGCCGTAGTAGACGATCCCTCGGCGCAGCAGCAGCTTCGAGAGCCGATGACGGGCGGCCATCAGGTCCTTGCGGCAGGCCTCCCGCGCCCGGAACAGATCACGCGCAGATTCCTGCTCCACGCTGGGGATCTCGACTTCGACGATCTCGCCCAGATGCAACAACCGGGCCAGATGACGGGCATCGCGCTTATCGGTCTTGACCCGATCGCCGACCGGGCGCTGCAACTTCGACGGCGCGGCGACCGAACACCTGATCCCGGAGGCATTGATGCTGCGGGCCAACACGAAACCCGTCGGGCCCGCCTCATAGGTCGCAGCAACCGGCCCGGGCAGATCACCCAACCACGCCAGAATCTCCCCGTGATCCGGAGTCAACCGCCGCTCGAAGAGCTCCCCGGTCTCACCATCAAGACCGCATGCGACCACCGATCGTGCGTGCACATCCAAACCAACACTCGTACGCTGAACCTTCACTGGGGCCTCCCACATCTGTGGCTCTACCGGCCAGGACCACATTCCTGTCGGCAACCCACGTTCACATGTGAGCGGGGCCCCAGCCCCTCATACCGTCTAGACATCGAACTCGATAGCCAGCGTTCTCGGGCCTGAGATGCCCTCGATGGGCCGCCACGGCGCGGGGTCGGCGATGCGGAGACCAGGCATTCGTCGAGCCATGACCACCAATGCTTCGGTCAGTTCAATCCTTGCGAGATGGACACCTAGGCAATGATGGGCGCCGCCACCGAAGGTCAGCATCGCGGCCGAGCTGTGACGAGTGACGTCGAAACGTTCAGGCTCGTTGTACCGCGCGGGATCGCGGTTGGCGGCGGCCGTGTTAACGACGACGCACGTACCCGCGGGGACGAAGACGCCGTCAAGGTCGACATCTTCGACCGCCACGCGGATAGCGGAGAAGGAAGCTGGAGAGTGCCGCATGACCTCCTCGACGGCTGGGGCCGCAAGTTCGGGACGTCGGGCGAGCAGCGCCCATTGCTCACGATGGTCACTGAAGACCTGCACCGCCGCGCCCAACTGGTTGCGCATGGTGTCAGTGCCCGCGACGAGTAGGACGGCGATTAGGTCGAGGATCTCGCGGCGGCTGAGTCGATCGCCGTCGCACTGGCCTCGAATCAGCTCGGAGATCAAATCGTCGGTCAGCGCACGGCGCCGGCGCTCAATCAGGTTATCGAGGTAGGCGTCGAGGTGGTGCCACGCCTCCAGGATCGCGGTGACGTGGGCGGCCGCGGTGGGCCCAAAGGCCTTGGCGATCCCTCGCAACCAATCGGAGAACAGATCCCAGTCATCCCGAGGCACGCCAAGCAACGCGCAGATGATTGGAACGGGGTAAGGCCTCGCGATCTCGGCCACCACATCACACCGGCCGGCGTCGACGTGCCGGTCGATGAGCTCGTTGATCGTGCGACGGCACGCTGTGCGCATTCGTTCGGCCGCGTGCGGGGTGAAGGCCCGCGACACGAGCCGGCGCAGCCGTCGGTGGTCGGCGCCGTCGAGGCCGACGATCAACGCGGCCACTTTGTCCCAGAGCGGGCCTGCGGTGATGCCCTGCATCGCCATGCCGTTGGCCTGCGGCATCGCGAAGCGCGAATCACGCAGCGCCAGGCGCACCAGGTCGTAGGTGAGCAATTCCGGACCGAAGGGGCCCATCGCGATCGGCGCCTGTAGTCGGGCGGCGGCGATGATTCGGTGTGCTTCCTCGGGGCATCGGACACCGTGATACGCGACAGTGGGTAGGGCGTCGTCAAAGACGCTCAGGCGGGGTGCTGTGGTGGTCATCGTCGGCTCCTGCGATCGGGTCGGGATCGACTATCCATTCGTCTCGAGGCCATGCCATCGGCCGAAATGCCTATTCCGATGAGCTGCGCCGTTGAGAAGCTCTGTGGGCCATTTGGCTGATGTTCTCGGTCTGGCTTCGCCGCAGGCTGGCTAGCATGAGCGAGACGAATTGGAGCGAGGTAGGCGTGAGCGAGCTTCTGCCAAGCGGAACGGTGACGCTGCTGCTCGCCGACGTCGAGGGGTCCACGCGCCTGTGGGAAACGCAACCTGACGAGATGACCGCCGCTGTCGCGCGCCTCGACACGGTGGTTGCGAATGAAATCTCCGCGCACAACGGTGTCCGCCCCGTCGAACAGGGAGAGGGCGACAGCTTCGTCGTCGCGTTCGCGCGCGCCAGTGACGCGGTGGCGTGCGCGCTGGCGTTGCAGCGGGCTCCGCTGGCGCCGATCCGGTTGCGCATCGGTCTGCATACCGGCGAGGTGCAATTGCGCGACGAAGGCAACTACGTCGGGCCGACGATCAACCGGACCGCGCGGCTGAGAGATCTCGCCCACGGCGGGCAGACGGTGTTGTCGGGTACCACCAGTGATCTTGTGATCGACCGGCTGCCCGTGGGCGCCTTCCTGACCGACCTCGGATCGCACCCCCTGCGGGATCTGCCGCGGCCCGAACGGGTTGTGCAGCTCTGCCACCCTGACCTACGAAATGATTATCCTCCGCTTCGCACAGCGAAACTCGTTGATGCACCGCACTTTCCGGTTCAGCTCACGAGTTTCGTCGGCCGCGGGACCGAGTCCGCCGAGGTGGCCAGGATGCTGACCAACAGCAGGCTGGTGACCCTGACGGGGGCAGGCGGGGTGGGCAAGACCCGGCTGGCGATCCAGCTCGCGACAGAGCTGGCCCCAAAGTTCGCCGAGGGGGCCTGGTTCGTCGACCTGTCACCCATCACCGACCCGGATGTGGTGCCGATGACGGTGATTCGCGCGCTGGGACTGTCGGACCAGCCCGGGCGGTCAACGATGGACACACTGACGAGGTTCATCGCGGACCGTCGCATGCTGTTGGTGCTGGACAACTGCGAACACCTGCTCGACTCGGCCGCCGACCTCGTGACAAAGCTGCTGAGTCACTGCCCGAGGCTGACGCTGTTGGTGACGAGCCGGGAGCCAGTTTCCGTACCGGGTGAGGCGACGTGGCGGGTGCCGTCGCTGACACTCGCCGACGAAGCTGTCGAACTGTTCGCCGACCGGGCACGCTTGGCCCGGCCTGAGTTCGACGTCGCCGAGGACAGTGCAGGCACGGTGACCGAGATCTGCCGTCGACTCGACGGCATGCCACTGGCCATCGAACTCGCGGCTGCCCGAGTACGGGCCTTGACGTTGACCGAGATTCTCGACGGGCTGCGCGACCACTTCATGCTGCTAACAGGCGGCGCACGCACGGCGGTGCGTCGACAACAGACCCTGCGTGCCTCCGTCGACTGGTCGCACGCACTGCTCTCGGACGGCGAACGGACGCTGTTCCGTCGATTGGCAGCGTTCATGGGCGGTTTCGACCTCGACGCAGCGCGTGCGGTCGCGTCCGGCGATGATCTGCAGCCGCATCAGGTCCTCGATCAGCTGACCTTGTTGGCGGACAAGTCGCTCGTCGTGACCGACGATGTCCGCGACCGGACCCGGTACCGGCTCTTGGAAACCGTGCGGCAGTACGCGCAGGAAAAGCTCAGTGACTCAGGCGAAGCCGGACAGGTGCGCGCGCGCCACCGCGAGTACTACACGGCCAGGGCGGCCACCCTGGCCACGGTCCTCGACCCCGCCAGGTGGCGTCTCGCCCAGGCAGAGGGCGCGATCGACAACCTGAGGGCCGCGTTCGCGTGGAGCCGCGACCACGGCGACATCGAACATGCGCTGGCGCTGACGTCAATGCTGTGGCCGCTGTGGGTGGCGCGGGGCCGGCTCCGGGAAGGCCTGGCCTGGTTCGACGCCGCCTTCTCCACTGGGCCAGAGGATTCGGTTCAACCCGCGACGCTGGCGCGAGCGTTGGCGGATAGGGCGGGACTCAACGCGCAATTGGGCGCGGTGAATCAGCTCGACGACGCCCGCCGAGCATTAGAGATCGCGCGCGACATCGGTGACCCGGTATTGATCAGCCGGGCGCTGGCGTCATGCGCGGGCAGTGCCGCGTTCAGCCCCGACATTGCGCGTCCCTACGTCGATGAGGCGATCGCGTTGGCGCGGGCTGCCGGTGATCGGTTGATGCTCTGTCAAGCCCTGGTATGGCACGGGCAGATCGCCTACTTCGGCGGCAACCCGCGCGCGGGGCGCATCGCCGCAGAGGAAGGACGTGACATCGCCGATGCGGTAGGTGACCGTTTCGTCTCGCGCGGCGCCCGCTGGGCCCTCGGGTGGGCCCAGATGGTCAGCGGTGAGCTGTCATCGGCCGTTGAGCAGTTGCGCGCGGTGGCCAACGAGGCCGCCGCCTACGGGGACGCGACCTGGGCCTACGCTGCGCTTTTCAACGCAGCGCAAGCGCTATGCCATCTGGGCGACATCGACGCTGCGCGCCGGTGCGCCGAGGCAGCCCGTCACGCCGCTGGCGAGCTGGGCAGCGATTATGAGCGGTACTTCGCGCTGCACCAGGGATACATCGCGATCGCCGCCGGGGACGTGGACGGCGCGGAGAGCGCCGACGAGGAAGCCTGGCGCGGGCTGAGTCACGAGCTGTCCTTGGTGAAGATCAGCCTGTGGCGCAGGGCGGCGACGGCGCAGGCGCGTGGCGATCTCACCGCGGCGCGGCGATGGGCCGACGACGCAGTGACGGCGACCACGGGTTGTCATCGAGCGGTCGCGTTGACGACGCGAGCCAGGGTCGCGATCGCGCAGGGCGATACCTGTCAGGCCGAGCGTGACGCCCACGCCGCGCTCGCTGCGGCCGCCGACATGGATGCGCTGCTTGGGGTTCCAGACACGTTGGAATGCCTAGCGGTCCTGGCTCGTGACGCCGACACACATCCGGAAGCCGCCCGCCTGCTCGGTGCCGCCGAGGGGATACGCCAAAGGACTGGCGAGGTGCGGTTCCCGATCTATCAATCCGAGTACGAGGCGGCCGTCGACTCGTTGCGACAAGCTATGGAGCAGAACGATTTCGACGATGCGTGGGCAGAGGGCGCGCAGCTGACGACGGAGGAGGCGATCGCCTACGCGCAACGTGGCCGCGGCGACCGCAAGCGGCCCAGCAGCGGCTGGGAATCGCTCACCCCTGCCGAACACGACGTCGTCCGCCTGGTTTGCGAAGGTCTCAGCAATAAGGAGGTAGCGACCCGGCTTTTCGTTTCACCCCGAACCGTGCAGGCACATCTCAGTCACGTCTACGCGAAGCTCGGTATCAGCACCCGAGTCCAGCTCGTCGCCGATGCCGCGCGCACCAGTAGAACCACATGAGCGTCACCAGGACCATCCACCAGGAGAAGCGCTGAACCGCAGAGTCGACTCAACCTTCTGTCACCGTAGGCGATATCAACCCTGTGTCGTCCGCGAGGATCTGGCGGGCGGCCTCGGAGTACCGCATCGCTGTGTGGTGCGAGATCCCAAAGACGGCCGCCAAATGGAGGGGATCCGGGCCACGATTGAGTGCTTCCTCAAGTTGTCGATCGACGCGGAGTCGATCGAGCGTTGCGCTGAGTCCGGCGAAGAGCTGGATGATGGTGTAGTCGCTGACTGGGCGGGTGTCGTTGGCTGTCTGACCGGTCACCAGCAGGTGCGGGTTGGCCGTGTTGGGCCATGTTTGGCGGCGAAAGTCTAAGTAGGTGAGCAGGGTTCGGTGGGTCAGCTCCTCAACGCGTCGGGTGTGCCCGCCGATGGTGATGCGCCGCGCACCATTATCAATGTCGTTGAGTCGGATCACTCGAATGTCCGCCGGGCGGGCCGCGTGCACGGCAGCAAGCACCAACGCGATTCGGTGTTGTGGTGTGCTGGCCGCGGCGACCGCCCCGCGGTACGCGTTCTCGTCGATGGGAAGCAGGACCGATAGCTCTACGCGTCCAGGTCGCAGTTGGGCGGTGGGATTGACAAAGATCCGCTTTTCCCGTTTGAGGAACTTGAACAGCGATCGCAAAACAACCAGGGCCTGACTGCGCGCACTCCCGGGGAGCGACTTGATTGCCGCGAGTACGTCGTGTGAGGTGATCTCACGTAGATGGTCATGGTCGGCCGACCAATGCCGCAATATCGGCGCGACGACGCGGCAGTATTCACTGGCGGTTCCGGCTTTTCGGGGTTTCGATCGTGGTGATCCGTTGCGCAGCCGGGCAAGCCAGTCCAGGGCATCGCGACGCATCGCGGGACCAACGTCGGCGAGTCGACGCTGCCAATTGACCTCGATCGCGTCGACTCGATCGTCGAGAAGTAGCCCAGCCTGATCCAGGACGGCGGCAACACGGGTCACGCTGATACGAAGGTGGGTCGTCAGGGCCCCAATTCGGAGTGCGGCACGAGTTCGTCTGGCGGTCGGCACGCCAGGGCGACGATCAGCCCGCGCCCGACGTCATACCGCAGGCGTGACGACCATCCATAGGCTCCCGCAACCCGATCGGCGGTGCGCATCGCCCGCGCGATGTGCGGTTGCCGCAGTGCCTCCTCAAACCACTCGCTGAACGGTGGGCGCTCGAATTTGGCTAGATCCCGGCGGGTTTCGAAAAGCCGATACTGACCGAGGCCTTCTGCTGGTTCGAACGCCTTCGGCGGAGTTAAGGTACGTCGTAGGCGCTTCTGTGGTCGATGCTCCGCTGGCAGGCGGTAGCGTAGGGCTCGGAGCATGTCGGCGAAGAACAGCTGGTGACCGTCGAGCGTGCCGAGAATCGGTATGAGGGAGTCGCCATGGCCAGGGCGGGCGCGACGGCTGGCCTCGGTCCAACACAGACGGCAGAATCCCTTGCTGCAGTGAAGGATTCGCCTGCATGCCCCGCATTGTTGGCGCGTGTCGGCGTGGTTTCGATTGAACCCCCAGCAGGCTGCACAGCGTGGGTTCCACCGCAATGGTCCCCACGCGAGGCAGTCGATGCAGCTGCCGATGCGCATTCGCTGCGGGGCTCGAGTCATGCGGGAGGAAGGCTGCGGCCGCGGGGTGCGCGCGGCCGGACGGCCGGCGGTTGTTTCGCTTCATCGCCGACGGCGGACGCATCGACAGACGTCGCCGGGGCGGCCGGGGCAACGGTGTCGTGTTCACGAAGGAGCAACTCTTCGGGCCCACAGTCAAGGACGGAGCAGATCACCTCGAGTTCGTCGAGTTTGATGCTGTGCGGCTGACCCGACCACAGCCCAGACATCTTGCCTGCACTGATCACCAGTCCCCGTTCACCGAGCAGGCGTTGAAATTCGCTTGCTTTCCATATTCCGCGGTTGGCCGCGGCCAAACGGAGGTTCCACCTCATGGGAGGAGTCCTTCCAGACGACGGGCTGCCCTGTGTTGGCCTTGAATCCATGCGTCTTCGATGTGCTCGCGGTGCACGTGCACGTACCGCATAGTGGTTGCGACCCACTCGTGCCCAAGCACCTCCTGGATGGCCAGAAGATCCATTCCGGACCGATATAGCTGCGAGGCGCAGTAGTGCCGCAGCACGTGCGGCGTGAGGCGTCCCTGCCACTGAGGAAGGTGCCGCTGCACCGCTTCTCCGAGCGCCGCGCGCAGCGGCTCGCGCGAGATACGCCCGTTGATGCCGTCGGCGTTGCGGCGTTCGGACGGGAACAGCGGTGCTCCGGGCTGATCCCACCCGTCACCGAAATGGACCCAGACGTCCTCGACGAACCACCGCAGGGTTCGATCGGCACCGTTGATCAACGGAACCAGACGCTGCTTGGGGCCTCGCCCTCGCGAGCCTTTGCCGTAACGAACGTGCAGCTTGCCGAACCGGCCCAGATGCCATTTGATGTCATCGAGATCCAGACAGCGACACTCGTTGATCCGCACCCCAATTCGGGCCATCAGTTGCGCTGCAGCGAAGCTTCTGGCCATCGGCGCGAACTTGCGGCACGTGCGCAGATCATCACGCCAAGCGGCAAACAGGGCATCGACCTCAGCCTCGGTCGGCGGCACCCGGATCGCGATCGTCGGAGTCCCACGCGGCTTGTTGACCTCGTCGATCGGGCACTCAATGGCCCGCCCGGTGATGTTGTAGATCTCGACCTTGTGGCGCAACTCCAGATATTCAAAGAAGATCGACAGCGTGCCGGCCTTGCCGTGGCGGGTTGCCGGCGCTGCACTGCGTAACACTTTGCCGAAGTACTCGTCGGCGTGTCGTGGTTCCATCTCCCACAACGGTGTACTGAGCCACTCCCGGATCTGTTCCAGGTCGATGAGGTCTTGGCTAATAGTCGCATCGGCCATCCCCGCAGCCGCGCGCGCCAGCACGAACCCGGCCATGACGTCGGTCTCGAACTCGGCAAGCTCCTCAGGCGTGGTCGGCGGCCGAGCGCCACGAAGGTCATGCACCGGGGCCATCGCGCGCGCCATGCACGTCCCCCTCACTTCAGCCAATCTCGCGGAACGTCATCCTATACGATATAGCTTCAGTAATCATGAAACTTCATCAGAATGAAGTAGTTCTGGCAAGAGGACCAGCTTGCGGCTGATCAGGGCAGATAGTGACGACTCAGCGTCCAGCGAAGAGCCCGACGAACCCAGGGCAACTTACATAGCTTCGTATTCTCCGGATAGTGGCATGTCAACAGCTTAGACCGGCTATAAAATCCGGTCGCCTCATCCAGCGTTTCGGTTGCCCGAAAACTCCCTTACGAGCTATCGTCAAACTATGACCGTGCGCGACCAAGTGAGCATCGCCGGAGTGCCCTGGCCGGTATACAAGGTGCTGGCGCTCGCCGTGTCGGCGATTGTGCTCGTCATCGTCGCCGTCGCAACCGCGAGCGCCGCGCCCGCCGTGCTGGCCGCCGCGGCCGCAGGCACCGTCGTGTGGCTGGGCCTGGGCGCCTTCCAGTCGAGTGACTGACGCCGTCGCGTCAGTCCGTTACCAGTCGAGCCAATGTGGCTAGATCCGCGGCCACCGCGGCGGCATCTGCGGCGAACTCGTCGTCCGTCATGCCCGGGCGGCGCCGGACGCTGAAAACCACCTCGCACGCGGCCTCGCCGACCCCGCCCGGAACGACCCGAAGCGGGTTGTAGACCTCTTCACCCGACGGCAGTCGCACGACATGATCCAGTACACCGAATCCGTTCGGCGGTGAGACCTCCACGGTCACGGTGCCCATCGGTGAATCGACAACCCAGCCCTCGGCGCTGTTTCGCAACTCACCCGCCGCCAATCCGGCCGCCCACCGCGGCCAGGTCTGCGGATCCGCGGCGAATTCGTAGACCACCTCGGGTGCAGCATCAATCCAAATACTGACGTGTCGCGATTCCATCCCTCCATGGTGGCGCACACACTTGCCTCATGGACAGCACACCGTCGAGCGCCGAACTCAGCATCCCTTCGTGGCTGCGGCCCGGCGACCCGGAGAACCGGATGCCGGTGCTGATGGCCCTGGTCGCGGCTATCGCCCTACAGCTCGCCATCCCCAAGAGCTACACGGTGGTGCCGCGGTGGCCGCTGATCGCCATGGAGATCCTGCTTGTCGTGGTGCTGGTGGGCATCAATCCGCTGCGACTGTCGCGGCAGACGACGTTCGGTAGGTGGGCGAGTTATGTGCTGCTGGCGGCGATCACCATCGACAACAGTCTGTCGGCGCTGGTCCTGGACATCCGCATTCTGTCCGGCGAGGTGAGCAACAATGCCGCGGTCCTGCTCGGCAGTGGAGCCGCCATCTACGTCACCACCGTCATCGTCTTCGGCATCTGGTACTGGGAGTTAGATCGCGGTGGACCGTTCGCTCGCCGACAGGGCCGCCGGCCCTACCCGGACTTCATGTTTCCGCAAATGACGGAACGCGAACTGGCACCCCCGAACTGGCGCCCGGAGTTCTTCGACTACCTCTACGTCAGCATCACCAACGTGGTGGCCTTCTCGCCCACCGACACCATGCCGATGACGAGGCGGGCAAAGGCCATGATGACTGTGCAGGCCATGGTCTCCTTCACCACGCTGGCGCTCGTAATCGCAAGGGCGGTGAACGTTTTGGGCTGATTGTTCAGCCTCCAAAGAGGAGTACGGTCGCATTCATGGGCATCGCGACCACCGAACTCTCGCCGATCGAACAGACCGCCTTTCTCACCGAGTACGCCCGCGCGCTCGACAGTCGGTGGCCACGGCCCATCCTCGGCGATCACCTTGCCTACGACGTCGTCGGCGAGATCGACTACGACTTCGCCGGACTCGGTGTGCAGGCCAGCGTGGTGTGCCAGACCGCGCTACGCGCCAAGATGCTCGACGAGCGGGTCGGCGCGTTCATAGCCAAGCATCCTGACGCGGTGGTCGTCGATCTCGGTGCCGGGCTCGACAGCGGCTTTTATCGGGTCGACCCGCCAGAAACGGTCGACTGGTACAGCATTGACCTGCCAGCGATCATCGCGCTTCGCGACCGGCTGCTGCCGTCAAATCGGCATTCGCACTCTGTGCCGGTATCGCTGGCCGACGAGCACTGGCCCGACACCATCCCGGGCAACCGGCCGACCATGCTGATCGCCGACGGGCTGTTCGCATTCCTGTCCGAGCCGCAGATCGCGGGGATCTTCTGTCGCATCACCGACCACTTCGGGTCCGGAGAGCTTGCCTTCAACGACTACGGCCGCATCGGCCGGGTCAGCCAACTGGCGGTCAGGGTCGCCCCGCAGAAGATGTTCAAGGATGTCGGAAGCCACTGGGGCTTTGCCGGTTTCAAGGACGCGCACTTTCCGCAGACGTGGAACCCGCGGATGACCCTGGTGGAGGAGGCCAGCCTGACGGATCGGCCGGAGGTCGATCTGTTCCCACCCTGGATTCGGGTCGCGACGAGGCTGGCGGGTAGGACGAAATCCGGTGCCCGCAAGGCGCGGATCCTGCGCTACGCGTTCTAGGCCGGCCCCCGTCTAGCGTCTGCGGTGCGCCTCGAACAGGTTGTTCAATTCTTCGAAGCTCGCAGAGTCGGCCAACCCCGCGAACGAGCCGTCGGCAACGATGCGGCGGGCCGCGGAGAGGAACGCGCCCCACGCGACGCGCGTCAGCGCGGATCCGACGCTGATCCGCCGCACGCCGAGTTCCGCGAGGTCGTCCACCGTCAGCCCCGTGTCCGACGACATCAACACGTTGACCGGTGCGGGCCGGAGCGCATCCACGATCGCCGCGATGTCCTCCCGCGTCCGCACACCCGGTGCGTACAACACTTCGGCGCCCGCCACCGAAAAGGCCTGCAACCGTGTGATCGCCTCCCGCAACGGATCGGGATGGCCGTAGAGGAAGCATTCGGCACGCGCGGTCAGGAGTACGTCGGCGCCGTCGATCGCGGCATGCGCGACCCGGATGCGCTCCACCGCCTCCGGTAACGAATACAGAGGATCCTCGGCCCCACCTTTGGTGTCCTCGATGGACAACCCGGCGACTCCGGTTGCCACACAACGCCTGACGTTCGCGGCCAGCCCGTCCATATCGTTGGCATAGCCCGCCTGAAAGTCGGCGTTGACCGGCAGGTCGACGGCGCCGACGATCTCCGCGATGTTGCGCAGAGCGCCTTCGACCCCGAGCGCGGTCGCCGTATCGGGCAATCCTTGCGCAAAGCAGGCACCGGCGCTGGTCGTGGCCAGCGCCGGAAAGCCCATGGCCGCCAACGCGATCGCCGTCCCTCGATCCCACGGGTTGGGAATGACGAAACATCCCTGCTTGTGCAGGTCGCGAAACGACATCAGCCCAGACAGCCGGGACCCAGCAGCGCCTTCAGATCACCCATCAACGCCGATGACGCCGTCACCCTCAGCGATGCGTCGAGTTCGAGTGTGGTGATGCGCTCGCCGCTGATCAGCCGCAAGTGCACCTGCGCGGTTCCGGGATGGCGGGCCAGAACCTGCTTGAGCGCGGTGACCTTGTCGACCGTGCACTGACGGGTCGGCAGGGTGACGGCCACCGGCCGATTGACCTGGGCGCTCGAAAAGTCCGGTACCACAAGATCGTTGGCGATCAGCGAGATCCGGTCATCCCGAATCGCGACTTTGGCACCGACCACTACCACTGCATCGTCGGTGATCTCGGCGCCGAATGTGGAGTAAGTCTGCGGGAAGAACAACACCTCGATGCCACCGGTGAGGTCTTCCAATTGCGCTGAGGCCCACGGCAACCCGTTCTTGTTGACCCGCCGGTTCACCGACGCGAGGATGCCGCCGATCCGCACCTGGGTGTCGTTGGCGACGTCACCGTCGAGGATGGCGGGGATCGCCGTGTCCACCTGCGCAGCCAACAGGTGAGCTATGCCGTTGAGCGGATGCCCGGACACATAGAGACCGAGCATCTCGCGCTCGAGCGCCAGCTTGTGCTTGTCCTCCCACTCCTCATCGGGCACCTTGATGGTGAACACCGCATCGGTGGCCGTATCCGCGCCGCCGAACAGGTCGAACTGACCCATCGCCTCGGCCTTCTTGGTACCGAGCACCGAATCGACCGCGTCGGTGTGGATCAGGAAGAGGCCCTTGCGCGGATGCCCCAGCGAGTCGAACGCCCCCGCCTTGATCAGCGACTCGGTGACCTTCTTGTTGCAGGCTCCGATGTCGATCTTGTTGAGGTAGTCGGAGAAATCGACGTACTTGCCTTTGTCGGTGCGCGAACCGATCAGTGCGGCAACGACATTCGCGCCGACATTGCGTACCGCCCCCAGCCCGTAGCGAATGTCCTCGCCCACTGAGGCGAAGTTGAGGCTCGACTCGTTGACGTCTGGCGGCAGCACGGTGATGCCGAGCCTTCGGCAGTCGGCGAGGTAGACCGCGGCCTTGTCCTTGTCGTCGCCGACGGAGGTCAGCAGCCCGGCCATGTACTCGGCCGGATAGTTGGCCTTGAGGTACGCGGTCCAGTACGAGACCAGGCCATAGCCGGCCGCGTGCGATTTGTTGAACGCGTAGTCGGCGAACGGCAGCACCGTGTCCCACAGCGCCTTGATGGCGGCCGCGGAGAACCCGTTGGCTTTCATGCCGTCGGAGAAGCCTTCGAACTCCTTCTCCAGGACCTCGCGCTTCTTCTTGCCCATGGCTTTTCGCAGAATGTCTGCTCGAGCCAGCGAGTAGCCGGCCACCTTCTGCGCGATGCGCATGATCTGCTCTTGGTAGACGATCAGGCCGTAGGTCTCGGCGAGGATCTCGGCGAGCGGTTCGGCCAGCTCCGGGTGGATCGGCTTGATCGCCTGCCGGTTGTTCTTGCGGTCCGCATAGTCGTTGTGGGCGTTCATGCCCATCGGACCCGGCCGATACAGCGCGATGACGGCGACGACGTCCTCGAACCCGGTCGGCTGCATGCGGCGCAGCAGATCGCGCATCGGACCGCCGTCGAGCTGGAACACACCGAGTGTGTCGCCGCGGCCGAGCAGCTCAAAGGTCAGCGGGTCGTCGAGTGGCACCGAATCGAGGTCGAGCTCGATACCGCGGTTGGCCTTGATGTTCTCGATCGCGTCGCCGATGATCGTCAGGTTGCGCAGGCCGAGGAAGTCCATCTTGAGCAGGCCGATGCTCTCGCACGACGGGTAGTCCCAGCCGGTGATGATGGCGCCGTCCTGCGGCCGCTTCCACAATGGGATCGCGTCGACCAGCGGCTCGCTGCTCATGATCACCGCGCAGGCGTGCACACCGGCGTTGCGGACCAGCCCCTCGAGACCGCGTGCGGTCTCGTAGATGGTGCGCACGTCGGGGTCGGTGTCGATCAGCCCACGAACCTCGGCGGCTTCCTTGTACCGCTCGTGGTTGGGGTCGGTGATGCCCGACAGCGAGATGTCCTTGGCCATGATCGGCGGCGGCAGCGCCTTGGTGATCCGGTCGGCGATCGCGAAACCGGGTTGACCGTAGTTGACTCGGGCCGAATCCTTCAGCGCGGCTTTTGTTTTAATGGTGCCGAACGTGATGACCTGGGCCACCCGGTCGCTGCCCCATTTGTTGGCGGCGTAGCGCAGCATCTCGCCGCGACGGCGGTCGTCGAAATCGATGTCGATGTCGGGCATCGACACACGTTCGGGGTTCAGGAATCGCTCGAACAGCAGGCCGTAAGGGATGGGGTCGATGTTGGTGATGCCGAGTGCATACGCGACCAGCGATCCGGCCGCCGAGCCACGCCCGGGCCCCACCCGGATGTCGACCGAGCGGGCGTAGTTGATCAGGTCGGCGACGATGAGGAAGTAGGACGGGTAGCCCTTCTCGCAGATGACCGTCATCTCGAAGTCGGCCCGGTCGGTGTAGTCGGCGGGCACCGCCGCACCGGGGAACCGCCGCTGCAGGCCGGCCTCGACCTCATGCCGCAGCCACGTCGACTGGTCATGGCCCTCGGGCACCGGGAAGATCGGCATCCGGTCCTTCGGCGTCCAGACCTCGGCATAGCTCTGCACCCGCTCGGCGATCAGCAGCGTGGAATCGCACGCGCCCGGGATCTCGCCGTCCCAGAGCGAGCGCATCTCGTCGGCCGATTTGAGGTAGTAGCCGTCGCCATCGAACTTGAACCGGTTGTGATCCGAAAGCGTCTTGCCGGTCTGCACACAGAGCAGCGCCTCGTGGCTGCGGGCGTTGTCGCGGGTCACGTAGTGGCAGTCGTTGGTGGCCAGCGGCGGGATGCCGAGCTTCTGACCGACCTCAAGCAGTCCTTCGCGGACCCGGCGCTCGATGTCGAGTCCGTGGTCCATCAACTCCAGGAAATAGTTCTCCGGACCAAAGATCTCGCGCCACTTGGCGGCCGCCTCCAGCGCCTCGCGGACCTGCCCGAGGCGCAGGCGGGTCTGCACCTCGCCCGACGGACATCCGGTGGTGGCGATGATGCCCTCGGCGTTTTCGGCGATGATTTCGGCGTCCATCCGCGACCACTTGCCGAGCTGGCCTTCGAAAGAGGCCAGCGACGACAGCTTGAACAGGTTGCGCAGCCCGGTCGCGTTCTCGGCGACCATGGTCATGTGCGTGTAGGCCCCGCTGCCCGAGACATCGTCGGACTTCTGAGACGGGTCACCCCAGAGAATGCGCTTGGTGTCAAACCTCGAGCCCGGGGCGATGTACGCCTCCACACCGATGATCGGTTTGATGCCCACTTCGGTGGCACCGTTGTAGAACTCGCTGGCGCCGAACATGTTTCCGTGATCGGTCATGCCGATCGCGGGCATCTCGAGCCGTTGGGCCTCCGCCAGCATCGGCTTGACCTTCGCGGCTCCGTCCAGCATCGAATACTCGGTGTGGTTGTGCAGATGCACGAAGGAGGACCGATGAAGTGGAGGCGGACTGGTCATAGGGACGCCAGTCTATGACCGCGCCCCGACAGATCCGGGCGTGTCGGAGTGCGTGTCTTTGCCGCCCGTCAATCGGCAGGAAACCGTCGCGCGCCGACCTCCAGCGGGAGCCGCAACCCGTTCACGAGGTAGCTGACAGTGCGGTACGTCCCGGCCAGCATGATCAGCTCGAGAATCGCCTCGTCGCTGTGGTTCGCGGTCAGGGCAGACCAGAGCGCATCATCGATCGCACAGGTCTCCTGCAGCGTGTCGCACAGCCGGATCAGGACACGATCGGCTTCGTCCCAACAGGCGTCATCTGCTCCGCCGGTGACCAGCGAGGCGACCTGGACCTCGGAGAGGCCCGCCTTCTCGGCGTAGACGGCGACGTGCACGCCCCATTCGTATTCGGCTCCGCAGGATGCGGTGACCCGGTCGATGACGATCTCGCGTTGCCGAATCGTCAGATGGCCACGATCGAGCAGACCCGAGTTGAAAAACTTGAAGAACAGGCGCCGATCACGGGCCATCGTCGTGAAGAGCGCCAGCGGCGGGGCGCCACGCATGATGGCGTCGACGGCTTCGGCCATATCGCTCTGCAGTGGCATCGGCGCGGGCTCGATCCGTGCGCTATGACTTTTATAGTCACCCATGGTTGCGACTCTAGCCATGCGTGCTACAAAATGTAAAGCATGACGTCACCGAAGATCGGCGCCCCGGTACGCGGTTCGACGTCGGGCAGACCCGTCATGGTCGCGCTCGACATGCTGGGCAGACGGGGGGCACTTCGGCTGCTGTGGGAATTACGCTGCGGCCCTTTGACGTTCCGCGCACTTCAAACCGCCTGCCACAGCAATCCCGGTTCGATGAACACAAGGCTGAAGGAGCTTCGCACGCTCGGGATCGTCGAACACGAAGCGGGTGGGTACCGGCTCACCCGGCACGGGAACGCCCTTATCGAGGCTCTGCAACCACTGCAGAGCTGGGCTGATGGGTGGGCGGCCGACCAGACCGCGGCCGATCCATCCTGAAGACGCGCTTGACCTCTGCTTTCTCGGGCAGCTGCCATCCGAGCTGGGCGGCGACACCCGCTGCGACGAGAACCACGATCATCGCCGCGAACCAGAAGCCATGCATAGCTCCACGCTAAGACGCAGGAGGTGCCGAGGAATCGGGTGTTTCCCTACGTTCTTCGGGGAGATGTTCTTCGGGGAGTCGGCCCCTGGTCGAGGTGGCCCGCGCCCGCCACAGCGCGTCGGCGCTGAACACCATCAGCGCGAGCCAGATGAGCGCGAAGCCCAACCATCGCGCGGGCGGCATCGGTTCGTGCCCGACGAACACACCCCAGGTCAGCTGCATCGCAGGAGTCAGATAGAACATCAGGCCCATCGTGACGAGCGGCAGTCGCTGCGCGGCCGCGGCGAAGAGCAGCAGCGGCAGCGCGGTGATGGCGCCCGAAAAGACAAGTAGCGCGATGTGTCCGGGGCCGAAGTCGGTGAAGGTTCCCGGACCGCCGCCCTCCAGCACGGCGATATAGGCCAACGCGAATGGAGCCGCTACTCCAGCTTCTACACCGACGCTCACCCGGGGATCGGTCGGCACCACCTTCTTCACCGCACCGTAGAGGCCGAACGACAGCGCCAGCCCGATCCCGATCACCGGTGGCGCGCCAACCTCGACGGTGAACACCACGACGGCGATCAGCGCTATGGCCAACGCGGTGAACTGTGCGCGATTGAGTCGCTCGCGAAAGACCACCAGCCCCAGCGCCACAGTCACCAGTGGGTTGATGAAATAGCCCAGCACGGCATCGACGACATGGCCGTTGTTGACGGCGTAAATGTAGATCCCCCAGTTGATGGAGATCAGTGCCGATGCACACACCAGCAGGAGCCAGACCCGCGGTGTGATCGCGCGGATGTCGCGAAGCCGGCGCGCCGCCGCGATGACGACAACCATCAGCAGGCAGGTCCACACAATCCGGTGAGCGAGCACTTCGAGCGCGCCCGCGGGTTTCAGCAGGGGGAAGAACGCGGGGAACACGCCCCACATCGCATAGGCGCCGATGCCGTAGAGCAGCCCGCTCGTTCGCACTATTCGTGAGGCCGCAGCACGTCGAGCGCGTGCTGCAAATCCGATGGATATCCGCTGGTGATCTCGATGCGCCGGCCGTCGGCGGGATGCGCGAACGCCAGGTACCGGGCGTGCAACCATTGGCGCTCCAACCCGAGCTTGCGCGCGAGCGTCGGGTCTGCGCCGTAGGTGAGATCGCCCGCGCACGGATGGTGCAGGGCCGCGAAATGGACCCGAATCTGATGTGTCCGGCCAGTTTCGAGGTGAACGTCGAGCAGGCTGGCGGCCTGATGTGCCTCCAGAGTGTCGTAGTGGGTGATGCTGTGCCTGCCGCCCTCGGTGACCGCGAACTTCCAGGCGTTCCCGCGATGACGACCGATCGGCGCGTCGATGGTTCCGCTGGACGGATCGGGGTGGCCCTGCACCAGGGCGTGATAGCGCTTGTCGACGGTGCGCGCCTTGAAGGCGCGCTTGAGCACCGTGTAGGCGCGCTCGGAGAGCGCCACCACCATGACACCCGAGGTGCCGACATCGAGACGTTGGACAATCCCTTGTCGCTCATGGATTCCCGAGGTGCTGATACGGAAACCCGCCGCCGCCAGTCCGCCGAGCACCGTCGGCCCGTGCCAGCCGACCGTGGCATGCGCCGCTACACCCGGCGGTTTGTCGACCGCGACGATGTCGTCATCGGAGTACAGGATCGACATGCCTTCGATCTCGACGGGCGTATTCTCCACCGGCGCAGTCGCTTCCGGTAGCCGAACTTCCAGCCAGGCGCCTGCGATCAGTTTGTCGGACTTACCTGCGCGCGCCCCGTCGACGTCGACACCGCCGTCTTCAGCCAGGGCGGCCGCAGCCGTCCGCGACAGGCCGAGCAGTCGGGCCAGACCCGCGTCGACGCGCATGCCCGCCAGCCCTTCTGGCACCGGCATCGAGCGGGTAGTCACTCGGACGGATCACCGGTACGGCGCCCGACGGTGTCGAAGTCGAAGCCGAACAACGAGAGCGCGACGAGCAAAATTGCCCCGCCGACCACCGAAGGGTCGGCGACGTTGAACACCGGCCACCACCCGACGGAGAAGAAGTCCACGACGTGGCCACGCAGCGGGCCGGGAGAACGGAAGAACCGATCGACCAGGTTGCCCATCGCGCCGCCGAGGATCATGCCGAGGCCGAGCGCCCACCACGGTGAGACCAGGCGGCGGCCCATCCAGACGATGCCGATCACCACCGCCGTCGCGACCAACGTCAACACCCAGGTGTAGCCGGTGGCCATCGAGAAGGCGGCACCCGAATTGCGGACGAGGGTCCACGTCACCGTGTCGCCGATGATCGACACCGGTTGACCCGGGGTCAGCAGCCTGACGGCGAGCACCTTGGTGACGATGTCGGCGATCAGCACGATCCCCGCGACGGTCAGCAGCAAGCGCAATCGGCGCCGTGGTGAGGGCTGATCCCCGGGCGGTGTCTCGGTGCCAGTCATGGCCTCGTCCGACGCCGAGGATTCATCAGTCACTCCCCCATCATTCCAGGGCCGGAATGCGCGACAATTCCACCCATGGCTCGCCTCGTCGTCATCACCACCGGCGGCACCATCTCCACCAGCGCCGACGAGGTCGGGGTGAAGCGTCCGACGCGCACCGGCGCCGACCTGACCTCCGGGCTCGACGTGCAGGTCGTCGACCTGATGGCGGTGGACAGCTCGATGCTCACGCTGGTGGACTGGGACCGGATCAGCGCGGCGGTGAGCACGGTGTCGGCCCCCGCCGACGGCGTGGTGATCACCCACGGCACCGACACCATGGAGGAAACCGCGCTGTGGCTCGAGCTGACCTATGACGGTCGACTTCCCGTCGTGCTCACCGGCGCACAGCGCAGTGCCGATGCACCCGACGCCGACGGTCCGGCCAATCTGCGCGACGCTCTGACCGTTGCCGCGAGTCCACAGGCACAGGGTCTCGGGGTGCTGGTGAGCTTCGCGGCCACGGTATGGCAACCCCTGGGACTGCAAAAAATCACGACGTCCGACCTGCAGGGCTTCACCGGGAACGCGCTCGGGACGGTGTCGGGCGCGACGTTCACGGTGGACGCGCCGAAGGATCGCCCGTTCCTGGGCGCCGCCTCGGCTGCGGACGGACCGCGCGTCGATACCATCGCGGTGTATCCCGGCAGCGACACGGTGGCGATGGACGCCTGCGTCGCCGCAGGCGCTCGCGGCCTGGTGCTGGAGGCGCTGGGATCCGGCAACGCCGGCGCCGCGGTGATTGACGGCGTCCGGCGGCACCGCCGTGCCGGCGTGGCCGTCGCAGTCACGACACGGGTACCCGGTGGGCGGGTCAGCCCCGGATACGGACCGGGCCGCGAATTGGCCGACGCCGGAGCGGTGATGGTGCCGCGGCTGCGCCCACCGCAGGCCCGGGTTCTGTTGATGGCCGCGCTAGCGGCGGGTTCGGTCGTCGAGGACGTGTTCGGGCGCTGGGGTTGACAGCTCCTCGACGTAGTCCGGCCAGTCCAAGCTGTCGACAGGGTTGGCCCGGACGGTGTCGGGGTCATTCTCGGGCAGCGTGTGCACCGGTCCTGGTCCGGTGCTGCGGGTCTCGAACCGCACCGTCATCACACCGTGGCCTGCGCCCTGGATCCACCCGTGCCCGTAGGTGGTGTGCGCGACGTCGTCACCGATTCGCCAAGCCGGCGCCGTGGCGGTGGCTTCGGTCAGCGTCGGCGGTAAATGGGTGCCCGACACCTCCTCGGCCACCAACTCCAGATCCGGGAACAGCGATTCCTGCTGAACCTCGGACAGCCCCGAAAACCCAACGCCGACAAGGCGAATAGGGCCCACCTCGATGGGATCCAGCAGCAGCCGGCGCGCGGTCGAGATCAGGGTGGACGCATCCGTGGTGGCGTACGGCAGTGTCGCCGACCGGGTCAGAATGCTCATATCTGATTTCTTCAGCTTGACGGTGATGGTGCGCGCACCGCGGCCGTCCTTCAGTAGTCGGGTGTGGGCGTGCTCGCCGATTCGCCCCGCCGCTTCACGCAGCTGGTCCAGCGTGATCAGGTCTTCGGGGAATGTCGATTCGGCGCTGATCTGCTTGGCCGGCGAATTCTCGGCGACGGGCCGCTCATCGATGCCCCGGGCCAGCCGATGCAGCGCCGCGCCGACAGCGCCGCCGAGAATGTCGGCGGCTTCGGCGTCGCTCAGCGCCGCGAACGCCCCGATGGTGTCGATGCCGAGCCGATGCAGTTTCTCCCCGGCGACCGGCCCGATGCCCCACAGTCGGCGCACGGGCAACGCGTCGAGCAGCGTGCGCTCCTCGCTGGCGGACACCACCCGCACACCGTCGGGTTTCGCGAGATCTGAGGCGATCTTGGCGACCTGCTTGCCCGATCCGGCGCCGACGGATGCCACCAGCCCCGTTTCGGCGAGAACCCTGGCCTTCAACATCCGGCAGAACACCTCGACGTCAGCGGCCGACGCGCCTGCGAGTTCGGCGGGTTCGCCGAACGCCTCGTCGAAAGAGAGTTGTTCCAGCACCGGCACGAAGCTGCGCACGGTCTCGAATACGCGGCGACTCGCCACGCCGTAGACGACACCGCGCGGGGGCAGCACCACCGCGGCGGCACCCACCATCCGGCGAGCCTGGTGCATGGGCATCGCCGACCGAGCACCGAACACCCTGGACTCGTAGCTCGCACCCGCGACCACACCGCGGCCGCCCAGCCCACCGACGAGGACCGGTCGGCCTCGCAGGGTGGGCCGGGTCAGCTGCTCGACCGACGCGAAGAACGCGTCCATGTCGAGGTGCAGCACCCAGCGACCTTCCACACCCGCCGATGCTATTTCGCTAGCCTGACGTCATGGCGCAGGCGGTCGGTGACGTGCCGATCCAGGATGAATCGATTCGCCTCGGCCAATTCCTGAAGTTGGCCGATCTGATCGACAGCGGCTCGGACGCCAAGGGCGTGATCGCCGGTGGGCTGGTTCTCGTCAACGGTGCAATTGAAACCCGCCGCGGTCGGCAACTGCGCCACGGCGACACTGTCTCGTTTGGCGGCCGATCGGCCCGAGTCAGCCGGGAGTCTTAGCCGTGGACGTGATCACCTCCCTTCCGGCCAGCACGCGGCTCGCCGACGTCCCTGACCGCGCGCGGCGCATCGAGGATCTGGGATTCGATACCGTCCACGTCTCAGAAACCGTGCGAGATCCGTTCTCGGTTTCCGCCCTCGCGCTGGAGCACAGCTCCACATTGGTGGTCCGGACCAGCATGGTCGTCGCGTTCGCCCGAAGCCCGATGGTGACCGCCTGCTCGGCGTGGGAACTGGCCCGATACTCCGGTGGCCGCTTTCAGCTGGGCATCGCCACACAGGTGCGGGGCAACATCGTCGGACGATTCTCGATGCCGTGGACCGACCCCGCCGCACAGCTTCGCGACTATGTCGCGTCGCTGCGCGCGATATTCGCCGCGTTCGCCGGCGAGCAGAGTCTGGATCACCATGGCAGTCACTACACGTTCACCCGCCTGCAGCCGTATTTCAATCCTGGACCCATCGACGTGGCTCCCCCGCCCATCTGGACCGGCGGCGTCAACCGCAGGATGTGCATTCTTGCCGGGGCCGTCGCCGACGGCTTCGTCGCGCACCCCACGAGTTCGCACCCCGCGGTGCTGCGCGAGTACGTCCTGCCTGCCCTCGCCGACGGTGCGGCGAAAGCGGGGCGCGCCGACGGCGGTCCGCGCCTGGTCGTCGTGCCGCGGATGATCTCCGGACGCGACGATGCGGCCGTTGCCGCCGCCCGCGACGAGTTGCGGTCCGAACTCGCCTTCCTGTACTCGACCCGCGCGTATCAGCGCACGCTCGAGCTGTTCGGGTTGACCGAGATCGGATCGCGCCTGCGCGGACATGCCCGTCGCAAGGAATGGTCGGCGCTCACCGACGTGTTCACCGATGACGTTGTCAGCCAACTTGTTCCGCAGGGGACCTACGCCGAGCTTCCCGACGTGCTCGCCTCCCGGTACGACCGGATGTGCGACGGGATCGCACTCGATACGCCCACTGATCCGGCCGACGACGCCGAATTCGCGGCGATGATCGATCGGGTCAAATCGATTCCGGTCCGGATCAGTTGACCTTCGCGATCGTCACCCGCACACCGTCACCGATCTCGCTGCCGCCGGCAGGTTCGCCGAACTCGAAGCTGGTGGCCAGGATTTCGCGCGCCATGAGCTCGCCGTGGGTGCGCGCCCAGTCCTGCTGCGCAGGCGGTACCGACATCACCACCGAGATGCGGTCGGACACGTCGAGACCGGTTGACTTGCGCAGCTCCTGCAGTTCGCGAATGCGGTCCTTGGCCCAGCCCTCGGCCTCCAGCTCTTCGGTGACCGTGCCGTCGAGCACCACCAGCCCGGCGCCCTCGGGCAGTGCGGCGGTGTACAGCTCCTTGGGTCGAGCTCCGCTGCGCTCCGTCGCCCCGGGATCTGCCGCCACCAGCCGAGAGCTGTACTCCTCGGGCTGCAGCACGGCCGGCCCCGCGGTCAGCGTTCCGTCGGCATTGGCGATTGCCTCGCCCGCCTTCACGGCCTTGATCGCGGCCTGAACATCCTTGCCGAGCCGCGGCCCGGCCACCTTGGCGTTCACGGTCAGCTCGAAGCGACCGTAGGCACCGATATCGTCGGTGAGCTCGACCGTCTTGACGTTGAGTTCATCGGCGATCAGATCGCGGTACGGCTCGAGACGCTGCGGGTTGTCCACCGCCACCGTCAGTTTCGGCAACGGCAGCCGCACTCGCAGCTTCTTGGCCTTGCGCAGTGACGAGCCGGCCGACGCGACCACGCGGACCAGGTCCATGTCTGCCACCAACTGCGGATCCTTCGGGAGGAGGTCGGCGGTCGGCCAGTCGGTGAGATGCACCGAGCGTTCCCCCGTCACCCCGCGCCAGATCACCTCGGTGATGAGTGGAAGCAGCGGCGCAGCGAGCCTGCCGGTCACCTCGAGCACGGTGTGCAGCGTGTCGATGGCGTCGCGATCTTCCTCCCAGAACCGCGAACGTGACCGTCGCACATACCAGTTCGTCAACGCGTCGGAGAACTGGCGCAATTGGTCGCAGGCCCCCGAGATGTCGCAGACGTCCAGTGATTCGGTGAGATCGTCGCGCAGGACCGCGAGCTTGGCCAGGATGTAGCGGTCCAACACGTTCGCCGAGTCGGTCCGCCAGGTGCCCTTCTTGGGCGCATACAGCGACAGGAACGTGTAGGTATTCCATAACGGCAGCAGGACCTGTCGGACGCCTTCGCGTATACCCTGCTCGGTGACCACCAGGTTGCCGCCGCGCAGGATCGGCGATGCCATCAGGAACCAGCGCATCGCGTCGGAGCCGTCGCGGTCGAACACCTCGGTGACGTCGGGGTAGTTCCGCAGCGACTTGCTCATCTTCTGCCCGTCGTTGCCCAGCACAATGCCGTGCGCCACACAGGTTTTGAACGCGGGACGGTCGAACAGCGCAGTGGCCAGCACATGCATGGTGTAGAACCAGCCTCGGGTCTGTCCGATGTATTCGACGATGAAGTCGCCGGGGAAATGCGTATCGAACCAGTCGCCGTTCTCGAACGGATAGTGCACCTGCCCGTAGGGCATCGAGCCGGAATCGAACCACACGTCGAAGACGTCCTCGATGCGCCGCATCATCGAGCGGCCGCTGGGATCATCGGGATTGGGCCGGGTCAGCTCGTCGATATAGGGGCGGTGCAGGTTGTCGGGTCGTACACCGAAGTCGCGTTCGAGCTCGCCGAGGCTGCCGTACACGTCGATCCGCGGGTACGCCGGGTCGTCGGACTTCCACACCGGAATGGGGCTGCCCCAGTAGCGGTTTCGCGAGATCGACCAGTCGCGGGCACCCTGCAGCCACTTGCCGAACTGGCCGTCTTTGACGTGCTCGGGATACCAGGTGATCTCCTGGTTGAGCTCGACCATGCGATCACGGAAGTCGGTCACCTTGATGAACCACGACGACACGGCTCGGTAGATCAACGGATTCCGGCATCGCCAGCAGTGCGGATAGGAGTGATCGTAGGTCTCGTGGCGCAGCAGCACCGCGCCATTAGCCGCCGCCGACCGGGCCTGATTCTTCAGATCACGGATGATCTGCGGGTTGGCGTCGAAGACATGCTGGCCGGCGTACTCCGGCACCGTCGCGTCGAATCGGCCCTTGGTGTCGACGGGTGTCACCGCGACGATGTCGGCCGCCTGGGCCGTGGCCATGTCGTCCTCGCCGTACGCCGGTGACATATGGACGATGCCGGTGCCGTCCTCCGTGCTGACGAAGTCGGCGGGCAGTACCTGAAATGCATTGGTCGAATCCATGAAATACGGGAACGGCGGCAGATACCGGACACCGAGCAGTTCGCTTCCGGTGTAGGTGGCCAGCACTTCGGGCTCTTCACCGAGTTCACGGGCATAGGCCGCCAGCCGCGCCTGCGCCAGCACATAGCGCCGACCGTCGGACGCCTGCACACAGACGTAGGTGATATCGGGACCCACCGCGACCGCCTGGTTCGACGGCAGCGTCCATGGCGTCGTCGTCCAGATGAGCAGGTAGGCGCCTTCGAGATCACTCTGGACCACCTTGAAGCCGACGGTGAGCGCCGGATCCTGTCGCATCTGATAGACGTCGTCGTCCATCCGCAGTTCGTGGTTGGACAGCGGGGTCTCGTCGTTCCAGCAGTACGGCAGTACCCGGTTGCCCTCATAGGCCAGGTCCTTATCCCACAGCTGCTTGAACGCCCAGATCACCGACTCCATGAAGCCGAGATCCAGTGTCTTGTAGTCGTTGTCGAAGTCGACCCACCGCGCCTGCCTGGTGACGTAGGCCCGCCATTCGTCGGTGTATTTGAGCACCGAAGCGCGGCACGCTTCGTTGAACTTCTCGATGCCCATCTCTTCGATCTGCGCTTTGTCGGCGATACCGAGCTGACGCTGAACCTCGAGTTCGGCAGGCAGGCCGTGGGTGTCCCAGCCGAACCGGCGTTCCACCTTGTAGCCGCGCATCGTGCGGTAACGGGGCACGATGTCCTTGACGTAGCCGGTCAGCAGGTGGCCGTAGTGCGGCAGGCCGTTGGCGAACGGCGGACCGTCATAGAACACATACTCCGGCGATCCGTCGCGATGCGCGATGCTGGCGCGGAAAGTGTCATCGGCGTCCCAGTAGTCCAGGACGTCGGATTCCAGCGCAGGGAAGTTGGGCGCTCCGGCGGCCGGCTTCGGATAGGCGGTCACTTGTCTCCTGTGCCTGATTGCGGCCTCCGGCCTCGGAAGCCCAACCTTGTCTCAAGGCACGGGGACGACGTCGCGCGGTGCGCGAGCGCCGCGGTACCACCCCGCTTGCGCACATGACGTACGCCGCTCACTTCGGGCGATGACGGGCCCACCCGCTCGGGTCTACTGAGCTAGATCAGCTGTTCTTCCGAAGGCTCCCCGGTGATGGCCGGATCAACGCCGTTGTCGTCGATTCTAACGACGAGCTCCTACACAGCAGGCAGCGCGTCCGTGGTCATCTCGTAGAGGGCGCGTGGGAACTGCTCGGCGAGCTCTTCGACGGTGTACGGCTCGAAATGGCTCGTGTCGTACCACCAGTCGACGTGCACCAGACCCGCAGTGCGGTAGATCCTCATCTCCAGGGCGTGTCCCAGGCCGGGCGGCGTCTCCTGAACCGGTACGGGTACGGAGTCTTCAGACACCTCGCCCAGGTAGTTGAAGTACATCTCCGACATCCCGTCGGCGGTGCTCTCGGTGGCCGAGGCGAGGACGTGGTGGACGCCGCGGAGAACGTCGGTGGCGTCCGACTGCCGCGCTGTTGCGCACACGAGCGGAACGCCGTCGAGCAGGCTACCGCGTTCGCTGGCCACGTCGACCGGGACGGTTCCGTCGCCGAGCGTCTTTGCGATCGTCCGGGACAACGCCGCAAGGAGGATCTCGTCATCCGGCACGCCAAGGTACTCGATCGCCCCATCGAGCTCTGCCGTGAGTTCTTCGGTGTCCGGTGTCGACAGCCGCACCATTCCCGCGGGTCGGCTGGCGTCCGGGGTGTCGTAATCCACGATATGGATCGTTGCTAATGCAATTTCAGTAACCGAGTCAAAGGCCTCTTTAGCCGTCATATGCAACTGCGAAGCAACCATGGTCCCAACGATAGCTCAAGTGTCCCAAATATGGGATAGACCTCCCGAAACTGTGACGCCAGTGTCAATTAAGGCAAAGGTTTCCGGTTTGCGGTTGACGCTGCCTATTTTATGAACATTGCATTACTGTAGGAAGGGTGCCACGTACCGACGAGAACGGCAGACAGCTAAAAGCCCTGCTCGATTACCTGCTTGACGGCGACGTTGACGCCAAGGACATTTACGATGCGCTCGGGACATCGAGCAGTACGTACTACCGGCGTATCAAAGAAGCCGACTATCCGGACGCCGAGGAATTGCGCCGTGTGTCGGACAGATTCGGTGTCAGCTACCCCGACCTGCAGATCAGGTTCGGCCTGATGAGCGAACAAGAGGTATGGAGCTACGTCGAGTCCGCGCCCTTCCGCGGAACCGCCCTCCGCGAGACCACCGACACCCGAATTGCAACCCGAACCATTCATCGAACCCGTGCGCCGAAGCTCTCCGAGCTGAAACCGCGCAGTGACGCGCCACCGCTTTAGCCCTATACTTTGCTGAGCTCACCGCGGCTCGAAAGCGAAACTTATGGCTCTGACGACTCTCATCGCGATCACACTTTGCTGTATCGCCTGGAGTTTGTGGATTCGCCGAGTCACGTGGTCGTCCCGCTGGGAATTCGCGGCAACCCTGAACATCGCGCTGCAGGGGGGTGCGGTGCTTCTGATGTCACCGTGGGCGTCGGAGACGCTGGGCGTCTTCCTCCACTCGCTGACGGGTAAGTGGAACCTCGAGGATTACATCGGCCACGACCTCTACATCGTCGCCGCGTCCGCCGTCGTCTACAACTCGCTCGGCCGGTTGCAGCGGGATCACGAGTTGCAACGAACGTTCAAGCAGTACGTCGAGTACCCAGCGACGCTGTGCATACCGCTGCTCCTGGTCGCGTTCACGCTCGGCAACGGAGCGAAGATCTACAAGGCCGACTTCTTCCAGGTGTCGACCGACTTCTGGTTGAACATCTACTGGCTGTTGCTGTGCGGCACCCTGATGTATCTGCTCGGTTATGGTTGCCGGGCGCTACTGATCCTGCGAAAGGATCCGCGCTCGCGCACCGTGGCCAACATCTACCTCGTGTCGTCGGCCGCAGGCATGGCCGCCTGCGTCGTTCGGCTGGCCACCGCCTTCATCCCGCAACTGCAGGCACTTGACGCGGGCACCACGCTGACGTGGGTCTTCGCGTGCATGTGCGGTGCCGGCTTCGCTATCACATCGGCGGAATCCTGGCGCAAGAAAACCAAGTGGTTCTCGACGGCCGACCGCTGAGTCGGTATTGAGTTCGCTCTAGCCAGCGACGGATCGGGGAATTCGGAACGGCGCGCCGAGCGCAGGCATCGTGTCGTATCCGCGTTTGCGGGCGCGCGCGGCGTCGCGGCGAATCAACGTCTGCAGGCCGGCGAACGTCGCCTGATCGAGCACCATCCGCGTCAGTAGCCGGTTGTGCACGAACCCGAACGACATGCCCGACTCCGGATCGGCCCATCCGACCGAACCGGCCAGGCCCGCGTGTCCGAAGCCTGGCATCACCCCCGGGATCGGCACGGAGTGGTATCCGAGGTGGAACGACAGCGGCACCCAGATGTTGCGGTCCGGCGCGTAGCTCGGCTCGCCGGTCAGGCCCTCTGTCCTCTCACGTGAGAGCAGCTGCGTGCCGTTGACGCGCCCGCCGTTGGCGATCGCGCCGTACATCTTCGCCAGTGCGCGCGCGGTGGCCACCCCGTTGGCCGCCGGGATCTCGCCGTCCAGGAACGGCGTGTCTCCCTGCACGACGGCCTTCATGCCCGGGAAGTACATCGATCCGAAGATCCCCGATACGCCCATGGCGGCCACCCGGGGTGCCACGAAGTTGAAGATCGGATTGGCCAGAGTGCCCTGAGGCGCGAGGATCTGCGCGGCGCGCGTGGCCGCCCCGGCCGGTGGCCGGCCCAGGTGCAGTCCATCGATGTCGAGTGGCTCCGCCAATTCCTCGCGAATCAGCTCCCGCATGCCTTTTCCGGTCACCGCACGGCCCAGGCCCGACATCAGCCAGCCGTAGGTCAGCGCGTGATAGGCCTGATGGCCGTACAGCAGGCGGTTGACCGGCGCCGCGGCGATCCGCTGCTCCATCGCGAGGTGGTCGAGCAGGTCGGCCTTGCTCACCCCGTTGAGTTGGGATAGCCCGGCGCGGTGCCGCATGACCTCACGCACGGTGATGTCGGCCTTGCCGTTGGCGCCGAATTCGGGCCAGTACTCGCTGACCGGCGTATCGTAGTCGATCAGGCCACGGTCTGCGAGCCGGTGGATCACCGTCGAAGCCAGACCCTTGGTGACCGAGAAGACCATGGCGCCGGTATCGGCCGTCCAGTACTCGGTACCACGGCGGTCGGCGTAGCCGGTCCAGACGTCGACGACGGGCTCACCGTGCAGATAGACGCAGAGCGCGCCCCCGCCGTACCTGGGTCCGGGGAAGAGCTTTGAGAACGCCCGCACAGTGCAGGCAAAGTTCGAGTCCGATGCGCCTTGTATCCCTCGTGGAAGCGCTGCGCTGCGCTCCACGGATTTGACACCCGTCACAATGCATTGAATTTACCTGGAGCCCCGGCAAATAAACGAGGTGTTACCGAAAAGTTAGATTAGCGCACGTCAGAAGCGTTCAAGATCTGTTGCGCAGCAAGTGCTGGGGTGAGTTCACCGTCGCGCACCTGACGCTCCACGTCGGCCCGAATCTTCTTAACCGCGGGGTGCGACAGCACACGATCGAGCACCGTGTCGCGGACCATCGACCAGGTCCAGTCGACCTGCTGCGTGCGTCGGCGAGCCTCGAACTCACCGGCTTCGGTGAGCACGTCACGATGCTTGAGAACCGACTCCCACAGCTCGACAAGACCGTCGCCGCTAAGCGCACTCATCGTGAGAACTGGTGGGCGCCATAGTGTTTCACGCGGATAGATCAACCGGATCGCGCCGGTCAGTTCGCGGGCCGCAGCCTTGGCCTCCACCGCGTGCTTACCGTCGGCCTTGTTCACCACCACGATATCGGCGAGCTCCAACACGCCCTTCTTGATGCCCTGCAGTTGATCGCCGGTTCGGGCCAAGGTCAGGAACACAAAGGTATCGACCATGTTGGCGACAGCCACCTCGGACTGTCCGACGCCCACCGTCTCGACCAGAATGACGTCGAACCCAGCCGCCTCCAGCAGCACGATCGTCTCGCGGGTGGCCCTCGCCACCCCACCAAGGTTGCCCGAGGTCGGGGACGGCCGGATGTAGGCGTCGGGGTGCACAGCCAGTTTCGCCATGCGGGTCTTGTCACCGAGGATCGAACCACCTGTGCGCGTCGAGGACGGGTCGACCGCCAGCACCGCGACGCGATGCCCCTGCTCGATCAGGTACATGCCGAGCGCCTCGATGGTGGTCGACTTGCCGACGCCCGGCACCCCGGTGATCCCGACATGCATGGCGCTACCGGCATGGGGCATCAGTTCGAGCAGCAATTGCTGCGCCTGTTCGCGGTGATCGGTGCGGGTGGACTCGACGAGCGTGATCGCCTTGGGCAGCGCCGCTCGGTCGCGGTTTTTCACCGCGGTGGCCAAGTCTTGAATGGCGTTCATCTACTTCAGGGCTATGACAACTCGTAGCCCAGCCGCTCGGCGAGCTTGCGCAGCAGGCCGATGGCGGCGTCGGCGATCACGGTGCCGGGCGGGAAGATCGCGGTCGCACCCGCGACGTACAACTCGTCGAAGTCGCCCGGAGGGATCACGCCACCGACGACGATCATGATGTCCGGCCTGCCCGCTTCGGCGAGTGCCTCGCGCAGGGCGGGCACCAACGTCAGATGGCCGGCGGCCAGCGAGGACACCCCGACCACGTGCACGTCGTTGTCGGCTGCCTGACGCGCGACCTCCTCCGGCGTGGAGAACAACGAGCCGACGTCCACGTCGAAGCCGATGTCGGCGAACGCCGTAGCAATCACCTTCTGTCCACGATCGTGCCCGTCCTGGCCCATCTTGGCGATCAGGATGCGTGGCCTACGACCGTCGGCCTCGGCGAACCTCTCGACGAATTCGGTTGCTCTGCCGATTCCAGTCACGTTGCCACCACTCCCAACCTCGTCACGGTAGACGCCGGCGATGGTGCGGATCTCGGCAACGTGTCTGCCGTACACCTTCTCGAGCGCGTCGGAGATCTCGCCTACCGTCGCATGGGCGCGAGCCGCATCGACGGCCAGCGCCAGCAGGTTGTTCCCCAGACCGTCCTCCCCCGCCGGCCCGGATTCACCTGCCGCACGGGTCAATTCGGCCAGTGCGGCCTGTGTCGCAGCCTCGTCGCGCTCGGCGCGCAGCTTCTCCAGCTTGGCGATCTGCTCCGTGCGCACCCGGCTGTTCTCGACCTTGAGTACCTCGATCTCCTGGTCCTGGTCGACCTGGTACTTGTTCACGCCGATCACCGTCTGGGTGCCCGAGTCGATGCGCGCCTGGGTGCGGGCGGCGGCCTCTTCGATGCGCATCTTGGGAATGCCCTCGCTGATCGCCTGCGCCATGCCGCCGTGTTCGGCCACCTCGCGGATGTGGGCGCGGGCCTTTTCGGCCAGCTCGTGGGTCAGCCATTCGACGTAATACGAACCGCCCCATGGGTCGATCGGCCGCGTCGTTCCGGACTCCTGCTGCAGCAGTAGCTGGGTGTTACGGGCGATACGCGCGGAGAAGTCGGTCGGCAGGGCGAGCGCCTCGTCGAGCGCATTGGTATGCAGGGACTGCGTGTGCCCCTGGGTGGCGGCCATCGCCTCGATACAGGTGCGCGCGACGTTGTTGAACGCATCCTGTGCGGTCAGTGACCACCCCGAGGTCTGCGAATGGGTGCGCAGCGAAAGGGATTTCGCACTCTTCGGATTGAACTCGGCAACCAACTCACTCCACAGCAGCCGGCCGGCCCGCAGCTTGGCGACCTCCATGAAGAAGTTCATCCCGATGCCCCAGAAGAACGAAAGGCGCGGCGCGAACTTGTCGATGTCCAGCCCCGCGTCCAGGCCCGCCTTGATGTACTCGACACCGTCGGCCAGCGTGTAGGCGAGCTCGAGATCGGCTGTGGCTCCGGCCTCTTGGATGTGGTACCCGGAGATCGAGATCGAATTGAACTTCGGCATCTTCAAGCTGGTGTATCCGAAGATGTCGGAGATCACCCGCATGGAGGGCTTCGGCGGATAAATGTAGGTGTTGCGGACCATGAACTCTTTGAGGATGTCGTTCTGGATGGTCCCCGCCAGCTTCTCCGGCGGCACGCCCTGTTCCTCGGCGGCCACGACATAGAGCGCGAGAATCGGAAGGACGGCGCCGTTCATCGTCATCGAGACCGAGACGGTCGAAAGGTCGATGCCGTCGAACAGCTGCCGCATATCGAGGATGGAATCGATTGCCACACCGGCCATTCCGACGTCACCCTGCACGCGCGGGTGGTCGGAGTCGTAGCCACGGTGGGTGGCGAGGTCGAACGCCACCGACAGACCCTTCTGGCCCGCGGCAAGGTTGCGGCGGTAGAAGGCATTGGACTCCGCAGCCGTCGAGAAGCCGGCGTACTGGCGGATTGTCCACGGCTGGTTGACGTACATGGTCGGGTACGGACCACGGACGAAGGGCGGTGCGCCGGGGAAGCTGTCCAGCGGGTAGCCGGCGTCGACGACCCCGTCGCGGTCATCGGCGATGTAGACCGGTTTGACGTCGATGCCCTCCGGGGTGGCCCAGTCCAGCTGATCGGCGGTGTACCCGTGCGCCGCGGCGGCCGCCGCGACATGCTCATTGACGGCGGCCTTGGTTGCGGGCTCGCCGGTTTTCTCGCCGTTCAGCGGAACGTCGGCGAAATTGGTGATGGCTCCGGCGACATGAGATGCAGTCATGGTCACGCCCCCAAACGTGTCAGCAGGGTCGATAATGCGGCGATCGCGTCGATCTTGGCGGTCAGGTACTCGTCCGGCTTGTTTGCGGCCGGGTTGTCTGGACTGGCCGCGGCCGTCTGGGGACCGGCCAGGTACACGTGCGCTACTCCGGCCGCCCTGGCTGCTTCGACGGCGTCGGACGCCTCGGCCGCGTATCGGGCGTCGGTGCCACAGATCACCGCAGCGACGGCACCACCGGCATCCGAAACCGCTTGGGCGATCTCCGCGGCGTCCAACGGGCCCGGATTGACGGCCTCCACGCCGCCCGATGCCAGTAGGTTCGCCGCGAACGTCGTGCGGATGTTGTGTTCGGAGAGCGGACCGAGCGGCAGGAGCAGTGCTGTGGGCCGCGAACCATGCTCGGCGAGATATGCATCGGAGCGGTCCCGCAGCGCTTCGAAATCAGCCGCGTAGCGCTGCACACCGGGAGTCGGTTCGGCATGGGGCAGGGGCATTTCCGAAAGGTTCGGATACTCGTTGACCCCGGTGATGGCCGTGCGCCGGTGGGCGATATCGTCCCTGCGCTTGGCGTTTACTTCCTCGATCTGCGTGGCCAGATATTCGCAGGCAGACGCGAAACCTCCGCGGGATTCGATGTCGCGAAAGTGCTCCCAGGCCTGGACGGCGAGCCCACGGGTGAGGTCTTCGACGAACCACGAGCCCCCGGCAGGGTCGAGCACACGCCCGATGTGCGACTCTTCCAACAGCAACAGTTGGGTATTGCGGGCCATCCGCCTGGCGAAGCTGGGTGCGACGCCGGGCCATCCGCCGGGGATAGCGCTATCGAAGGTGTGGACGGTGACGGTGTCTGCTCCCCCGACGCCTGCCGCGAAGGCCGCGACCGTCGTGCGGAGCATGTTCACCCACGGATCGCGCTGAGCCATCATCGGTTTGGATGTGACCGCGTGCACGGTCACAGCGCCGGCCTCAGCAGCGCCGACCACTTCGGCCACCCGGGCCCAGAGCTGTCGGGCAGCGCGCAGCTTGGCGATCGTCATGAACTGGTCGTCGTCCGCCGCGAGCCTGAAACTGATCTGGCGCACCGCCTCCGGTGCCGAGATCCCACTTTCGACCAACAGGCGCAGATAGCTGACACCGGCGGCGATAGTGCCCGCCAGCTCCCATGACGCGTTGGCACCGAGGTCGTGCAATGCCGGACCGTCGACCGTAATGGCCCGCACACCGCCGCCGTAGGCGATCGTCTTGGTCGCGGTCGCCAGCACCTCGTCTGTCGACGGCGCGGCCCGGCCGCTGAGTGTCGCGGTAAGAGGGTCGGCGCCAAGATCGACCGAAAGACGCGCTCGCCGTTCGTCGTCCAGGTCGACCACCAGCGCCAGCACCGCGTCGGCGGCTGCGGTGAAATCGATGCCCGCGTCGAGCACCACCGGAACCAGTTCGAGAAACACGCCCTCGAGAAGCCGGTCGAGCTCGTCGGGACTCACACCGTCGGTCCCGACCTGCAGGATCAGCGCGCTGGTCCCCTCGGTGAGCGCCGCCAGCACGGCACCGTTTCCGTCGACCACCGAAACCTGTCCCGGCGCCGGAAATGACTCGGCGACCTTCCAGCCGGACTTGACGTCGCGCGTCCCATCGGAGCCGCGGATGTACGGCCAGCGGCCGGGCAGCGGCGCCTCGGGCTGAGAGTCGAGAATGGTGTACAGCGGGCGGATCGGAAAGCCTTCGTACGTCGGCGAGTCGAGAAGTAGCTCGGGCGCCTCGCCGAGGTCGGCGGGATCTTTTCGGCTGCTCTTGGCGAGTACCCCGGCAACGGCGGCGCGCCATTGCTCGCGATCCGACTCCGATCCCACGGACGTATCTACCGACACCGGCTTCTCCTGTTGTCGCAGCGTGTGACCTCTGTGTCTAACACGACCGCTCACCAGGCTAAATGATCCAGGTCACGGCGCTGACCGCCGGGCAGCCGACGCTCGTTCGCGCCGATCGGCCATACCGGTCGCTGCAACGTAGGCTCGGTGGACGTGAATACCGTCGTCAACACCTTGCGCGCCGTGTGTAGCTCGGTGGCCGCCACCGCGTCCGCGGTGCCGCGACGGCGGGTATTCGCGATCCTGGCCGTCATTGTGATTCTCGTCGCAGTCGCACTGCTGGTGGACTTGCCAACGGCTGTTCAATTGCGTGACTGGGCGAAATCCGTGGGTCCGTGGTTCCCGTTGGCGTTCCTCGGCGCACACGCCGTGGTGACGGTCTTTCCGATCCCGCGCTCCGCGTTCACTCTCTCTGCGGGCCTGCTGTTCGGTCCGGTCGTCGGCATCCCGCTGGCGGTCGCGGCGGCCACCGTCAGCGCTGTCATCGCGCTACTCCTGGTCCGTGCGGCAGGCTGGCAACTCATCAAGCTGGTGCCCCATCCTCGAATCGAATCCCTGGACGCCCGGCTACGGGAACGCGGCTGGCCCGCCATTGTGTCGATGCGGCTGATCCCCGCTGTTCCGTTCTCGGTGCTGAACTACGCAGCGGGCGCATCGGCGGTTCGGGTACTCCCCTATACGCTCGCCACCCTGGTCGGCCTGGTGCCCGGCACCTCGGCGGTGGTGATCCTCGGCGATGCGCTCACCGGTAGCGTCAGCCCGCTACTGATCCTGATCTCGTTCTGCACCGCGTGCTTCGGCGTGGCTGGACTGGTCTACGAGTTCCGCGCCCACCGTCGCCATCACCGCCACCACACCGAGGCCACCTACCTGGAGTGAGCGCCGCCGTCGTTGCGAGGCGGCTGCTGCTGCGAGTACGCCGACGGCGGCTGCTGCTGCTGGGACAGCGGCGGGTACTGCGGCGGCGGATCGATGACTCCGGCTGCCGGTTTGCGAGCCTCGGCCTCGGCCTTGGCTACGGCCTGCGCGATCTCCGGATCGGTTTGGGTGTTGAACCACTCGGCCACCTCGGCTGAATCGTCCTCCGGCCGTTGGAGATCCTCCTCCACCGGCGACGGCTCGTAACGGAATACACCGTCGGAGCCGGGCGCGCCCAGCATCTTGGTGAAGCCTTCGAGCGCCGATCCGAAGTCGGAGGGCACCAGCCAGACCTTGTTGGCCTCGCCCTTGGCCATCTGCGGCAGTGTCTGCAGATACTGGTAGGCCAGCATCTCCGGAGTCGGCCGGCCCCGCTTGATGGCGGCGAACGTCTTCTCGATGGCCTTGGCCTGGCCTTGGGCCTGCAGGTAGGACGCGGCGCGTTCACCCTGGGCGCGCAGCATGCGCGACTGCCGATCGGCCTCGGCGGCCAGGATCGCCGCCTGCTTGGCGCCCTCGGCGGCCAGGATCTGCGACTGCTTCTGGCCTTCGGCCTGCTTGATCGACGCCTCGCGAGTGCCCTCGGCGGTCAGGATCATCGCCCGCTTCTCGCGCTCGGCCTTCATCTGCTTTTCCATCGACTCCTGGATCGACGGCGGCGGATCGATCGATCGCAATTCGACGCGAGCCACCCGCAGCCCCCATCGGCCGGTGGCCTCGTCGAGCACGCCGCGCAGCTGGCCGTTGATCGAGTCGCGCGACGTCAGGGTCTGTTCCAGGGTCATGCCGCCGACCACGTTGCGCAGTGTGGTCGTGGTGAGCTGCTCGACGCCGACGATGTAGTTGCTGATCTGGTAGACGGCGGCCTGCGGATTGGTGACCTGGAAGTAGACGACGGTGTCGATGTTGACCGTCAGGTTGTCCTCGGTGATCACCGGCTGCGGTGGAAAGGACACCACCCGCTCACGCAGGTCGACGCGGGCGCGAATCTTGTCGACGAACGGCAGCAGCAGCGTCAGCTGTCCCGACACGGTCTTGCTGTACCGGCCCAGCCGCTCGATGACCGCGGCCTCGGCTTGTGGGATCAATGCGATGGACTTGGCCACGATGATGGCGGCGAACACCACCAGCACAGCCACCAGAATCAGGCCGGCGACAGCACCATCCATGAAACGTTCCTTCCCTAGTGTCCAGGCTTGGCTAGACGACTTTCTGTACGACGGCGGTGGCGCCGTCGATCTGCACGACGGTCACGTGGTCACCTGGTTCGTAGACATCGTTCTCGTTTGCCGGGCGCGCGGTCCAGACTTCGCCGTCGAGTTTCACCTGTCCCTCGTGGCGTCCGACCCGGTCGAGCACCAGCGCACTCTTGCCTTCCAACGCCTTCGCAGGCTCGGGCAGACCCCCGCCCGAATTGAAATGCCTGCGCAGTGCGGGCCGGACCAACACCAGCAGCAGCACCGACACGACGGCGAAGACCGCTCCATGTATCCACAGGTCATCGAAGACGAGGCTGGAACCTGCCGCGGCCAAGGCCCCGCCACCGAGCATGAGCAGGAACAGGTCGCCGGTCAGCGCCTCGGCCCCGGCGAGGCCGAGCGCGGCGATTAGCCAGATCAGCGCAGCGGGCATGACGTCAGCCTAGCGCCTAGCCGACCCGATGAGCGGCTAACAACTACACTGCGGAAATCATGTGGTGTCCAAGTGTTTCATTGTCGGTTTGGGCGAACGCCTGGCTTGCCGGTGCTGCCGCGCCCGACGATGTATTGGATGCGCTATCACAGTGGGCACCAAGACATTCCGTGACCGCATACGACTCGGTGGCGGCCGGGCGCACCGGCCTGCCCTGGCCGGATCTGACCGATGCTGGCGCCGTCTCGCTGCTGCAGACGCTGCGCACCAGTGCGGGCCGGGGCAGCGGCGCCCCCGCGATGGGTGTCGCCCTGCCGGTACCCGGTGACGTTCGCGGGCTCCCTGCAGGCACGCAGTTTCAGCGCGACGCCGTGGCTGCGGGCGAGGCGCTCATCATGGCGGGTGATCCGGCGGAGGCCATCGGCCTGGTGCCCGACTTCGAATACCCGGATATCGCCGACGGCGACGACGAGTCCGATATCGCCGCCGATCCATGCGCGCTGTCCTGGACGGTGTATTCGGTGCCCGGCGCGGCGCCGACGGAGGGTCTCGATCTCGGCGAGTCCGAGTACACCATGCGCTCTGCGGTCCGGTCGGCCGCCGATGCGCTGGGCGCGCTGCACGCGGAAGCGGCAGGCGGGGACATCGAAGACCCGCGCAGTCTCGTCGAGCAAGTTGTGGAATCTGAACGGCGACACAGCATTCCGGACCATGCGCCGACGCGTGCCCTGCGGGTGCTGGAGAACGCGGCCTACATCGACGCGATCATCACCGTGAGCTCGGGACTGATCCCGATCGGGCTGAACAGCTCTGCAGACGTCCAGACAGCCAGTGAAGCGCTGCGACCGCTGACCGGCGTCGTACGGTCGGCACGATTGGCGGCCGTCAGCGCCATCCTGCACTCGGCCTGGCAGCACTGAGACCGGCGTTGCGCCGCAACGCTCACCAACGCCACGGCCACCAGTGCGGGTAGTAGCCGAACCCGTAACCCGGACCGTAGTCGCGGTGGCCGTAACCACCGACGCCGTAACCCCCGTGGCCATAGCCACCGTGCCCGTAGCCGTGCGCCGCCGGAATGACCACGGCCGTCGAGGGGGCCGCGGGCGCTGCCGTCGCAACGGGGGCCGCCGCGATGCTCAATGCCGCGGCGCTCGCCGCGATCGCTGCCGTGATCTGCTTCAATCCTGGTCGCATTTGCCAACTCCTTCGAGTGCCTATGTTTCGCTTGCACTTCCAGGGTGGCGCGCCAACCAACCCGCGTCCTTGCGGGAGACGCCCAAAAGGAGGCCCCGGCTACCTGGTATCGCATCGAGGCGTGCAAACCACCCCGTCGAGCGAAAATCCCTGCAGCGGCGGAGCATCCGGGCCTGGCACGCGAACGGGGTCGCGGCCGGTGCGCAGTTCGTCGAGTAGGTCGGCAACCACCCGCGCAAGGTCGGCGTTCGGCGTCGCGGCTCGCGCGAATGCGATGCCGGACTGCTGCGCCTGCAGCCACAGCTCGTGATCCAGATCCCACACCACCTCGATGTGGTCCGCGACGAAACCTATCGGGCAGACGACCACCGCGTCGGTACCTGCCTCGGCCAGAGCAGCGAGGTGATCGCCGACGTCAGGCTCCAGCCAAGGCACCTGCGGCGGTCCGGACCGCGACTGCCACACCTGGTCATAGTCCTGGTAGCCTGCGGCCGCGGCGACGAGCCGTGCGGCATACGCCACCTGTCGCGCATATAGGTCTGTGCCACAACGAGATGCGTTCGACAGCGGAATCGAATGAGCGGTGAAGACCAACCGCGCGGTGTCCGGCACGGTCTGCGCGGCGGCGATGATCGCGTCGCTGAACATCTTCACGAACAGCGGATGGTCGTAGTACTGACGCAGTTTCACCAAGTGTGGCGCAGCGTCACCTGTCGTCTGCCTGGCCCTGGCGATGTCCTCGACGTACTGCGTGCAGCCCGAGTAACCACCCCACGCCGACGTGGAGAAGACTGCGGCGCTGCGGATCCCGTCGTCAGCCATCGCGGCAACCGCATCCTCGACGTACGGCTCCCAGTTCCGGTTGCCGAAGTACACAGGAAGGTCGATGTACCCACGCAGCTGTTCGATCAGCGCCCGGTTGATCCCATTGATAGGTGAGACACCGCCGAAATGCAGGTAGTGCTCAGCGACGGAGGCGAGCCGTTCGGACGGAATCCCGCGGCCCCTGGCGACGTTCTCCAAGAACGGCATCACCTGGTCCGGCCCCTCCGGCCCACCGAACGACAGCAGCAGGACGGCGTCTGGGCTATCGCTCTTCGCGCGGGCGCTCATCGATTTCCAGCTAGAGCAACTGAGTGCTCGCGCCGCCGTCGGCGTAGATGATCGTGCCGGTCGTCGCGGGCAGCCAGTCCGACAGCAACGCGCACACCGTCTTGGCGACCGGTGTCGGATCCTTCATGTTCCATCCCAGCGGCGCCCGCTGATCCCAGCCCTCCTCGAGCAGCTTCATCTGCGCGCCGGCCTCCTCGCCGAGCGCACCACCGACGATGGCACTCATCGCCAGCGTTCGGATGGGCCCTGCGGCAACGAGATTCGACCGCACACCGTGCGGACCCGCTTCGCGTGCCACGAACCGGTTCACCGATTCCAGCGCGCTCTTGGCGACCGTCATCCAGTTGTACGCGGGCATCGCGCGCGTCGGGTCGAAGTCCATCCCCACGATCGCGCCGCCCGGATTCATGATCGGCAGCACCGCTTTCGCCAGCGACGCATACGAGAACGCCGAGATATGGATACCCTTGGCGACATCCTCATACGGTGCGTCGAAGAACGGATTGATGCCCATTCCGGTCTGCGGCATGAAGCCGATCGAGTGCACCACGCCGTCGAGTTTGTTGCCGTCGCCGATGACCTCGCTGACGCGGTCGGCCAGCGTGTCGAGGTGCGTTTCGTTCTGGACGTCGAGCTCGAGCAGCGGTGCCTTCTCCGGCAGTCGGTCGGCGATCCGCTGGACCAGCTTCATCCGGTCGAATCCGGTGAGTACCAACTCGGCACCCGCCTCCTGGGCGACCTTCGCGATGTGGAACGCGATCGAAGAGTCGGTGATGATCCCCGTGACGAGGATGCGCTTGCCTTGCAGAAGTGTCATGTAAAGCCTCCTTGTTATGTCCTAGTGGCCCATGCCCATGCCGCCGTCGACCGGGATCACGGCTCCCGCGATGTAGGTCGCATCTTCGGAGGCCAGGAAGCTGACCGCGCCGGCTACCTCCTCGGCGGTGCCGACCCGCTTGGCGGGGATGAAATCCAATGCCCCCTCCTGGATCCGCTCGTCGAGCGCGCGGGTCATCTCGGTGTCGATGTAACCCGGGGCGACCACGTTCGCGGTGACGCCGGCCTTGGCCAGCTCCCGGGAGATCGAGCGGGCCATGCCGATCAGTCCGGCCTTGGCGGCCGCATAGTTGGCCTGGTTGCCTATCCCCCAGCTGCCCGATACCGAGCCGATGAAGATGATCCGACCGAATCGCTTCCGCTGCATGCTGCGCGATGCGCGCTGGGCCACCCGGAACGCCCCGGTCAGGTTGGCGTCGATGACCTCGGTGAACCGCTCCTCGGTCATTCGGATGAGGAATGCGTCCTTTGAGATGCCGGCATTGGACACCAGTACCTCGACCGGACCCTGGTGCTCCTCCACCTCCTTGAACGCGCGGTCGACGGCCTCGTTGTCGGTGACGTCGCACTCGACGCCGAACAGGGGATCCGGTGCGCCGGAACCGCGGTGGGTTACGGCGACCTTGTGGCCGTCGGCCGCAAGGCGCGTAGCGATCGCAAGTCCGATGCCGCGGTTTCCACCGGTCACCAGTACTGAACGCGATACGAAAGGCGGACGGCCGCCAGCCGTCTCGGCCGAATCATCGGTCACAGTCATGCCCGCCAACCTATCGTCTGGACGTCATTTCTAAGAAATCGCCTCAGAGTGGCAGCCGGCGGTTGATCAGCAGGCTCGCCACGGCCGCGATGGCGGCCACCAGGGCAGCGAGGCGCAGCCAGCCGGTGGTGGCCTCGCCGCGGACCGTTTCGTACCCGATCTGATCCTGGAGCGTGGAGTAGACCTTGTTCAATTCCTCGATGTTGGACGCGGTGTAGGACTCGCCGCCGGACAGCTGGGCGATCTTCTTCATCATCTGGTCGTCGACGGGCACCGGCACCCGCTCGCCGTTGACCTCCACCTCGCCGTGCTCGGTGCCGAAGGAGATCGTCGAGATCGGTACACCCTGGTCTTTGGCGGTGCGCGCGGCGGTGAACGCGCCCTTTGGATTGTCCGGGTTCGACGGCACGGTCTCCTTACCGTCGGAGAACAACACGATGCGCGCGGGCGGCGGCGTGTCGCCGCCGCCGATGACGGCCCCCACCGTGGAGATCGACGACAGCGCGGTGAAAATCGCTTCGCCGGTGGCGGTGCGGTCGGCCACCTGCAGATTGTCGATGGCGCGCCTGCTGGCGTCGCGGTTCGTGGTCGGCGAAACCAACACCGTGGCAGTGCCGGCGTACGCGATCACTCCCAGGTTGATCCCCGGGGTGAGCTCATCGACGAACTTCTTGGAAGCCTCCTTGGCGGCGGTCAACCGGTCGGGTTCCACATCGGTGGCCCGCATCGACTGCGACACGTCGATGGCCAGCATCACGACCGCGCGATTGCGTGGAAGGCGCTGGTCGTAGGTGGGCCCGGCCAGGGCGATCGTGCAGAACAGCAACGAGATACCGAGCAGTGCCGCAGGGACGTGACGCCACACACTCGGGCGGTGCGGTGCCACGCTGTCGAGAAGCTCGGTGTTGGCGAACTGCTGTAGCCGCCTGCGTCGGGAAACTTGAGCGACGACATACAGCCCGGCCAGCCCCAGCACGACGAGAACGAAAAACAGGAGCCACCAGATGTGTGAGAACCCCGTGAGCGAAACTGGCCCCAGCAGCGGAATGGTCATATCAGCGTCATCCCCGTCGACTCAGTTCGGCAGGCGTCGGTTGATGAGCAGCGCCGACAATGCCGCCAGCGCCAGCGCCAGCGCGCCGAGCCGCAGCCAACCCACACTCGCGTCGCCCTTGATCGTTTCGTAGCCGATCTGCTGTTGCAGGTTCGCATACACCTGGCGCAACTGCTCGAGGCTGGACGCGGTGAACGCCTCGCCACCGGACAGATCGGCGATTTCTTTGAGCATGTCGTCGTCCACGGGCACCGGCTGACGTTGATCGTTGATCTCGACGTATCCGTACGGCGTGCCGAACGAGATCGTCGAGATCGGCACGCCCTGGTCTTTGGCGGTGCGCGCGGCGGTGAAGGCGCCCTTGGGATTGTCGGGATTCGACGGCACGGTCTCCTTGCCGTCGGAGAACAACACGATGCGCGCAGGCGGCGGTTCGTCGCCCCCGCCGATCACGGCTCCCACGGTCGCGATCGCCTGCAACGCCGTGAAGATGCCCTCACCGGTGGCGGTGCGGTCGGCGAACTGCAGCTTGTCGATCGCTGCCTTGGTGGCCTCGCGGCCGGTGGTCGGTGAGACGAGCACCGTCGCCGTGCCTGCGTAGGCGATGAGCCCGAGATTGATGCCAGGGGTCAACTCGTCGGCGAACTGCTTGGATGCCTCCTGCGCCGCGGCCATGCGATTCGGTGACACGTCGGTGGCGCGCATCGACTGCGATACGTCCATCACGAGCATCACCACCGCGCGGTTGCGCGGAATGCGGACGTCGTGTGTCGGTCCGGCCATCGCCACAGTGAGAAGCACCAGCGCGATCACGAGCAGGATCGCGGGCAGGTGTCGCCGCCGTGTCGGCCCACTGGGTGCAACGCTCTCCAGCAATTCCATGTTGGCGAAGCGCAGCATCCGCCGATGCCGAGCGAGCTGGACGAAGATGTAGAGCGCGACCACACCGAGCACGACCAACAGGAACAGGAAGAACCAAGCGTGCTCGAACCCCGAAAGCGTTATCGGTCCAAGTAGCGGTAATGTCATGTACGCCTTAGCATTTCAGTCAAAGTTCTCAGGCGCGGCCCGCCAGGGCCAATCGGCGGGTGGCGACGAACCGGACCACGTCGGCAATCCAGTCCCGGTCGGTGCGCAGCGACAGCAGCGGTGCACCGCAGCGTCGTAGCGTTCGGGCCACCTCGGCTCGATGCGCTGCCGCAGCCTTCGCGAAGTCGTCGCGCAACTGCGCGTCGATGGTGAACTCGCGGGTCTTGCCGGTCTCGGCGTCCTGCAGGATGACGTCGCCGACGGGCGGCAGTTCGACATCGCGCGGATCCAGCACCTCGATGCCGAGCACCTCGTGTCGCCCGGCGATGGCCCGCATCGGGCGCATCCAGTCGATCGGGCCGAGAAAGTCGCTGATGACAACCGCCATTCCGCGCCGGCGCTCGGGCCTGCGCAGGGCATCGATGAGGGCGGCCAGATCGCCGCGGACGCCCGCGGGCGCCTTCGGCATCGTGGCGATGGCCCGCAGCATCTCCTGCTCGTGCATCCGGCCCGACAGCGCGGGCACCCGCCGCACGGAGTCGCCGTTGGCGATGATGGCCCCGATCCGGTTGCCGCCGCCGCTGTTGAGGAACGTGATCGCCGCAGCCGCCGCCACGGCCAGGTCACGCTTTTCGCAACCCACGGTGCCGAAGTCCAGGCTCGCCGAGATGTCGACCACCAGCCAGGTCTCCAGTTCGCGGTCGGCGATCATCTGCCGCACATGCGGATGCGTGGTGCGGGCGGTCACCGACCAGTCCATCCGGCGCACGTCGTCGCCGGGCTGGTAGAGCCGTGATTCGCCAGGTTCGGAACCCGGCCCGGGCAGCAAACCGAGGTGGTCGCCGTGCAGCACGCCGTCGAGCTTGCGGCGCACGGTCAACTCCAGCTTGCGCAGCGCCGCCGTCAGCGCGGGATCACGGATCTCCCCGCGCTTGAGCGACGGCAGATCGACTTGGCGCGTCGGTCGGCCTGGTGTTTGAGTCACCGACCGCCCGCCGCAGCCGCTGCGGCGGTCATGACGGGCGGCACCGAATGGCCTTGCTGCGGAATGGCATTCACCTGCGGCAGACCGACGGTCTGGAGGATCCGGTTGATCACCGTCTCCGCCGTGATCTCGTCGGCCAACGCGTCGTACGTCAGCACGAGGCGGTGCCGCAACACATCCGGAATGACCTCGACCACGTCCTGCGGAACGACATAGTCACGTCCGCGCACCAGCGCCAACGCGCGCGAGGCGGCGATGATGCCCAGGGAGGCGCGCGGTGAGGCGCCGTAGGCGATCCACGCCTTCGCATCAGGCATGCCGAACTTGTCGGGCTGGCGGGTGGCGGTCACGACACGCACCACGTAGTCCACGAGTGCGTGGTGCACGAAGTTGTTGGCAGCGACGTCCTGCAGGCGGAGGAGGTCGCCGGGGCCGAGCACCTGCTTGGGCTCCGGCGGCTTCACACCCATCCGGTAGATGATCTCGCGCTCTTCCTCCGGCGTCGGGTAGTCGATGTTGAGCTTGAACAGGAAGCGGTCGCGCTGCGCCTCGGGGAGCGCATAGACGCCCTCCTGCTCGATCGGGTTCTGCGTCGCCATGACCAGGAACGGCGCGGGCAGCGGGAACGTCCTGCCGCCCATCGAGATCTTGCGCTCGGCCATGACCTCGAGCAGCGCCGACTGCACCTTTGCGGGCGCGCGGTTGATCTCGTCGGCCAGCAGGAAGTTGACCACGACAGGGCCGAGCTCGATGTCGAACTCCTCCTTGCCCTGCCGGTAGATCCGGGTCCCGACGATGTCGGTGGGCACCAGGTCAGGGGTGAACTGGATACGCGCGAAGGTGCCGCCGACCACCTTGGCGAACGTCTCGACGGCCAGCGTCTTGGCTACGCCGGGGACGCCTTCGAGCAGCACGTGGCCCTTGGCGAGCAGGCCGACCAGCATCCGCTCGACGAGCAGATCCTGCCCGACGATGATCCGCTTGACCTCGAAGATCGCCCGCTCCAGGGTGTGCACCTCCTGTTGGAGACCCCCATTCGTGGCCGGTGCGGCGTGCGTTCCGGCCGCAGGAGGGGGGTAACCCTGCGCGGGGCCCTGCCCGGACGGGGCCTGTCCGGAGAACCCTCCGGCGCCCTGCGGCGACCCACTCGGTGACGTCATCAACGGTCCTCTCACATCTGTATATGGCCGGTCTCCGGCCTCGGCGACACCTTGTCCGCCGCACGCTCGTCGTCAACTATTCCAGGCACTTCGGATTCCGTCGACGTTGCCCGGCCGCGCGCCGCCCACATGAGCAGCATTGCGAGCAGGACCTCAGGCTCTGCTCAGGTGCGGCTCAGGTTTCGATAATTCGCGCGACATACGGCTGCAGGCCCGCGGTACGTACCTGGCTGACGCCGACCCCGCCTGCCGTGCCCCCGGACTCCAGCATCTTGCCGCCGCCAAGGTAGATCGCGACGTGTTGGGTGCCGCCCGGGCCCCAGAACAGCAGATCGCCGCGCTTGGCCTGGTTCGTCGGAACCTTGCGGCCGGTGTCGTACTGATCGCCGGAGTACTTCGGGATCAGCACACCGACGCCTGCGAACGCGAACTGGGTGAAACCGGAGCAGTCGTAGCCGACGGTGTTGGCACCGGAGTCGACGCCGGTGCTCGGGCCGGTGGGTTTGCCGCCGCCCCAGGAATACGGGGTTCCGATCTGGGAGCCGCCACGCCGGATGACGTACTCGATGGCCTGTGGGCCGCGCACCCGGCCGGGTGCGACGCCGGCCGAGGGTGGCGGGCCGAAGCCAAGGGTGGACAGGAACTTGCGACCGAGGTCCATCGTGGCCTCGGTGGCCTGTGCAGTCGCCGCCAGGGATGCGTTGGCGATGGAGAGCGGGTCCCCTGGCGCGCCGGCGCTGAGAATTTTCGGAAGTGTGGGATCCCACTGGGCGTCGTCGGGAGCGGCATTGGCGGGCATGGCCGCACCGATAGCAACGGCGACCGCCGCGACCATCAACAGAATCCCGTTGAGAACCCGAAAAAGCCTGGAGTGCAAAGTAATCCTTCTCGTCACCATTCGATGAGACGTGTCGCGTACGGGGTCATGCCGCTGGTGCGGACCGGCGAAACCTTGACGACCGACCCGGTGTAGGGAGCCTCGAGCATCTGGCCGTCCCCGAGGTACAGGGCGACGTGCTGACTTGCGTTGGGCCCCCAGAAGAGCATGTCGCCACGGCGGGCCTGGGCCGACGGGATCTTGCGACCCGCGTTGTACTGCGAACCCGTGTAGTGGTCCAGCTTGATGCCGACACCTGCGAAGGCATAAAGCATCAATCCCGAACAGTCGAATCCGACTGTGCCCGAACCAGAATCGATACCCGTGCTTTTTCCTGCGGCGTTGCCGCCGCCCCACGAGTAGGGCACTCCGCGCTGCGACATGGCGCGCTGGATCACGTACTCGGTGGCCTGCCTGCCGTGGACGGCGGGAATTGCGCCGTTGTTGGTGTAGCCCGTGGGGGTGGGCAACAGACCCAACTTCTGCAGGAAGTTGCGCCCCAGGTCCTGGGTGACCTGCGCCGATGTTGACGCGTAGCCGAGGATCGTGTTGATGATCGCGATCGGATCACCACTGACGAAGGCGCTGGGGATGGCGGGCAAGAACGGATCCCAGGCCGTGGCCCAGTTACCGGTGGCCGCGTCGATCTTCTTGGGCCCGGTGTCCCAGTCGCCCACGGGGTTCGACGGAGCGCTCGCCGCGGCGGCCGGCTGGGCCGGAACTCCGGCGGCGGTTGCGGGTGCGGCTGCGGGTGCCGACCACGCGCGAGCCTCGTCGAGCTTGGCTTGCGCGGCAGCACGTTCGGCTGTCAACTTGTCCAATTCGGCCTGCTGAGTACGGAAGGTCTGCTGAGCCTCCGTCAGCGCCGACACCGCGGTCTGCTGGCTGGCCTCCGCGTCGATCACCGCCTGGTCCGCGTTCTGCTTGGCCAACCGCGCGGCCGACTCCTTGTTCACCTGTTCGGTGCGCGCCCGTTGCAGGTCACTGATCACCTGCTGGGTGCTTACGGCCAACGTCTCGGCGGTGGTTGCGGTGTTGAGGATGTCGCTCGGGTCGGATGCGGTCAGATACGAACTCGAGGGGCCATTGAGATACGTTGCGACAGCGAAGGTGTCAAAACGATCCTGCGCCGCCGCGATGGCGATGTTGGCATCCTTGACACGCTGCGCGCTGGCGTCGAGTTCGATCTGCGCGGCCGCCGCGGCGTCACGTGCGGCCTGCACATCAACGATGGCCTTGTTGACACTTTCCTGCTTCGCCTGGATGGCCGCGCCGAGGTCCTGCAGCTTCTGGTTCACGTTCGCCACCGACGCGACGAGTGCCCCGATGCTGTCCGGACTGGCGGGTTGCGCGCCGCCTAATCCCGGCGTGATGAGCAGCATGCCCGCGGTAAGTGGGATCACGCAGACCCGCGTGCAAAGCCGCGAAGCAGAGGCGCTAGAGGTGCGTCTCATTGACAAGGTCTCCTATGGCTCACGCGAATGCGCAGAAGTCACACGAGTCACATCTGCAACATCAGCTACAGACTGCACCGTACGTCACATCTGACGCCAAAGAAACTTTAGTCACAAACTACAAGTTTGTAATTGCAGATAGCGTTATCCGGCTGTGACTTTTCGTCGGCCAGAGTTTCGCAAAAGCGCAGCGCCACGCCGCTTTTCGAGCGCTTCTATACGTGTTGGCGTTTGGCGCGAATTTGCAACATTCGCGTTGCAACGACGGCGGCGATCACTGCCAGTACGACCACAATCGTGAATGTCGTCCAGGGGAAATGCTGGGCCGTCAACTCGTCGACGAAATTCTTCGATCCCTGCACCGAACCACGGCCTTCTGCGACGTCTTGGCCCGCCTCTAGAGTCATCCGGTCATAGGTCGTGCTGAAGGTGCCCGACTCGGTCGGGCTGAGCACCAGAACCGTGGATCCTGGGAACGCCTCCCCAACCTCGGTGGCGATATCGCGCAGCGGGGTGTCGATGGGCGGGTTGCGATCAACCACCACGATCTTGAGGTCGACGCCCTGCTGCTTGGCCTCGGCGACCACGTCGGCCAGGCCGGCGTTCTCCGGGGTTTGCGCGGCGCTGACGCCGTCGTCCTTGACATCGGCGATGACCAGGTTCATACACTCGTCGACCGGCGTGGTCGCGGAATCCTTTCCGACCGGCCCGCACACGTCGGGCGGGATATAGGTCGGCAGGAGCGGTATGACTTGCGGTCCCATCACAGGTGAAACCGTACGTGGTGACATCTCCGGTAGTGAAAACCGGCTTATTTTCACGCGGCTTGCGCATGAAGGGCCAGTCCAGCCCGTAGGAGGTTGCGCGCGGCGTGTTCGTCTGCTTGGGCGCGATGCGAACACCGCTGGCATTGGAAGGCCGCGGTTCTCCGGTGCTGCGTGCCCACAGGCTTCGCAGCGGTCGGAGGTGTGCCGGGGGTCGACCTCAATCCAGATACGCCCAGCCTCTTCCGCTTTGGCGCGCAGTATTGAGAAGAACGCTCCCCCTCGCATACTTCGCCTCCTCCGATTCCCAAAGCGGGCCCAAAATTGCCGATGCCCTCCGTACGTGATGGGTATCCCACCGGGTGGCAGCACGCGCATGCAGGAAAAGAGCAAATCACCCCTGGGGTGGTTTACAGGACAAGCGTACTGTTAGAATAAGGAGCGCCGTCGACACAGCCCGTCGCGGCGAGATCTAGCCGGGAGTTGATGTGAGCAGCAAAGATTCGGTCAATTCATATGGGGCCCGCGATACGCTGAAGGTCGGGGACCAGAGCTACGAAATCTACCGCCTGGACGCCGTGCCCGGCACCGAGAAACTTCCCTACAGCCTCAAGGTGCTCGCCGAGAATCTGCTGCGCACCGAGGATGGCGCCAACATCACCAAGGACCACATCGCCTCGATCGCGAACTGGGACCCGTCGGCCGACCCGAGCGTGGAGATCCAGTTCACCCCGGCGCGGGTGATCATGCAGGACTTCACCGGCGTGCCGTGCATCGTCGACCTCGCCACCATGCGCGAAGCCATCGGGGATCTCGGCGGCGACCCCGAAAAGGTCAACCCGCTGGCTCCGGCCGATCTGGTGATCGACCACTCGGTGATCGCCGATCTGTTCGGAACCGCCAACGCTTTCGAGCGCAACGTCGAAATCGAATACGAGCGCAACGGCGAGCGCTATCAGTTCCTGCGCTGGGGCCAGGGCGCGTTCAACGACTTCAAGGTCGTGCCGCCGGGCACCGGCATCGTGCACCAGGTGAACATCGAATATTTGGCCAGCGTCGTGATGGAACGCGACGGCGCTGCATACCCGGACACCTGTGTGGGCACCGACTCGCACACGACGATGGAAAACGGGCTCGGCGTGCTGGGCTGGGGCGTCGGCGGCATCGAGGCCGAGGCGGCCATGCTTGGTCAACCGGTGTCGATGCTTATCCCGCGGGTCGTCGGCTTCAAGCTCTCCGGCGAGCGACAGGCGGGTGTCACCGCAACCGATGTGGTGCTCACCGTCACCGAAATGCTGCGCAAGCACGGTGTGGTCGGCAAGTTCGTCGAGTTCTACGGCGACGGTGTCGCAGAGGTGCCGCTGGCCAACCGCGCCACCCTGGGCAACATGAGTCCCGAATTCGGTTCCACCGCAGCGATTTTCCCGATCGACGACGTCACCATCGACTACCTGCGGATGACTGGGCGCAGCGATCAGCAGCTGGCGCTCGTCGAGGCATATGCCAAGGAACAGGGCATGTGGCACGACCCGTCGCGCGAGCCGAAGTTCTCGGAGTACATCGAACTCGACCTATCCGATGTGGTGCCGTCGATTGCCGGGCCCAAGCGGCCGCAGGACCGCATTGCCTTGAGCGATGCGAAAACGGCATTCCGCAAGGACATTCACAACTACGTCGAGGAGAACCTGCCCACCGAGCACACCAAACTCGACGAGGCGGTCGAGGAGTCCTTCCCGGCCAGCGATCCCGCGGTGCTGTCATTCGACGACAGCGACACCCCGGTGCCGTCGGCGGCCGTCAACTCCAACGGCCGGCCGAGCAATCCAGTCGACGTCAAATGCGAGGGCCGCGGAGAGTTCGTCCTCGACCACGGCGCGGTGGTGATCGCGGCGATCACGTCGTGCACCAACACGTCGAACCCCGAGGTCATGCTCGGCGCGGCACTGCTGGCCAAAAACGCCGTCGAGAAGGGTCTGGCGGCCAAGCCGTGGGTGAAGACCACCATGGCACCCGGCTCGCAGGTCGTGACCGACTACTACAACAAGGCCGGGTTGTGGCCGTATCTGGAGAAGTTGGGCTTTTACCTGGTCGGCTACGGCTGCACCACGTGCATCGGCAACTCCGGGCCACTGCCGGAGGAGATCAGCAAGGCGATCAACGACTGTGATCTGTCGGTGTCCGCGGTGCTCTCCGGCAACCGCAACTTCGAGGGCCGGATCAATCCAGACGTGAAGATGAACTACCTCGCATCGCCACCACTGGTCATCGCGTATGCGCTGGCGGGCACGATGGACTTCGACTTCGACAACGAGCCGCTGGGCCAGGACGCCGATGGCAACGACGTCTTCATGCGCGACATCTGGCCGACGCAGAAGGACATCAACGACACCATCGCCAACGCGATCAACACCGAGATGTTCGTCGAGAACTACGCAGACGTGTTCAAGGGTGACGAACGCTGGCGCAACCTGCCCACGCCCAGCGGCAATACCTTTGAGTGGGACGCGAATTCGACGTACGTGCGCAAGCCTCCTTACTTCGACGGGATGCCCGCCGAACCCGAGGCGGTCACCGATATCAGCGGCGCGCGGGTCCTGGCACTGCTTGGCGATTCGGTGACCACCGACCACATCTCCCCCGCGGGCAACATCAAAGCGGGCACGCCGGCCGCGCAATATCTCGACGAGCACGGTGTCGAGAAGGCCGACTACAACTCCTACGGCTCGCGGCGCGGTAACCACGAGGTGATGATTCGCGGCACGTTCGCCAACATCCGGTTGCGCAACCAGCTGCTCGACGACGTGTCCGGCGGGTACACCCGCGATTTCACCAACGGCGGAGAGCAGGCGTTCATCTATGACGCCGCGCAGAACTACGCCGAGCAGGGCATCCCGCTGGTCGTGCTGGGCGGCAAGGAATACGGGTCGGGGTCGTCGCGTGACTGGGCGGCCAAGGGCACCAGCCTGCTCGGTGTACGCGCAGTGATCACCGAGTCGTTTGAGCGCATCCACCGCTCGAACCTGATCGGCATGGGCGTCATCCCGTTGCAGTTCCCCGAGGGCGAATCGGCGGCGTCGCTGAAACTCGATGGCACCGAGACGTTCGACATCGCCGGCATCGAGGCGCTGAACGACCGAGGCGAGCGGAGCGACGGGGAAGGCGGAGGCAAGACGCCGAAGACGGTGAAGGTGAAGGCGACGAAAGAGGACGGCAACACCGTCGAGTTCGACGCGGTCGTGCGCATCGACACCCCTGGCGAGGCCGACTACTACCGCAATGGCGGCATTTTGCAGTACGTCCTGCGCAATATGCTTCGGACTTAACCGATGCCCCGGGTCACCGACGACCATTTGGCGGCGCGCCGCCGTCAGATTCTTGACGGTGCCCGACGATGCTTCGCGGAGTACGGGTACGACAAGGCGACCGTGCGGCGACTCGAGCAGACGATCGGGTTGTCGCGCGGCGCCATTTTCCACCACTTCCGCGACAAGGACACGTTGTTCTTCGAGTTAGCGCGCGAGGACGCCGAACGGATGGCGGACGTGGCCTCGCGTGAGGGCCTCGTCCAGGTGATGCGCGACATGCTGGCGGCACCGGAACAGTTCGACTGGTTGGCGACGCGGTTGGAGATCGCCCGCAAGCTGCGCAACGACCCGGAGTTTCATCGCGGTTGGCTGGAGCGGTCAGCCGAACTGTCGGCGGCCACCACGGAGCGGTTGCGCCGCCAAAAGCAGGCCGGCCGGCTACGCAGCGACGTGCCCAGCGCCGTGCTGCAGACTTATCTTGATCTCGTACTTGACGGACTCGTCGCACGGCTGGCTTCGGGTGATGACCCCGAAAAGCTCAGTGGCGTACTGGACCTGGTGGAGGCATCGCTGCGGCAGGCCCTTCCGGAAAGTCAGGCGTAGTGCCTGCGACGATGGTTCGGACCCCCGCGGCTGCGCATGGTGGTACCTGATTCACGCAACATGCTGTGAATCGAACCGTATGAGCGACCCGTGGACGCCACCAGCGTCCGAATGCTCGCGCCGCCCTCGTACGCGCTCTTCAGCTCGGTCAGAAATTCATCTCGAGCCTTTGTCAGTTTTTTCATCGGCACCTCCCCAAGTGTTGCTTGCCCGACCTATACCCAGCCTAGGAAGCAGTTACACCAGCGGTGAGACAATCGAAGAAACAGTTTGCTCAACGGTTTCAGGCGAGCTCGATGAGATCCCGATAGTCGTCAGACCAGAAGTCCTCGGTGCCGTCAGGCAGCAGCACCACTCGTTGCGGGTCGAGCGCTTCGGCCGCGCCCGGATCGTGGGTCACCAGCACCACCGCGCCGAGGTAGCTTCGCAGCGCATCGAGAACCTGCTCCCGCGAAGCGGGATCGAGGTTGTTGGTCGGCTCGTCGAGTAACAGCACGTTGGCCGTCGACGCGACGAGGCCGGCCAGGGCGAGCCTGGTCTTCTCGCCACCGGACAATGTCCCTGCGGGCTGCTCGAGCTGCGGACCGCTGAACATGAACGCGCCCAACAGACCCCGCAGATCCTGCTCGCCGGTGTCGGGTGCCGCATGACGAATGTTTTCCCACACCGTCGCGTGGTCGTCGAGCGTGTCGTGCTCCTGCGCGAAGTAGCCGATCTTGAGACCGTGCCCAGGCTCGAGCCCACCGGCGTCCGGTGTCTCGGCCCCGGCCAGCAGCCGCAGGAGCGTCGTCTTTCCGGCGCCGTTCAGACCGAGCACCACGACGCGCGACCCGCGGTCGATGGCCAAGTCCACACCGGTGAACACTTCGAGCGAACCGTAGTTCTTGGTCAGCCCTTTGGCGACGAGCGGGACGCGGCCGCAGGCCGCAGGCGTCGGGAACTTGATCCGCGCCACCTTATCGGCGACTCGTTCGTCGTCCAGCGCAGCCATCATCCGATCGGCACGACGCAACATGTTCTGCGCGGCAACGGCTTTGGTGGCCTTGGCCCCCATCTTCGCGGCCTGGGTACGCAGGGCGGTGGCCTTGCGTTCGGCATTGGCCCGTTCGCGGCGGCGCCGCTGTTCGTCGGTGGCGCGGGCATCGAGGTACTTCTGCCAGCCCATGTTGTAGACGTCGGCCTCGCCACGCACCGCGTCGAGGAACCACACGCGGTTGACCACGTCGGCAAGCAGATCGACGTTGTGGCTGATGACAATGAGACCACCCTTGTGCTGCTGGAGGAACTCGCGCAGCCAGCCGACCGAGTCGGCGTCGAGGTGGTTGGTCGGCTCGTCGAGCAGAAGTGTGGTCCCTGAACCTGAAGCCCCGGCTCCGCCCTCACTTGCGGCGAACAGGATTCGCGAGAGCTCGACCCGGCGGCGCTGGCCTCCGGAGAGCGTCCGCAGAGGCTGGGTCAGCACACGTTCTGCCAAGCCGAGACTCGCGCAGATGCGGCCGGCCTCACTTTCGGCCGCGTACCCGCCGAGTGCGGCGAACCGCTCCTCGAGCTGGCCGTAGCGGCGCACCGCCTTGTCGCGGGCCGCGTCATCGGCGACCTCGGCCATCAACGCCTGCTGCTTCTCCAGATCCGCGAGCAGCGAGTCCAGGCCGCGCGCCGACAGCACCCGGTCGCGGGCGAGGACATCGAGGTCACCCTCTCGGGGGTCCTGTGGCAGATAACCGACGTCGCCGGTGCGCGTGATGGTGCCCGCGTAGGGTTCGCCCTCCCCCGCGAGGATGCGCATGGTGGTGGTCTTGCCTGCACCGTTTCGGCCGACCAGACCGATCCGGTCACCGGGTTGCACCCGCAACGCAGCACCTTCGGCCCAGAGCAGTGTGCGCGCGCCTGCGCGGACCTCCAGGTCCGTTGCGGTGATCACGCTGCACTCTCCCTAATACTCACTTGTCGTCGGTGAAGACCGGAGCCCGCTTCTCCGCGCGCGCTGCAACCGCTTCTTCGAAATTGGCGGTGAGCAATCGGACGAAGAGTTGTCCTAGGCCTTCGGCCTGCATATGTGCCTCCAGGCTACCGGCGTCAAGTCCACTCCAAAGCGTGCGCTTGGTCAACTCGATTCCCGGCCGCGAGAACGCCGCGATCCCCTCGGCCATGTCGTAACACGTCTCGAGGAGGTCGGCGTCAGGCACCGAGCGCGACACCAGGCCGATTCGCTGGGCTTCGTCGGCGTCTACGTCGCGGCCGGTCAGCATCAACTCGAACGCCCGTGAGGTCCCGATTGCGCGGGGCAGCAGGTAGGACAGACCGAGCTCGCTGGCCGTCAGCCCGTTGTTGATACCGGCCGCACGAAAGTATGCCCCAGCTGCGGCGACGCGGATGTCGCACGCCAAAGCCAGGCACAGTCCGCCGCCGATCGCCGCGCCGTTGACCGCCGCGATGACCGGCTGGTGCATCTTGCGTAGCGCGAGGATCACGTCATCGAGCACCTGCATCGACCGCAACGCGAAGCTGGGGCGGGTGAGGCCGTCGATGTGCGGTACGGATCCGGCCGACTTATGGTCCGCGCCGGACGAGAACCCACGGCCCGCGCCTGTGAGCACGATCACCCGGACCGAGTTGTCATAGTTCAGCTCGTCGAGGACCTTCTTGAGCGGGACCATGACGTCGAACGCCATCGAATTCATTCGCTCGGGACGGTTCAGCGTCACCAATGCCACGCCTGCGCGCGGGCGGTCGACTAGGACGAATCGGTCTTCTTTGGGGCCCGTGTGCTCGCTCACGGACTGCACGCTATCGCGTGCGGTCCGGCGGGCAGGAACGGAACGACCGGGGGATTGACCCGGTTACTCCGGCTGCCCGTTCTCCTGCGCGGCCATCGCGGCGTCGACGTCGAATTCCTTGACCTTCTGAACCAGATCTTCCAGGGAGGCGGGCGGCAGTGCTCCGGCCTGGTTGAACACCAGTTTGCCCTTCTTGAACACCATCAGTGTCGGGATGGAGCGGATGTCGGCCGCGGCGGCGAGTTCCTGCTCAGCCTCGGTGTCGACCTTTGCGAAGACGACATCGGGATGCTGCTCAGAGGAGGCGGCAAAAGTCGGGGCAAATGCCTTACACGGGCCACACCACGAAGCCCAGAAGTCCACCAGCACGATGTCGTTCTCCGTGATGGTCTCGTTGAATTGTTCGGCGGTGATGTCCTTGGTAGCCACGTCTCTCCTAACGTCAGGCTCAGGTGCTCTGTTCCCAGTATGTGGTCGCGGCGAAACCGAAGTCAGTCGAAGTCCTTGAATGTGTCGAGCAGACGCTGCCGGAAGGCCGGATCGAGTTCGTCGTCGCGGATCTGGCCGACGGTGCGTACGGTCTCCCGAAATTGCTGGAGGTAGTTCGCACAGCCGTCGCATTCGAGCAGGTGCTTGTCGAAGCGGGTCCGAGTGTCGGGATCGAGCGCACCGTCGAGGTAGGCCGTCACCAGTTCGACGAGCTGATTGCAGTCCATCGAGTAGCTGGTCACGAAACCGCCTCCGTCAGATAGTCCTCGAGTACCTGCCGAACCGCGGCCCTGCCACGGTGCAACAGCACCCTCTGGTTGGCTGTGCTGATGTCGAGGAGCTCGCACACCTCTGCCGAGTCGAACCCGAGCATGTCGCGCAGTGAGATCACGATCCGCTGCCGTTCGGGCAGCCTGTCGATTTCGCGGCGAGCGACGTCGACGAGTTCATGGCCCAGCAGAGAACCTTCGGGGGTATCGGGAAACGGCGACGGCACGTCGTCGGGTCTCCAGTGACCGGGATACGGATCGTCGCCGCCGCGGAACCGGGCCGGGTCCACAGTGCCGCCGGTGTGGGCCTCGATCGCCGCATCGGCATCGCGTCGCTCCCTGGCGCCGCGCGCCTTGGCGATGTTGATCATCACGCTGAAAAGCCAAGTGCGCAGCGATGATCGGTTCTCGAACCTGTCGATCCCCTTTACCAGTGCGATCCACGTCTCCTGTACGACCTCTTCGGCGATCTCGTGGCTCGGCACGTATCCGCGGGCGACACGCAGCATCGACGGCGTGTGCCGGTCGACCAGCTGCGCGAACGCTGTCTGGTCACCGTCGCGTAGTGCGGCGATCAGCCCGGACTCGTTCACCGCAGCGGTCACGGCTGCTTCGACAACTCTCGGCGGCCGCGGTCGAAGAAGTCGGCGATACGACTGGTCAGAGCGTCGACATCGACGCTGCGGTCGAGCGAGTACAGAGCGCCGAACGGCGCGTTCCAGAACTCGCCGGCAGGCACCGACCACGGGCCCACGTACGCGTACGGCATCGGGTGCTGCTCGTCCCCCGCGGATACGCCGTAGTTGACCTCGCCCTCGGTCACCGCGACGTCGAAATGTTCGGGCCACAGCACTGGATGGCTTTCGGGCAGAAAGCTCTTCAGGGCATACCCGCCCGCATAGTGGCTCCGGTTCACCCACTCGGTGGCTTCCGGGTCGAGCCTCAGATCGGTGTTGGGCGGTAGTGGGTCGACGATCGTGTAGACCCCCTCCGGTGGACCCGCGACGATGCCCGCAGCCGCGGCGATCGAACTCAACGGGCCCTCCAACGGCACCGCGTCATTCGGCAGGACCAGCTCTCTACCGTGCACCGCGACAGGGATGGTCACCGCGGCGAAGCCGTCGGGACGCACAGCCAGCCGGATCGTCCCCGACGACCGGTACTGCGGGCCGGCTATCAGGCTTTCGGCCACCCCGCGCAGCTGGCGGCGGGTCCCGACATATTTCGCCTCGAAGCTCACACTGACTGAGTTACCAGATAACGCCGGGCGTTACGCAGACTTTTGGGCCAACGCTGCGGCCCGGTCGGCGTTGGCCAACAATTGCGCCTGCCACTTCGGCATCCAGAACACCTCAACTGCGAGCGCCACCAGATAAATGGCCGATGCCACCGTATTGCCCCACGAGCCGTATACGGCGTCCCACACCGCCACCCCTACCCCGACGGCGAGAACGAAAATGAGCACCCAGCGCAACCACCGCCCGGTCTCGGCTGCGTCGTGCAACCCGCGGCTGTAGTCGATGACCGGCGCCGACAGTCGAGCGTCGTCGACGCGCTCACCCCGCCGCACCGCGCGAGCCACCGCTAGCCGCTGCGCGCCGGACAGATCCTTCGCACCCGGCCAGTACCGCGCCATGCGGCGGGCCATCCAGATTCCGTAGAACGCGCCGACGACTACGAGCACTATGACACCCGAGATCCAGAAGCCCGAATCAAGCCATGCCAGCGCGCCAGCGCAGGGCCCGACGGCGCCGCCGGTTGTCAGCGCCCGACGAGCGAATCCACCCCGCCACACCGCCGCCGGAATCGTGACCACGCGACACAGTGTGACGGATCCCGACGGTTCACAGGTCCAACACGACACCGGAACACGGTTGGGCCGAACAGATCAGCACCGACCCCTCCGCGGGCAACTCGAGGGGCGGCTGCCGATAGGTGATTGTTCCGTCCACCAATGGCGTGACGCAGATATGACACACCCCGCTGCGGCACGAGAACCGTGTCGGGACATCGCAGGCCTCGGCGAGTTCGAGCATGCTGCCGTAGTTCTCCGACCAGTTGACGGTGATCCCGCTGCGCGCGAACGACACTGCCGGGCCCGTTCCGGGCGGCCCGTCGGGCAGGTGTGGCATCCGGTGCGGCCTATCCGTGATGCCGGGGTTGATCGGCGGTAGCGCGCCGAAAAGTTCGGAGCGAATCTGCGACTCGCCGAGCCCCGCTCCCGCCAGCGCGCTACGCATGTCAGCCATGAACGGTTGAGGCCCGCACAAATATGCAACCGCGTTGTGGGGCAGTCCGAGCGCCGCAACCGCCGCCGCGTCGGGTCTGCCGGACTCTGCCGTGAAGAACACTCGCTGGCGTGCATTGGCCAGCGAGTCGATCAGCTCGCCGACTTCCCCGCCGAAGGCGAGGGTCTGCGCGTCACGCGTGATGTGCAGCCACCAGATTTCGCGCTCGCTGTGCTGCGCGCCGAGTGCGTGCAGCATCGCGAGAACCGGGGTGACACCGATGCCCGCCGAGACGAAAATGACCGGAACGGTGTCGTCGTCCAGGTAGAAGTCACCGCGAGGGGCCGCGGCGTCCACAGCGGTCCCGGCACGGACGTTGGCATGGATCCACCCGCTCACGCGGCCATGGTCTTCACGCTTCACGCTGATCCGATACCGCGCGCCCGAACTCGACAGCGAATAACTGCGCAGTGGCGCAGGTTCGCCGTCGGGAACCCGCAGCGTCAGGAACTGACCCGGCCGCGCGGCAGGCAGCGCCCCGCCGTCAGACGCCTCCAGTTCGATGGACAGGACGGCCGCGCTTTCGCGGCGCGTTTGCGCGACGCGCAGTGTGCGGAAGCCGTGCCACCCCGGTTCGACACCTACGGGCGCCGGTGTCGCACCCGCAGGATTACCCTGGGCTGCAAGCAATTCGGTGAAGGACTGCCGCCAGCCCGGGCTCAACGCAGGCAGGTCGACCGCCTTGCGGAGCATGCCGACGTCTCGGTCCGGGAGATACAGCAGCGCATCGATATCGGCGACACTCAGTTGGTGGCGACCCCGCCGCGTGCGCACGATCTCGTCGCCCGCCGCGACATGGCCTTCGCTGATGACACGAAAATAGAATCCCGGACGGTGATGGGCGACAAGCAGATTCGGCATTTCGGGCTCGCCGAGTCGCATACCGACCCGAAAGCACGTCACCCGCGGCTGCGTGACCTCGAACTCGGCGTCCCCGATGCGGTACCTATCGCCGATGCACACCTCGTCGTCGCCGAGACCGGTGATCGTGAAGTTCTCGCCGAACATGCCGGGCGTCAAGTCGTCGCGCCCGAAGTGGCGCCGCCAATGGTCGTAGGACTCTGTTTGGTACACCATGACCGCGCGTTGTTCGCCGCCGTGACCGCCGAGGTCGCCCTGTCCATCACCGTCGACGTTCAGCCGTCGCACCATCACCGGTCCATCCACCGGGCCCTTGTAAATGCCGGTGTGGACGGTCTTGTCCCGCCACGCCACGTCGGCGGGCATCCCGACGTTGACGGACACCAGAACACTCACACGTCACCTCCCGTGCGGGCACGGCGGTAGTGCCTACGGGCCTTCATCCGGTTGCCACAGATGGCCATTGAACACCACCTCGCGGTGTTGGGCTTGCTGCGGTCGATGAGGAACAGCCGGCACTCCGAGTTCGCACACGGGCGTAGCCGCCCTGGACTGGAGATTCGCAGCGCATCCCAGGCCAGGACCGCGCGCGCCGCGCCGGTGGCGCCACCGTCGACGTCCAGTCGCCAGTCCAATCCGTCGGCCGCCGCGATGGGCCGCAGACGAACGTCTTCGACGAACCGCTTCAGCGCCTTGGGGCCGACCTCGCCACGCACCACCTTCTGCAGGACCGAGCGCGCTTGCCGCAGTGCCGCCCACTCCCCCTTGGTCGTAATGACTCCGTGAGTGCGCATCCAGGCTTTCGACGCCCTTGGATCGGCCAGCAGATCCTGCACGATTCCGTCGACCACAGGCGTTGTGTTGAGCAGGTCCAGCAACAACGTCTCGTCCGACGGGTCAACCGCCACCAAATCCATATCTAACCTCCCAATCGCTGTTGACAGGTTACATCGGAAAGGGGTTCACTGTCACTAACCGATAAAACAATCCAAAGGAGTTAGTCATGGGAGTTCATCATCGCTACGCCACCGTGGACGGCCATCGGCTGTTCTATCGCGAAGCGGGTCCGCAGGATGCCCCGACGCTGGTCCTGCTGCACGGCTTCCCGACAAGTTCGTTCATGTTCCGCGATCTGATCCCCCGGCTGGCCGACGCCTATCACGTGATCGCGCCGGATCACCTCGGCTTCGGACTGTCCGACGCGCCCGCCATTGCGGAATTCGACTACACCTTTGACGCGCTGACCGACCTCACCGAAGGACTGCTCGACCAGCTGGGCCTGACTCGATCCGCGATCTACGTTCAGGATTACGGCGCCCCCATCGGATGGCGGCTCGCCCTGCGGCGTCCGCAGGCGATCAGCGCGATCGTCACGCAGAACGGCAATGGCTACGACGAGGGATTCGTCGAAAGCTTCTGGACGACGGTCTGGGACTACCAGCGCGAACAGACCCCCGACACCGAGGCCGGTGTTCGCAGCGCGCTTGACGTCGAGGGAATCAGGTGGCAGTACGTCACCGGCGTCGGCGACGAGTCACTCGTGAGCCCCGACACGTGGATCCATGACGCTGCCTTGGTGGCCCGCCCGGGAAATGACCAGATCCAACTGAAGCTGTTCCGCGACTATGCGACCAATGCACCGTTGTACCCGGCGCTGCACGACTACCTACGGACCAGCAGGGTGCCGGTGCTCGCGGTGTGGGGCCGCGGCGATCCGATCTTCGGCCCCGACGGCGCCCGCGCCTTCGAAAAGGACGCACACTACGCCGAGGTCCACCTGCTCGACGGTGGCCACTTCCTGCTCGACGGTGGCCACTTCCTGCTCGAGACCGCGGCCGAAGAGGTCTCCGATTTGATGCACGCATTCCTGCAACGAGTCAATGCGTAAGGCTCCAGAGAAGGGAAACGACAATGGGATTGGCATGGCAACAAGGCCCGCTGGCCGTGGGAACGATCGGTCGCTTCCTGACCGCAGAACCGATGCCCGAACACCTCCTGTTCGCCGAGCCTCTGCGCCGACGGATGCGGGTGCGGCTCGGCGACGACTGGATAGCCGACAGCGAGAACGTCTTGGCGCTTCACGAACCGGGGCGCTACCCCGTCGCGTACTTTCCGCTCAACGATGTCCTTGACGGCGTTCTGGTCGCCGAAGATCGGATCACCCAGCACGGCGACCTCGGCGACATGCAGTGGTACACCGTGGTCGTCGGCGAGCGCCGACTCCTTCATGCCGCCTGGCAGCACACGGCACTGCCGGCCTATGCCACCGAACTCACGCACCGCGTCGCGTTCGCGTGGCGGGCCATGGACGGCTTCTACGAAGAGGACGACCGCATCGTCGGGCACGCGGCGGATCCGTACCATCGGGTTGACATCCGGAACACCTCACGCCATCTGCTGGTCCGCGATGGCGACCGGGTGATCGCCGATACCCGTCGCCCGGTCGTGCTGTACGAATCCGGCTTCGCGCCGCGCTGGTATGTTCCGCGCGAGGATATCGACGAGGCACAACTCGAACACGTTGAGGGCCAGACATTCTGCCCGTACAAGGGGCTGGCCGACTACTACACGATCGGTGACCACAAGCAGGCGGCCTGGTCGTACATCGACGCGTGGCAAGAGTCCGCTCGCATCAGCAACCTGGTCTCCTTCGAAGCCGACAAGATCGAGGTCTGGCTCGAAGATCGGCGCCTGCATCTCGAACCGGGACAATCCGTCGTCGCGCACGGTGTCGACCGCGGCCTGGACTCCGACGAGGTGCTGCGAAACCGTGCACGGAGCGCACCGTGAAAGCCACACTGGAAGTTGTGATCCTGCCCGTTTCGGACCCGGACAAGGCATTGGATTTCTACCGCGAAAAACTCGGCTTCACGCTCGACGTCGACTACGCACACGCACCAGACTTCCGCGTCGTCCAGCTCACCCCGCCAGGGTCGAGCACATCGATACAGTTCGGCGAAGGGCTCACCGACGCACGTCCCGGCTCGGTGCAGGGTCTGTACCTCGTGGTCGACGACATCACAGCGGTGCGCGAGGAATTGGTCAATCACGGCGTCGGCGTGACTTCAATCCGGCACAAAGACGTCGACAGTGGACAGTGGCGCGGGCGTTTTCGCCTTGGCGCGGATCCAGATAGGTCCGACTACGCCAGCTTCGCCGACTTCAGCGATCCCGACGGCAATACCTGGGTCCTTCAGGAGCGTGGCAACCGAGATGAATGACCGTCCATCGGTTCTGGTGTTCGACGTGAACGAAACCCTGATCGACATCACGTCACTCGAGCCCGTTTTCGAGAGGATCTACGGCGACCGCGGCGTGCTACGCGAATGGTTCAACCAGCTCGTCATGTACTCGATGACGGCCACCCTGTCGAACAACTACGTCGACTTCTTCAGCCTCGGGCAGGCCGTTCTGCGGATGATCGGCGACACCCGGCAGGTGCCGATCACCGAGGGTGATCTCGACGAACTCGCATACGGCATGCGCACGATGCCCGCCCACTCCGATGTCGCCGACGGGCTGACGGCGCTGGACGAGCAGGGCTATCGGCTGGTGACCCTCACCAATTCACCGCCGAAACCGGGTATGCCGACGCCGCTGGAGAACGCCGGCCTCGCACCGTTCTTCGAAAAGCAGTTCAGCGTCGATAGGTGGCGGGTGTTCAAGCCCTCCCCGCAGCTCTATACCGGCGTTGCCGACGAACTGGGGGTGGCGCCGCCGGACTGCATGATGGTCGCGGCCCACGCGTGGGACACCATCGGTGCGCAGTCGGCGGGGTTCCGCGGCGCGCTGATCACCCGCCCGGGCAACGCCGCACTGCCCACAGACCAGTTACCTCAACCGGATGTGGTCGCCACGGACCTGCGTGACCTGGTCGAGCGGCTCCGCTAGGCGACGGCCGCTGTTTCAGACTGTGAAGCCCAGCGCGCGGAGCTGTTCGCGGCCGTCCTCGGTGATCTTGTCGGGGCCCCACGGCGGGTTCCAGACCCAGTTGATCTTGATCTCCTTGACCAGGCCGCTGCCCACAAGCGCGGTCCGCGACTGGTCTTCGATCACATCGGTCAACGGGCAGGCAGCCGACGTCAGCGTCATATCGATCAACGCGACGTTGCCCTGCTCCCCTCGCTCAACGTTCAGGCCGTAGACGAGACCGAGGTCGACGACGTTGATCCCGAGTTCCGGGTCGACGACGTCGCGCATCGCCTCCTCGAGGTCGGCGAGCATCTCCTCGCTAGGCACTGCGGTGTCGCTCATCTGACATCTCCTCACTGGCCTGCGCTAGCGCATCCTTAAAAGCCATCCAACCCAGCAGCGCGCATTTCACCCGCGCCGGGTACTTCGACACACCCGCGAATGCGATGCCGTCGCCGATCACATCTTCGTCGCCATCCACGGCGCCGCGGGACGAAATCATCTCGGTGAACGCCGCCACCGTCTTCAACGCCGCACCGACGTCCTGACCGATCACCTGATCGGTCAGCACCGAGGTCGCGGCCTGGCTGATCGAACAGCCCTGCCCGTCGTACGAGATGTCGGCCACGCGGTCACCGTCGTCTGACAGCGTCACGCGTAGCGTCACCTCGTCCCCGCACGTGGGGTTCACCTGATACGACTGCGCGTTGTAAGGCTCCCGCAGCCCCCGGTTATGCGGGTGCTTGTAGTGATCGAGGATCACTTCCTGATACATCTGCTCGAGCCTCACGCGAAGAACTCCACCGCCCGGCGCACACCGGCCACCAGCCGGTCCACCTCGTCATGGGTGTTGTAGACGGCGAACGACGCCCGAGCGGTCGCCGCGATGCCGAACCGGCGATGCAGCGGCCACGCGCAATGGTGCCCCACGCGCACCGCGACACCCTCGTCGTCGAGGACCTGACCCACGTCGTGGGCGTGCACGCCGTCGAGCACGAATGACACCGGCGAACCGCGGTTCTCCAGCGACGCCGGCCCGATGATGCGCACGCCGTCGATGGCCGAGAGCCCCTTCAGCGCAGCAGCCACCAATTCGGCCTCGTGCGCCTCGACGGCGGGCATCCCGATCTCGGTCAGGTACCGTGCGGCCGCGGCAAGTCCGACGACCTGAGATGTCATCGGCGTGCCCGCCTCGAACCGCTGCGGCGCAGGGGCGTACGTGGTGTGCTCCATCGTCACCGTCTCGATCATCGATCCGCCGGTGATGAACGGGGGCAGCGCATCGAGTACCTCGCGCCGGCCGTAGAGCACGCCGATACCGTTGGGCCCCAGCATCTTGTGGCCCGAGAAGGCCGCGAAATCGACATCGAGCGCATGGACGTCGACTGGCTGATGCGGCACCGACTGGCAGGCGTCCAGCACGGTGAGCGCACCGACCGCATTGGCCCGCGCCACCAGTTCGGCCACCGGGGCGACCGCGCCGGTGACATTGGAATGATGGCTGAAGGCAACAAGTTTCACGCGGTCATCGAGCTCGAGCGAGTCGAGATCGATCCGGCCGGCTTCCGGCCCTTCGGAAATGACGCCGTACCATTTCAGCGTCGCACCCGTGCGCCGCGCCAGTTCCTGCCACGGGATGAGGTTCGCGTGGTGCTCCAGCTCCGTGGTGACGATGACATCGCCTGGCCCGATGACTCTAGGGAAACGCTCGTCGCCGACCGCGTAGGACACCAGGTTGATGGCCTCGGTGGCGTTCTTGGTGAACACGAGTTCGTCGGTGTCGGCGCCCACGAAGGCCGCAATATCGGCGCGGCCGTTCTCATAGGCGTCGGTGGATTCCTCCATCAGCTGGTGCGCACCGCGGTGCACCGCCCCGTTGGACGTGGTCAAGAACTCACGCTCGGCGTCGAGCACCTGCAGCGGCCGCTGCGACGTGGCACCGGAATCCAGGTACGCCAACTGATTTCCGCCGCGCATGACCCGCTGCAGAATCGGGAAGTCCGCCCTGATCCGGGCGACATCCAACGTCTGCGCCGAGGCGGTCATGTCAGGCTCCGACCGCCTGGGTGAAGCGTTCGTATCCGTTGGCGTCGAGTTCGTCGGCCAGCTCGGGACCACCGGACTCGACGATGCGACCGCCGACGAACACGTGCACGAACTGCGGTTGGATGTAGCGCAGGATGCGCGTGTAGTGCGTGATGAGCAGCAAGCCGCCGTCGGCGGCCTCTGCGTAACGGTTCACACCTTCGCTGACCACCCGCAGTGCGTCGACGTCGAGGCCGGAGTCGGTCTCGTCGAGGATCGCGATCTTCGGCTTGAGCAGTTCGAGCTGAAGGATCTCGTGGCGCTTCTTCTCACCGCCGGAAAAGCCTTCGTTGACACTGCGTTCGGAGAACGACGGGTCGATGTCGAGGCCCTTCATCGCGTCCTTGACCTCTTTGACCCAGTGCCGCAACTTGGGGGCCTCGCCGCGCACGGCGGTAGCGGCGGTGCGAAGGAAGTTCGACATCGACACGCCGGGCACCTCGACCGGGTACTGCATCGCGAGGAACAGTCCGGCGCGGGCGCGCTCGTCGATGCTCATCTCGAGCACATCCTGACCGTCCAGCGTGATCGTGCCGGATGTCACCGTGTACTTCGGATGTCCTGCGACCGCGTAGGACAGCGTCGACTTCCCGGACCCGTTAGGTCCCATCAGGGCGTGCGTCTCCCCCGAGTTCACGGTGAGCGTGACGCCCTTGAGGATCGGGATGTCGGTCCCGTCTTCCTTGGAGACGACGCTGACATGCAGGTCCTTGATTTCCAATGTGGTCATGAGGTGGTTGTCCTTGATTCCGTTATCTCTAGTTCGTGTTCGATGGCCGCGGTGAGGCGTTCGCGCACCGCGGGCACCGCGATCTTGCCAATCAGTTCGCCGAAGAAGCCGCGGACCACGAGGCGCCTGGCCTGGTCTTCCGGAATACCGCGCGCCTGTAGGTAGAACAGCTGCTCGTCGTCGAAACGTCCAGTGGCGCTGGCATGCCCGGCGCCGGCGATCTCGCCGGTCTCGATTTCGAGGTTGGGCACCGAGTCGGCGCGCGCACCGTCAGTGAGCACCAGGTTGCGGTTGGTCTCGAAGGTGTCGGTGCCCGTCGCCGCGGCCCGGATCAGCACGTCGCCGATCCACACCGTGTGCGCGTCGGGCTTGGCGGAGTCCGGATCACCCTGCAGCGCACCCTTGTACGTCACGTGCGAGCGGCAGTTCGGCTGCGCATGGTCGACCAGCAGACGTGATTCGAAGTGCTGGCCGTCGTCGGCGAAATACAGACCGAGGAGTTCGGCGTCCCCGCCGGGCGCACAGAACTTCGTCCGCGCGGTGAGCCGCACCAGCTCACCGCCGAGGGTCACCGCCACGTGGCGCAGCACCGCATCCTTGCCCAGCGCGGCGTGGTGGCTGCTGACGCTCACAGCGTCGTCGGCCCAGTCCGCGATCGAGACCACGGTTAGCCGCGCGGCGTCCTCGACGACGAATTCGATGTTGTCAGCGTAGGTTCCGCTGCCACGTTGATCGATGACGACGACGGCTTCCCCGAGCTCGCCCACCCGCACCTGCAGATGGCCGTATGCCGTCGCACCCTCGCCGGGCCCCGTGACGTCGATCTCGATGGGCTGCTCGCATACGACACCCTTGGGGATCGTGACGACGGTGGCGTTATTGAACGACGAGAAAGCCTGAGCGGCAACTCGATCCGCGGGCGTCCCGGCCTGCCCGAGTCGCTCGTCGCCACGATGCACCGTCTCCACGGCGACACCGGTGCATTCGGAGACCTCGATATGAGCACTACCGGTCGCGGCGGCGGAGCCGTCATGCAGCCCGCGAAGGCGCTTGAGCGGGGTGAAGCGCCAGATTTCGTCGCGGCCACCGGGCACCTCGAAAGCGTCGACGTCGAACGACGTGAACAACTCGCCTTTGTTGGCGCCCTCGACCGCACTGGTGAGGTTCTGAGTCACTGAATTGAACCCCGTCGCTTCGCTCGCCTCATCCGACCGCGCCTTCCATCTGCAGTTCGATCAGACGGTTCAACTCGAGCGCGTATTCCATCGGCAGTTCCTTGGCGATCGGCTCGACGAAGCCGCGCACGACCATCGCCATCGCCTCGTCCTCGGTCATGCCGCGGCTCATCAGATAGAACAGCTGATCCTCGCTGACCTTCGACACAGTGGCCTCGTGACCCATCGTGACGTCGTCCTCGCGAATGTCGACGTACGGGTAGGTGTCGCTGCGGCTGATCGTATCGACAAGCAGCGCATCGCATTTCACGCTGGACCGCGATCCGTGCGCGCCCTTGTTGACCTGAACCAGGCCGCGGTAGGACGCCCGGCCGCCGCCGCGTGCGACGGACTTCGACACGATGTTGCTGGACGTGTTCGGCGCCAGGTGAAGCATTTTCGCACCGGTGTCCTGATGCTGGCCCTCACCCGCGAACGCCACCGAGAGCACCTCGCCCTTGGCGTGCTCGCCGGTCATCCAGACGGCGGGGTACTTCATCGTGACCTTCGAGCCGATGTTGCCGTCGACCCACTCCATCGTGGCGCCGGCTTCGGCACGGGCCCGCTTGGTGACGAGGTTGTACACGTTGTTCGACCAGTTCTGAATGGTCGTGTATCGGCAACGGCCACCGGGCTTCACGATGATCTCCACCACCGCGGAGTGCAGCGAGTCGCTCTTGTAGATGGGCGCAGTACACCCCTCCACATAGTGCACGTAGGCGTCCTCGTCGACGATGATCAGGGTGCGCTCGAACTGACCCATGTTCTCGGTGTTGATCCGGAAATACGCCTGCAGCGGGATGTCGACGTGGACACCCTTCGGGACGTAGATGAACGAACCGCCCGACCACACCGCGGTATTGAGCGCGGAGAACTTGTTGTCCCCAGCGGGGATCACTGTTCCGAAGTACTGCTTGAACAGTTCCGGATGCTCTTTCAAAGCGGTATCGGTGTCGAGGAAGATGACGCCCAGCTTCTCCAGATCCTCGCGGATCGAGTGGTAGACGACCTCCGACTCGTACTGCGCGGCGACACCGGACACCAGGCGCTGCTTCTCGGCCTCGGGGATGCCGAGCCGGTCGTAGGTATTCTTGATGTCGGCGGGCAGATCGTCCCACGTGGCGGCCTGCTTCTCACTGGAGCGCACGAAGTACTTGATGTTGTCGAAGTGGATGCCCTCGAGGTTTGAACCCCAGTTCGGCATCGGCTTCTTGTCGAAGGTACGCAGCGCGCGCAGGCGGGTTTCCAGCATCCACTCCGGCTCGCTCTTCTTCGACGAGATGTCGCGCACCACTGCCTCGGACAATCCGCGCTGGGCGCTGGCGCCCGCTACATCCGAATCCGCCCAGCCATAGCCGTAGCGACCCAGCGACTCAATGGTCTGCTCCTGGGTGAGGGCTTCTGGGGTGGTCGTCATATCGACGCTCCTAGCTTGCTCGTGGTGGCGGCTTCGGCGGGGGCTGTGTGCCGAAGGGTGTTCTCGGTGAGCGGCACGTGCGTCGTGCACGCGCAGTCACCGTTGACGATCGTGGCGAGCCGTTGTACGTGCGTACCCAGGATCTCGGCGAAAGCCTCTCGCTCGGTCTCGCACAGCTCCGGGAACTCCTCGGCGACGTGCGATACCGGGCAGTGATGCTGGCAAAGCTCGATTCCGTGCAGTGGTCCGCTCACCTCGGTGGCAGTGGCCGCGTACCCGGCCGTGGTCAATGCGCTCGCCACGCGACCGACAACCGATTCAACGTCATCGGACCCCTCGGTTACTCCCGAGAGGATGGTGTCGATGCGGCGCCGCGCGAATGTCCGTACGGCGTCGTCGCCGCCGATTTCTCGCAGCTGGCGCATGGCCGCAGCCGCCAGGTCGTCGTAGGCGTGGCCCATCTTGGCGCGGCCGGCGGAGGTGAGCCGGTATCGCTTGGCGGGCCGCCCGCGACCGCTGTGCTGCCAGGCCGCCGCCGCGCTGGACTGCGCGTCGCCCGCATCCATGAGCGCATCGAGGTGCCTGCGAATGCCCGCGGCCGAAATCCCCAGCTGTTCGCCGATCTCACCTGCGGTGATGGGCCCGGACTCCAGCAACAGCTGGACGATCGCGCCACGCGTGTGGCGGTCGGTGCCGGATGTCGCCGCCGGAGCGGCTCCAGCGTTGTCCGGAACGGATTTCACAACACCATTGTGTCGGAATTCCGAAACCCGGTCTAGCAAGGGGACCCTTACGTGAGCGCCGTCATACGATCGGTCCATGAGCACAGCGAATCGGCGCCTGGTCCTGGCCAACCGCCCCACCGGACTCGTCGATGAAAACACACTGCGTACGGAGTCCGAACCGGTGCCCGAACCGGCGGACGGCGAGGCCCTGGTGAAGGTCCGATACCTGTCGATCGACCCGACGATCCGCACGTGGATGGACGATGTGCCCAGCTACCTGCCCCCGATCGGAATCGGCGAGGTGATCCGTAGCGGCGGCGTCGGTGAGGTCATCGAGAGCCGGACCGACGCATATCAGCCCGGTCAGCTGGTGTTCGGCATGACGGGCTGGCAGGACTACGCGATTGTCGACGCGGGCGAGAAGGCCATGCAGGTGCTTCCCGAAGGGGTGCCTCCGGGAGTGGCGATCGGGATCCTCGGGGTGACCGGAATGACCGCCTACTTCGGCATCACCGATGTCGGCAAGGTCGCCGAGGGCGATGTCGTGGTCGTCTCCGGTGCCGCGGGCGCCACGGGGTCCGCCGCAGGGCAGATCGCGAAGATCAAGGGCGCGAAGAAGGTCGTCGGCATCGCAGGCGGGGCCGAGAAGTGCGCCTACATCGTCGACGAGCTCGGCTTCGACGAGGCGATCGACTACAAGAACGACAACGTCGCGGCGCGGCTGCGCGAGGCCTGCCCGGACGGCATCGACCTGTACTTCGACAACGTCGGCGGTTCGATCCTCAACGACTGCCTGGCGAATCTGGCGCTGCGCGGCCGCGTCGTGCTCTGCGGGGCCATCTCCACCTATAACGACGACGGCCCACCGACCGGCCCCAGCAACTACCTGACCTTGCTGGTGCGCCGCGGGCGCATGGAGGGCTTCATCATCCTCGACTACCTCGATCGCTTTCCAGGCGCGCAGATGGAGATGGCGGGCTGGATCGCCGAAGGCAAGATCAAGTCGTCCGAGCACATCGTCGAAGGCCTCGAGAAGGCGCCTGACGCGCTGAACCTGTTGTTCACCGGCGGAAACACCGGCAAGGTGATCGTCGCGCTCTGACCGCTACGCTGCACTGATGGCCGCCGGTCCCGGGTCCCTGTCCTCGTCGATTGCCCGCTGGCACGCCGACGAGCGCGCCGTCGGCTCACCGCTCAACGATGCCGAGGTCATCGCAATGCGGCGGACGCGCCTGTTCGGCGCTACGGGCACGGTATTGATGGCCATCGGGGCACTGGGCGTCGGCGCCCGCCCCGTGGTGCAGGATCCGACCTTCGGCGTTCGCCTTCTCAATCTGCCGTCACGGATCCAGACGGTCTCGCTGACCATGACCACCACCGGCGCAGTGATGATGGCGCTGGCCTGGCTGATGCTCGGGCGATTCGCTCTCGGCCAGCGGCGGATGTCGCGCAGCCAGTTGGACCGCACCCTGCTGCTGTGGGTGCTGCCCCTGCTCATCGCACCACCGATGTACAGCCGCGACGTCTACTCCTATCTGGCGCAGAGTGAGATCGCCATCAAGGGCCTGGATCCCTACCGCGTCGGTCCGGCGCCCGGCCTCGGTCTGGACCACGTCTTCACGCTGTCGGTGCCGAACATGTGGCGTGAAACGCCTGCGCCGTACGGACCGCTCTTCTTGTGGATCGGTCAGGGTATTTCGGCGATCACCGGCGAGAACATCGTCGCCGCGGTGCTGTGTCATCGCTTGGTGGTGCTGCTGGGTGTCGGCCTGATCGTCTGGGCCACACCGCGTCTGGCGCGGCGGTGCGGAGTCGCCGAGGTGAGCGCGCTGTGGCTAGGCGCGGCCAATCCGCTGCTGATCATGCATCTGGTCGCAGGCATCCACAACGAGGCGTTGATGCTGGGCCTGATGCTCGCGGGCACCGAGTTCGCGTTGCGGGGTATCGATGCCGCCCGCCCACTGATCCCGAAACCACTGGCCTGGCCGCAGGGGCCGGAGGCCTGGGCGCGCTGGCGGCCATCGCTGATGCTCCTGGTGGGCGTGGTGCTGATCACGCTGTCCTCGCAGGTCAAGCTGCCCTCCCTGCTCGCCCTCGGCTTTGTCGCGATGGCCTTGGCGTGTCGATGGGGTGGCACTTTCAAGGCGTTCATCCTGGCGGGCGGATCGCTCACGGCGGTGTCGGTGGCGGTGATGGCATTGATCGGCTGGGCAAGCGGCCTTGGTTTCGGCTGGCTCTTCACGCTGGGCACGGCGAACGTGGTGCGTAGCTGGATGTCGCTGCCGACACTGGCCGCATTGGGCACCGGACAGGTCGGAATTCTGCTCGGGCTCGGCGACCACACCACCGCGGTGCTCGGACTGACCCGTGCCATCGGTGTGGTCATCATCGCGATCGTGGTGACCTGGCTGCTGCTCCTCGTGCTTCGCGGTCGGCTGCACCCGGTCGGCGGACTCGGCGTCGCGCTCGGGTTGACGGTGCTGCTGTTCCCGGTGGTCCAGCCCTGGTACGTGCTCTGGGCGGTCATCCCGCTCGCCGCGTGGGCCACCCGCCCCGCCTTCCGCACGACGACCATCGTGGTAACCCTCGTCGTGGGCATCTTCGGCCCGACCGCCAACGGCGACCGCTTCACGTTGTTCCAAATACTGCTGGCAGTCGTGGCGAGCACGGTGATCGCGCTGCTGCTCATCGCGCTGACCCACAACCATCTGCCATGGCGGCGCATGCCCGCCGAGCAGCCCGCCCCACCCGAGGCCGAACCACCGCCGACACCGCCGGTGAAGCCCGACGCCTACGCTGAATCCCCGTGACCCACCCAGCATCGGGGACTTCCCCGGTCCCCGTGCGCCTGCGCGGGGTCAGCAAACGGTACGGGTCGACGACGGCGGTGTCGGGCCTCGATCTCGATGTCGAGACCGCCGAGGTGCTCGCGCTGCTGGGCCCCAACGGCGCGGGAAAGACCACGACCGTCGAGATGTGTGAGGGTTTCACCAAGCCCGACTCGGGCACCATCGAAATCCTCGGACTGAATCCGTTCGGCGACAACGCCGCGGTGCGTGAACGCATCGGCGTGATGCTTCAGGGCGGCGGTGCATACCCCGCGGCGCGTGCCGGCGAAATGCTCGACCTCGTTGCCGCCTATGCCGCGAACCCGCTGGACCCGAAGTGGTTGATGGACACGCTCGGACTGACTGATTCGGCACGCACGACATATCGCAGGCTCTCGGGAGGCCAGCAGCAGCGACTGGCACTTGCATGCGCCGTGGTGGGCCGACCGGAGCTGGTGTTTCTCGACGAGCCGACCGCAGGCATGGACGCACACGCCCGAATCGTGGTGTGGGAGTTGATCGACGGGCTACGCCGCGACGGCGTGACGGTGGTGCTGACCACCCATCAGCTGTCCGAGGCGGAGGAACTTGCCGATCGCATCGTCATCATCGATCGCGGGATCGCGGTGGCCAGCGGAACACCCGAGGAGCTGATGCGCAGCGGCGCCGAGAAGCAACTGCGGTTCCGCGCATCGCGCATGCTGGACCTCACACTGCTGATGTCCGCGCTTCCTGAAACATACAAGGCCACCGAGACCGCCCCGGGTGAATACCTCGTCGAAGGTGACATCGACCCCCAGGTGCTGGCCACCGTGACTGCGTGGTGTGCGCGGGTCAATGTGCTGGCCACCGACATGCGGGTGGAACAGCGCAGCCTCGAAGACGTGTTCCTCGAATTGACAGGGCGGGAGTTGCGGCCGTGACGAGTGCTTGCACGAGGAACCATCGACTATGACGAGTGCTTGCACGAGGAACCATCAACTATGACGAATCGTTTTGCGCCAGGCACCTTCACGCCGGATCCACATCCGGCCACGGTGCAGAAGATGTTGACCGCCCAGTTCGGCCTCGAGCTGAAGCTGCTGCTGCGCAACGGTGAACAGTTGCTGCTGACGATGTTCATCCCGATCACCCTGCTGGTGGGCCTCACCCTGCTGCCGTTCGGATCGTTCGGCGACAACAGAGCCGCGACCTTCGTTCCCGCGATCATGGCGCTGGCCGTGATTTCGACCGCCTTCACCGGACAGGCCATCGCCGTGGCTTTCGATCGCCGTTACGGCGCTCTCAAACGCCTGGGAGCAACCGCGCTGCCGGTGTGGGGCATCATCGCAGGCAAATCACTGGCCGTCGTAGCCGTCGTATTCCTCCAGGCAATCATCTTGGGCGCCATAGGGTTTACGCTCGGCTGGCGCCCGGCCATTGCGGGTCTGGCACTTGGCGCAGCGATCATCGCGCTTGGCACCGCCGGTTTCGCCGCACTCGGTCTGCTGCTCGGTGGCACGCTGCGTGCCGAGATCGTGCTGGCGGTGGCGAACCTGCTGTGGTTCGTCTTCGCCGCCCTCGGTGCGCTGACGCTGGAGGGTGGCATCGTGCCGACCGCACTAACGTGGGTCGCGCGCCTGACGCCGTCAGGGGCGCTTACCGAAGCGCTTTCGCAGGCGATGACGCCGTTAGTTGACTGGTTCGGCCTGGCGGTGCTCGCGGTGTGGGGCGCCGTTGCGGCCCTGTGCGCCCTGCGCTGGTTCCGCTTCACCTGAGCCGAAAGCAAATCTTTCACGTCGGCGACGGCCCCGAGGAAGCGTTCACGTTCGTCAGCGCGTGGTGCGACGATGCGCAACGCATCCGGATGAACTCCGTGCGCAATGTCGAGCACACGGACGCCGATGCCATGTCGCCGGAAGACCTCGGCCACGTCGTCGGCCCGTTCACTGAAGCCGTACTGGAAATGCACGTCGTCATTGCGGTGCAGCGCTACACCGGGGATGTCGGAGAGCACCTCGGCACGTGAGGTGTCCTACCGTGTTGCCGGTTCCTCGTTCCGGGTCAGTTGCGGCAGCAGATATTCCAGCTGCCCGACTTCTTCGATGTTGTGCTTGACCCAGGCGTGCACCTTGTCTTGCGGAAAGCGGCGCCGCACGGCCTTGTTCGCGACCGAGAGCACTGCGGATTGGACGCCGAGGTCCATCACGGTGACATAGTGCGCACCGCCGCTGCCGGCCGACCAGGTGTGCTCCAGTTGAAAGACCGGAATCCCGGCAATCCGCTTGACCAGCCGAATTCCTGTCTCGTCCAGTTTCTCCACACGGGCGATCTCATCGATTTTGTATTCGGGTCTGCCCGCGAACGCCTCGACCATGCGGAACCGCGCGCCTTCGGCGGCGCCCCCGCCCGGCGCGGGCCGCGCGAGTTCCCATTTGATGTGGTCGATGGGATGCCAGGCAAGGTAGCGGTCGATGATTTCGTCGCCATAGACGATCGTTTCGCCGAGGTGGGTGAACCAGTCGAGCAGCATGGGCGGCGTGATGCCGGCCAGCGGGCGGTGGTCGATGGTGACGCGACGCCGGCCATGCGGCTGGTCGCTGAAGCGGACCGTCGCAGTGTCAACGGGGCGAAGCGGGTAAAGCACCGGGCGAGCCATCGGAGACCTCCAAGATACGTTAGCGTTTCTTACCTCATCAGGCTAAGCTGCGGAACTAAGATACGCAAGCGTTTCTTCTGGAGGTTTGATGCGGCGACGTCACGGCGACGAACTGGACGCGGCGATCCGTGCCGCCGTCCTGGGCCTGCTGGCCGAACACGGACCGTCGGGGGTGACCATGGAGGCCGTCGCCGCGGCCGCGGCGACCAGCAAGCCGGTTCTGTATCGGCGCTGGCCAGACCGGACCTCGTTGTTGCGCGACACTCTGTTGCGGATCGCGACCACGGCAATTCCCCATGAGGACACCGGCAGCTATCGCAGCGACATGCTCGCGATCCTGCGCGGGTGGGCGGCGCTGTTCACCGGGCCCGAATCCCCCGTGCTTCGTGCCGCCGTCGCAGCGGCCGCCCACGATCCAGAGCTGACGGCCGCGTTTCAGCAGGACGTAATCGGCTGGCGTAAAGAGGAAATGGCGGCGCTGTTGGCCCGCGGCATCGCACGTGGTGACGTGCGGCCCGACGTTCCCGTCGAGATTGCGCGCGAGCTCGGGCAGAGCGTCCTGTGGCACCGGCTATTGATCACCGGCGATCCGATCACCGACGATCTGGTCGTGCAGCTGGTCGAGGAGGTCCTGGTGCCATTCGTGTCGCCGCGCGAATAGGCCATCCCTACTACGGCCTGTAGTTCCAACTGCTCTACCATCGACCCGTGCCCGTCGGACGAATCTTCCTGCGGCTGGTCGACCTTCTGCCATTGCCGAGCCTGCGCGTCCAGCGCGCCGTCGCCGTTGCCGTCATCCTGTCCCAGGGCGGCATCGCAGTGACCGGCGCGATCGTCCGCGTCACCGCCTCCGGCCTTGGCTGCCCGACGTGGCCCCAGTGCTTCCCCGGCAGCTTCACCCCAATCCCCCACCCCGAGGTCGCGGGCATTCATCAGGCCGTGGAGTTCGGCAATCGGATGATCACGTTCCTGGTGGTGCTGACGGCCGCGCTGGCGGTACTGGCCGTCACGCGCGCCCGCAGGCGCCGCGAGGTCCTGATCTACGCGTGGCTGATGCCGGCGTCGACGGTGGTGCAGGCCGTGATCGGCGGCATCACGGTGCTCACCGGACTGCTGTGGTGGACGGTCGCCATTCACCTACTGGCGTCGATGACCATGGTGTGGGTGTCGGTGCTGCTCTACGTCAAGATCGGCGAACCTGATAGCGGCATTGTCCGGCATCGGGTTCCGAAACCGTTGCGCCAGTTGACTGTTCTGAGTGCGATGACGCTGGCCGCCGTGCTCGTGACCGGAACACTGGTCACCGGTGCAGGCCCGCACGCGGGCGACAAGAGCATCACCCAACCGGTGCCGCGGCTAGGGGTCGAGATCACGACGCTCGTGCATATGCACTCCTCGCTGCTCGTGGCGTACCTGTCGATGGTCGTCGCGCTGGGCTTTGCATTGCTCGCCGTGCGCGCACCGCGGCCCGTCATGCTGCGGCTCGCGGTGCTCGTCGGGCTGGTGTGCGCTCAAGGAGTCGTCGGTACCGTGCAGTACTTCAACGATGTCCCGGCGACGCTCGTGGCCATCCACGTCGCCGGTGCGGCCGCGTGCACCGCGGCCACCGCCGCGCTATGGGCGTCGCTGCGAGAGCGGGCCGAGGCCACGACGCTCGAGGGTGTCCTCGACACCGACGACGAAATCGCGCTGCCTGCGCGACCGGGTGGCGGCGTCTAACTGCCGCCAACCCAGCGACGGCTCGACGAGCTCGAGTTCCAGCAGCTTCGGATCGGTGGGACCGCCGATCAGATCGACCCGCGCGTAGAGCAGTTCGGCCACCTCGATGCCCAGGTGGCTGGCCGCGGCGACCAGTGCCGCATGGCCGAGGTCCCACAGCTCGAAGTCGGGGTCGGCCGGTGTCAGCGACTCCTCGGCGTACGTGCCCGAGTCGTCGAAGGCCGGCCGGCTGCCCGGCGGCGGCAGGATGGGCCCTTTGGTGAATGCGTGCGAGGAGCGACCGCCAACGAAGACCAGGGCCGTCTCGCCGTCCTCGACCCGCTCGTCGTAGGGCTGCACCAGCGCGGTCCGGCCATCGGAATGCAGCGCCGCGACGTGGGCGCAGGCGTCATCGCTGTCGCTGAACCGTTGTGCACCAACGGATCCGGCACCGACCGCCGGTTTGACCACGAGCTCGCCGGAAGGCAGGACTACCGGCTCGCCCGGCGCGAAAAACCAGCTCGGGACGACTGGCACACCGGCCGCGGCGAGGTCGGCCAGATAGCGCTTGTCGACATTCCACGCGACCACCTCGGGGGCATTGGCGAGGTTGGGGACTTTCGTCGTCCAGTCCAGGAATTCGTCGAGGCGGTCGATGTAGTCCCACGTCGCCCGCAGGATCACCAGGTCCGCCTCCAGCGTGGCCGGGTCATCCCAGGACAGCCAGCGCGCATGGAGACCCCGTCTGCGCAGCGCGACGACCAGCTCGGCGTCGTCTCCGTCTCCCTCGGGCAGCGCCGCACAGCCCGCGAGCACGATGCGCGGATGGAAGACGTCTGGGCGGGCGAGTTTCATACCAAGGCAGGATAGAAGGATGTACGCCATCGAAGTCGCCGAGACCGGCGGACCAGAAGTCCTGACCTACGTCGAGAAGCCACAGCCGACCCCGGGGCCCGGCGAGGTACTGATCAAAGCCGAAGCCATAGGCGTGAACTTTCTCGACACGTACTTCCGCTCGGGGCTCTATCCGCGGGAGGTGCCCTTCGTCCTCGGCAACGAGGTGTGCGGCACTGTCGAGGCCGTTGGCGACGAGGTCGCCGCGCTGAGCATCGGCGATCGGGTGGTCACCGCCCAGGCCAATGGCGCTTATGCCGAATACGCCTTGGCGGCAGCTGATTTCTGTGCCTACGTGCCCGAAGGCGTCAGCTCCGACGCGGCCGCTGCGGCCCTGCTCAAGGGAATGACCGCGCACTACCTGATCTTCTCGACTTACCCGGTGCAGCAGGGCGACGCCGTTTTGGTGCACGCGGGAGCGGGAGGCGTCGGCCTGATCCTGACGCAGTGGGCCACCAGCATGGCCGCCAGGGTGATCACGACGGTGTCCACGCCTGAGAAGGCGGAGCTGTCGCGGGCCGCGGGTGCCGTCGAGGTTCTCGACTACCCCGACGATCCCGCAGCGTTCGGCGCCAAGATCAAGGAACTGACCGACGGCGGTGTGGCCGTCGTCTATGACGGCGTCGGCGCCGACACCTTCGACGCCAGCATCGCCAGCCTCGCCGTCCGCGGCACACTGGCGCTGTTCGGCGCATCGAGCGGACCCGTCCCGCCATTCGATCCGCAACGGCTCAACGCCGCGGGCTCAGTATTCCTGACCAGGCCGACGCTGGTCCACTACACCCGCACACCCGATGAATTCGCTTGGCGCGCAGGAGAACTTCTCGATGCGATCTCCAACGGCACCATCGATGTAACGGTCAGCGAGCGCTATCGCCTAGAAGACGCCGAACAGGCTCACCGGGACTTGCAGGGCCGCAAGACCGTCGGCTCCGTGGTGCTGGTGCCCTAGTCTAGAGGTGTAGCAGCGTCGGAAGATCGAGCGCCGAGTCGACTGCCAGCGCGCAGAACACCACGGCAAGGTAGTTGTTCGACTGCAGGAACAGGCGCAGCGGCTTGACCGGCTCGCCGCGGCGGACACCGCTGTAGAGCTGATGGGCCATCACCAGGAACCACGCTCCGGCCAGAACGGCGACGGCCGCGTACAGCCAGCCGGTGGCCAGCGCGAGCGAAAGGGTGGCCGCCACCGTCAGCCACGTGTAGATCAGGATTTGCTTGGTCACCTGTTGCTCGGTGGCCACCACGGGCAGCATCGGTACCCCGGCCGCGGCGTAGTCCTCCTTGTAGCGCATCGCCAGCGCCCACGTGTGCGGCGGCGTCCAGAAGAAGATGATCGCGAACATCACCAACGCGGGCCACTGGATGGTCCCGGTGACCGCCGACCAGCCGATCATCACCGGCATGCAGCCCGCCGCGCCGCCCCACACCACGTTCTGCGTCGTGCGGCGCTTGAGAAGCAGCGTGTAGACGAGCACATAGAACGCGATCGTCGCGCCGGCGAGGTGCGCGGACAGCATGTTCGTGGTCCACCACAGCCAGAAGAACGAGCCGACGGAAAGGATCAGTCCGAAGATCAGCGCGTGGCTGCGCGGGACGGTGTCGCGGGCCAGCGGGCGGCGCTCGGTGCGCTTCATCTTCTTGTCGATGTCGGCGTCGGCCACACAGTTCAACGTGTTGGCCCCCGCCGCTGCCAGCAGGCCACCGACCAGCGTGTTCAGGATGAGCAACGGGTCGACCGTGCCGCGGTTGGCCAGCAACATGGCCGGAATGGTGGTGACGAGAAGCAGCTCGATGACCCGCGGCTTCGTCAGCGAGAGGTAGCCAAGCAGCGTGGTGCGCACTCGGCCGTGCGTCCCGGCGGGGAGCTGGCTCTCGCGAATGTCCACGCAGTAACTCCTTGAAATGGCTGCAGCGCGCGCGGCGTCTACTACAGAGGATGGTAGACCGCTGCTGAACGGCCGCCTAATCGTCCCCCAAGCAGCCTGCAGCGGATGACTGTCCCGCACTAGGCTGTTTGAAGAGCCAGTTTGGAAGAGCTCAATCGTCGACCAGGAGAGGGCGCCTGTGACCACGCTCGAAGAGATTTCCACCCTTACCCGTCCCCATCACCCCGACGACTGGGCCGACGTGGACTCGGTTGCAGTCGACACCGCTCGGGTGCTGGCAGCCGATGCGGTGCAGAAGGTGGGTAACGGGCACCCCGGTACGGCGATGAGCCTGGCGCCGCTGGCGTACACGTTATTCCAGCGCCAGATGCGCCACGACCCGAGTGACGTGCACTGGCTCGGTCGCGACCGGTTCGTGCTGTCCTGTGGGCATTCCAGCCTGACGCTGTACATCCAGCTCTACCTCGGCGGCTTCGGCCTGGAGCTCACCGATATCGAGTCGCTACGCACGTGGAAGTCCAAGACGCCCGGCCATCCCGAGTTCCGCCATACCAAGGGCGTGGAGATCACCACCGGGCCGCTGGGTCAGGGCTTGGCCTCGGCCGTCGGTATGGCGATGGCATCGCGTTACGAGCGCGGCCTGTTCGACCCCGACGCGCCTGCCGGAGAGAGTCCGTTCGACCACTTCATCTACGTCATCGCCTCCGACGGCGACATGGAGGAGGGCGTCACCAGTGAGGCCTCCTCGCTGGCGGGAACTCAGCAGCTCGGCAATCTCATCGTGTTCTACGACCACAATCAGATCTCCATCGAGCACGACACGAATATCGCCCTCTCCGAGGATGTTCCGGCACGCTATCGCGCCTACGGCTGGCATGTCCAGGAGGTCGAGGGCGGAGAGAACGTCGTCGGAATCGAAGAGGCGATCGAAGCCGCACGGGCTGTCACCGACAAACCGTCGTTCATTTCGGTGCGGACGATCATCGGCTACCCGGCACCCACCAAGATGAACACCGGCGGCGTGCACGGGTCGGCGCTGGGCGACGAAGAGGTGGCCGCCACCAAGAAGGTGCTCGGCTTCGATCCGGACAAGACGTTCGAGGTGCGCCCCGAGGTCATCGAGCACACCCGCAAGCTGGTGGCACGCGGTAAGGAAGCCCACGAGAAGTGGCAACCGCAGTTCGATGCCTGGGCCGAGCGGGAGCCCGAGCGCAAGAAGCTGCTCGACCGACTGCTCGCTCAGGAACTGCCCGAGGGTTGGGACGCCGACCTGACGTACTGGGAACCGGGCAGCAAGGCGCTCGCCACCCGCGCGGCGTTCGGTCAGGTGCTCAACGACGTGGCGCCGAAGTTGCCTGAATTATGGGGCGGGTCAGCCGATCTCGCGGGTAGCAATAACACCACGATCAAGGATGTGAAGTCATTCGGGCCGCCGTCGATCTCGACCGAGGACTTCACGGCCGACTGGTACGGCCGGGTGCTGCATTTCGGTATCCGCGAGCATGCGATGGGGTCGATTCTTTCCGGCATCGTGCTGCACGGTCCAACCCGCGCGTTCGGCGGAACCTTCCTTCAGTTCTCCGATTACATGCGCCCCGCGGTCCGGCTGGCGTCGCTGATGGACATCGACACCATCTACATCTGGACGCACGACTCCATCGGTCTTGGCGAGGACGGACCGACGCACCAGCCGATCGAGCACCTCGCGGCGCTGCGGGCGATTCCGAACCTTTCGGTGGTGCGGCCCGGTGACCCCAACGAGACGGCCTACGCGTGGCGCAGCATCCTGGCTCGCGGCAACGGCAGCGGTCCCGTGGGTTTCATCCTCACGCGTCAGGGCATCCCAGTGCTGGAGGGCACCAGTTCCGAGGGTGTCGCCAAGGGTGGGTACGTGCTAGGGGGTCCTTCCCCCGAAGAAGTGCGCGACGCCGACGTGATCATCATCAGTACCGGTTCCGAGCTACAGCTCGCGGTGGAAGCCAAGAAGCTTTTGGCCGAGAAGGACATCACCGCGTATGTGGTGTCGATGCCGTGCGTCGAGTGGTTCGAATCGCAGCCGAAGGAGTACCGCGACTCCGTTCTCCCTCCGTCGGTTTCGGCACGAGTTGCCGTCGAGGCGGCGGTCGCCCAGAGCTGGTACAAGCTGGTGGGCGATACCGGGGAGATTGTGTCGATCGAGCACTACGGCGAATCGGCCGACGACAAGACGCTGTTCCGCGAGTTCGGTTTCACCCCCGAGGCCGTCGCGGCCGCCGCAGAGCGATCCATAGACAACTGAACCTCACAGAAGGGCAACAATCATGACGCAGAACCCGAATTTGGCCGCCCTGTCCGCCGCTGGCGTCTCGGTCTGGCTCGACGACCTGTCGCGGGAGCGGCTGCAGACCGGCAATCTGCAGGAGCTCGTCGACACTCGCAGCGTCGTCGGGGTGACCACCAACCCGTCGATCTTCCAGGCGGCGTTGTCGAAGGGCAACGCCTACGACGATCAGGTCAAGGAGTTGGCCGAGCGCGGCGCGGACGTCGACGCGACGATCCGCACCGTCACCACCGACGATGTCCGCAATGCCTGCGACGTACTGACCAAACAGTACGAGCAGTCCGGAGGCGTCGACGGACGGGTGTCGATCGAGGTCGACCCGCGACTTGCACACGATGCCGACAAGACCATCGCGCAGGCAATCGAGCTGTGGAAGATCGTCGACCGGCCGAATCTGCTGATCAAGATTCCGGCAATGGAAGAGGGCATACCAGCCATCACGTCCGTTATCGCCGAGGGTATTTCGGTGAACGTGACGTTGATCTTCTCGGTGGAACGTCACCGAGCCGTCATGGACGCGTATCTGGCCGGCCTCGAGAAGGCCAAGGAAGCCGGCCACGATATCTCCAAGATCCATTCCGTTGCATCGTTCTTCGTGTCCCGGGTGGACACCGAGATCGACAAGCGGCTGGAGCAGATCGGCTCGGAGGAGGCGCTGGCGTTGCGCGGTAAGGCCGGAGTGGCCAACGCCCATCTGGCCTATGCGGCTTACGAAGAGGTGTTCGTCGGTGGTTCGCGCTTCGAGCCGCTGAAGGCCGCCGGAGCACGGGTTCAGCGTCCGCTGTGGGCATCGACGGGCGTCAAGAATCCGGACTACTCCGACACGCTCTATGTCACCGAACTCGTCGCGCCGAACACCGTTAACACCATGCCGGAGAAGACGATCGACGCAGTGGCCGATCATGGCGTCATCACCGGCGACACCGTCACCGGCAAGGGCGCCGAGGCCCAGGCCGTATTCGACAAGCTGGAGGCGGTCGGCATCGATCTCCCGGACGTATTCAAGGTGCTCGAGGACGAGGGTGTCGAGAAGTTCGAGAAGTCCTGGCAGGAGTTGCTGGACGCCACGCAGGAGCAGCTCGACTCCGCCAAGAAATGAGCGAATGGCGTAATCCGCTGCGCGACAAGCGCGATAAGCGGATGCCGCATATCGCCGGTCCGTGTGCGGTGGTCATCTTCGGTGTGACGGGTGATCTGGCGCGCAAGAAGCTGATGCCCGCGATCTACGATCTCGCCAACCGGGGGCTGCTTCCAGCCAACTTCGCCCTGGTCGGGTTCGCCCGGCGCGACTGGGAGGACGAGGATTTCGCGAAGCTGGTCAACGAAGCGGTCCAAGGACACGCCCGGACACCGTTCCGCCAGGAGGTATGGGACCGCCTGGCTGAGGGCATCCGGTTCGTCAAGGGCACCTTCGACGATCCGAAGGGATATGAGAGCCTCGCCGAGACCCTGCAGAAGTTGGACGCCGAACGCGGGACCGGTGGCAACCACGCGTTCTACCTGTCGATTCCTCCCAATGCCTTTCCCGTGGTCTGCGAACAGCTCAAGGAGTCCGGGCTGGCCAACAAGCCCGACGGCTCCTGGAGCCGGGTGGTCATCGAGAAGCCGTTCGGACACGATCTGCAGAGCGCGCGAGATCTCAACGCCGTGGTCAACAGCGTCTTCCCAGAGGACTCGGTGTTCCGCATCGACCACTACCTCGGCAAGGAGACGGTCCAGAACATTCTGGCTCTGCGCTTCGCCAATGAGCTGTACGAACCGATTTGGAACAACAACTACGTCGACAGCGTCCAGATCACGATGGCCGAGGACATCGGTCTCGGCGGCCGGGGTGGCTACTACGACGGGGTCGGCGCGGCACGCGACGTCATCCAGAACCACCTGCTGCAGTTGATGGCGCTGACGGCCATGGAAGAGCCTGTCAGCTTCGGGCCGCGTGAACTGCAGGCGGAGAAGATCAAGATTCTCTCGGCGACGCAGGTGATGCAGCCGCTGGATCAGACCACCGCACGCGGTCAGTACTCCGCGGGTTGGCAGGGCAGCGAGCAGGTCGTCGGGCTGCTCGAGGAGGACGGGTTCTCCAAGGACTCGACCACCGAGACCTACGCTGCCATTGCGTTGGAGATCGACACCCGCCGCTGGGCCGGCGTGCCGTTTTTCCTTCGAACCGGAAAACGGCTGGGCCGCAGAGTTACCGAGATTGCGTTGATCTTCAAGAGGGCACCGCATCTGCCCTTCGACAAGACGATGACCGAAGAACTCGGCCAGAACGCCGTGGTGATCAGGGTGCAGCCCGACGAAGGCATCACCACGCGGTTCGGCTCCAAGGTGCCCGGCAGCGCCATGGAGGTCCGCGACGTGAACATGGACTTCTCCTACGGTTCGGCGTTCGCCGAAGACTCCCCCGAAGCCTACGAGCGGCTCATCCTCGATGTGTTGCTCGGCGAACCGTCGTTGTTCCCGGTCAACCGCGAGGTCGAATTCTCCTGGGAGATCCTGGATCCCGTACTGGATTACTGGGCGTCGCAAGGCAGGCCCGAGGCCTACGAGTCCGGCACGTGGGGACCCGAGTCGGCCGACGAGATGCTGCACCGCATGGGCCGGGAATGGAGGCGGCCGTAATGATCGTTGACCTACCGAACGCGACAACCAATGACATCAACAAGAAGATCACCGGCCTTCGCGAAGAAGGCGGCGCGATCACGCTGAGCCGGGTGCTCACGCTCGTCATCTCGCTTCACTCCGATGGCCTGCTCGAGGATTCCATCGAGGCGGCCAACTTCGCCAGCCGCGAGCACCCGTGCCGGGTGATCGTCGTGGTGGCCGGTGATCGGGATGCGACCCAACCGCGTCTGGACGCCCAGCTGCGCGTCGGCGGGGATGCCGGAGCGGGCGAAGTCGTCGCCTTGCACCTGCACGGCGAACTTGCCGACCACGCAAGCAGCGTCGTACTGCCGTTCCTGTTGCCGGACACACCGGTGGTAGCTTGGTGGCCCGCCGGCGGACCTGATGATCCATCGCGAGACCCACTGGGACAGTTGGCGATTCGACGGATCACCAATGCGACGGATTGCGCGGATCCGATGGCTGCGATCAAGAGCCGCCTCGCCGGGTACACCTCCGGAGACACCGATCTGGCGTGGGCGCGCATCACCTACTGGCGTGCGCTGCTGACGGCTGCACTCGATCAGCCGCCGTACGAGCCCGTCACCTCGGCGGTGGTATCCGGGCTTCGCGACGAGCCGTCGCTCGACGTCCTCGCCGGTTGGCTCGCCGCCCGGATCGACGGCCCCGTGCAACGAGAGATCGGCGAATTGAAGGTGGAGCTGATCCGCAGCAGCGAGACCATCACACTGCGCAGGCCGCAGACCGGTGTCACCGCGACGATCAGCCGCACCGCGAAACCGGACTCGTTGATCCCGTTGGCCCGTCGGGAGGCCAAGGAGTGCCTCGCGGAGGACCTGCGCAGGCTTGACGCCGACGAGATCTACCACGAGGCGCTGAAGGGGATCGAGAAGGTGCAGTACGTATGAGCACTATCATCGAGAAGTACTCGGACACAGCCGCTTTGGTTGCAGCGGCGGGAGATCGACTCGTGGCGGCGATCACCGATGCGATCGACCAACGGGGCCGCGCACTCATCGTGCTCACCGGCGGTGGCACCGGGACCGGGCTGCTCAAGCGGGTGCGCGAGCAGGCTGACGGAATCGACTGGTCGAAGGTCCACCTGTTCTGGGGCGATGATCGCTTCGTGCCCGCCGATGACGACGAACGCAACGAGAAGCAGGCGCGCGAGGCGCTGATCGACCACATCGATATCCCCGCGGCCAATGTCCACGTAATGGCGCCCAGCGGTGGCGCGTTCGGAGACGACCTCGACGCGGCCGCGGCGGCATATGGACGCGTGCTGGTCGAGAACGCCGACGAAGGGCAGCCCGGCCCCGATTTCGACGTCCACCTGCTGGGGATGGGCGGCGAGGGACATATCAACTCGCTGTTCCCGGATACTCCCGCAGTACGGGAAACCAGCCAGTTGGTGATCGGCGTGTCCGACTCCCCCAAACCGCCGCCGCAACGAATCACCCTGACGCTGCCCGCTGTTCAGCGGTCACGTGAGGTGTGGTTGGTGGTGTCGGGTGAGGCGAAGGCCGACGCGGTGGCCGCGGCGGTCGGGGGCGCCAGCCCCGTCGACGTGCCCGCCGCGGGCGGCGTCGGCCGCGACGCGACGGTCTGGCTGCTCGATGAGGCAGCAGCTTCCAAGCTGTAGCTGTCGTCGCAGCTGAGTTATCCCCAATAGGGCTCTATCCACCGTTGGGCCTTGAGCTGGTCGTCGGGTGGTCGGTAGACGGTTCGTGTCAAAACTATGTTCGATCGACTCGTGAGTACCGCCCTCACCAGCCGGGCTGGGGCGGTGGTCGGGGCGTGGGCGCGGGTGGAAAACGCCGCGTGCGCGCCCTGCTGTCACTCTCGCCATCCCGGAAACCGGCGTCATAGTCTGCGGCCCGCCTCGCCGAATCCGTTGCGAGAGTTCTGCGCCACAGCTCACCTGGGCATTGGCGGGGCGGCATGTCCCCTCCGCACATCGTCATATCTGGTTCAGACGACCAGTCCGCCCCGGACGTTCCCGCGTGTGTGGTCAAATGACCGTCATGGCGGACAAGGGTGTTAGTCGGCCCGGGCCCCGAAGTGGCCGGGAACGGATCCAGAAACTGGCACAGGCTGCACTGAACGCCGACGTCACGGTCGAGCAGGTCGACACCATCCTCGCCGGGCTGACCGAGACTCTGGCCGACCTGGACAACTCAACATCGAACCTCGACGCGACGTTGGAGCGCTTCAACGTCACGATCAACAGCATCAATGAGCTCGCGCCTCGCCTCATTGCGGTCGTCGATCGGCTCGAAGGCATTGTGGCACGCGTCGAGCGCATCGTGGGCATCGGCGAATCCGTCATTTCACCGTTGGCCGCGACCGAGCAGGCCGTCCGCGGCGCGGTCAACAGGGTGCGCAAGACCACCGGCCTCTAGTGTCGGCGACCCTCCCGGTTCCGCAGCCCCCGTTCGCCGATGGAGTCGGCCTCCCCTGGGATGTATCGGTTGACGACGCCGTCGCCGCGATCGCCGCAGCGCGCACACGATACGGCGACACGTTCGCCGTGCGCAGCGGGGATGACCATTACCTGTTTACATTCTCGCCCACGGGGGTTGAAGCGTTCTACGGTCTTCCCGAGGCGAAAGCCAGCAAGGGCGTGGCCGACTTCCTCATGCTGCGCCGCAAGCTTCCCGACGAGATCTTCGATGGCAGGCGCGTTCTTCCGACGTCATTGTTCCGCCGAGACAACGTCACCTCGTATCTCGCCAATCTCGACCGCGCCTTGGCGCATACGGAGGCCGAGTTGGGATCCGAAGGGACCGTGGATCTCTTCGGCCTCACCCGTCGCCTTGGCCACCGGATGGGCTTGGCATCCTGGGCGGGACCCGGTTGCGCAGAGGGAACCCCGTTCGAGCGGTTGGTCGTGGCTTTCGAAACCCTCGACGGTTCGGACGCATTCGTACATCCAGATGCGATGGCGGCCGTGGCCGCTTCGGACAAGCAGGCCGAGCGGGCCGCGCTCGATGAAGTTGTCGCCGTCATCGAAACCGCAGTGCACACATCGGATTCCAACTGCACAGCCGAAGAGGATCTGTTCGGCCGGATAGTGAATGCCTGGTCATCGGAACCGGATGACGTGCGGCTGCGCGGAATCGCCCTGGACGTGGCGCTGATCCACATCGCCTCCATGTCGAATCTGATGGCGGCGCTGGGCTGGGCGCTCGTCGACCTACTCGAACACCCGCTGCCGGCCCAACGGGTGGCCAGCGGTGACCAGGAGTTCGCCCAGCGGTGCGCACTGGAGAGCACCAGGCTCGCCCAGCGGTCGATCATGTCTCGCTCCGTGCTGTCTCCAGTGGACCTCGACACCGGCGACCGGATCTATCGCGTCCCCGCCGGTTGGACCATCGCCACGCTGTTGCCGCTGCTGAATACCTCGGCCGCACCGGACCTGCAGGCCTGGGAGCCCGACCGCTGGCACCGATATCGGCTCGCCGATGCGGCATCGCTGCCATCGCCGATGCTGGTCACGGCATTCGGACACGGTAAGCATTCGTGTCCCGCTCAGCCGTTCTCGCTGGCGGCGATGACCACGGCGATGACCCGCCTGTTGGGCGCCTACGAGATGTCTCCGGATTGGCCGCACTATCCACGGCCGGTGTCGGCGCAGATCGGTGGTGTCGCGCGATCTGCCGATCCTTGCCCGGTGAACTACGTCAGCCGCTGATCAGACGAAATCCGAGCCGCCGTCGACGTTGACGGTGGCCCCGGTGACATAGCCGTTGCGCTTCGACGCGAGATAGACGGTGATCGATGCGATCTCTTCGGGCAGGCCGGCACGCCCGAGATCGCACGGCTGATGAAAGTTGTTGTCGATCCACGTCATCACGTCGGTGGGATCTCCTGCGTCGAGTCCGTCCGCGGCCAGGATATCGGAGAGCACTTCGGTGAAGCTTGCGGTGACGATGGTGCCAGGACAGACGCAGTTGACCAGAATTCCGTCCTTGGCAAGGCTTTTCGACAGATTCTTGGTGACGCTGCTCAGCGCCGCCTTCGATGCCGTATAGGCGACGATCCGTGGGTTCTGCCGTTGAATCGAATGAGCCGACAAGGTCACGATCCTTCCCCACTCCGCGGCCCGCAGCATCGGCAGCGCGGCCCGGATCGACCGCACTCCCGACATCGTGCCCAACGCGAACGTCTCCTCCCACTGCGCGTCGTCCATCTCCTCGAAGTACCCGTCGCCCGGCCCGATTGTGTGAACCAGGCTGTTCAGTCCGCCCCACCGCTGCGCAACGGTCTCGAAGCCCGCGGCGATCGACTCGGCGTCCGACATGTCGACGCTGATTCCGACGGCATCCGGCGCCCCCGCGTCACGCAGCTGCTCCACCGCTTCGTCAAGGGCTCCGGCACCTCGCGCCATCACCGCAACCTTGGCGCCCTCTTCTGCGAACGTCGTCGCGATGGCCAGGCCCATGCCCTTGCTGCCACCCGTCACGACGGCCGTCGATCCCGTCAAACCCAAGTCCATCGCGTCACCTTCCGTAGGGCCCTACGACACCGAGTCCGCGCATGCAGAAGCGGACGATCTGTTCGCGAACGTCATCCTGATCGCAGTCGCCCGTCGTCCATTGACGTTCGGTGCTCGCCCAGATCGCTCCATGAATCGACAGTGCGTCGGCCGCCGGATCGATATCGGGGAAAAGGCCGGCAGCCCTTCCCTTCTCGAGCTGATCGACGAGCGGCTTCAAGATCTCTGCGTAGGCATCGCCGACCAACTCGGGTGCCGCGAACATCTGCGTCTGAGCCTCCAACGACATGTGCCGAAGGTCAGATCGGACCTGTTCGTTGAACGCCAGGTCCAGGCGTCCATCGATCCACACCACCACCGCTTCGGCCGGGTCGGACGCCGCCGCCATCTTCCGTTTCAGCCTGCGCATCTCGATCCGCGCCATCTGCAGGAACACCGCAGCCACCAATGCGTCTTTCGAATCAAAATGGCGATAGAAGGCGCGGGTGCTCAGCCCAGCACGGTCGAGAACCCGCGCCACATTGACCGACGCGATTCCCTCGTCGCGCACGATCTCGGCGGCGGCGTTCACGAGTGCATCGCGCACACCGGGATCGGGGTCCAGCTTCCTGCGTCTGCGCCTGACGACGGTGTCCGTCACGCGGTGGCCTCGTGGGCGGCGAGGTAGTCGGCGAAGGACTCGTGCACCTGCTCCCGCGTCAGGCCGTAGTCGGCGAGGTCGTAGGCGTGCTCGCCGCGCGAACCGGGCCCATGCCCATCCGCCCACTCCCGCACCCGGCGACGCGCGTCGCCTGTGAAGGTCAGGCCAAGCCGCTCATAGCCATTCTCGAGCGTGCCGATCGGATCGGCCTTCAGCTCAGCGAAGGAGACATCGACGAACCGGCTGTCCCCGAACCGCTTTCGAAAGTCCATCGCGCGCCGGACACCTTCGGCCCAGCACTCCAACTGCTCGGCGCCGAGTTCGTGCGCGTCGTCGCGGTCACTGCTCCAACTGCGGACGTACTGGATCAGGCTGCACACCGACGCCAGGACCTTGGCCGGATCTCGGTGACTCCAGAGGAACTTCGCGTTCGGGTAGGCCGCCACCAGCGCATCGAGCGAGAACATGTGCACCGGCGTCTTGAGGTGCCACAGCGTCGGCGGGCAGTGCCACTGAAGAAGTTTGAGCACCTGCCGGTGGAACGTATATGTCTCACCCATATCGCACTGCATCAGCCACGACAGGTACCCGGGGACCCGCACCACCCCGTCGAAGTGGAACGTGCGGAAACTCATCCCCATCAGATCCTGGCATTCGGTCGCAGCCTCTGGCTCCGAGTTCATCATGGTCCGCATCCGCGGAAACATGCTGTCCATCATGGTGATTCCCTCGGCCGCCTGCGCGATCCGCGGATCGTCGTGCTGGGTGGCCGCCTCCGGTGGCGGCGTGCACGCCTGCGACTCCCACATCCGCAACGAGCGGAACTGCGGATCGTTGGCCACCAGCTGGCTCAGTGCCGTCGTACCGGTACGCGGCAACCCGATCACGAACACCGGGCCACCGATGACTTCGTCGTCGATCTCGGGATACTGCTTATGGGTATCGATGATCCGCAGCCGTTGCATGAGGGCGTTGCTGATGGTGGCGTGCTGAATCACGACGCCCATCTCGTTGAGATCGGCCTCGTCGTTCAACGCGTCAACGGTGCGCTTCAGACCCTCGCGATAGTAGAGCGAGCCGAAATCATCGAGACCAGTGGCGACTCGTGCACCGTCTTCGAGTGCCTCAACCGAGAAGGTCATGCGGAGAACCTTTCGTGAACCGCGCGCTTGCGCGCCGCGATGATGGTCGCCCGCTCCTCCGGACCGACTAAGGCGGTTCCGCCGGGCAACTCCGACGACACCGCGGCGAAGGGCACCACCCTCGCGCTCGGCGTTGGCGCGGTCTCGGTGCGCACACAGCGCAGAATCATCGCGCCGTTGCTATGCCCAGCCGTATCTAGCCAATTCGCGACGCCGGGATCGCGCGAGCTGATGACCACGCGCAGAACACCGTCGGAGTCGATGGCCGCCTGATGGGCGTTGAGGCTCGATTGATGGCGGCCGTAATGGATGGTCTCCCACCATTGATTGCCGAGTGAGTAGCTCCAGTACACGCCTTGGGGCGGCTCGACCTCCAGGATCAACGCCTCATCGGGTTCGAGTTCATAGCGTCCGATCACCGGCCGGTTCTCCGCCGCGGCGCCCATGTCGGAACGGTCGATCGGCGGCATGAACGCATTGGCCGGCGGACCCCCGTTGAAGTCGAGGAAGAACTTGAGATTGTCGTGAATGAACTCCCCCAGCGCGTAGATCTGGCGCGACACCCCGACATCGGCCGCCACCGCGCGGTCTTTCGGCGCAACCTCTGCACCGACGCGTTCGATCTGCAGCGAGGACGGCCTCTCGTTGTCCCAGTCGTAGAAGAAGTGCCGCACCACCAGCGTCGGATGGTCACCGTCCACGCGCATCCAGTTGCCCTCGTGCTCGTCGGCCGACAGCACAATCTCGAAATCTCCGTCCGCGTCCACTTCGAGGTCGTCCACCAGACAATTGGCAGTGGACGCGATCCCGTTCATCGTCTGAAGTCCGACGTAGCGTGCGGTGCCCCGATTTCCGAAGAGCCGATATGTCTCACCACCGCGCAGCGTGGCACGCAGGTACAGGCAGTCCGGACATTCCATGCCCCAGGTCAGAATGTCGTCGGTGCTTGTCCGTGACACGGCCAGCACCGGATCTGGGTCGACCCGTAGCGCCTCGTCGACACCGACGGCCAGCAGCACCATCAGGTGCCTCATCCCCGAGGCGTAGTCGACGCTGTTGCGGTTGACGTCGCTGGACGCGACAAGCCCGCCCGCGGTTTTCAACCGATCCAGCAGACGTGTCCATGCCTGGGGCAGTTCACTCGCGCCGCCACCTTGTCCCGACAGCGTCGCCTCGGCGATGGAGAACGGCAGCCAGGCCATCGGGTTCGTGTCGCTCACACATCTCTCCACTCCGCTTAAATGAAAATCTTGTTTTCAGTTAAGAACCACCTGACTGTGACATCCCGCCGCGAAAGTGTCAACGATAAGATCGCCGGATGTTTCGCATCGACGGCATCAATGGCGAGAGCATCGTGGTCGACGGCAACTGGGTCGAGAAGCTGCGAACGAACACCTCGCGAGGCCGCAACCCGGCGGACAAATATTCGGGGACCGACATCAAGGAGATCACCCGTCGCAAAAAGATTTTCGGCGGTGAGAAAGAAGTGCTCCTGCAGGTGACCGTCAACGTGGGCACGTTTTACTCGCTGACGGTCCCCGCCGAGAATCGGGCCGAGGTCGACGCGCTGATCGACGCGCTCGAGAAAGCTCGAGACAGCGCGACCTCCTAGCCGCTGTTGCGCAGCGCGGTCGCCAGCCCACTCATCGTCAGCAGGATGCCGCGCTGGACGAGTTCGTCGTCGTCGCCAGATCGGTAGCGGCGCAACAGTTCCACCTGAAGGTGATTCAGCGGCTCGAGATAGGGGAACCGGTTGAAGACCGATCGCGCCAGCGCCGGGTTGTCGGCCAGAAGGTCGTCCTGACCGGTGATGAGCTTGTACATCCGGATCGTGCGCGTGTGCTCGGCGACGATCTTGTCGAACACCCGGCGCCGCAACTGCTCGTCGGACACCAACTCGGAATAGTGCGCCGCCAGGCCCATATCCGACTTGGCCATCACCTGTGCCATATTCGACAGCACGGTCCGGAAGAACGGCCACCGGCGATACAGGTCGCGCAGCGCCTCCAGCCGACCGTCACCCTCGTTGATCCATTGCTCGAATGCGGTTCCGGTGCCATACCAGCCAGGCAACATCACTCTCGATTGGCTCCAGGCGAGTACCCATGGAATCGCACGCAGGTCGGAGATGGCGGTGGTGGGCTTGCGTGAGGTCGGCCTACTGCCGATATTGAGCGCACCGATCTCGCTGACTGGCGTGGACTCCTTGAAGTACTCCACGAAACCCGGTGTGTCGTGGACTAATTCGGAGTACGCGCGCTGGGCCCGGGCGGCGAGATCGTCAAGCACCTCATAGGCAGGACCGGCGGCGTCACCGAGGCCCTCGATGTCGAGCAGCGTGGCCTCCAAGGTTGCCGCCAACAACGTCTCGAGGTTACGGTGCGCGATCTGCGGCTCCGCGTACTTGGCGGCGATCACCTCACCCTGCTCGGTGATTCGAAGCGACCCGTTCACCGCGCCGGGCGGCTGCGCCCGAATTGCGTCGTAGCTTGGTCCCCCACCGCGCCCGACGGTGCCTCCGCGACCGTGGAACAGGCGCAACCGCATTCCCGTTTTACTTGCCGACTCGACGAGGTCGAGCTCGGCGCGATACAGCGCCCAGTTGGCCGCGAGGTACCCACCGTCCTTATTGGAGTCCGAATAGCCGAGCATCACCTCCTGGCCGTCCCCGCGGGCCGAGACGATGGCGCGGTACACCGGAAGGTCCAGTGCCTGTTCGAGAATCGACGAGCCGCGTTGGAGGTCGTCGATGGTCTCGAAGAGCGGCACGATCCCGACGGGTGCGTAGACCTGCGGCCCGGAGACGTCCAATAGGCCGACCTCTTTGAGCAGGACGGCGGCCTCGAGCATGTCGGACACCGACTGGCACATCGAGATGATGTAGTTCGGCACAGCCTGCGGCCCGAAAACCTTGACGGCGCGGGCAGCCGAGGCGACGATGTCGAGTTCCTTGCGCGCCAACTCGGAGAGTTCAGCTCCGTCGGAAATAAGCGGGCGGCGCGTGGCCACCTCTGCCGCGAGCAGGTCGACGCGGTCCGGCTCGGGCAGCGATCGGTAGTCGGGATGCACACCCGCCCAAGCCAGCAGCTCGGCGATGACCTCCTCGTGCACATCGGAGTTCTGCCGCATATCCAATCCGGACAGGTGAAAACCGAAGACGTGCACGGCTTCCCGCAGTCGGGACAGCCGATCGTCGGCCAGCACCTTGCTGCCGTTCGCGCGCAGGGACTCGTCGACGACGTCGAGGTCGGCCAGGAGTTCGGCTGGCGTCTGGTATCTGTCGAGCCCGAGGTCGAGTTCATGCTCGGGCTGACGGTCGAGGATTTCGAAGGCCGTAGTCGTCAGGCGCGCATGGATGACTCGCAACGCCCGGCGGTACGGCTCATCCGCCCGGGCGGGCTCATCACACTGATCGGCCAGCGCGTCGAGCGCATCGCTGACGTTCACCAGCCGCGCCGACATGGACAGTTCGGATTCGAGCGCGGTGATCTCGGTGAAGTAGTGGTCCAGCGCCGTATAGGCGGCACTGCTGGTCGCCAGCCGCACGACCTCGGCGGTGACGTTCGGATTGCCGTCGCGGTCCCCGCCGATCCACGACCCGGGCCGCAGGAAGGGCTCGCTCAGCAATTCGCTATCGGGCCATCGGGACCGCAGCGCGTTTCGTACCTCGGCGTTGACCTGCGGCACGACTTCGAAGAACGCAGCGGGGTAATACCGCAGCCCGGTTTCGATTTCGTCCTGAATCTTCAACCGGGACAACCGGATCAGTGCTGTCTGCCACAGCGTGAGAATGTTGCGGCGTAGCTCCCGCTCGACGTTGCGGCCGTCGTCGGTGCGCTCGCGCCCGTTCATTCGCAGTCGCATCAGTTCGGTGATGCGGTGCTGGGTGTCGAAGATCGTGCGCCGACGAGTTTCGGTGGGATGCGCGGTGATCACCGGCGATACCAGCGCGCCGGCCAACGCGTCGGCCACCGCCGACGAATCGAGTTCGGCCGAATCGAGTTTGGCGTACGTCGCCGCCAGGCTGCTGTCTTGTGGCGGCTCCCCTGCGGCGACGTGGATCACCCGCCTGCGCTCGCGGTGGATGTCCTCGGCGACGTTGGCCAACAGCGCGAAGTGGGTGAATGCGCGGATAACTGGGATGGCCTGGTGAATGTCGATGCCGTCGAACATGGAGCTCAGCTCGGCACGGTCGATCTCGGAGCGCCGCACCCGGAACGACTCCACACGGGCGCGTTCGACGAGGTCGAACACCTCCTCGCCGTTCTGGTCGCGGACGGTCTCGCCCAGGATGGTGCCCAGCAATCGGATGTCTTCGCGCATCGGTTCGGTGGCCTCTCGGCCGACTTTCGTCCGCTGTACCGACCCGATGGGTTCCAACCCGCCGACCTCTGCCATGCCCCCAGTATCGGCGCGGCCCCCGTCGGGCGCAGAACGAGCCGACGGGTCGGGGCGGATCAGTTGTACTTGATCTGCAGCGCGACGCCGACGATCGAGACGACCCAGATGCCGACGACGAAGTACGTCAGCCGGTCCAGGTTCTTCTCAACGACTGTCGAGCCCGACAGGCTGGACTGGACGCCGCCGCCGAACAGGGTCGACAAGCCGCCGCCCTTGGCGCGGTGCAGCAACACGAGCAGCACCACTAGCAAGCTGGTGACTATCAACGTGATCTGCAGAGCAAGAACCATGGCCGACAGCCTACAGGCCCAAAAGGGCCGCTACGGCAAGGGCCCACCAGCAGCGATGGCCGAAAGAGTGGCGAACTGCTCACCATCCAGCGACGCCCCGCCGACGAGCGCACCGTCGACATCCCCCTGCGAAACGAGCTCGCCGACGTTCTTGGCGTTCACCGAGCCGCCGTACAGGATGCGGACACCGGCAGCGAGCTGTGGGGACGCCAGTTTGACCAGCTCGTCGCGGATGGCCTTGCACACCTCCTGCGCATCGGCGGCGCTGGCCACCCGGCCGGTGCCGATCGCCCACACCGGCTCGTAGGCGATGACTGCCTGGCCGATCTGCTCGGGGGTCAACCCGGCCACCGAGCCGCGCAGCGATTCGGTGTTGTATTCGACGTGGTTACCGGCCTCGCGGACCTCGAGCTGCTCGCCGATGCAGATGATCGGGACGATGCCGTGCCTGAACGCGGCGGCGGCCTTCGCGGCCACCAGGGCGTCGTCTTCGTGGTGGTAGGTGCGGCGCTCCGAGTGCCCGACAACGGCGTAGGTGCAGCCCAGCTTCGCGAGCAAGGCGCCGCTGATCTCGCCGGTGTAGGCCCCCGAATCGTGCTGCGACACGTCCTGCGCCCCGTAAGTCAGGCGCAGCTTGTCGCCGTCGACCAGGGTTTGCACGCTGCGCAGGTCGGTGAACGGCGGCAGCACCGCGACGTCGACCTTGTCGAAATACTTGTCCGGCAGCGAGAACGCGATCTTCTGGACGAGTGCGATCGCCTCGAAGTGGTTGAGGTTCATCTTCCAGTTGCCGGCGATCAGTGGCTTACGTGGCACGGCGATGGGCCTCTCGGGCGAAGAGCGTCATAACGGGCGCCTTTCCTTGATCTAGGACTGCTCGAGTATTTGGATACCGGGCAGGTCTTTGCCCTCAAGGTATTCCAGCGACGCCCCGCCCCCGGTCGAAATGTGAGAGAAGCCGTCCTCGGGTAGGCCCAACTGTCGCACCGCGGCCGCGGAATCGCCGCCGCCGACCACGCTGAAGCCGCCCTTGCCGGTGGCCCCGATGATCGCCTCGGCGACACCCTTGGTGCCCGCGGCGAACGCGGGGAACTCGAACACACCCATCGGACCGTTCCAGAAAATGGTCTTGGCATTGGACAGCAGGTTGGTGAACCGCTCCACCGAACCGGGTCCGATATCCAGGCCCATCTTGCCGTCCGGAATCTGGTCGGCCCGCACGATCTCCGGGGTCGCGTCGGCGGCGAACGCGTCGGCCACCACGATGTCGACCGGTAGGTGGATCACGTCGCCGTAGTCCTCGAGCAGCTTGCGGCAGGTGTCGATCATGGTCTCTTCGAGCAGCGAGGTACCTACCGAAACACCTTGTGAGGCAAGGAATGTAAAACACATTCCGCCGCCGATGACGATGCTGTCGGCCTTGGTGGCCAGATTCTCGATGACGGCGAGTTTGTCTGACACCTTAGACCCGCCGAGCACCACGGCGTACGGCCGTTCGGTCGAACTGGTCAGCTGTTCGAGCACCTTGATCTCGGTCGCCACCAGCGTGCCCGCGTAGTGCGGCAGCAGGGTGGCCACGTCGTACACCGAGGCCTGCTTACGGTGCACCACACCGAATCCGTCGGAGACGAAGGCGCCGGGTGAGCCGTCGGCACCCTCGACGAGACCGGCCAGCGCCTTGGCCAATGCGAGGCGCTCACTGTCGTCCTTGCTGGTCTCGCGGGGATCGAAGCGGATGTTCTCCAGTAACAGGATGTCGCCGTCGGTGAGGCCCTCCGCGCGCGCCAGTGCATCGGTGCCGACGACATCACCGGCCAGTTGGACGTGCCTGCCGAGCTGCTCGGACAGCGCATTGGCGACCGGTGCGAGCGAGAACTCCGGCGTCGGACCGTCTTTGGGTCGGCCGAGGTGCGCGGTGACGACGACCTTGGCCCCCGCGTCGGCCAGCGCCTTCAAGGTCGGCACGGACGCGATGATGCGGCCCGGGTCGGTGATGTTGCCGTCGTCGTCCAGCGGGACGTTCAGGTCGGAGCGCACCAGTACTCCGCGGCCCGAAACCCCTTCTGTCAGTAAGTCGTCGAGGTTTTTGACGGCCATTGCGCTAGAGCGACTTGCCGACCAGCGCGACCAGGTCGACGAGGCGGTTGGAGTAGCCCCACTCGTTGTCGTACCACGACACGGTCTTGGCCTGGTTGTCGATCACCTTGGTGAGACCGGCGTCGAAGATCGAGCTGTGCGGATCGGTGACGATGTCGCTGGACACGATCGGCGCGTCGTAGTACTTCAGGATGCCCTTGAGCGGGCCGTCCGCGGCCGCCTTGAACGCGGCGTTGATCTCGTCGGCGGTAGGGGACTTCTTCAGCTCAGCGGTCAGATCGGTGCACGAACCCGTCGGGATCGGCACGCGAAGGGCGAACCCGTCGAGCTTGCCCTTCAGTTCGGGCAGCACCAGGCCGATCGCCTTGGCGGCGCCGGTCGAGGTGGGCACGATGTTCAGTGCGGCGGCGCGGGCGCGGCGCAGATCCTTGTGCGGACCGTCCTGCAGGTTCTGGTCCTGCGTGTAGGCGTGGATGGTCGTCATCAGGCCCTTGACGATGCCGAACTCGTCGTTGAGCACCTTGGCCAGCGGCCCGAGGCAGTTCGTGGTGCAGGACGCGTTGGAGATGATGTTCTGGCTGCCGTCGTACTTGTCGTCGTTGACGCCGAGCACGATGGTGATGTCCTCGTCACTGGCGGGCGCCGAGATGATCACCTTCTTGGCGCCGGCATCGAGGTGGCCCTGCGCCTTGGCGCGAGCGGTGAAGATGCCGGTGGACTCGACGACGACGTCCACGCCCAGATCGCCCCACGGCAGTGCGGCCGGGCCTTCCTTGACCTCGAGGGCCTTGATCTTGGTGTTGCCGATCACGATGGTGTCGTCGCCTTCGAGGCTGATCTCCTCGGGGTAGCGGCCCAGGATCGAGTCGAACTTCAGCAGGTGCGCCAGGCTGGCGTTGTCGGTGAGGTCGTTGACCGCGACGATCTCGATGTCGGTGCTCTTGCCCTCGGCCTTCTGCGCCGCGAGGGCCCGGTAGAAGTTGCGTCCGATTCGACCGAAGCCGTTAACGCCAACCCGGATGGTCACGTGTTTCTCCTTTTTTGGCCTTGATACTCAACGGCCAGCCTAGTGCTGTGATACATGCCACGCGCGGGCTGGTCAGTGCACGGCCAGGTTCTGGTCGGCGTACGGATTGCCCAGCCATTTCGCGCGGATGCGCTGCAGCGTGCCGTCGTCCTCCAGCTCGGCCTGCGCGACGGTGAGCCGGCCAAGCAGCTTCTGGTCACCGGGCGCGACGGCGATCGCGATGTCCTCGACCGAGATGCCGCGCTGTACGACGTCGACGCCGGGTATCGGTTTGACCAGCTCGGTGAGCACCGGCGCGAGTTTCATGAAGGCGTCGCATTCACCGGTCGTCAGGTCGGTCAGCGCCGCGCGAATGGAGCCGTAGTCGTAGACGCGGACGGCGGCGGCCCTGCCCTGTGCGACGAGCCGCTCAGCAATGGGCTGGCTGGTGTTGCCCTGCTGCACCCCGATGGTCAGACCGTCGAGGTCGTCGATGGACCGGACGTTCGACAGGCGCGTGATGTCGACAGCCAGCGACTGCCCGGAGATGAGGTAGGGCGGGAGGAAGTTCGCCAGCTTCTCGCGTTCGGGTGTGACGGTGGTACCGGCGGTGATGCAGTCGTAAGTGCCCGCCGTGAGGCCGTCGAATATTCCGTTGAAATCCGCGCCTTCGTAGGGAACGAACTCGACCGTCGCTCCGAGCTTTTCGACAAGCGCGGTCATCAGGTCGATGTCGAGTCCCGTGTTGTCCGGCATACCGTTGAACGGCGGGTCGGGAAAGGCCGCGCCGACTCTCAACGTCTCCATGTGATCACCTTTGCCGAGTGCTGGCTTGTTACACGCATTTCCGCAAAAACTGTGTCATAACCCAACGCTCGCGCAGTTGGGGAACGGGCTCAGGCGTCTTCGAGCAGATCGGGCGTAACGGCCGACTCCGTGTCGGGAATGCCGTCCTGTTTCGCCTTGCGATCAGCCATCGACAATAGCCGCCGAATACGGCCCGCCACAGCGTCTTTCGTCATCGGCGGGTCGGCAAGGCGTCCCAGCTCTTCGAGCGAGGCCTGCCGATGCTCGACACGCAGCTTGCCCGCGGCGGCCAGATGGTCGGGAACCGTGTCGGCGAGGATATCCAGGGCGCGTTCCACCCGCGCGGCCGCGGCGACCGCGGCCCGTGCCGACCGCCGCAGATTGGCGTCATCGAAGTTGGCCAACCGGTTGGCTGTGGCGCGCACCTCACGGCGCATCCGCCGCTCTTCCCACGTCAGCCTGGTGTCCTGAGCGCCCATGCGAGTCAGCAATGCGCCGATCGCCTCACCGTCGCGCACCACCACCCGGTCGGCACCCCGTACTTCGCGGGCCTTCGCGCTGACCCCCAACCGTCGCGCCGCACCGACGAGCGCCAGCGCCGCCTCCGGTCCGGGGCAACTGACCTCCAGCGCCGAGGACCGGCCTGGTTCGGTGAGCGATCCGTGCGCCAAAAACGCTCCGCGCCAAGCAGCTTCGGCATCGGCGACGCTACCGCCGACCACCTGCGCGGGTAGCCCACGCACCGGGCGCCCACGCAGATCGAGAAGACCTGTCTGCCTCGCCAGGGCCTCTCCATCTTTGGCGACCCGCAGCACGTACCGGGTGCTCTTGCGGATCCCGCTCGCCGAGAGCACGTGCACCACCGCGTTGTAGCCGTAGAGGTCGTAGATGTCCTTGCGCAGGCGCCGAGCAATGATGCCCAGATCGACCTCGGCCTCCACGACCACCCGCCCGGACACGATGTGCAGCCCCCCGGCGAAACGGAGCAGCGATGCCACCTCGGCACGTCGAGCGCTCACCGAATTGACCTGCAGGCGGCTGAGCTCGTCTTTGACCTCGGCTGTCATCGCCACGGGTCGTCACCTCTCGGTCCGTTCGCTGTCGGTGTGGGCACAGTCGGCACCGCGGGCGCCGGCGGCGCCGTCCCACGCAACCGCACACCTTCCAGTGCCGCGGCCAACCTCGCCGGGTCATGTAAAGGTGTACCAGGTCTGGACACGTCAGCAAACTCAACTTGAGCATCCAGAATTTTGGCGGTGCGGCGCAGTTGCTCACGCTCGCGTTCGCTTGGGACCCGGCTGGCGTCGACGATGACGTCGTGCATCGTGAACCCCGGCGCATGCTGCGACAACACGTGGATGTGTCGTTCAGCTGAGAACTCGGCCGTCTCCCCCGGTTCGGCGACCAGGTTGACCACCAGCGCCCGTCGCGCCGTCGTCGCCTGCAGGGCCGCCGCCAGCTGCGGGACCAGCACGTGCGGGATAACGCTGGTGAACCATGACCCGGGTCCGAGCACGACCAGGTCGGCAGCCATGATCGCGTCCACCGCCTGGCGGGTGGCGGGCGGATCGCCGGGTATCAGCCGGACCCGGCGGACCTTACCCACCGTGGTCGCGATCGCCACCTGACCGCGGATCACCCGGCTCATCCGCGGATCGGATTCCAGACCCGCCACGTCGGCCTCGATCCCCAACGCCATCGGGCACATCGGCAGCACCCGGCCGTGGATGCCGAGCACGCGGCCCAGCTCGTCGAGCGCCGCCACCGGGTCGGCCAGCACCTCATTGAGACCCGCGAGCATGAGATTGCCGATCGGATGACCCGCCAGCGCGCCATTGCCACCGAAGCGATGCTGGAGGATGGTCGCCCACAGCCGTCCGTGCGGACTGTCAGATGCCAACGCGGCCAGGGCCATTCGTAGATCACCCGGAGGCAGCACATCGAGTTCGCCGCGTAGCCGGCCCGATGAACCGCCGTCGTCGGCAACTGTGACGATCGCGGTGACGTGCGGGGTGAGTCTGCGGGCCGCCGACAGCGTGGCGTACAGGCCATGCCCACCCCCGAGGGCAACGATCCGCGGATTCATTCGCGCCCCAGATCCCGGTGCAATACCCGCACGGTCAGGTCGTCACCGCCCTGCAGCCTGGCCGCCAGCGCCTCGGCGATCGCGACGCTGCGATGCTTACCTCCGGTGCAGCCAATGGCAACAGTCATATAGCGCTTTCCCTCGCGGCGATATCCGTCGATGACGAAGTTCAGCAGCCGATGATAGGTCTCCAGAAACTCTGCGGTGCCCGGCTGGCCCAATACGTAGTCGCGGACGTCGGGGTGCTGGCCGGTGTGCGGCCGCAGCGCATCCACCCAATGCGGGTTGGGAAGAAAGCGCACATCCATCACCGTATCGGCGTCCATGGGCAGCCCGTACTTGTATCCGAAGGACTCAACAGTGACATTCGTGTGAGCGACGGCTTCCCCTCCGAAGGCCCGCTCGATGGTTTCCCGCAGTGCCGGGACCGGCAATGTCGACGTGTCGATCACAAGATCGGCCCCGGCCCGGATCGGCGCGAGCATCGCCCTCTCGGCGGCAATGCCTTCTGCAAGAGTCTGATTCCCCTGCAACGGATGACTGCGACGGTTCTGCTCGTAGCGACGAACCAGGATGTCGTCGGAGGCCTCGAGAAACAGCACCCGCGGAGTGATGTTTCGGGTGGCCAGGTCCTTTCTTACCCAGTCCAGGTCTCCGGTGAAACCGCGTGAGCGCACGTCCATCACCACGGCGAGCTGGGTGATGCGCGAACCCGCCGCGAGACCCAGCTCCACCATCCGCGCGATCAGCTCCGGCGGCAGATTGTCGGCCACATACCAGCCGAGGTCCTCGAGCACTTTGGCCGCGGTTCCGCGGCCCGCGCCGGACAGTCCAGTGACCAGTACGACATCGATGCCTGATTCCCCACGCTCGCCGGTTTCGGCGCCACCCTGCAATTCTTCGTGCATGCCCTGATCTGTCATCCGGATGCTCTGCTCTGATCATCGCCGATAACCGGTTCGGGCGCTGCGGTTTCGGACGGGACACCAAGGCCCTCCAGGACCGCCTTCGCCGTCGCGACCCCGATTCCGGGCACGGCGGTGATCTCTTCGACGCTGGCCTCCTTCAACCGTGCCACCGATCCGAAATGTGTCACCAGCGCTTTACGGCGATGCTCGCCAAGGCCGCGGATCGAATCGAGTGCTGATGCCGTCATCCGCTTGGACCGCTTGCTGCGGTGATAGGTGATCGCGAACCGGTGCGCCTCGTCACGCACCCGCTGCAGAAGGTACAAACCTTCATTGTTGCGCGGCATGATCAGGGGATCAGGCTCGGACGGCACCCACACCTCTTCCAGTCGTTTCGCCAGCCCGATAACGGCGACGTCGCTGATGGCCAGCTCATCGAGCACCGCTTGGGCGGCGTTGACCTGTGGGGCGCCGCCGTCGACCACGAACAGGTTGGGCGGATAGGCGAACTTTCGCGATTTACCTTCCGGCGCAAGCTCTGTCGGATGTTGTAGATCGTGCAGGTGCCGGTAGAAGCGCCGCCGGGTGACCTCGGCGATCGACGCGACGTCGTCAGAGCGACCCTCGCCGGCGGCCTCCCTGATCGCATAGTGGCGATAGTCGGATTTGCGCGGCAGCCCGTCCTCGAACACCACCAGCGACGCCACCACATCTGTGCCCTGGACGTGACTGATGTCCACACATTCGATACGAAGCGGCGCATCGGCAAGTCCCAACGACTCCTGAATACTCTGTAGTGCAGCACTTCTCGCGGTGAAATCGCCCGCCCGCTTGAGCTTGTGCTGCGTCAGCGCATCTTGCGCATTGCGCCGCACGGTCTCGGCGAGCGCGCGTTTGTCCCCGCGCTGGGGCACCCGCACCGACACCCGTGAACCGCGCAGCTGGGACAACCACGTCTCCAACTCCTCGGTGTTACCGGGTAGGCACGGCACGAGCACCTGGCGGGGCACCGGGGTCAACGACATGTCGGCCGCACCATCTAGTTCGGCCTGATCGCCGTAGAACTGGGTCAGAAACTGTTCGACGAGGTGCTCCTGGCTCGATTCGCCTGGTTCGCCGGACTTTTCGACGACCCAGCCACGCTGGCCGCGAACCCGGCCACCGCGCACGTGGAACACCTGCACGGCCGCCTCCAGGTCGTCGTCGGCGAAAGCGACCACATCTGCGTCGGTGCCGTCGCCGAACACCACGGCCTGCTTCTCCATTGCCCGCTTCATCGCGGAGATGTTGTCCCGCAACCGGGCTGCCCGCTCGAAGTCCAGCACCTCGGCGGACTGGTTCATCGCGTGCTCCATGTCACGGATCAGCCGGTCGGTCTTGCCTGCCAGGAACTCGCAGAAGTTCTCGACGATCTTCCGGTGTTCTTCGGCGGTCACCCGCCCGACGCACGGGGCCGAGCACTTGTCGATGTACCCGAGCAGGCAGGGTCGGTCGATCTGCCTGTGCCGCTTGAAAACTCCTGCCGAGCAGGTGCGTGCAGGAAACACCCGGGTCAGCAGGTCGAGCGTCTCGCGGATGGCCCACGCGTGCGAGTACGGCCCGAAGTAGCGGACCCCCTTGCGCCGCGCCCCGCGGTACACCATCAGGCGGGGGTACTCCTCGTTCAGTGTCACAGCGAGCACCGGGTAGGACTTGTCGTCGCGGTACCGCACGTTGAACCGCGGGTCGAATTCCTTGATCCAGTTGTACTCGAGCTGGAGTGCCTCGACTTCGGTGTTGACCACCGTCCACTCGACTCCGGCGGCCGTCATCACCATCTGACGGGTGCGCGGCGCCAGGCCGGACAGGTCGGCGAAGTAGGAGTTCAACCGGCTGCGCAGGCTCTTGGCCTTGCCGACGTAGATCACCCGGCCGTGCGGGTCCCGGAACCGGTAGACGCCCGGCTGAACGGGAATCGACCCGGGAGCGGGTCGGTACGTCGCTGGGTCGGGCACGGATTCCAGGTTACTGCCGTCCTCAGACGGGTCCGATGAACTACCGTCGGGTGATGCGGATCTCGTCGCTTATCAGGGCGGCGGCCCCGCTCACCGGGGTCGTCGTGATTCTCACCGCATGTGGCGCCGAGCCGACTACGGCGCCAAGCGCCGCCGGACCGTGCGAAATCGTCGACAACGGGACCCCAGCACCCAAAACCTCCGCGGACCCGGCCGGCAGCACCGGCACCACCTCGCCGGACATCTCCACCAATCCCGAAGTGGCCAGGGGTTATCGCAAGGACATGACCGCCGTGCGTACCAGCAGCTATTCGGTGGTCACCGCCAACCCGATGGCGACGCAGGCCGCATGTGAAGTACTCCGCGACGGTGGGACCGCGGCCGACGCTCTGGTCACCGCGCAGGCTGTGCTCGGTCTGGTCGAGCCGCAGTCCTCCGGCCTCGGTGGCGGCGGATTCCTGCTGTACTACGACTCGTCAGCGGGGTCCGTACAGGCCTACGACGGCCGGGAAGTCGCGCCCGCTGCGGCAACCGAGAACTATCTGCGCTGGATCTCCGACACCGACCGCACCAAACCCAAGCCCGACGCGCGCGCGTCCGGCCGATCCATCGGCGTGCCGGGCATCGTGCGGCTCATGGGCGACCTTCACACCGAACACGGCAAGACCGGCTGGCGCGACCTGTTCAACCCCGCCATCACCCTCGCCGACGACGGCTTCGACATCAGCCCGCGGCTGGCTGCCGCGATCACCGACTCCGCGGCGAAATTGAACGCAGATCCCCAGTCCGCCGAATACTTCCTGAACCCCGACGGCAGCCCCAAATCCGCAGGGACGCGCCTGACCAACCCCGCCTACGCAAAGACTTTGGGCGTCATCGCATCTGATCCGCAATCGTTCTACACCGGCGCGATCGCCGACGATATCGTCGCTGCAGTGGCTGACACGTCTGGCGGCCGAACCCCTGGTCAGATGACGACCGAAGACCTGGCCGGCTACACCGTGAAGATGCGCGAGGCGCTGTGTTCGCCGTATCGCGGCAAGGAAATCTGCGGCATGCCACCTCCGTCGTCGGGCGGCATCGCCGTCGTCGCGACGCTGGGCATCCTGGAACACTTCGTCATGGCCGACCACAAACCCACCGACATCGACCTCAACGGGGGCAGACCCTCGGTGATGGGCGTTCACCTGATCTCGGAGGCGCAGCGGCTGGCCTATGCCGACCGCGACAAGTACGTTGCCGACACTGACTTCGTGCCACTGCCCGGCGGATCGCCGAATACCTTGATCAACAGCGCCTACCTCGCGGGGCGCGCGGCGCTGATCTCCGAAGATCGTTCGATGGGCACGGCGAAACCGGGAGAATTCGGCCCGCCGACCGGCCCGGCGCCGCCGACCCCCGAACACGGGACAAGTCAGGTCAGCATCATCGACGCACAGGGCAATGCGGCATCGCTGACCACCACGGTCGAGTCGGCCTTCGGCTCATTCCACATGGTCGACGGCTTCATCCTCAACAATCAACTCACGGACTTCTCCGCCGAACCCGCGGGACCCGACGGCGCTGCTGTGGCCAACCGGGTTCAGCCGGGTAAGCGACCGCGCAGCACGATGGCGCCGACATTGGTGTTCGACAGCCCTTCGCCGGGCGAGCCGTCAGTCAGAGGCCCGCTGTATGCGGTGCTCGGATCGCCTGGTGGTGCCGTTATCATCCAGTTCGTCGTGAAAACCGTTGTCGGCATTTTGGATTGGGGACTGGACCCACAGCAGGCGGTATCCATGGTCGACTTCGGTGCGGCGAACTCACCGAAGACCAACGTCGGCGGCGAGCATCCCGTGATCGACACTTCGGATAACGGCGACCACGACCCACTGGTGGTCGGCCTGCGAAAACTCGGACACGAGGTCGACCTGGCCGACCAGTCCAGCGGACTGTCTGCGATTGTTCGCGACAACGACGGCATGGTCGGTGGCGCAGACCCGCGCCGCGAGGGGCTGGTGATGGGCGACACCAGGTGACCGCGCGGGTCACCCGCCTCACCGAGTCCGACTGGCGAGTCTTCGCCGTGATCCGGTTACAGGCCTTGGTCGACGCCCTCGGCGAACGCGATCCGCAGTATCAGAAGGAGGTCGCGTTCACCGCCGCACAGTGGCGCCGGAGGCTACGTAGACACGCACACTTCGCTGCGCTCGTCGACGATCGGTTCGTCGGACTGATCGCCGCACAGCAGGAGAATCCCGAATCGGTGTACCTTTACTCGCTCTGGATCGACCCGGCGGTCCGCGGACAGGGCCTGGCGCGTCCACTGGTCGCAGCAGCGGTGGACTGGGCACGCGACCAACAGGTCAAGACCATCACGCTGCGGGTCGCATCGGGCAATGTGGCTGCGCGCGCCGTGTACGAGAGCCTGGGGTTCGCCGCCGGCACGCCGACCGCAGCCGCCAAGTCCCGAGACGAATTGCCGATGTCACTCAGTGTGAGTTGATGCCCTTGTAGCGCTCGAGCAGTCCGCGGACGGTGTTCATCGCGGCAACCGCCCGGTCCTTGTCGACCGCCTGAATCGCCAACACCGGAACGTACTCATCGTCGGGCAGATCCACTCGCGCCCATCGAGCACCAGGATGGAAGGACACGTCAACCACCTCTGACCATACAATCAGCCGGTAGGTCAACAGGTTTCGCACCGCAATCCCCTGGGCGCCAACGCGTAGTCGTGGCCGGGCGAACAACAGGACCACTGAAGCGATGACTGCGCCGAGCAGGGCGATCGCCACCTGATCGGCCGTTTGGAAGATGACACCGGTCGACCCGATCTTCAGCAGTGCGCCGACGGCGACATGTGCGGCCAGGATGAGTGCCGCCGCCGCGTAGGCGAAATACGGTGTGAGATGGGGTCGTATCTCCACATCCCAGTCGGTCATGACCGTGGACGCAGGTCTCGCAGCGTCAGCGCGGTGGAAATCGCCGCCGCCGCTGCCTGCGCGCCCTTGTCTTCGGACGAACCCGGTAGCCCGGCGCGATCGAGGGCCTGCTGCTCGGTGTTGGTGGTGAGAACGCCGTTGGCGACCGGAGTCGATTCGTCCAGTGACACCCGGGTCAGCCCCTGCGTGACCGCGTCGCAGACGTAGTCGAAGTGCGGTGTCTGCCCGCGGATCACCACGCCGAGTGCCACCACCGCGTCGTGTTCGGCCGCCAATGCCTGTGCGACGACGGGGATTTCGATGGCACCCAGAACTCGTACCACCGTCGGGTCGTCGATCCCGGCGTCGGCGACCTGCTTACGCGCGCCCTCGAGCAGCGCATCGCAGATCGTCTCGTGCCATGTGCTGGCGACGATGGCCAGCGTCAACCCCGATGCGTCGAGCGCGGGCAGATCGGGAACGCCTGCAGCTGGGCTCAATTCAGGACTCCGCCCTGGCTGCTCACAGGGCTCCGCCGAGATCACGTTCCGGCGGCGTGCGATCACCGAGCAGATACACGCCCTCGTCGTAAGAGTCCATGGTCACAGCCTCGTGGTACTCGTCCAGCCCGATGAGGTCGTGTCCCATCCGGTCGCGCTTGGTCATCAGGTACCGGATGTTCTCCGCGTTGGCGCGAACGGGCAGCGGAACACGTTCGATGATGTGCAGCCCGTAGCCGTCGAGGCCGACGCGCTTTGCGGGGTTGTTGGTGAGCAGCCGCATGGACCGCACACCGAGATCGACGAGAATCTGAGCGCCGATGCCGTAGTCGCGGGCGTCGGCGGGCAGGCCCAACTTCAGGTTGGCGTCCACCGTGTCCTCACCGGCGTCCTGCAACTGGTAGGCCTGCAGCTTGTGCATCAGGCCGATGCCTCGGCCCTCGTGTCCGCGCATGTACAAGACGACACCGCGGCCCTCGCGCGCCACCATTGCCAACGCGGCGTCCAGCTGTGGACCGCAGTCGCAGCGCCGCGAGCCGAACACATCGCCGGTGAGGCATTCCGAGTGCACCCGCACGAGTACGTCGTGCCCGTCACCGTGCGGTCCGGCGATGTCGCCACGCACCAGCGCTACGTGCTCGACCTCTTCGTACAGGCTGGTGTAGCCGACCGCGCGGAACTCGCCGTGCCGGGTCGGGATGCGCGCCTCGGCGATGCGCTCGATGTGCTTCTCATGCTTGCGCCGCCACTCGATGAGATCGGCGATCGAGATGAGCGCCAGGTCGTGCTCGTCGGCGAAGACCCGCAGCTCATCGGTCTGCGCCATCGCTCCTTCGTCCTTCTGGCTGACGATTTCGCAGATCGCCCCCGCGGGTTGCAGGCCGGCCAGTCGGGCCAGGTCGACGGCGGCCTCGGTGTGACCGGGACGGCGCAGCACGCCGCCGTCCTTGGCGCGCAGCGGGACGACATGGCCGGGCCGGGTGAAGTCATCGGCAACGGCGGTCGGGTCGGCGAGCACGCGCATCGTGGTGGCGCGGTCAGAAGCCGAAATGCCGGTTCCGACATCCTTTTTCGCATCAACGGTGACCGTGTACGCGGTGCCGTGCTTGTCCTGGTTCACGGCATACATGGGCAGCAGGCCCAGCTTGTCGCAGATCGCACCGTCCAGCGGGACGCACAGATATCCGGACGTGTACCTCACCATGAATGCGACGAGCTCGGGTGTCGCCTTCTCGGCGGCGAAGATCAGATCGCCCTCATTCTCGCGATCCTCGTCGTCGATGACCACCACGGCCTTACCCGCGGCGATGTCGGCAACTGCCCGCTCCACGGAGTCCAGCCTCGTCACCACATCAGTATGAACCACCAGGGCCGAAGTCTTATTCTCGCTCCCCTGACCTGGGGTTTCGGCAGTCAATCGCCCGAGGCGTCGATGGACCCGTCTTTGGCATCGAGCAGTCGCTCGACATATTTGGCAATGATGTCGACCTCGAGGTTCACGGATGCGCCCACCTGGGCCTTCCCCAAGGTCGTCAGCTCGAGCGTTGTCGGAATCAGGGAGATCTCGAACCAGTCATGACCGACCGCTGACACCGTCAATGACACTCCGTCGACAGTGATCGAGCCCTTCTCGACCACATACCGGGCGAGTGCCATCGGCAGCGCGATCCGCACCACCTCCCAGTGCTGCGCCGCAGTGCGCGCAATGACATGGCCGGTTCCGTCGACGTGGCCCTGCACGATGTGACCACCAAGGCGGCTGTTCACCGCGGCCGCGCGCTCCAGATTGACCCGACTGCCCACGCCGACACCGCGCAGGCTGGACCTGTTCAGCGTCTCGCCCATCACGTCGGCGGTGAATGCACCGTCCGCACGCACCTCGACGACCGTCAGGCACACGCCGTTCACCGCGATCGAATCGCCATGCCCGGCATCGGAGGTGACAAGGGGTCCTCGGATGGCGAACCGGGCGGAATCGCCGAGGTCTTCCTTGCCGACGATTTCGCCCATTTCTTCGACGATTCCGGTGAACACGCCGCCAGACTAATCCGTTGCGTCTCGCCCGACGACGACACGCCGAAAGTCCAGCTCAGCGCCGACATTTCTGCGTCCACCCGCGCCCGGCCACCACGTCAGGGTCGCCGCACCCTCTACGATGCAGTCATGCCGACCCGCCTCCTGGCGATCTTCGCCGCGCTCTTCACTTCTGCCGCTCTGCTCGTAGGGTGTTCCAGTTCCGAGGACAACTCGAATCTGCCCGACGCCGCAACGCTTCTGCAGCAGTCCGCCGAGACCACCAAGGGCCAGACCAGCGTCCACCTCCTGCTGACGGTGCAGGGTGACATCGCTTCGTTCCCAATCGAGACGCTCGAGGGCGATCTGACCACCACGCCCGCGGTTGCCGCGCAGGGCAAGGCGAACATCCTGTTTCTTGGCCAGCGGTTGGAGGGCGTGAACTTCGTCGTCGTCGACGGCATCCTGTACGGCGCGATCACGGCGGGCTCTTTCCAGGACTTCGGGCCTGCTGCGGACATCTACGACGCCTCCGCGGTCCTCTCGCCCGAAAAGGGTCTGGCCAACGTGCTGGCCAACTTCTCCGATCCCAAGGCCGACGGCCGCGAGACCATCAACGGCGTCAAGACAGTGCGGGTGACAGGAACCATCAGCAAGGACGCCGTGGACAGGATCGTTCCTCAGGTCGGCGCCACCGGCCCGGTTCCCGGTACGGCGTGGATTGCCGAGGAAGGCAACCACGAACTGGTGCAGGCCAAGATGGACCCGACCAAGGACAACAGCCTCACGATGACGCTGTCAGACTGGGGTAAGCCCGTGACGGTCACCAAGCCGGCGGTCTGATGCAAGCCTCGGCCGAAACCATCGCGCCGGTGACGTCCGGCCGGCGCATCGCGATCAGCGCGGGCAGCCTTGCGGTGTTGCTCGGCGCCCTCGACACCTATGTCGTGATCACGATCATGACCGACATCATGTTCGACGTCGGCATTGGTGTTAACCAGATCCAAAAAGTTACGCCGATCATCACGTGGTATCTGCTCGGCTATATCGCCGCGATGCCGTTGCTGGGCCGGGCATCGGACCGGTTCGGCCGAAAGCTGTTGTTGCAGGCCAGTCTTGCCGGTTTCGCCATCGGCTCAGTGGTCACGGCCCTGGCCACCGACCTCGACATCCTCGTCATCGGCCGGCTTATCCAGGGCATTGCGAGCGGCGCCCTGCTACCGGTCACTCTGGCGCTCGCCGCCGACCTGTGGGCGAGCCGTAACCGCTCGGCGGTGCTGGGGGGCGTGGGCGCCGCCCAGGAACTTGGCAGCGTCATCGGCCCGATGTACGGCATCGCGATGGTCTGGGTGTTCCACCACTGGCAGGCGGTCTTCTGGGTCAATGTGCCGCTCGCGCTCATCGCCATGGGGATGATCCACTTCAGCCTGCCTGCGCGTCAGAAGCCGGAGAGTCCGGAGAAGGTCGATGTCGTCGGCGGCCTGCTTCTCGCGCTCACGCTCGGCCTGGCGACCTTTGGGCTGTACAACCCGTCACCCGACGGCAAGCAGGTGCTGCCGAGCAACGGCGCCATTTTGCTCATCGGCGCCCTGGTCGCCGCCGTGGCGTTCTTCGTGTGGGAACGATTCGCCAAGACCCGGCTGATAGAACCGGCGGGCGTGCATTTCCGGCCGTTCCTCGCGGCGCTGGGCGCCTCTCTTGTCACCGGCGCCGCCCTGATGGTGACCCTGGTGAACGTCGAATTGTTCGGCCAGGGCGTGCTCGGCCAGGACCCCAACCAGGCCGCCTTTCTGCTGCTGCGGTTTCTGATCGCGCTGCCAATCGGTGCCCTGCTCGGCGGCTGGATCGCCGCCCGGATCGGCGACCGGATCGTGGGGTTCGTCGGGCTGTTGATTGCCGCGGGTGGCTACTACCTGATCTCGGGTTGGCCCGTCGACGTGCTGTCCGCCCACCACGACCTCGGCTTCGTCGCACTGCCGATGCTCGACACCGATCTTGTGATAGCCGGGCTGGGCCTGGGCCTGGTCATCGCCCCCCTGACATCGGCGACCTTGCGCGTGGTGCCCGCGGCCCAGCACGGTATCGCCTCCGCGGCGGTGGTGGTCGCGCGGATGATCGGCATGCTGATCGGAGTCGCGGCGCTGTCCGCCTGGGGTCTGTACAAGTTCAACCAGTACCTTCAGGAGCGTCTTGCGGCGCTACCACCCGCGGATGCCGACAGCCCGGGTGGCCTATTGGTAGCCGCCACTCGCCTGGCGCAGGCGTCCCGCGAGGCCTATGTGCTCCAGTACGGCGAGATCTTCAAGATCACCTGCGTCGTGTGCCTAGTTGGCGCCCTTCTGGCCCTGCTGATCAGTGGGCGTCATGAGCACGCAGACGAGCCGGTCGAGCCGGTAAACGCCGTCGATGAGGCCCCGCAGCGCGTGCGCGCAGGCTCACCCGCCGATGACAACGCCACGCAGGCCATCGAGACGCCGACACACCGGATATCGAGTCAGTCCGCGGATGAGACGGCCCGGCTAGAACAACCGCGAGGCCACCACCGACCCGAATAGTCGGCGATCAGCAGCGCTCGAGTCCGCGGCCCATCAGGGTCGGCTCGGAAAGTGGTTGCGGCTCTTCGGCCGATAGGCCGCGAATCGCGTCACGGATCAACGCCTTGATAGTTCGGGGATCCATCGGGCGATCGCTGAGCCAGTCCTGCAAGGCAGTCATGCTCGTTGTCCTTCGTTCGTGCTCACCGCGCAGCTCGTCGGTGAAAGCGCGATCACGCAGCCAGACCACTATGGCCGACTCTGGTACAAGTGTACCGACGCCAGCCCCCCGGTTAGCTGCTCACCACGCCGGGTATGCGTGGGAAACGCCACACTATGAAGGGACGAGAATTCATGGCGACTTCACTGAATGGCAAGAAAATCGCGTTCCTGGTTGCGCCCGAAGGTGTCGAGCAGGTCGAGCTGACCGAGCCCTGGAAGGCAGTCGAGCAGGCGGGCGGGACACCCGAACTGGTATCGACGGAGGTCGGCAAGGTACAAGCCTTCAACCACCTGACTCCGGCCGACACGTTCGAGGCGGACAAGGCGGCCGACGACGTGTCGGCAACCGATTACGCCGCGCTGGTGCTACCGGGGGGCGTGGCCAATCCCGATTTCCTGCGCGCGAACGGCGACGCCGTCGCCTTCGCCAAGGGGTTCTTCGACGAAGGCAAACCCGTCGCGGTGATCTGCCACGGACCCTGGACGCTGGTGGAGGCCGATGTGGTGCGCGGCCGTACCATGACCTCGTGGCCCAGCGTCAAGACCGACCTCGTCAACGCCGGCGCAAATTGGGTCGATGACGAAGTCGTCGAATGTTCGCGCGGCCCAAACACGTTGGTTTCCAGCCGCAAACCCGATGACTTGCCAGCCTTCTGCAAGGCCTTGGTCGGGGTCGTCTCGAAGGTCACATCGTAGCCAAAGCCAACCCGCGAAGGTCGCAGCGTCGGTAACGTCGAAACCATGCTGATGGCCGCGCTGCGCGACATGCAGTGGCGACGACGGCGATTCGTGATCGCGATCCTGTCCACCGCCATCATCTTTGCGATGACCCTCGTTTTGACCGGTCTGGCCAACGGGTTCCGCGTGGAGGCTGAAAAGACCGTCGAGTCTCTCGGTGTTGACCTGTTCATCGTCAAGGCAGGCGCATCAGGTCCGTTCGTCGGGGCGACGCCGTTCGCACCCGTGGAACTGCGCCGAATCGCGAACGCTCCCGGCGTAGCTGCGGCCGCCCCTCTCGCATACGCCGGCGGTACGGCCACCCTCGACGGTTCGCCACGAAACGTCGACATCTTCGGCGCACCGGAGAACGGACCCGGCATGCCGGCGGTCTCCGAGGGACGACCGCCGTCGGTGCCGGACGAGGTGGCGGTCTCGAGCACCCTCGGCAAAGGATTGGACGACGAAGTCGAGATCGCATCGCACACGCTGCGCATCGTCGGCATCGTGGAGAACTCGACCGCGCTGGCGAATCTGCCCAACGTCTTTTTGACCACCGAGGGCGCACAACAACTGGTGTACGCCGGTGAGCCGCTCGTCGCATCGATCGGTGTGCGCGGCACTCTTGACGAGCCTCCACCTGGATATCGCGCCGTCGATCGAAACGGAGCCGTCGAGGATCTGCTGCGACCGTTGAAGGTCGCCGTCAACTCGATCACGATCGTGGCCGTTCTGCTCTGGGTGGTTGCCGCGCTGGTCGTCGGGTCGGTCATCTATCTATCGGCACTGGAGCGCCTGCGAGACTTCGCGGTGTTCAAGGCGATTGGAGTTCCCACCAAGAGCATCGCCGCCGGACTCGCGATGCAGGCCATCATCGTGGCGCTGCTCGCCGCGCTTGTCGGCGCCGGCCTTTCCATGCTCCTCGGACCGCTGTTTCCGATGCAGGTCATCGTTCCCGCCGAGGCGTTCATCGCGCTGCCCGCCATCGCCATCGCCATCGGGCTGATCGCCAGCGCAACAGGACTGCACCGCGCCGTCTCGGTCGACCCCGCCCTCGCGTTCGGAGGTCCCTGAGCCGTGGGCGATCTCAGCATTCAGGACCTCGTGGTCGAGTACACCAGCGGCGCCGACATTGTCCGCCCCATCGACGGCTTCAATCTCGATGTCTCCGCCGGTTCACTCGTGATCCTGATGGGTCCGAGCGGGTGCGGGAAGACGACGCTGTTGTCGTGCCTCGGCGGCATCTTGAAACCAACCTCAGGAGCCATCAAATTCGGTGACGTCGATGTGACATCGCTTGAAGGCCACGAGATGTCGAACTACCGCCGCGAGACCGTCGGGATCGTGTTTCAGGCATTCAACCTCGTGCCGAGCCTCACCGCGCTCGAGAATGTCATGGTCCCCCTGCTCGCGGCGGGCCAACCACGACGCGTGGCCCACAAGCGCGCCGGACAGCTGCTTTCGCGCGTCGGGCTGGAGGAGCGAGTATCTCACCGGCCGGGCGATCTCAGCGGCGGCCAGCAGCAGCGAGTGGCGGTTGCGCGCGCGATCGCCCTCGATCCGCCGCTGATCTTGGCCGACGAGCCGACCGCGCATCTGGACTTCATCCAGGTCGAGGAGATATTGCGGCTCATCCGCGAACTCGCCACTGGCGACCGCATGGTGGTCGTGGCAACCCACGACAGCCGGATTCTGCCTCTGGCCGATCGCGTCGTCGAGCTCGTTCCCGACTTCGCGTCCACGGACCGGCCCCCCGACACGGTCGAGTTAGCGGCCGGCGAGATGCTTTTCGAGCAGGGCACGATGGGCGAACTGATCTACGTGGTCGCCGAGGGCGAGCTCGAGATCGTGCGTGAATTAGCCAGCGGCGGTGAGGAACTACAGAAGCTCGCCAAGCGCGGGGACTACCTCGGCGAGATCGGCCCGGTGTTTCATCTGCCGCGCTCGGCGACGGTGCGAGCACGCACCGACGCCAAGGTCATCGGCTACACCGTACGTGCCTTCCGTGAACGGCTGGGCGCCGGCGGCGTGCGCGACCTGATCGAACACCGGCCGCTTGACCCTGACTAGCTCGGTACCAGGCTGAGGAGCACATCGGGTCCGATCGACTCGACGCCGTCGAATCGCCAGCGTTGCGCGTGCGCGATCGACAACACCCCGACGTCGTCGATCGCGGTGATCGGGCCGCCCAACAGAATTGGCCCTATGTAGGCCAAGATACGGTCGATCACCCCGGCACGAAGGAACGCCCCGGCGAGTGTCGGCCCACCCTCGAGCAGCACATCGGTGCGATCCGACAGCGCCTTGAGCACCTCGTGAGGATCTCGGGTCCGAATCACCATCGTCCGCGAATCGTCGTTCAATATCTTTGCTTCAGACGATATCTCGCGTTCGCCAACCACAACCCGCAGCGGCTGACGTTCCGCGAGAGATCCGTCCGGCAACCGGGCGGTGAGCAACGGGTCGTCCACGAACACCGTGCCCGTGCCGACCAGAACCGCGTCGGCGACGGCTCGCCTGCGGTGCACATCGGCCCGCGCCGCCTCGCTGGTGATCCACTGGCTAGAGCCGTCCACCGCGGCGCTGCGACCGTCGACACTGGTGGCGAATTTCCATGTCACGTGCGGTAATCCGGTGCGCTGCTTGTGCAACCACTCCCTCAGCGTCCCACCGGCGACACGATCGGCCAGCACACCGGCAACCACCTCGAGCCCGATTTCGGCCAGTCGCGACGCGCCGCCTGCCGCCGCCGGGTTCGGATCGGCGACTGCATACGCCACCGCCGAAACCCCGGCCGCGACAAGCGCATCCACACACGGTGGAGTTCGGCCATGGTGATTGCACGGCTCCAGTGTCACCACCGCTGTGCCTCCGACGGCGCGCTCCCCTGCTCTGCGTAGGGCCAGCACCTCGGCGTGCGCGCCCCCGGGTGGCTCAGTCGCCCCGACACCGGCAACCTCGTTGTCGCTGTCCAGGATCACCGCGCCCACCGGCGGATTCGGATAGGTACCGCCCTTGACTCGCTCGGCCTGTTCGATCGCCAGCCGCATCGCGGCCTCGAGATTCATAAACGAAGGTGTTTGGATGCCGCGGCCGCCTGACGGCGCAACGACTCCACGGCCGCGGCGGGATCCTCGGCGCTGTAGACCGCCGAGCCGGCCACGAAGCAATCCACCCCGGCCAGTGCCGCCTCTTCGATGGTGTCGTCGTTGATGCCACCGTCGATCTCGACCACGATCGTCAGCTCGCCCGAGTCGACCAGTCGGCGCACAGTGCCGACCTTCGGCAATACCTCGGCAATGAACTTCTGGCCACCAAACCCCGGCTCCACCGACATGATCAGCACCGTGTCGAACTCGCGCAGAATCTCCAGATAGGGCTCGATCGGCGTACCGGGCTTGACCGACAGGCCCGCCTTCGCACCCGCGGCGCGGATATCGCGGGCGACACCGACCGGGTTGTCGGTCGCCTCGGCGTGAATAGTGACGTTGTAGGCGCCCGCCTCCGCGTACGGCGGCGCCCACCGTTCGGGGTTGTCGATCATCAGGTGACAGTCCATCGGGATGTCGGTCCGCTTGAGCAGGGCTTCGACGACCGGCAGCCCGATGGTGAGGTTCGGCACGAAATGGTTGTCCATCACGTCGACGTGCAACCAGTCTGCACCGGTCACCGCGGCGGCTTCGTCACCCAACTCGGCGAAGTCGGCGGCCAGAATCGACGGCGCGATCAGCGGCTTCGGCATGGCCTCACCCTACTTTGAGCGCGGCCGCGAACATCGCATCGGTGCCATGGCGGTGCGGCCACAACTGCACGTACGGACCGTCGCCGAGACCGTCCACCGGCTCGAAAAGCGGTCGGGCGTCGGTTGCCGTCACCGGATGACGACGCAACGCATCGGCTACGACGCCGACGGTTTCCACAAGATGCGGCGAGCACGTGGCGTACAGCACCACACCGCCCGGACGGGTCAGCCGGATCGCCGACGCCAACAACTCGCGTTGCAGTTTGGCCAGCTGCGGCACGTCGCCGGGGACCCGGCGCCAGCGCGCCTCAGGCCTGCGCCGCAGTGCGCCCAGCCCGGTGCATGGCGCGTCGACCAGGACCCGGTCGAACCCTGCTTCGAGTCCCGGATCCCTGCCGTCGACGCGAAGTACGTCAACGGGCAGGCCCGCGGTGTTCTGCTCGACGAAGTCGGCGCGGCGCGGCGTGGGTTCGACGGCGGTCACCCGCCCGTCCCCAACAAGCGCGCCGAGCAGCGCCGTCTTGCCGCCCGGCCCGGCGCAGAGGTCAAGCCAGCGCCCAGTGTCGGGGCCGTCCAGCCCGGCAAGCGTCAGCGCACGGGCCACCAATTGGCTGCCCTCATCCTGAACCAGTGCGCCACCGTCGCGGATTGGTGCGAGCTGACCGGGATCGCCGCCGGACAGATAGACCGCATACGGCGAGTAACGCCCCACGGTGCCGTGGACCTGCTCGGCCAACTCCCCCGCAGTCAGCACACCGGGCCGCGCGGCCAGGTGAACCGCAGGCCGTTCGTCATCGCTGGCCAGTAGTGCACTCAACTGCCCGGCGTCCATCCCGAGCGCATCGACGAACGCCTGCGCGATCCACCGGGGATGCGCATGAACGAATGCCGCGTGGCCGACAGGGTCGGTTGCAGCGTCGGGTGCCAACTCCTCGACCCAGGACTGCTCGTCGCGGCGCGAGATGTTCCGCAATACGCCGTTGACGAAACCGGCTCGTACTGAGTCGAATTCAATGCCCGCCTGCTCCACGGTGGTGGACACCGCCGCGTGCGGTTCGACGCGGGTGCGCATCAGTTGGTAGGTGCCGAGGCGAAGCAGGTCCAGCAGGACGGGGTCGATATTGTCCGGTGAACGTCCCGCGGCCGCGCCGATGATGGCGTCCAGCAGACCACGGGAACGGCAGCTGCCGTAGGTGAGTTCGGTCGCGAACGCGGCGTCGCGACCGGCGATTCCGCGGTCACGCAACAACGCGGGTAGCGCGAGGTTGGCGTAGGAGTCCTTCTCCGATACGGCACGGAGCACGTCGAACGCGGCCTGCCGCGCCGGATCGAGTGGCTTGCGGCGGTGAGGACGCTTGTTGTTGCGCGGCTTACTCATTCGCGGTCATCCGCCATCATCCGCCATCATCCGGCTTTCGCCGATTCATCGAGTCTGGCCCCGCGGGCCCAGTCCGCGGCGTTCATCGGCTTCTTTCCCGGCGGCTGGATGAGGCCGAGCACCACGGGCTGCGATCCGGTCCCGACGTGCACACCGGTGCGCTCGACCCGGATCGCACCGGGCGCAAGCGCATCCGCGGATTCGTCGGATTCTTCTAGGGCCACGGGCCCGACCTTCACCCGCAGATCCCCGATCATGGTCCAGGCGCCGGGGTTTGGTGTGACAGCCCGGATACGCCGATCGACGACATGGGCAGGCAGGTCCCACCGCACCCTGGCCTCCTCAACGGTGATCTTGGGTGCGATCGTGATGCCGTCGGGCGGCTGCGGCACGGGTGTGAGCGACGCATCGGCGATGCCGTCGAGGGTCGTTTCCAACAGTGCCGCACCCGAGATGGACAGCCGCTCGAGAAGTTCCCCGGCGGTGTCGGTGGGCCGGACGGTCTCGGTGACCACGCCGTAGACCGGTCCGGAGTCCAGCGCAGGTTCGATCTGGAACGTCGTGGCGCCAGTCACCGTGTCGCCTGCGGCGATGGCCGCCTGCACAGGGGCGGCGCCGCGCCAGGCAGGCAGCAGCGAGAAATGCAGGTTGACCCAGCCGTGTTCGGGCACGGCGAGCAGTCGTTCGCTCAACAGTGCGCCGTACGCGACGACGGCGCAGCACTCCGGCGCCAGTTCGGCCAGCTCGTCGACGAACTCCTGGGCGTTGGGCTTGCTCGGCCTCAGCACGGGAATGTCGCGTTCGGCCGCGTACCGCGCCACCGGCGACGGTGACGGTTTTCCGCGCCGTCCTGAGGCGGCGTCGGGGCGGGTCAGCACGGCGACGACGTCGTGGCGTGACGAGTCGACGAGCCGCGCAAGTGAGGGCACGGCGGGCTCGGGAGTGCCGGCGAAGACAAGGCGCACCGCGCCAGTCTAGAAGCGGCCGTTACCCGGACCAATTCAGCGAGGCGTCTGGTAGTACTCCTGCTCGTCCACGCCGGTCAGCGGTGCGACGAACATCCACGGGATGGTGCTGATCAACCCGTTCAGGGTGGCCACCGAGTCGTTGTAGTACTGCCGGGCGAAAGCCAGCTTGTTCTCGGTGTCGGCCAGGTTGTCCTGAAGATTCAGGAAGTTGTTCGAAGAATTGAGCTGCGGATAGCTCTGGCCCAGCGCCAGCAGCGGCGCCAGTGCCGAGTCGAGATCCTTCTCGGCTGCGCTGCGTTGCGCCACCGACTTGCCGCCGGTCGCCGACGTCAGTGCCGCCCGCGCGTTGGTGACATGGTCGAGGATGCCCTTTTCGTGGACGGCGAACGTCTGCACGGTGTGCACCAGGCTCGGGATCAGCGATGCACGACGCGTCAGCTCGACGTCGATGCCGGACAGCGCCTCGGCCACCCGCACGTGTGCTGAGCGGATCTTGTTGTACCCCAGTACGAATATCACCAGTGCCGACAGCGCGAGCACCAGCACGATAACGAGCAATAACCTCACCATGATCCGCCTCCACCTCCACCGCCGCCTCCGCCTCCGCCTCCGGAGCTGGAGCTGGAGCTGGAGCTACTGCTGCCGCTCGAGGACGACGTCTGCGACGCGGTGTATGCGCCGATCGACGATGACAACGCCGACTCGAAACTGTCGAAGTCCGGCCCGCCGGAGCCTCCGACGAAGCCCGAGCTCCTCGAGGAGGACGAGTCATACCAATCAGGTTGCGGCGCAACCGTTCCTGTTGTCGTCTCGTATTTCTTCGCCCACAGTGCGGCGGCACCGGCGGCGACCGCGAACGGGACGTATGCCGAGTAGAGGTCCTTGCGGGCCCCGAAGTCAAAGCGCGTCTCGGCCGAATCAGTGGTCAGCATGCGGTGGAACCCGCCTGCGCACGACCACAGTTCGCGGCCGCTTTCCGTGCGCCTGGAGCCCACCCCGTCCTTCCAGGACGCCGCGGAGAACAAAAAGAACGCCGCGAAGGGCAGCGCCCACAACGTCGTTGGAAATCCCCATCGGAAGAAGCCGAACAACATCAGGATGAACGCGATCGCGTTGGCGGTGCGCACCCACAGTTCCTTTTTACGCTTGACCATCAGCCCGTCGTCGAACGCCCACTTCTGCACTGCCGCGTTCATATCCGTCTTGGCCTTGCTGAGCTTCTTCCCCGCCGAGACGGTCTTCTTAGCCTCGAACTCCTTGCCGGGGCCCATCACTTTGAGCGCCGATCCGACCGCCACGCTGACAGGGTCGACGTCGGCCCACGCGCCATAGCCGGCCTTGCCGACCAGCGTCCACTGTTTGTCGTTGACTTGCCGCATATCGATCAGACCGCGTTCGGCGAGATAGAAAAGCGTGGCGGTCAGCCCGTTCTTCGGCACGCTTTCGGTGCGGATGTATTCGGTCTGCACCGGACCCAGACCCGGCGGCGGCGCGTACTGCAACGGGAACCCGGGCGGGGGCTCAACGGTGGTGCGGTAGTACAGGATCGCGCCGAGCGCGGCCGCCACGGTGAGCGCGAGCACCCACAGCACGCCCCCCACAGATCGGCCGAGCACCCGGTCCCACGCGAAGGACCACGGCACCTCGTCTCGCGGCGGGGTCGCCACATCGACGCCGGCGCGCAGCGTCACCGGGGTTCGTGGCGCAAGATTCGTCGCCGACAGGTCGACCCGGTTGCCGCTGACGGTCAGATCATCGCAGGCCCGACCGACGCCGAAGCCCACGGAGCACTGCGCGCGGCCGATCTCACCGGGCAAGGTGACCGTGATGTTGGCCCGCTCGATCTCGTTGTTCCACGCCTGTGCGATGACGTTCCAGTAGAAGACCGACGGTGATTCGGTGATTTCGCCGGTCGAGGCGGCGAAGTTCGCCTCGGCGCCTGTCGTCCCAGGGTCGAGGACGCCGTCGATGTTGTAGCGGATCTCGAAGACGTGCGTGCCGTAGCTGAGGTATTCATCCGGATCGCCGATCTTCGCGACCAAGAATCGCTCGCCGCCCTCCCAAAGCATCTGGTAGGGCACCCGTTGGCCGTCGAGCAGGATCGAGGTGACCTCCGGCGTCTGCCGTACGCCGGGGTGGTTCTGGTTGTCGACAGCCCAGTACTTGAAGAGCCCGTGCCGTCCGCTGGGGAACTCGGCGGTGATCGTCTCCACCGCATCGAGGCGACCGCCTGCGCTGACGATGAGGTCGACGTCGTAGTTGCTGAAGACCACGGGGTCATCGGCGGCCGAGGCGTCGGACGACGGGCGAATCACCACCGGCCACAGCACCCCAACGGCGATGAGCGCCAACGGGATCAGCATCAGAATGAACCGCCGCACGTCAATCTCCTGTCCGCAGCGGCCAAGCTGCCCGCATCACCCTATGTGCAAGGGGTCGATTTGCACACGAACTGGCTCGTGATCGCGCCGCGCGCTGAGCACCCCCGCGGCCCGTCGCAGGGCCGCCGCGAGCGGCAGTCCGGCATCGCGCGGCACCCGCACCAGCATCCGATTGACCGGCTTCTCGGGCGGCGTACCGGGTGGTCGACGTGCACCGGGTGGCAGATCGACGGGCCCAAGCAGATCGGCACCGGCGGGCAGTTCCGCGGTTTCGATCATCGCGCGCACCGCATCGGGCGCACCGTCGATGGCCGCCATGTGGACGGCAGGCGGCAGGCCGACCTCGGCGCGGGAATCGAGTTCGGCATCGGCATGACCGACGGGGTCCCATCGGATCAGGGCCTGCACGGTGGGGATCGACGAATCGCCGACCACCGCGATCACCCCACCGTCAGCGCGGCTGCGGACCAGCGCGGCGGCCGCCATCCAGCGGCGCAACGCATCCTCGGACGCCCGGAGATCCTGGCGCCCGAGCAGCGCCCAGGTGTCGAGCAGCATGGCCGCTCCGTAGCCACCGGCAGCGACCGGTTCCGCACCCGGTGTCGACACCACGACGGCGGGTTCTGCGGGTACCGAGGCGACCATCGCGTCACCACCCGACGTCACGACGGTGACGCCGGGGAACGCCCGGCCCAGTTCCTCCGCGGTACGACGGGCTCCGACGACGACGGCACGTACGGCGTCGGAACCGCACCGAGTGCAGCGCAGCGTGGGTTCGCCGCGGCCGCACCACCGGCACACCGCGCCCGCGGTGTCGCGCGCCGGCAGCGACAACGGACCGGTGCAATGCCGGCACCGGGCGATTGTTCGGCAGCGGTTGCATGCCAGCGCGGGCACGTAGCCGCGGCGGGGCACCTGCACGAGCACGGGCAGGCCGGCCTTCAGTGCCGTGCCTGCGGCTTGCAGCGCCATCGACGGCAGCCGGGCCGTCCGCGAGGCGGCGTCTCGTTCTTGCGCGAATCCACTGTCCTCGAGCGCAACGACCCGCGGCGACCGTGTTCGCACCTCCTGCCGGGTGGCCACCAGATCGTGCGCCCAGCCACTGCGTACCAGCGCTTGGGCCTCGGCGGTGCGCGCGTAACCACCGATCAGAGATGCACAGCGCAACTGATGGGCGCGCAGCATCGCCACCTCCCTGGCGTGTGGGTATGGCGCACGAGGTTCGGACAGCGTGTCGTCACCGTCGTCCCACACCATCACCAACCCGAGATTCGCCACGGGCGCGAACACCGCGCTGCGGGTCCCGATGACGATGCGGGCGCCGCCGCGCAGCACCGACAGCCACCGGCGGTAGCGCTGGGCGGGGCCAAGACCCGCCGACAGCGCCACCACATGAGATTCGTCGACAAACCCGACCGCGGCGGCGTGCACCGCGTCGACGTCGCGCTGATCGGGGACGACGACCAGTGCACCGCGGCCGGAGGTCGCCGTCACCGCGGCAAGTTCCGCAAGACGTTCGGCCCAGCGCTCCCCCGGCAGCGCCTGCCACACGGCGCGGGCAGCCCGCCCCTCGTGCAGCGCGGCGACGTACTGCTCTCCTCCCCTGTAGGCCCTCCATGCTGCAGCGCCAACGGGTTCCGCGGTCAACGGCGACACCTCGGTCCGAACCTGCTTCTCGACTCCTGCGTGTCGCGGCGGGACGGCGAGCCGCAACACGTCCGCCCGGGTGCCCACATAGCGCGCGGCGACGGCGTCGGCAAGCCTGCGGATGTCGGGCGTGAGGACCGGCTCAGCCGACACCACCCGGTCCAACCAGCCGAGCTTTCCGACATGGTCGGTATCCGAACGTCTTTCGAGGACGAAGGCGTCGACCAGCCGACCGTGGAACCGCACCCGCACCCGCACACCTGGCTGCGCATCATCGGACTGTTCGGCGGAGACCAGGTAGTCGAACTCGCGGTCGAGGTGCGGAACCGACAGCATCGGGAGCACGCGCGCAATCGGCTCGTGCTCGGCCTGCCGCCGGGTGGCGCCCGGCCGAGCCGGGCTATTCAGCTCCGTCACCTATGCAGATGTAGCAGACGGCGCCGACGGCGGAGACAGCTCCGCCCCGCGGCCGAAGAAGAAACCGGCGGTGATCAGCAGCAGCGACGTCGCGTACGCCCACCAGATCGGTACCGCGAGCACTTCTGTGCCCAGTACGAATTTGGAGATGCCAATCAGGGAATCGGACACCGCGAAGCACACCGCACCGAGCGCGGTCCACGGCGTCGGCAGCCGGGCCATCAGCGCGGTACACACCATGGCGTCGAGTACCGCGATGTAAAGCGTGACCGGAACGGCCATCCCCTCGGCGATCAGCCGCGGCCAGAACCACACCAACAACGCGACGCAGGCGAGGACGGTGATCGCTGCGGCCGCCAGCCGGAGCGCCGACCGGGCCGCCAGCGGAAGCAGCGCGGCGAGGAAACACAGATGCGCCACGAGGAACGCTCCGAGACCGAGCACGAACGACGGCTCCCACCACGGCATGGCCAGCAGAAAGTCGCCGGCGGCAGAGAACAGCAGCGCAGCGACAAGCCACCGACGTTCGCGAGCGATCGGATGCGTCAGCGCTGCGACGGCGAGCAATACCGCTGTTGCCGCCTTGGCCGCGGGCTGCAGCGCGAACTGCCCGGTCAGCTCGGCGCCCGACGGCGATCGAAGCGCCGTCACGATCAGGAATGTTCCATAACAGGCGCCGACGGCCGCGGCCGTCACCCACAGAAGCCTGGTTCGTGGGTGTGCGTACCGTGTCTCCCTGCCAGTCGCTGAGGACAAGCCGGCCGTCGACGCCATCCTGCTGAAGGTAATGGAAGCCGTGCCGTTTCAGTTGACAACCGGCGGAGGTGTTGATGAGGCGCCGTTGGTATGTCGGCGATCTCGGCTTGTCCGACATGCCCGCGACGACCGACGCCGTCCAGCTGGGCATGAACGCGTTGCGGTCCGCGTTGCACCTCCCATGAGCCAGAAATCAGTGGACGTCGTCAACGCGTTTTGGGACGAGGTGTGGAATGCGCACGACAGTTCGGCGGTCGACCGATTCGTCACCGACGACTTCGTCATCGTCACCGGCGGCCTGAGGGTTTCCGGTCGCGAGAACTTCAAGAAGTGGATCGACGGATTCCTCGCGGCGATCGCCGACCTTCATTTGGAGGTCACCGAGTCGTTTCAGAACATCGACGGCAGCCGGGTGGCGTCGAGATGGCTGTTGACCGGCAAGAACAACGGCTTTGCAGGAACCGCGCCTGATCAGCAGACGATCGAGATGACGGGCACGGCCGTGTGGGCGGTGCGCGAGGACGGCAAGCTGGCCAGCAACCACGTCGAACGCGCAGCGTTGGAGCAGTGGCAGCGGCTCACCGCGGATAGGCGCTCGGCGGCACCCCGTGCCACCGTTTGAAGGCATGGCAGAACGTCGATGTATCGGTGTAGCCCAACCGCTTCGACACTTCCTCGACGGTGAGCCCGACATTGCACAAGAGGTCGATCGCCAAGGCTGACCGGGCCTCGTTCAGCAGTGCGCGGAACGAGGTGCCCTCGTCGGTGAGCTGACGGCGCAACGTCCGCGGATGCACGGCGAGCTCGACGGCGATCTCGGGCAGCGACGGAAAGCCGCCGGATTCGCGGAACAGCTTCGAGCGCACGACGGCGGTGATGCCCCGGCGTTGTTCGTTGCGCTGCATCAACAGGTCACACTGGGCGATGCACATCTGCAGGGTGTGGCTGTCTGCTTGCGGTAGCGGTTCGTCGAAAACCGCTCGCGGAAAGTGCAGCCGGTTGTGCGCACGACCGGTCTCGAGCCTCTCGATGGGCAGGATCTCGACAAGGGGTCCGAGGACATCGTCGTCGAGCTTCACTTCGGCGACCACCTGGTCGGCGTAGGCGGCGAGCGCGGGAAGCGCGAAATCGCTTACGGTAGTGACGATTCCGGCGACGTCTCGTTCCAGGAAGAACTCTTGGACATCTTCGGGGAGATGGTCGACATTGAGTTCCAGCAGACCCGTGTCGGCTCCCTCGAACAGCCTGACATCGATGTTGAGCATCGTCAGCGAGAAGTAGCGCATCGAGACATCGAAGAGCTCCCGCAGGGTCGCGCACGACATCGCGGCGAACCCGAAGAGCCCGAGGTGAGTCAGCCTGAACCTGATACCCACGTCGATCCCCAACCCCGCAGTGTCGGGGAGAAGGCGAAGGAGCCGACGCACCGCGGCGATCTCGTCGGAGGCAGCCACCAAAGCCTCCGGTTTGTCGAGATCTACCGGCGCGATGCCAGTGCCCGCGAGGACTTCGGACGTCGAAATGCCGCGTTCGTTGGCAACCTCGCACAACACCCGCGTCGCATAGCCGGGCCGCCGGAGGTCCGGCGACCACGTCGTGCCTGCCATCGTCTGTCCTAAACTCCCAACTCTTTGTCCGATAGTCCCATTCCGGTCGCGGGTTGTCACCCATAGCGTGGGGCCATGGCTGCACCGGCGGCGCGGTTTGCAACGGCGACGATGTCACGTGAGGCGATCACCATCGGCTTCGATGTCTCCGGCGGGTTCCTGGGCCGGACACGAGGGCACGATATTGCCCGATTTCGTTGTGCTGCAAGACGTTATGTCTCGATCACCCATCCGGATTACGTCGACCACGTGCTGCACCGGGCCCGGCTACGCTACGTCAAGTCCAACGATTACGAACCGATCCGCGCCGCAGCGGGGGTCAACCTACTGACCGACGAGGGTGACTCGTGGGCCGCACACCGGGGCACCCTGAATCCGACGTTTGCGCGGCGCCATCTCAACGAGATGGTCGACCTGATGCTCGATCCGATCGAGCGCGTCACCTCGGATATCGACGCGGGCGCCGAGTTCGACATGCACGAGCTCATGGTCGAGGCCACGCTGCGGGTCGTCGCCAATGCGCTGTTCAGCCAGGACTTCGGTCCGTTGGTGGGCAGCATGAGCGATTTGGCCACGCGCGGGCTACGCCGGACCGAGAAGTTCGGTCGACTCGGCCTGTGGGGGCTGATGCCCCGACCCGTCTACCAGGCCTTGATGTGGTGCACGTTCTCCGGTGTGCCGCTGCCCCCGCCGTTCCGCGAAGCGCAAGAGATCACGCTGGCGCTCGATGAAGCCGTCAACGACGTCCTCGACGACCGACTCGCCCACCCGACCGAATCGGCGGACCTGCTCAACGTGTTGTTCGCCGCCGACAACGGAACCTGGCCCCGCAAGCGGGTACGAGACGAGGCGCTGACATTCATGCTCGCCGGCCACGAAACCACGGCGAATGCGATGTCATGGCTCTGGTACCTGCTGGCGTGCCACCCCGGCGCCCGGCGGCGGATGCTCGACGAGATCGATGACGTGCTCGGCGCGCGAGCTCCGACCGCGGCTGATCTGACGCGGCTGCCGTGGACCACCGCCTGCATTCAGGAATCGCAGCGCTACTACTCAGCCGTGTGGATCATCGCGCGGGAAGCGGTCGAGGACGACATCATCGACGGCCACCACATCCGCAGGGGCACGACGGTGTTGATCCCGACCCATCACATCCACCATGACGAGCGCTGGTGGCCGGAACCCGAGAGCTTCGACCCGACCCGCTTCGTCGATGACTCCGCAAAGCAGCGGCCTCGCTCGGCCTATCTGCCGTTCGGCGGTGGGCGGCGCGTCTGTATCGGGCAGAGCTTCGCGCTCATGGAGATGGTGCTGATGACGGCGGTCATGAGCCAACGCTTCATATTCGACATGAGCCCCGACCGTCCGGTGGTAGAACTCGAAGCAACGTTGACGTTGCGGCCCAAGCACGGGCTGCACGTCATCGCCCAACGACGGGGAGGCTCTATGACAGCGCCCCAGTACGACACCGTCATCGTCGGAGCTGGTTTCTCCGGTATCGGCGCGGGGATCAAACTCGACAAGGCTCAGATGGGCAACTATCTGGTGATCGAGGCGGCTGATGGCCCGGGCGGAACCTGGCACTGGAACACGTATCCCGGTATTGCCGTGGACATCCCGTCATTCTCCTACCAGTTCTCCTTCGAGCAGAGCCCGAACTGGACGCGCAGCTACGCCCCGGGCCGGGAGCTGAAGGCCTACGCCGAGCACTGCGTCGACAAGTACGGCCTGCGCCGCAAGATCCGATTCAACACCAAGGTGCTTTCAGCGAGCTTCGACGATGCCGACAGCCTGTGGCGCGTCGACCTCGACAACGGCGACTCGGTTACCGCCAGGTTCCTCGTCAACGCCAGCGGCGTCCTGATCACCCCCAATATGCCCGACATCGACGGTGTCGACTCGTTCGCAGGCGTGACAATGCACACCGCGCGGTGGGATCACGGGCAGGACCTGACGGGAAAGCGCGTCGCCATCATCGGGACGGGCGCCTCCGCGGTGCAGGTCATTCCTGAGATCGCGCCGATTGTGGAGCAGCTCAAGGTTTTTCAGCGCACCCCTATCTGGTGTCTACCCAAACCCGACGTGCCGCTGTCGCCGACGACCCGACGCTTGATGCGCCTTCCCGGTGGCCACGTGGTGCAGCGCGTGCTCAGCCAGGCCTACGTCGAACTCACTTTTACGCTGCCTGCCCAGTACTTCACGCTGCAACCGATGGCCAAGAACATGTCGAAGATCGGTGAGTCCTACCTGCGCAAGCAGGTTCGCGACCCCCAGGTGCGCGACAAGCTCACTCCTCGCTACGCCGTCGGCTGCAAGCGTCCCGGCTTCCACAACACGTATCTCTCGACGTTCAACCGCGACAACGTCGAACTGGTGACCGAACCGATCGACAAAATCACCGGGTCGGGCGTGGCGACCGTCGACGGTGAGACCCGCGAAGTCGACGTGCTCCTCCTGGCGACGGGCTTCAAAGTGATGGACGTCGAGGACAATCCGACCTATCCCGTGACCGGGGCGGACGGCCGGTCCTGGAGTGAACACTTCAGCGAGCGCCGGCTGCAGTCGTATGAGGGCGTTTCGGTGCCCGGCTTTCCGAACTTCTTCACGGTCTTCGGCCCGTACGGATACGTCGGAAATTCATACTTCTCACTGATCGAAACGCAGACACACCACATCGTGCGGTGCCTCAAACACGCGCGACGCAGACGCGCCCGCCGCGTCGAGGTCAAACAGGAGGCCAACGACCGCTACTTCGCCGAGATGATGCGCAAGCGGCACCGGCAGATCTTCTGGCAGGACACGTGCCGGGACGCGAGGAGCTATTACTTCGACAAGAACGGCGATGTACCTCTGCGATCGGCCAGCACGCTGCACACGTACTGGCGAGCCCGCCGTTTCCCGCTCGACGACTACGAGTTCACGGCGTAACCGAGACGCGCGAGCAGACGCAGAATCGCACTCCCGAATCAGAAATGGTGCGATTCTGCGTCTGCTCGGCGGGAGAAACGTTGTCCACAATCGGCAGTTGATCCCGAACTTGCACCGCATGCCCTAGTCCTTCGGCGCCGATCCCCGATCCTCATCCTTGTGCACAGCGACGCACTCGCTCTTTTGGACCGAGCCGGAGGGTTTGCCACCACTTCGCAGTTGCTCAACGTGATGACCCGCCAGGAGCTCGACGTCCAGGTCCGTCACGGCGGACTTGTTCGCGTCTGGTACGGCGTCTATGCCGCGGCTGAGCCAGATCTGCTGGGACGCTTGGCAGCTCTCGATCTATTCGTCGGACAACATACTGTCGCCTGCATGGGAACGGCCGCGAAGCTCTATGGGTTCGATACCGAGACCACCACGGCGTTGCATGTCCTCGACCCAGGTGTTCGAATGCGACCGACGATCGGCCTGATGGTCCATCAACGGACCGGTGGCCGTCTGCAACGCGTATCGAGCCGACTCGCAACCGCCCCGGCATGGACTGCCATCGAGGTGGCGCGTGAGCTTTCGCGACCGCGAGCCCTCGCAACTCTCGATGCGGCGCTGCGTTCCACCTGGTGCACCGCATCCGATCTCGAGTTCGCCGTCCGCGAACAGCGCGGCCGTCGCGGCATCGTGGCAGTGCGTGGACTGCTGCCCTACGCCGACGGACGCGCCGAGTCCGCAATGGAGAGCGAAGCTCGCCTCGTCATGATCGATTACGGCCTGCCGTTGCCCGAATTGCAGTACGAGATCCGTGGTCGTGACGGCGAGGTGTGGCGGGTCGACTTTGCGTGGCCGGAGGCACGCGTCGCCGCAGAGTACGAGAGCGTCGCATGGCATGCCGGCCGGACTGAGATGGTCAGGGACAAGAAGCGCTATGCCGGCGTGCAGGACTGCGACTGGACCCTCATCCCGATAGTGGTCGACGACGTGCGACAGAATCCCGCTCGCCTCGCTCAACGCATCGAGAGACACCTCATGCGGTCACAACTCGCGAGCTAACGCCTCGCGAGCAGACGCAGAATCACACTCCTGAACCAGAAATCGTGCGATTCTGCGTCTGCTCGCGGGGAAAAGCGCTGCTTGGCGAGCCCCTAGACGGCCGCCTTCAACTCGTCGACCTTGTCGAGCCGCTCCCACGGCAGGTCGATGTCCGTGCGGCCGAAGTGGCCGTAGGCAGCGGTCTGCGCGTAGATCGGCCGCAACAGGTCCAGGTCGCGGACGATCGCACCGGGCCTCAGGTCGAACACCGAAGTGATCGCCTTCTCGATGCGGGCCGGATCAACCGTTTCGCTGCCGAAGGTCTCCACGAACAGCCCCACCGGGGCCGCCTTACCGATCGCGTAGGCGACCTGCACCTCGACACGTTCGGCCAGGCCCGCGGCGACCACATTTTTTGCCACCCAACGCATCGCATACGCCGCCGAACGGTCAACCTTGGACGGATCCTTGCCCGAGAAGGCGCCGCCACCGTGACGGGCCCACCCGCCGTAGGTGTCGACGATGATCTTGCGGCCGGTCAACCCGGCGTCGCCCATCGGCCCGCCGAGCACGAACTTGCCGGTCGGGTTGACCAGCAGGCGGAAGTCGGAGGTGTCCATGGTGTCGTGGTTCAGGTCGGCCAGCACCGTGTTGACGACCTTCTCGCGGATGTCGGGCGCCAGCGTCACATCCAGGTCGATACCGGCGGCGTGCTGCGTCGAGAGCACCACGGTGTCGAGGCGCACCGGGGTGGTGCCGTCGTACTGCACGGTGACCTGGGTCTTGCCGTCGGGACGCAGATAGTCCAGCACGCCGCTCTTGCGGACCTCGGTCAGCCGGCGTGAGAGTCGATGGGCCAGCGCGATCGGCAGGGGCATCAGCTCGGGGGTGTCCCTGATGGCGTAACCGAACATCAGGCCCTGGTCGCCGGCGCCCTGGGCGTCCAGCGGGTCACCCGCGCCCTCGACTCGTGTCTCGTGGGCGGTGTCGACGCCCTGCGCGATATCCGGGGACTGCGCGCCGATCCCGATGTTGACGCCACAGGTCTCGCCGTCGAAACCCTTGTCCGACGAGTCGTACCCGATGTCGAGGATGCGTGCCCGCACGGTGTTGGTGATGTCGGCGAAAGCCTCTTTGGCCGTCGTCGTCACCTCGCCGACGACGTGCACCTGGCCGGTGGTGACCAGCGTTTCCACCGCGACGCGGGATTTCGGATCGTCCGCGAGCAACGCGTCGAGCACCGAGTCGCTGATGGCGTCGCAGATCTTGTCGGGATGGCCCTCGGTCACCGACTCACTGGTAAACAGCCGAGCTTCACTCACGGTGGATCCTTCCGCTCAAGTCATTTCCGAGATAGTTAGAACGTCAAATTATATGCTTGCCCCGTTGCACCCAAGCGCGTGCGCACGTTCCGCACAACCCTTACACGCAGCCAGGCGCGTGATTCGCGTTACCCGCCGCCGCTCTGCAGGATCGCCACGATCGCGTCAACAATACGGCTGGCCATCAGAGTTTTCGAACCGTGTTCCAAGGCGGACTCCGCGCCGTCGGCCGCAAGCAGCCATCCGTCGTTGTTGTCCACTTCGAATGCCCGATTCTCGCCTACGGCGTTGACGACGAGCAAATCACACCCCTTGCGCGCCAACTTGGCGCGGGCGTGGAAGAGCACGTCTCCGTTGGCATCGCCGGTCTCGGCCGCGAATCCGACGATGACGCGCATGTTGGGCAGCTGACCATCGGTCCGCGCCCGGACCGTGCCCGCGAGCACGTCGTCGGTACGGGTGAGTTCGATGACCGGCGCCGCGGCGTTGGGGTCGGCGGACTTCTTGATCTTGTTGGTCTCGACCTGTGTCGGTCGGAAGTCGGCGACGGCGGCGGCCATCACCAGCACATGCGCGTCGGGCGCGTGCTTCGAGACCGCGTCGGAGAGTTGGGCGGCTGAGCCGATGTGGACCACGTCCACTCCCGCCGGGTCGATGAGGCCTGCCGTATTGCCCGCGATCAGCGTGACGTCGGCTCCGCGCTGGGCCATCACCCGGGCCATCGCAAAGCCCTGCTTGCCCGAACTCCGGTTGCCGATGAAACGCACCGGGTCGATCGTTTCGCGGGTGCCGCCCGCACTCACGAGGACCCGCACGCCGGCCAGGTCATACGGCAGGGCATCCCCGCGGTCCAGCAGCAGCTGGGCGAGCGTTGAGATCTCCTCGGCCTCGGGCAGCCGGCCTGCGCCGCTGTCGGCGCCGGTGAGGCGGCCGGACGCCGGCTCCAGGACCACCGCACCCCGACGGCGCAGCGTGGCCACGTTGTCGACGGTGGCCGGGTGGAACCACATCTCGGTGTGCATCGCGGGCGCAAAGAGCACCGGACACCGCGCGGTGAGCAGGGTGGCGGTCAGGAGGTCGTCGGCACGGCCCGCGACCGCCCGCGCCAGCAGGTCGGCCGTCGCCGGGGCGACCACGACAAGGTCGGCCTCCTGGCCGATCCGGACATGTGGCACCTCGTGAACGTCATCCCAGACGCCGGTGTGAACTGGGTTCCCCGACAGCGCTTCAAAGGTCGCCGCGCCGATGAAGCGCAGGGCGGACTCGGTCGGAACGACACGAACGGAGTGGCCCGCCTCGGTCAGCTGCCGCACAAGCGTGGCCGCCTTGTAGGCGGCGATGCCACCGGCGACGCCGACGATGATCCGCTTGCGTTCGGTCACTTCAGCTCTTCGCCCACGAGGCTCATCGGGCCCGAATCCCTTCGCTACTCGCCTTCGGTGTGCTCGAGCAGGTCGCCGTGGATTTCGCGCATCGCGATCGACAGCGGCTTCTCCTGCAGGCCCGGCTCGACCAGCGGACCGACATATTCGAGGATGCCGTCACCGAGCTGGTTGTAGTAGTCGTTGATCTGGCGCGCGCGCTTGGCGGCATAGATGACCAGCGCATACTTGCTGGACGCGCGGTCGAGCAGCTCGTCAATGGGCGGGTTGGTGATGCCCAGCGGGGTGTCATAGGCACCGGTGCCGGGCTCGATGTCGTCGACAGCGGTCAGCTGGGCGTCGGCGTGGGGGGTGCTCACGTAGAAGTTCTCCTGGCGGTTTGCGTGAAAAATGAGTGGCTCTCGGCCTGTTCGCGCCGTGCCCGGCGCTGGGGTTATTCGTGGGCCACCAGCAAGGATACCAATTCAGAGCACGCAGACTCTAATTCGCTGTTCACGACGACCACGTCGAAGGCATTCTGAGCGGCCAGTTCGTCGCGTGCGGTGGCCAGGCGTCGGGTTATCGCTTCGGGGCTCTCGGTGCCGCGCCCGATCAGTCGACTCTCCAGAGCCTCCCAACTCGGCGGTGCGAGAAAAACCGTGATGGCTTCCGGCATGGATTTCTTGACGGCACGCGCTCCGGCGAGATCCACCTCGATCAGAACGGGCCGACCGGCCTCTGTCGCCTCCCGGATGGGCTGCGCGGGGGTGCCGGAGCGGTGTAGGCCGCCGTGGATCTCGGCCCACTCCAGAAGGGCTCCGTTATCGATGAGTTCGGCAAACCGCTCGGCGGTGACGAACGAATAGTCGATGCCGTCGACCTCGCCGGGGCGCGGGGCCCGGGTGGTGACGGACACGCTGAAGTGCAGGTCGGGAATGCGTTCACGCAGGCAGTGGACGACTGTTGATTTCCCGACGGCAGAGGGGCCGGACAGCACGATCACCCGTCCGACCCCTCGGCCGGCGCTCAACTTATGCGCCTGGAATTACTGGTCGAACTTTTCCAGCAGCGCCTTGCGCTGCCGGTCACCCAGGCCACGCAGGCGGCGGGTCGGGGCGATCTCGAGCTCGGTCATGATTTCCTGCGCCTTGACCTTGCCCACCTTGGGCAATGCCTCCAGAAGGGCAGAAACCTTCATCTTGCCAAGAACCTCATCGGTCTCGGCATCCTTCAGCACCTGCTTGAGGTTGGTGCCGCCGCGCTTGAGCCGGTCTTTGAGCTCGGCACGTATGCGACGTGCGGCAGCAGCCTTCTCCAACGCTGCCGCGCGCTGTTCGTCGGTCAACTGGGGAAGGGCCACGGGTTCCTCCGTCTCTCACACCATCAATTTTCCTGTATCGGCTGATATGAAAATTCCAGAACAGCCAGCGACGACGACCGTACCCACGCAACCTGATGAAAGCTAACCCCACCCCCTGCTTATGGGGCCATAAGCCCAGCGTGTAAGCCGCGGCCACCGCAGGGGTCGAAGCGCCCCGAGCGGCCCGAAATCCAAGATTTCAGTGCTCGCGAAGCCGGATTTACCTGCGTATCAAGGCATTTCGACTGATATGTGGTGGTTCGCCGACCAAGTTGGCCTGTGGCCTGGAGCACACCTGGCCGGCCGCTCCCGGTCGAAAAAGAAAATTTTGCCTGGTCACCGCATGTCGGGCGTGTCGCAGTCGATCGGATAACGGGCAAGAGGGGCTGCGCGACCGTCAACACAGTGGGATGAATTCAAAATGTGCGTCCGCGGCGACCGACGTGTCCCACGACGATTCGTAGTAGACGTGACGGGCGGTGCCTGCAGGGCCACCGATGCAGGAGATTCCAATGTTGTTCGCTGTTCACGCACCCGCGCGAGGCCGACGGAGAAATAGGATTCGCTCCGAGGAGGTCATTGTGGTCATGCGCATGTGCCGGTCGATTGCCGTGGTGCTCGTAACGCTGGCCGGGGCGGTGCTGTTCAGCGTCGCGAGCCCCTCGTGGGCGTGCGGCTGCGGTGCCTACGTTCCGGACAACCCAGGCTCCTCGGTCGCCGACGAGCGCGCGCTGATCTCATGGGACGGCAGCACCGAGGACATCCTGATGTCGTTGTCGGTGACGGGCTCCTCGGACCGAGCGGCGTGGGTCATGCCGGTGCCATCGGCCGCTCGCGTCAGCCTTGGCGACACCGAGGTGTTCTCCGACCTCGCCACGCTCACCGCGCCACGGATCTCCTACCGCGACTCGTGGTGGCCGACGATTCCCTGGCTGGTTTGGGCAGGAGCGGCATCGGATACCGCGGGGGCACCGGCAGGCGCGGTCAACGTGCTCGGCCGCCAGCGCCTCGGCCCGTTCGACGTCACCCGGCTGGCGGCCGATGATCCCACTGCCTTGGCAAATTGGTTGAAGGACAACGGGTTTCCTCATCCAGATGGGCTGGACGACAACCTCGCACCGTACGTCGCAGACGGCTGGGAGGTCGTCGCGATTCAACTGGTGCCTGCCGAAGCGGGCGGCTCATTGTCGGGAGCGCTTCAGCCGCTGCGCCTCTCGTTCGCCTCAGACACCGTCGTCTACCCGATGCGCCTGTCGCGATCAGCCACGATGTCTCAGCACATCGACCTATACGTGCTGGCGCCGCATCGAATGGATCCCTCGGCAGTCCCCGTCACTGCCGACAAGCCAACCCTGGAGTTCGCCGGACCCATCGAGCGCAGCGACTCCCCCGCACTGGCCGACTTCGTCGGTGACGCGGCGTTTCTGACCCGGTGGAAGAACACAATCTTCGACCCGGCGGCGATCGAGGGCGACTACATTTTCGAGCAGGCGCCCGCCGATACCGCCTTCCAGCAGGTCTCCTATCGCACGCGCGACCGTGGACACATCACGTATCTCATCCTGGTGGCGTCGATCGGCGTCGTCGGCGTGGCGGGCGCCGTGCTGCTGATCCGGCGGATGATGCGAAACCCGCACCGCCCCTAGCGCTATCCCAGATAAGCGACGGCGTCGCGGAACGTCTCCGCCGCGGCCCGCACCGCGGCGACATTGGGACCAGCGCGCAACACATCACGCGAGACCGCGGGAAGTAGTTGGCCGGGGCGGGCACCGCCGAGACCCCCGAGTGCCTCCGGGCGTCCGCCCTGCGCCCCAACGCCGGGCACCAGGACCGGGCCGCCCAATGCGCTGACGTCCGGCGGTTCGGCGAGTGTGGCGCCGACGACCACGCCGATCGCGCCGGGAGCGGGCGCTTGGTCGCGATTGACCGCGGCCGCGGAATCGACAATCGACTGCGCGACGGTTCGCCCGCCGGCGTCGGCACGCTGGACGCCGGCCCCCTCCGGGTTGGACGTCGCGGCGAGGACGAAAACACCGCGGCCATTGGCGCTGGCGGTGTCGAGCAATGGCTGCAGCGACCCAAAGCCCAGATAGGGCGATGCGGTCACCGCGTCGGCGGCCAGCGGCGAATCACCCGCCCAGGCTTGCGCATAGGCCGCCATGGTCGACCCGATGTCACCACGTTTGGCGTCGGCCAGCACCAGCACACCGGCGTCTCGAAGAGCCCGAATCGTGTGTTCCAGCACCGCGTATCCAGCAGCGCCGTGCGCCTCGAAGAACGCCACCTGCGGTTTGACAATCGCAAAACCGGAGAACGCCTCCACGCAAATCTCGCAGAACCGCGCCAGCCCGTCGGCGTCGACGGTCAGCCCCCAGGCGCTCAGCAGTTCGGGGTGGGGATCGATGCCGGGGCACAGCGGCCCGCGCCGCGCCACCGCTTCGGCCAGCCGGGCGCCGAAACCCGTCACGACCCCAGCACGCTGTGCAGCTCTTGCAGCGACATCACCCCGATGTCCCCGCGGATGCCCGCCTCGATACCCTGCACCGCGGCTGAAGCACCCTGCACGGTGGTCACGCACGGAATGTTCATCGACACTGCGGCCGAGCGGATCTCGTAGCCGTCGATACGCGGCCCCGAGTTGCCGTACGGGGTGTTGATCACCATGTCGACTTCACCCGATCGGATCAGGTCCACCGCGGACGAGACCGGGCGCCCCTCCCCCGGCTGCTCGAAGTGTTTGCGCACCTCGTCGCACGGAATGCCGTTGCGCCGCAACATCTCCGCGGTACCCGCTGTGGCCAGCACCCGGAATCCCAGATCGGCAAGCCGTTTCACCGGGAACACCAGCGAACGTTTGTCGCGGTTGGCCACGGAGACGAACACCGTGCCCTCGGTGGGCAGCGACCCGTAGGCCGCCGTCTGGCTCTTGGCGAAGGCGCTGCCGAAATCGCGGTCGATACCCATCACCTCGCCCGTCGACTTCATCTCGGGGCCGAGGAGCGAATCGATCTGCGTACCGTCGGCTTTCCGGAAGCGATGGAAGGGCAGAACCGCTTCCTTGACGGCCACCGGGGAGTTGCGGGCGTTCGCCGAAAATGAAGCGCCGTCGCCGGTACGTGCCAGCAAGCCTTCTTCGCGCAATTGGGCGATGCTGGTGCCCAACATGACTCGCGCGCAGGCTTTTGCGAGTGGGACTGCCGTTGCCTTTGAGACGAACGGAACCGTGCGGCTGGCGCGCGGATTGGCCTCCAGCACATAGAGCACGTCGTCCTTCAGCGCATACTGCACATTCAGCAGCCCCACAACGCCGATGCCGTGTGCGATCGCCTCGGTCGCCCGCCGCACGGACTCGATATCGCTGCGGCCCAGCGTCACCGGCGGCAGCGCGCACGCCGAATCGCCGGAGTGAATGCCGGCCTCCTCGATGTGCTCCATGACGCCGCCGATGTACACCTCGGTGCCGTCGCACAGTGCGTCCACGTCGATTTCGATGGCGTCTTCGAGGAAGCGGTCCACGAGGACCGGATGTTCGGGCGACAGCTCGGTGGCCCGGGTGATGTAGCCCTGCAACGTCTCCTCGTCGTAGACGATCTCCATCCCCCGGCCACCCAGCACATAGGAGGGTCGGACCAGCACCGGATACCCGATGTCGGCGGCGATTCTGCGGGCCTGCTCGAAACTCGTCGCGGTGCCGAACCGGGGCGCGGGCAGACCGGCGATCCTCAGGACCTCTCCGAACGCGCCGCGGTCCTCAGCCAGATCGATTGCCTTGGGGCTGGTGCCCACGATCGGCACACCGGCCTTTTCCAGCCGCTCCGCGAGGCCGAGGGGCGTCTGGCCGCCGAGCTGCACAATGACCCCGACGACGCCGGGACCGCCTGCACCGGAGGCAGACTCGGCGTAGTACACCTCGAGGACGTCCTCGAATGTCAGCGGTTCGAAGTACAGCCGGTCGGCGGTGTCGTAGTCGGTGGAGACCGTCTCCGGATTGCAATTGACCATGACCGTCTCGAAACCGGCCTGGCTCAGCGTGGTGGCGGCATGCACGCAGCTGTAGTCGAACTCGATGCCCTGCCCGATGCGGTTGGGCCCGGAACCCAGGATGAGCACCTTGGGCTTCTCGGTCTGCGGCGCGACCTCGGTCTCGGCGGCGGGGTCGAGTTCATAGCTGCTGTAGTGGTAAGGCGTCTTGGCCTCGAACTCGGCGGCACAGGTGTCGACGGTCTTGTACACCGGGTGGATGCCGAGCCGGGTCCGCAAAGCCCGCACGCCGATCTCGCTGGCCAATTCCGGTCGCAGGGCGGCTATTTGACGGTCGGACAGGCCGTGGTACTTGCCGCGCCGCAGAAGGTGTTCATCGAGCACCGGCGCGTCGAGTAGTTCGGCGCGCAGTGTGACGAGTCCGGCGATCTGCTCGACGAACCACGGATCGACGCCCGAGGCCCCCGACACCTGCTCGACGGTCGCGCCCTTCCGCAGCGCCAATTCCATGTCGTACAGCCGCCCGTCGGTGGGCGTCCGCAGCCCGCCGAGCAGGTCGTCCACGGAAACATCGGCGTCGGGCTTGGTCCAGAACCCGGCCCGACTGGTCTCCAGCGACCGCATCACCTTGCCGAGCGCCTCGATGAAGTTGCGGCCCAACGACATCGCCTCACCGACGGATTTCATGGTGGTGGTCAGCGTGGCGTCGGCACCGGGGAACTTCTCGAAGGCGAAGCGTGGCGCCTTCACGACGACATAGTCGAGGGTCGGCTCGAAGCAGGCCGGCGTTTCCTTGGTGATGTCGTTCACGATCTCGTCCAGGGTGTAGCCGATCGCCAGCTTCGCCGCGATCTTCGCGATCGGGAAACCGGTGGCCTTCGAGGCCAGCGCGCTCGACCGGGACACCCGCGGGTTCATCTCGATGACGACGAGGCGGCCATCGGCCGGATTGACGGCGAACTGGATGTTGCAACCACCGGTGTCGACACCGACCTCACGCAGAATGTCGATGCCGAGATCACGCATCGTCTGGTATTCGCGATCGGTGAGGGTCATGGCGGGCGCCACGGTGACCGAGTCGCCGGTGTGCACGCCCATCGGGTCGAGGTTCTCGATCGAGCACACGACAACGACGTTGTCGTGGCCGTCGCGCATCAGCTCGAGCTCGAATTCCTTCCAGCCGTAAATGGATTCCTCGATGAGTACGTTGGCGCTCGGCGACGCGGTCAGCCCTTCACCGGCCATCCGGTCGACATCCTCGGCGGAGTAGGCCATGCCCGAGCCCAGGCCGCCCATGGTGAACGACGGCCGCACGACCACCGGCAGGCCGAGCTCCGCGACGGTCTCGCGCACCTCGTCCATCGTGAAACACACACGGGAGCGCGCTGATTCGCCGCCGACCTTGCTGACGATGTCCTTGAACTTCTGCCGGTCCTCGCCGCGCTGGATCGCCTCGAAATCGGCACCGATCAGCTCGACGCCCCAGCGCTCGAGCGCTCCGTTCTCATAGAGCGCCACAGCGGTGTTCAGCGCCGTCTGCCCCCCGAGTGTGGCCAACAACGCGTCGATCTTATTGCCCCGCTCGGCATGCTGGGCGAAGATCTTTTCGACGAACGCGGCGGTGATCGGTTCGACATAGGTGTGATCGGCGTACTCCGGGTCCGTCATGATCGTCGCCGGATTCGAGTTGATCAGACTCACTTGCAGGCCTTCTTCGCGGAGCACGCGGCACGCCTGCGTTCCCGAATAGTCGAACTCACATGCCTGGCCGATGATGATCGGCCCCGAGCCGATCACCAGCACGTGGTTGAGGTCGGTGCGCCTTGGCATCTAGTGGTTCTCCCCTGCCATCAGGTCGACGAACTGGTCGAAAAGGTAGTTCGCGTCGTGCGGCCCGGCTGCGGCCTCGGGATGGTACTGCACCGAGAAGGCTTTCCCATCAACTAGTTTGATGCCCTCGACGACTCCGTCGTTGGCGCAGGTGTGACTGACGATCGCGGTGCCGAAAGGGGTGTCGAACGTCTCGCCGGCTTCGCCTTCGAGCGCGAAGCCGTGATTCTGTGCGGTCACCGCGACCCGTCGGGTGGCATGATCGATGACGGGCACGTTGATCCCGCGGTGGCCGTAGACCATCTTGTACGTCGAGCGTCCCAAAGCGCGGCCGAGGATCTGGTTGCCAAAGCAGATACCAAACAGCGGGATCCCTGCGCCGAGGACTTCGCGTGTCACACCGACGATGTGGTCGGCGGCCGCGGGGTCACCGGGCCCATTGGACAGGAAGACACCGTCGGGTTTGAGTTCGGCGATCTGCTCAAAGGTGGCCGTCGACGGTAGGACATGGCTGCGGATGCCGCGGCTGGCGAAGTTGCGTGGGGTGTTGGTCTTGATACCGAGATCGACCGCCGCGACGGTGAAGCGTTGCGGTCCATCGGGTTCGACGACGTAGGTCGCGTCGGTGCTGACCTCGCCTGCGAGGTTCGCACCCAGCATCGACGGCTGATCACGGACCCTGCCGAGCAGCTCCTCGGCGTGAGCCAGGGCATCTCCGGAGAACACGCCGGCCTTCATCGAACCGAGGCTGCGCAGGTGCCGCACCACGGCGCGGGTGTCTATTCCGGCAATGCCGACGATTCCCTGACGGACGAGCTCATCACCGAGTGTGCCGGTAGCGCGCCAGTTCGACGCGCGTGGGGATGGGTCTCGGATGGCATAACCCGCGACCCAGATCTTGTCGCCGCGACTCTCGGCATCCTCGTGGTTCCAGCCGGTGTTTCCGATCTGCGGAGCCGTGGCGATCACGATCTGCCCGTGATAGCTCGGATCGGTCAAGGTCTCCTGGTAGCCGGACATGCCGGTGGAGAACACCGCCTCGCCGAGCGTCTGGCCGATCGCCCCGAACTCGGCACCGGTGAAGATGCGGCCGTCTTCCAGCACCAGTAGTGCCCTGCTCATGCGGTCTCCAGCCACGGCTCATACGCGGCCCGGTTGTCCGCTCGGAACCCGGTATCGATCTCGATACCCGACGGCAGTCGCCACCTGATGGCCAGGATGCCCTCATGCGGCTGTGCCTTCCCCCGGGTCGCTGCGCTCCTGCCCCCAGGGATGACTTTACCGGCGACCCCGCGTTCGGTACGGATGGCGGTGATCGACTCTTCGGGTATCCAGATCGGGCCTGCGCCGCTGCGCTGCAACATGATCCCTTCGGGGTAGCGGGTCAGCACCGCCTTGTGGCGGAATGCGAGATCGCCGACGGCGACGCGGTCGTTCCAGTTCGGAACGAGCGTGCTGCCGACGTAGAGGCCTTTGGTCGCGGAAATGATCGCCGATCCCACCGTGTCCGGCAGCGGTGGCAGCGTGCCGATCAGTTCGGCCTGCCGCTCGGCACGGCGACGCCACCCGCGCAACATCGCCTGGATGATGATGGCGATCAGCACGGCAAACACCGCGGCCATGATCAGCGAACCCACCAGCGTTCCGGTGTTCATGCCGGGCTCTTGCCGTCGCGGGCGGTGACCTTGCCCCGCAACAATGTCAGCGTCACCGTCGCGGGCAACTCCATCGCTTCGTACGGGGTGTTGTCGGAGCGGCTTGCCAGTTCGGAACCCTCGACCGTCCAGGTGGCGTCGGGATCGACGACGGTCAGGTTGGCTGGCTCGCCGATCGCCAGGGGACGGCCCTGGTCGGGCAACCCGACGATGTCCGAAGGCCTTTCACTCATGACGCGGGCAACGTCGCGCCAGGTGAGCAGGCCAGGACGCACCATGGTCTCGACAACCACCGACAGCGCAGTCTCCAGTCCGAGCATGCCTGGCCGGGCGACCGAGAACTCGCAGAACTTCTCGTGTTCGGCGTGGGGTGCGTGGTCGGTGGCCACGCAGTCGATGACACCGTCGGCCAGCGCCTGGCGCAGAGCCTCGGCGTCAGATGCTTCGCGAAGCGGCGGGGTCACCCGGTTGCGGCCGTCGTAGGAGGCCAGGCGCCGGTCGTCGAGCAGGAGGTGGTGCGGTGTCACCTCGGCGGTGATCGAAATGCCTTGTTCCTTGGCCCATCTGACGATCTCGACGGTGCCGGCCGTGGAGGCGTGGCAGATGTGCACGCGCGCTCCGGCATCGCGGGCCAGCAGTGCGTCGCGGGCGACGATGGATTCCTCCGCCGCCCGGGGCCAGCCAGCCAGACCCAGCAGCGCCGCGTTGGGTCCCTCATGCGCGACAGCGCCGACGGTGAGGCGGGGCTCTTCGGCGTGCTGGGCGATGAGGACGCCGAGGCCCGTCGCATATTCGAGCGCACGCCGCATGATCAGTGGGTCGTGCACGCAGATGCCGTCGTCGGAGAACATGCGCACCTGACCGGCGCCGGCGGCCATCATGCCCATCTCCGTGAGCTGCGCACCTGCCAGACCCATCGTGACGGCGCCCACCGGATGCACGTCGACGAGGCCGACCTGCTGACCGCGGTGCCACACGTGGTCGGTGACGACCGGGCTATCGGCGACCGGGTTGGTATTGGCCATCGCGAAAACCGCGGTATAGCCGCCCAGAGCCGCTGCCGCCGAACCGGTTTCGATGTCCTCGGCATACTCCCTGCCGGGCTCGCGCAGGTGGGTGTGCAGGTCGACGAAGCCGGGCAGCAGAACCTGACCGGTCGCGTCGACCACATCGGCATCGTCGGGTGCGGCAAGCCCCGAACCGATGTCGGCGATCTGGCCGTCGGACACCAACACGTCGACCCGGTCACCCTCACCGTAAAGCCGCACCCCGCGGATCAAGACGCTCATACGTTTATCGCTTCTTGCTCAGCGCCCACCAGCAGGTGGAACAGCACCGCCATTCGGATATGCACGCCGTTGGAAACCTGTTGCAGGACCGCGGATTGCGGCGAATCGGCGACCGAGAATGCGATCTCCATACCGCGCACCATCGGGCCGGGGTGCAAGACCACCGCGTTGCCAGGGAGCATCGCCTGACGCTTCTCGGAGAGCCCGTAGAGCACCGAGTACTCGCGGGTGGACGGGAAGAATCCGCCGATCATCCGCTCTGCCTGCACACGGAGCATCAGGACGGCATCGGCGACGGGCAATTCGGCGTCGAGGTCGTGCGAGACGGTGACCGGCCAGTCGTTCACCCCGACCGGCAGCAGGGTGGGCGGGGCGACGAGCACCACTTCGGCGCCGAGCGTGTCGAGCAGCAGCACGTTGGACCGCGCGACGCGGCTGTGCAGGACGTCGCCGACGATCACCACCCGCTTGCCCTCGATGTCGCCCAGTCGCTGGCGGATGGTCAGCGCGTCGAGCAGAGCCTGGGTCGGGTGCTCGTGAGTGCCGTCGCCTGCGTTGATCACGGTGGGGCCGCCCTCTGCGGTGGCCGTCCACTCGGCGAGCTGCTGGGCCGCCCCCGAGGCGGGGTGACGGATGATCAGGGCGTCGGCCCCGGCGGCACGCAGGGTGAGGGCGGTGTCGCGAAGCGACTCACCTTTGGAGACAGAGGATCCCGACGCGCTGACGTTGATGACGTCGGCGCTCATCCACTTGCCTGCGACCTCGAACGACACCCGGGTGCGGGTGGAGTTCTCGTAGAACATCGTGATGATGGTGCGGCCGCGCAGCGTCGGCAGCTTCTTGATCTCGCGGCCGAGCAGGGCCTGGCTGAACCGGTCGGCGTTGTCGAGAATGGCGACCGCTTCGGCGCGGGACAGGTCGGCGGCCGAGAGAAGGTGTTTCATCGCTGGGGCCCTCCGTGGGGTGCGATCCAGATGCCCTCGACTTGATCGTCCTCGATGAGGCGCACCTTGACGTTCTCCGCCCGCGAGGTCGGCACGTTCTTACCGACATAGTCGGCGCGCAGCGGCAGCTCGCGGTGACCGCGGTCGACAAGTACCGCGAGTTGAACGGCCCGGGGCCGGCCGATATCCCGCAGTGCGTCCAGCGCCGAGCGGACCGAACGGCCGGTGTAGAGCACGTCGTCGACCAGAATCACCAACGTGCCGTCGATCCCGCCCTCGGGAATCGAGGTGTCCTCCAGCGGCCGCGGCGGCTTGCTGTCGAGATCGTCGCGGTAGAGCGTGATGTCCAGCGACCCGCGCGGAACCGTGACGTCGGCGAATTCCTTGATCTTCTCGACCAGCCGCGCGGCCAGGGTGACACCGCGGGTGGGAATGCCGAGCAGGATGACGCGGGGGGCATCGGGACCGTCGAGCGCGGTCTTCTCGATGATTTGATGGGCAATGCGGGAGATGGTCCGGCTGACGTCCGCTGCGGACATCAATTCCCGGTCGGTGCCAGGCGCACCCAAGTGACCCTGACCTCCTTCTCCGCCTCTCGGGACGGCTCTTTAAAGGATGTCGAAACTCCGGGGAAGCTTAGCACCCGCATTCGGAGCCGCGACAGGCGACACAAACCGTCCGCGGCGCTTCAGTACGCTAGCGCCGATGAAGCTCGACGGTAATCAGACATCCATCCGTGAGGCGATTGACGCTGGGCTGCTGGCCGGTGCGGTCACGCTGGTGTGTCGTGCCGGCGAGGTCCTGCAAGTCAACGAGCTCGGCTATCGGGATGTCGACGCGGGCCTGCCTATGCAGCGCGACACGCTCTTCCGCATCGCGTCGATGACCAAACCCGTTACCGTCGCCGCCGCGATGAGCCTGGTTGAAGAGGGCAGGCTCGCGCTGACCGATCCGGTGGCGACGTGGCTGCCGGAGTTGGCGGATCTGCAGGTGCTCGTCGATGCGCGCGGCTCGCTCGACAAGATGACCCCGGCCCGTCGGCAGATCACGATCGACGATCTGATGACGCACCGCAGTGGGCTCGCTTATGCGTTCTCCGTGCTCGGTCCCTTGAGCAAGGCGTACGGGCGGATGTCTTTCCGCCAGGATCAGGACCGCTGGCTGGCGGAGCTTGCAACGCTGCCGTTGGTCCACCAGCCCGGTGATCACCTGACGTACAGTCACGCCACCGACGTCCTGGGCATCGCCCTGTCGCGGATCGAGGGCAAGTCACTGGCTGATGTCTTGTCCGAGCGCATCTTTGACCCGCTCGGAATGGTCGACACCGGCTTCTCAGTGGGCACCGCACGACGTCCTCGCGCCGCGACGATGTACAAACTGGACGCGAACATGGCGCTGCAGCACGACGTGATGGGTCCGGCACCGATCACCGATCCACCCTTCTGCACCGGTGGCGCCGGTCTCTGGTCGACCGTCGACGACTACCTCCGCTTCGCCCGGATGCTGCTTGCGGGCGGCACTCTCGACGGCGTCCGAGTGCTGTCCGAAGAATCCGTGCGACTGATGCGCACCGACCGGTTGACCGATGAACAGAAGCGGCAACCCTTTCTGGGGTCGCCGTTTTGGGTCGGCCGCGGCTTCGGGCTCAACCTCTCGGTTGTGACCGACCCCGCCAAGTCACGGCAACTGTTCGGCCCCGGCGGCCTCGGCACCTTCAGCTGGCCCGGCGCATACGGCACCTGGTGGCAGGCCGACCCCAGCACCGATCTCGTACTCATCTACCTGATCCAGAATCTCCCCGAAATCAACGCCGACATGGCAGCGGCGGTCGCAGGCAACACCTCGTTGGCGAAACTTCAGAGCGCACAGCCCAAATTCGTCCGTCGGACCTACCAAGCCCTCGATATCTAGCGATATGGTGGCGCCATGACGCAGCCCACCGTGGTGATCAGCGGCGCCGGAATCGCCGGACCCGCCCTGGCATTCTGGTTGGCCCGCAACGGATACCGGGTCATCGTCGTGGAGATCGGACCCGGCCTCCGGCCCGGCGGCCAGACGGTCGACTTGCGCGGCGCGGGCGGCGACGTCGTGGAGCGGATGGGCCTGAGTGACGAGATGCGCACCCGGGCACTCGAACAGCGTGGCGCGGCATGGGTGCGCTCCGACGGGAGCAGGCGCGCCGAGATGCCCGTGACTGCGTTCAATGGAAACGGCCTGGTTTCCAAGCTCGAGATTCTGCGTGGCGATCTGGTGGATGTGTTGTACCAAGCCACCGAGGGCAGCGTTGAATACCGCTTCGGGACAAGCATTTCGGAAGTGCGGCAGGCCAAGGACGGCTATGACGGCGCCGAGGTGACCTTCGCCGACGGATCGGTGTTGAGGGCGGACCTGGTCGTGGGCGCCGACGGACCGCACTCCGCGGTGCGACGGTTGACCTTCGGGCCCGAGGAACATTTCGTCAAGCCGATCGGAGGCTACAACGCGTGGTTCTCCGCACCCGACGCTGTCGGACTGGATGGTTGGTTTCTGCTCTACCAAGCCCCCGGTGGGCTCAACGCGTCGATGCGCCCGTCGCACAACCCGTCGATCGCCAAGGCCGGGTTGGCGTTTCAGTCAGAGCCACTCACCTATGACCGGCGCAACGTCGACGAGCAACGCCAAATCCTCGTCGATCGATTCGCAGGCGCGGGGTGGGAATGCGACGCGCTGCTGGCCGCAGCGCAAGAAGCAGACGACTTCTACTTCGACTCCTTCGCCCAGATCCACATGCCGTACTGGTCATCAGGTCGCGTCGCCCTGGTAGGTGACGCCGGGTACTGCGCATCACCGCTGAGCGGAATGGGAACCAGCCTCGCCCTCGTTGGCGCCTATATCTTGGCCGGTGAGCTCGGACCTGCGGATGCGCTTGACGCCGAACGCATTCGGAAAGCATTTCGTCGCTACGGGATGGTCATGCGTCCTTATGTCGACAAATGCCAGGACCTGCCGAACAGCATCGACCGGTACGCTCCGAAGAAGGCATCCGACATCGCGGCCAACGCGGCGGTGATGAAATGGATGCAGCGCTGGCCGTTCCGACCCATCGCTGCCAAACTCTGGTTCGGCACCGCGGATTCGATTGAGCTGCCGGACTATTCCTGAGGGCTATTGGATACAGCGCGAGAGTACGCGACCGAACTGCAGCAGGCGTTGCATCTGGGCCAAGCCGCCGTTGTCGACGGACTTGAGGTAGCGGAACGACTCGCAGTAGATGTCGGTCTCGGTCACCGACTTCTGCCGCGACCTGGTGACGAGTTGGGTGTACATCCGCAGCCGTACCTCGGAGAGCCGGCGGGTGCCGTCGTCGAATGCCTCGTATTCGGTGGTGAGCACATGGTCGGTGATCGTCGACAGCAGGATCGTCCGAACCGAGGCGTTCAGCACCCGGCGCTCGCGCTCGTCGATGATCGAGGATTCGTCGTCGGCGCGCCAGATGATCAGCCGGTGCCCGTCGGTGAGCACGACCTCCTGCCACAGCGGATTCTCGTCGGTCTCACCCCATGACCCTTCGCTGACGCCGCGCGACATGATGAAGGATTTGATCGCGGGAAGGTCGATGACCGAACGCAATTGGTCCAATGCCAGCTCGGGATCGCGCAGGTACACCTTGGCCGCCTCGTCCACGCTCGAATACGGCGCCCAGTCCTGCGGTGCTCCCATTACGTGCCTGCGCTCCCGTCACCCGCCCCCCGAACAGCCTCCGCGGCCGCCCGGATCTGCGGTGTCACCAGCATCACCTGGCCCAGCACCCCGTTGACGAAACCCGGTGAGTCGTCGGTGGACAACTTCTTGGCTAATTCGACGGCTTCATCGACCGCCACCGGTTCGGGAACATCCTCGGCGTGCAGCAGTTCCCACACGGCCACCCGCAGGATGGCCCGGTCCACGGCGGGCAGCCGCTCCAGCGTCCAGCCCTGCAGGTGCGCCGAGATCAGATCGTCGATGTGCGCGGTGTGATCGGTCACCCCGCGCGCGACCGTCACCGTGTAAGGGTTCAGCGGAGAGATCTCGGACTGCGTCTGCGAAAGGGCACTGCGAGACTCGGCCACCTCGGCGGGCGTGAGCCCGCGCGCCTCGGCCTCGAAAAGCAGGTCGACGGCCCGCTTGCGGGCCTGATGGCGGCCACGGTCGCCCCGGTGGCTCTTCCCGTCGCCCCGGGAGTCAGGCATTCACCCTTCCCAGATAGCTGCCGTCACGCGAATCGATCTTGAGCTTGTCGCCGGTGTTGATGAACAACGGCACCTGGATCTCCGCACCGGTCTCGACGGTCGCAGGCTTGGTCCCCGCGCTGGACCGGTCACCCTGCAGGCCGGGCTCGGTATGGGTGACCTCCAGCTCGACGGTCACCGGCAGTTCGAGATATAGCGGGGCGCCGTTGTGGAACGCGATCTGCACCGGCAGGCTCTCCAGCAGGAACTTGGCGGCATCGCCGACCAGCGACTCCGAAAGCGGGTGCTGCTCGTAATCCTGGGAATCCATGAACACGAAGTCCGAACCGTCGCGGTACAGATAGGTGGCGTCGCGCCGGTCGACCGTGGCCGTCTCGACCTTCACACCCGCGTTGTAGGTCTTGTCGACGACCTTTCCTGACAACACGTTCTTGAGCTTGGTGCGCACGAAGGCGGGACCCTTGCCGGGCTTGACGTGCTGGAATTCGGTGATCTGCCAGAGTTGGCCGTCAATCTGAAGGACGAGGCCGTTCTTGAAGTCGGCGGTCGATGCCACGGTCGGTTGTTCTCCTGTTCAGAGGATCGCCAGTTCCTTGGGGAACCGGGTGAGTAAGTCTGCGGTCTGATGTCGCCGGCTACCCGGCTCCGAGGCGCCTTCACCGACGACCAACGTGTCCTCGATTCGGACGCCGCCGCGGTCTGGCAGATAGACACCGGGCTCCACGGTCACCGCAGAGCCAGCAAGCAGTGTACCGGCGGATGACGCGCTGATTCCCGGTGCTTCGTGAATCTGCAGACCGACACCGTGTCCCAGCCCATGACCGAAGTTCTCGGCATATCCCGCGTCGGCGATGATCCGTCGCGATGCCGCGTCGACGTCGGAGAGCGTGGCTCCGGGCGCGAGCGCGTCGCGGCCCGCCCGCTGGGCGGTGGCCACCAAGTCATAGATGTCGTACTGCCACTGTGCGGCCGGCGACAGCACGAAGGTGCGGGTCATGTCGGAGTGATAGCCGCACACCAGTGCGCCGAAGTCGATCTTGACGAAGTCGCCGGCGGCCAACACCGCATCGGTCGGCCGATGGTGCGGGATCGCCGAGTTGGGCCCGGCCGCCACGATGGTCTCGAATGACACGCCATCGGCACCGTGATCGAGCATCAGCGCCTCGAGTTCGCGGCCGACCTCTTTTTCGGTCCGGCCCGGCCGCAGCCCTCCACGCTCGACCAGATCGTGCAGCGCCGCGTCGGCGGCCTCACAGGCCAGCCGCAACAACGCGACCTCGCCGGCGTCCTTGACCTCGCGCAATGCCTCCACAGTTCCCGACGCCCGGATCAGTTGGGTCATGTCGCCTGCGGCCTTGGTGAGCGCGCTGAACCCATCGACAGTCACCACGTGACTCTCGAAACCGAGACGAGCCAGCCCATCGGCTGCCGCCCGCGCGACCAGATGGGGTCCGCACGCCCGCTCGATGACGAGCTCGGCATCGGGGGCCTGCTGCGCCGCCTGCGTGCGGTAGCGCCCGTCGGTCGCGAGCACCGGAGTCGGGTCCTCCGCACGAATTAACAGCGCCGCGTTCGACCCGGTGAAACCCGACAGATATCGGACGTTGACCAGGTCTGACACCACCATCGCGTCCAAGTCGGCGGCGACAAGTCGCTGACGCAGCCGGTCCCGGCGCTGTGAAATAGTCACGGTTGTTGAACCTACTCGCTAAGGTGTGGCCTCATGAGTAACTGGTTGCTGCGCGGACTGGTGTTCGCCGCCCTGATGGTGATCGTCCGATTGCTGCAGGGAGCGTTGATCAACGCGTGGGAGACCAGGGCCGGGCTGATCAGCATCATTCTGGTGCTTTTCTTCGCCGTCGCTGTGTTCGTGTGGGGCCTGATCGACGGTCGCGGCGACGCCCGCGCCAACCCGGATCCGGACCGCCGTGGCGACCTGGCGATGACGTGGCTGCTGGCCGGCCTGTTCGCCGGCATCGTCAGCGGAGCCGTCGCGTGGTTCATCTCGCTCTTCTACAAGAGCCTCTACGTCGAAGGGCTGATCAACGAGCTCACCACCTTTGCGGCGTTCACCGCGCTGCTGGTGTTCCTGGTGGCCCTCGCCGGCGTCACGATCGGCCGCTGGCTCGTCGACCGCAACGCACCCCCGGTGACGCGGCACCGTTCCGGAGACGAGGAACGCACAGACACCGACGTGTTCGCCGCGGTGCGCCAACCAGACGGCGAACAGACGTCTGAACTCCAGACGTCCGAGATCCGTCGCGACAGCTAGTACTGGCCCCGTCCTGACACCCTGACCTTCGGGCACCCGTGAACCCGGACGAATTCTGTACGTCCGACCAGTGGAGCGTGCTGTCGTCGGCCGCCTCGCACTCGCAGTTCGCGGGCGTGCTCGGCGGCTTCTTGATCACCGCGATCGCGCTGCTGATGGACAAGAAGAGCCGCGAAAGCATTCACACGCTTGCGCTGTTCGCCTCCGCGGTGCTCATCCTCATGCTGGCCAGCTTCCTGTTCAGCTTGATCACCGGCAACCAGGTGCCCACCGAAGGTGACGCGCGTGGCATCTGCGCAATCGCGTGGACGCAAGGTGCGGTGTCGACGGGAATGCTCGCCGCGGGCGCGAACGCCTTCTTCGGCGGCCTGGGCTGGATGCTCGCCAGCCACGCGGTCAACAGGATTTCAGAGCAGGATCCCGAGGACGTCGGCGCCTACTGCTTTCTCGCCGATCTGGGCGGCTGGATCACGTTCGCCGCGGCGATGACGACCACCCTGATCCTGTCCGAAACCGCAGTCGACTACCTGCATTTCATGTTCGGGCGTCGCCCCGAACTGTGGGTGACTGGACTGATAGTCAGCACGGCTGCGCTGGTCATCGTCGCGGACTTCGTGCTCGTGTATGTCCGAACCAGGACGCTGCGTAAGTCGTTGGCGGACAGTGCCGCGCCGACCCGGCTGGCGCTTCGGTCGATCAAGGTCGCCACCATAGCCACGGTCGTCCTGGCGATCGGCGCGTCCTGGCTGGCCGTCAGCCTCGCGCGAATCCCCAAGGCCTGGCTGACAGAACCGAACGCCGGCCTGATCGGGTTCGTGTTGGTCCTGACGTTTGTGCTGCCGACAATCGTCGCGACCGCGATCTGTTACTCGGTGGCCAGCACCGATGAACGCCCCATCATCCGAGGCTTGCGAGGTACCGCAGCGCCAGGACGTAGCCTTGCGTCCCGAGTCCGACGATGACCCCGGTCGCCACCGCACTGATGTAGGAGTGGTGCCGAAACTCTTCGCGCTTGTGCACATTCGAGATGTGCACCTCGATCAGTGGTCCGCTCAATTCCGCGCACGCGTCGCGCAGTGCCACCGAGGTATGGGTCAACGCGCCGGGGTTGAGGATCACCGGATCTCCGGCATCGGCAGCGGCATGGATGAAGTTCAGCAGATCTGCTTCACTATCGCTCTGCCGCACAATGGCTTTCAGACCAAGGTCCTCGGCTTCGCTTTCGATCAGCGTTATCAGCTCGTCGTGAGTGGTGCTGCCGTAAACCTCGGGTTCTCGCTTGCCGAGCCGGCCCAGGTTGGGCCCGTTGAGCACGAGAACGGTTGAAGCTCGCTGAGGCTCTTCACTCATCGTTACGTCACCTTTCCGACTACCGAGTACGCCGCCGCCAGCAACGACGGATCGGGCCCTTCCAGGCGTCCGGGCTTGCCCAGTCCGTCGAGCACGACGAAACGCAGTACCCCGGCCCGGGTCTTCTTGTCGCCCGCCATGTACTCCAGCAGCTGCGGCAGGGCGTCGGCGTCGTATGCGGTCGGAAGTCCCAGTGCCGCAAGGACGGTCCGATGCCGGTCTGCGGTGTCATCATCAAGACGTCCGGCCAGCCGGCCAAGTTCGGCGGCGAAAACCAGGCCGACCGACACCGCTGCACCGTGGCGCCACTCGTAACGCTCCCGCCGCTCAATGGCATGGGCGAGGGTGTGGCCGTAGTTGAGGATCTCGCGCAGCTGCGACTCCTTCTCATCGGCCGCGACGACCTCCGCCTTGACGGCAATCGCGCGCCGGATCAACTCGGGCAGCACGGTGCCCGTCGGGTCCAGAGCGGCCTCCGGATCGGCCTCGATCAGGTCGAGGATGACGGGGTCGGCGATGAAGCCGGCCTTCACGATCTCTGCCATGCCCGCGACGAGCTCGTTGCGCGGCAACGTTTCCAGCGTCGCGATGTCGACGAGCACGGCGGCCGGCTGATGGAACGCACCGACCAGGTTCTTGCCCGCATCGGTGTTGATGCCGGTCTTGCCGCCGACCGCGGCGTCGACCATGCCCAGCAGGGTGGTCGGCACGTGCACGATGTCGATTCCGCGCAGCCAGGTCGCGGCGGCGAAACCTGCGACGTCGGTGGCCGCTCCCCCGCCGAGACTGACGATCGCATCTTTGCGGCCGATACCGATGCGGCCCAACACTTCCCAGATGAACCCGAGAACCGGCAGGTCTTTGCCTTTCTCAGCGTCTGGGATCTCGACTCGATGCGCGTCGATCCCCTTGTCCGCCAAGGCGTTCCGGATGACCTCCGCGGTCTGCGAGAGCGTCGGCTGATGCAGGATGGCAACCTTGTGCCGACCGGACAGCGTGCGTTCCAGATCGCCGAGCAGGCCGGTACCGATGATCACTGGGTACGGCCGATCGACGAGCACCTCGACGGTCACCGGTTCACTCATGAGGACCCGCAGCTTTCTTGGCCGCCAGTGCCGCGGGCGACGGCGGCGCCTCGGTGGTCGGGGCCGGTGTCAGCGTCGTAGGAGTACGACGCCACGGTGGACGACGGCGCCGCCGCTGTTGGCGCGACGTCTCGGAACTCTCGAGCCGGTCCACGATGTAGCGCACGACCGCGCCGGGGTTTCGACGGTTGGTGTTGACCCGCAATGTGGCGACCTTCCGGTACAGCGGGACTCGTTGGTTCATCAGCGCTTTGAACTTCTCGCCGCGGTCGCCACCGACCAGCAGCGGGCGCACCGTGGGACCGCTGGTGCGGCGGACGCCCTCGGCGGCGTTGATCTCGAGATAGATGACGGTGTGACCGGCAAGGGCATCGCGGACGCCCTCGGTGGTGACGGCTCCGCCGCCCAGCGACAGCACGCCGTCATGGGATTTCAACGCATCGCGGATCACTTTTTCCTCGATGCGGCGAAACTCCTCTTCGCCGTCGACGGCGAAGATGTCGGCGATGGTGCGGCCCGTCGTCTCCTCGATTGCGGCATCGGTGTCGAGCAGCGTGAGGTTCAGCGCCTTGGCCAGCCGACGGCCGATCGTCGACTTGCCCGATCCGGGCAACCCGACCAGCACGGCTTTCGGTGCCATCAGCCCGACGCCTGGACCGGCTGCGAGGAGGGTTCGCGGTCGGCGACCGCACGTAAATAGTTGTCGACGTTGGCACGCGTCTCGCTCAGCGAATCACCACCGAATTTCTCCAGGGTCGCCCGCGCCAGGACCAGCGCCACCATGGTTTCGACGACGACACCCGCAGCAGGCACCGCGCACACATCGGAGCGCTGATGGATCGCGACGGCTTCGTCACCGGTGGCCATGTCAACGGTCGCCAGTGCGCGCGGCACGGTCGAGATCGGCTTCATCGCCGCCCGCACCCGCAGCGGCTGTCCGTTGGTCATCCCGCCTTCGAGGCCGCCCGCGCGGTTGGTCGAGCGCATCACGCCGTCGGCGCCGGGATACATCTCGTCGTGTGCGACGCTGCCGCGGCGGCGGGCCGTCTCGAAGCCGTCACCGATCTCCACGCCCTTGATCGCCTGGATGCCCATGACCGCCCCGGCCAGTTGGCTGTCGAGGCGGTTGTCACCGCTGGTGAACGAGCCGAGCCCGACGGGAAGTCCGTGGACCACGACCTCGACGATGCCGCCGAGGGTGTCGCCGTCCTTCTTGGCCGCCTCGATCTCGGCGATCATCGAGTCCTGCGCCGCTTCGTCGAACGCGCGCACGGGACTCTCGTCGATGGTCGGCAGATCGGAGAACTGTGGAGGCGGCCCGTCATAGGGTTTCGACGCACCGATGGAGATCACGTGCGACAACACCTCGACACCGAGCGCCTCCCGCAGCAGCGCCCTGGCGATCGTGCCCGCAGCGACCCGGGCGGCGGTCTCCCGTGCGCTGGCCCGCTCCAGTACCGGTCGGGCGTCGTCGAAGCCGTACTTGAGCATGCCCGCATAGTCGGCGTGGCCGGGCCGTGGCCGGGTCAGCGGCGCGTTGCGAGCGCTCTCTTCACCGAGAACGGACGCCTCGACCGGGTCGGGCGCCATCACCGTCTCCCATTTCGGCCACTCGGTGTTGCCGATCTCGATCGCGATCGGACCGCCGAGCGTGGCGCCGTGACGGACGCCAGCAAGCATCGTGACTTGGTCTTTTTCGAACTTCATCCGGGCGCCGCGGCCGTACCCGAGTCGGCGCCGGGCCAACTGCCCCGCGATGTCGTCGGAGGTGACGTGGACGCCGGCGATCATGCCTTCGACGACGGCCACTAGGGCGCGGCCGTGGGATTCACCAGCTGTAGTCCATCGCAACACGCGTCCCATCTTCCCACAGCGCGCTCCCTGCGATTCGGTGCGTTTACCGTCGCTGAGCGACCGTACGCGCACCGAAACCGCCGTCAGGAGGTCGCGAGGCCGTCCAGGACGCGGCCGATCTCGGCGCGCGCGTCTCGATGCGCGACCTTCTTGTCGTCGGCGCGGGCAACGATCATCGCCATCTCGCAGATCGCGCCGAACAGGAAGGATGCCAGCGGGCCGGGCCTACGCGGCGCGATGCGGCCGGCCTCGGCCGCACGGGATATTGCGAGCTCCATCATCTCCAGCAGCGGGGCTTCGAGTCGACGGATACCCTCCCAGCCGATCGCCGCGGAGGCATCCAGTAGGACGATGCGCTGCAGGCCGGGCTCCAGGCACTCGTCGAGGAAGGCGCGGCAGGCGGCCTTGAACGCGTCCCACGGGTCCTTCTTGCGCGTGTAGGCCGCCGCGAGGGGCGTCGCCAATCGCTCGATCTCACCGCTGAACACGGCCTCGAAAAGCTGCCTCTTACCGTCGAAGTGGTGATACACCGCGCCCTTGGTCACCTTGGCCCGTGCAGCGACGGCGTCCAGTGACGTCGCGTCGTAGCCGTCGCGGGCGAACAGTTCGCGCGCGGCCTCGACGAGCGCGGCGGTGGTCGCCTCGGTTCGCTCGGCCTGGGTTCGTCTGACCACCCTTGTCGCCACGGGCCGACCATAGCCCAACATCAGGTCGGTTCAGAGCACCCGATAGATGCGGTAGTCAATGTGGTTCGGCGACAGAATGTTATAGCCGACGGCGACCAGCCCGGACAGCCATGCGTAGCGTTCGTCGGCGGTCTCGAACGTCGGCGTCGTCCGCACGTAGGTCTCGTCGAATCCCAGCACTTCGCCTGCCGTCAACCGCGCGAGTGCGTCCGCGGGGACCTTGATGATTCCGCGCGCCTCGTAGTGAATCAACGCGTCGTCGTGGGTTCGGATGGTGGCACGTACGTCCACGCGTCCCACGCCGTCGGATCCTACGAGTAGCCAGTCGCCGCCGCCGGGCAACAGCTCACCCTGCAATTTCGGCCCGTCGATGACGCCGTCGGTCGTGATGAAGGTCATCCGCATACCCACCGGAGTCATAATCGGTTGCGCCGGTTGCAGGTTGACGTGCATATCGAAAAGATGCTCAACCGGAAGTGCGTCGATCAGCGGCAACTGGTCGACCGGCGTGGCGGTCGTCATGCGGGGTTCCCCAGTGCGGCCTGCAGTTGCATGCCGTCGACGAATGTGTCCTTGCGGGCGACGAGTCCCTCGGGTGACACCCTGACGACATCGAGGCAGTCGAAACGGGTGTCGCCGGAGATCAGCGCCCAGTCGAGGATCCAGTGGTCCTCTCCGTAAAGGACGCGGTAGGTCTCCCACGTGAGGTCTGGAAATTGGGTGAAGATTTCGGCGAAGGTGGCGCGAACGGCGTCGCGGCCGACGACGGGTCCACCCCCCATGTGCATCCAGAATTGAGTGTCCGGCGTATGCAGCGCCACGATCGCATCCGGATCGTGGGCGGCCCAGCCTGCGAAGTAGCGTTCCGAAAGAGTTTTCAGGTCCAGCTGGATAGTTTGCATACTCTGAGTATGCATTAACCTACCGATAGTATGCAAGTGTCCATCACGGCATGGCGAGCGCCGTAGCTGCCGCCGCTGTCACGCACATCGAAGGCCCGTGGGGCACTGATCTTTCCGTGCACCTACCGCTGACGATCATCGCCCATCCCGCAGTCAGCAGAGGTGCACCCAGCGCGGCGAGCGCCCAGACGTCGACGCCGAATGCTCCGGTCAGCGCCCCGATCCCGATCGCCAATTTGACGTCCCCGGCGCCCATCGCCGCCGGAGCGATCAGGTGCAGCGCGAGATAGATCGCGAACAGCGATACAGCACCGGCCAATGCGGTCCCGCCATGCCCTGCCGCCGCGGCGCAGGCCAGGATCACGACGGCGCCGGGCAGCGTCATCCAGTTGGGCAGCCGCCGCTCCCGGATGTCATACCAGCTGAGCCCGACAAACCACGCCAGCACACAGATGCCGGCCGCCTCCGCCCCCACGAATCGAGGCTAACGTCCCCCCAGTGCCGCCCTCATCGCCTCTTTTGGCGCAGGCATCCCCGTGAATTGCTCGACCTGGGCGAAGGCCTGATTCAGGAGCATCTGCAGCCCGCTGATCGCCCGTCCACCCGCGGCTTCAACGGCCGATGCCAGCGGTGTGGGCCACGGATCGTAGATCGCGTCGAGGAGCACGGGGATGCGCGCTAGCGTGTCGATATGCGAGGCCGCCACCTGCGCGGGAATGGTGCTGACAGCCACATCGATATCGCCCACGGGTGAGCCCAATTCGATCCAGCGCGCCTCCGCACCGACACGCGCTGCGAGTGCCACTAACGGTTCCGCTTTGTCCCGGTTCCGCGCGACGATTGCAATATCCTGCACGCCGAGCTCTGCCAGGGCGACGACAGCTGCGGGCGCGGTACCGCCCGAACCCAGCACAGCGGCCCGCCCCGACACCTGGCCCAGTGCACCAGTCACCCCGTCGACGTCGGTGTTGTCGGCGCGCCATCCCCTTGCGGATCGCACCAACGTGTTGGCCGAGCCCACCAGCTCGGCACGGGGTGCGCGTTCGTCAGCGAACTGCAGTGCCGCGAACTTCCCCGGCATGGTCACCGACACACCGACCCACTCCGGCCCGAAACCGCGTACCAATCCCGGCAATTGCTCGGCGGTGCACTCGATGCGCTCGTACGTCCAGCCGTCCAAGCCCAGCGCCCGATACGCAGCGAGATGCAGCTGCGGAGAGCGGGAATGTGCGATCGGCGACCCGAGCACCGCCGCCTTACGACTCATCGCGAGGAATCGAGAACACCGTTTCGCATCGCGAGTTCGATGTTCGCGAGGTGCTGCGGATAGTCCCGGGTGAACAGGGTGGTGCCCTGCATGTCGATGGTCACGAAGTACAACCAGTCCCCCGGCTCGGGGTTTTCCGCCGCCGCCAGTGCCGGTTGCCCCGGCGAACAGATCGGCGTCGCCGGAAGTCCCGGCCGCACATAGGTATTCCACGGCGTGTGCTGCCCGCGGTCCCCGTCCGTGGTCGCCACTTCGATCCTGTCCAGCGGGTAGTTCACGGTGGAGTCGAACTCCAGCGTTCGATTCTCCGCGAGTCGGTTGTAGATGACCCGGGCGACCTTGCCAAAGTCCTCCGGCGTGGCTTCGCGCTGCACCAGCGAGCCAACGGTCAGGATCTGGTACGGCGACATGTTCATCGCCTCGGCGGTATCGAGGATTCCACCCGCCTCATATTGGGCAGCGCTGGCGCCGACCAGCGTCGACAGAATCTCCTGCGGCTGTGCGGACGGATCGATGTCCCACGACCCCGGCGCGATCAGCCCCTCCAGCCGCCGGTGATCGGTGCCCATCGCCTTCACCGGACCGAGCGCCCACTCCGGCACCGACAGCGCCGACGGTTCAGCTGTGGTCGCGGACTCCTTGAGCGCGTCGGCCGCGACACAGTTGCGCTTACCATCGAGATCCACACATGTCGCCTTGGAGATCAGGCTGAGGATCCCGTCGGTGACCGCATTGGTCTTGACGTCCCGCACGTCGTCGAGCTGACGCCCTTCCGGGATCACCAGTTTGCCGACCCGATTCTGCGGATCAGCAAGCCGCTCAACGGCATTGGCGGCGGGGATCTCAGTACGCACCTTGTAGAAGCCGGGCTGGATCGCCGAGATCGCCGCATTCCCCTGCGCGGCGTCGACGAATACGGCGGAGGTCGCCACCACGTTCTGGTCCTGAAGGGTCTGACCGATCGCGGTGGTGGAGTCGCCTTCGTGGACCTGGATGACCACATCGCTGACGCCGCCGCCGGTGAAGTCGCTACTCGTGCCGAACACGTTGTGCCACAGCTTCGACCCGAGGAATACCACGCCGAGGACGACCACGACCAGGATGCCGAGCGCCACACCGCTGGCCAGCCGACGCTTGCGTCGCCCGCGCGCCTCCCGTAGCCGGTCCGCGCGGGTCCTCCGACGCCGCGGGGGGCCGACCGCCATGGGCTCCACCCGTTCCTGGCGCCAGCTGGGCTCGACGCGTTCGCGGCCCCAATTGTCAGACATCTCCGACCTCGTCCCTGAAGTCACCGTGCGCGGCCAACACCGCGCGCCGTTGGTCCAGCCAGTTCTGCAAGATGCCGACTGCGGCAGCCTGGTCGATTATCGATCGCTGCCCTTTGGCGCGAATGCCGGCCTCTCGCAACGAGCGCTGGGCCGCAACGGTAGTCAGTCGCTCGTCGGCCAGGCGCACCGGCACCGGCGCGATTCGTGCCGCCAATTGATCGGCGAGGCCGATTGCGTCCGCGGCGGCCGAGCCAGATTGGTCGGCCAGCGTCCGCGGCAACCCCACCACCGCTTCGACCGCCTCGTACTCGTTTACCAGTGCCGCCAGTCGACGCACATGTTTGTCCGACCCTTTTCGCCGTTCCCGCGCTACCGTCTCCACCGGTGTCGCGAGGATGCCGTCGGGGTCACTGACCGCCACGCCGATACGGACACTGCCGGCGTCGATGCCCAACCGTCGACCGCGGCCGGGATCGGGCGGAGCCAGCGTAGGCCCCGGCCGGTCGGGTAGACGGGAATCAGGATCGGTCGGCACGCGGTCAGCTCCGGCCCAGTTCGGCGCGCAGCGCGGCCAACGCCGCGTCGATCCCCGCCGCCCCTTTGCCGGACCCCTGTGCCAGATCAGCCTTGCCGCCCCCGCGGCCGTTCACCGGCGCACCCAATTGCTTGACCAGATCGTTGGCGCTGAGGCCGATGTCCTGCGCAGCAGCATTGACGGCCACGACGTACGGGACAGAATCGCCCTCGCCCTCCGCGATCAGCGCGACGACCGCAGGCTCACTGGTCAGCCTGCCCTTGATGTCGCCGACGAGCGTCCGCAGATCTCCCGCCGACATACCGCCGGCCATCCGCTGCGCCACGAGGTGGACCTTACCGACCTGCTCGGCGCCCGCGGCGGCATTCGCTGCCGCAGCGCGCGCGCTCGCCAGCCGCATCCGATCGAGTTCCTTCTCGGCGGCCCGTAACCGTTCGACGAGGTTGGCCACTCGGGCCGGAACCTCGTCGGAGGGCACCTTCAGCGATGACGCCAACCCGGCCATCAGGGCGCGTTCCTTGGCCAGATGCCGGAACGAGTCCAGACCGACGTAGGCCTCCACCCGCCGCACACCGGACCCGACCGAGGATTCGCCCAAGAGAGTGACGGGCCCGATCTGGGCGGAATTATGCACATGTGTGCCGCCGCAGAGCTCGAGCGAGAAGGGCCCGCCGATCTCTACGACCCGAACCTCGTCGGGGTAGGCCTCGCCGAACAGCGCCATCGCACCCATCGACTTGGCCTTCTCCAGATCGGTAGTGAAGCTGTGCACCTCGAAGTCGGCCTCGACGGCCTGGTTGGTGACCTCTTCGATTTGGGTTCGTTGGGTTTCCGTTAAAGAGCCCTGCCAGTTGAAGTCGAACCGCAGGTATCCGGGACGGTTCAGAGATCCTGCCTGAACTGCGTTGGGGCCCAATACCTGCCGGAGCGCGGCGTGCACCATGTGGGTCCCGGAGTGACCCTGGGTGGCACCGTGGCGCCACTTCGGGTCGACCGCGGCCACTACCGTGTCACCCTCCACGAATTCACCGGACTCGACGTTGACGCGGTGTGCCCACAGGGTTTTGGCGATCTTCTGGACGTCGGTCACCGCGGCCTTGGCCGCCGCGGATGCGCCCGCACCGGTGATCGCGCCCTCGTCAGCGATCTGTCCGCCGGACTCCGCGTAAAAGGGGCTGCGATCGAGGACCAGCTCGACACGGTCGGCTCCATGCGTTCCGTGACCGATGACCGGTACTCGCTTGCCGTCGACGAAGATGCCGAGAATTCTTGCCTCGGAGGTCAATTCGTCAAATCCAGTGAATTCGGTGGGGCCGGCATCGACGAGTTCGCGGTATGCCGACAGATCGGAGTGCGCCTGTTTGCGGGCCGCGGCGTCGGCCTTGGCGCGCTGACGCTGCTCGGTCATCAAACCGCGGAAGCCCTCTTCGTCCACCGACAGACCGGCCTCGGCAGCCATCTCGAGCGTCAGCTCCAGCGGGAATCCGTACGTGTCGTGCAACGTGAACGCGTCGGTACCGGACAGCGTGGACTTTCCGGCGGCGCGCGTCGATTTGGCCGCCTCGTCGAACAGCCGGGACCCAGACGCGAGGGTCCGATTGAACGCGGTCTCCTCTGCGACCGCGATCCGCTGGATGCGATCGAAGTCGGTGACCAGTTCTGGATACGACGGGCCCATCGCGTCGCGCACCGTGGTCATCAACTCGGCCACGATCGGCTGCTCGGCGCCCAGCAGCTTCGCCGCCCGGATGATCCGGCGCAGGAGCCGGCGCAGAACGTAGCCGCGCCCTTCGTTGCCTGGGCTGATGCCGTCGCCGATGATGATCGCGGCGGTACGGCTGTGATCGGCGATGATGCGGTACCGGACGTCATCTTCGTGGTTGCCCGCGCCGTACCCGCGCGGGGCGACGGCGGCGACCAGGTCGATCACTGGACGCAGCAGATCGGTCTCATAGACGTTGTCGACGTCCTGCAGCAGGCAGGCCACCCGCTCGACTCCCATGCCGGTATCGATGTTCTTGCGGGGCAGCGGACCGAGAATCTCGAAATTGTCCTTGGATGTGCCTTCGCCACGTTCGTTCTGCATGAACACGAGATTCCAGATCTCGATGTAGCGGTCTTCGTTGGCCTCAGGGCCGCCCTCGATGCCGTACTCGGGCCCGCGGTCGTAGTAGATCTCCGACGACGGTCCGCACGGCCCCGGAATCCCCATCGACCAGTAGTTGTCGGCCATGCCGCGGCGCTGGATGCGCTCGGACGGCAGTCCGGCGACTTCCTGCCACAGCGCGATCGCCTCGTCGTCGTCGAGATAGACTGTGGCCCAGATCTTTTCGGGGTCCATGCCGTACCCACCGTCGGCAACAGGATCCGTCAGCAGGGTCCACGCGAACTCGATCGCACCCTTCTTGAAATAGTCGCCGAAGCTGAAATTTCCGGCCATCTGGAAGAAGGTGTTATGCCGGGTGGTGATTCCGACCTCGTCGATGTCAGGGGTGCGGATGCACTTCTGGACGCTGACCGCGCGGTTCCACGGCGGTGTGCGCTGCCCGAGGAAGTAAGGCACGAACTGCACCATCCCGGCGTTGACGAACAGCAGATTCGGGTCGTCGAGGATCACCGAGGCACTCGGTACCTCGGTATGGCCCGCGTTCACGAAGTGATCGAGGAAACGCTTCCTGATCTCGTGTGTCTGCACGTTCTTACTGTTCCTCATCACTCGGGGATTGCCAGGGGTGGTTCCGCAGTTACCTGCGACTATTCGACCGCACCACAGTACCGGTCGCGGTTATCGGACCTGAAAGGCCAACGAACGAGCGCCGCCTCAGGTGTCCACTAGGCCCCGATGAAGCTCAGCCGTACCTTGCGCTGCGGATTGTCGCTGTTCAGGTCGACAAGCACCACGCTCTGCCATGTGCCGAGCAGAGGTTTTCCGCCCTGGACGGGCACCGTCACCGATGGTGACACCAGAGCGGGCATCACGTGGTCGGCTCCGTGCCCCGGTGACCCGTGGGCGTGGCGGTAGCGATCGTCGCGTGGCAACAGGCGTTCGAGCGTGTCGAGAAGGTCGTCGTCGGACCCGGCGCCGGTCTCGATGATCGCCACACCGGCAGTGGCATGCGGGACGAATACATTGCACAGACCGTCCTGGTGCGCGCCGCAAAACGAGCGCACCACATCAGTGAGGTCGACGATGCGGCGCCGGGCGGTGTCGATATCGATTACATCGGTGTCCACGTCACCCACCCTACGAGCGTGCGTGCGGATTGACGCGAGCGTTTATTGCGCCGGAGCCCGGGGTATCGCTGCTTCACCAGGGTGATCTACGAAGGGCCCTAGCTCACTAGACATCGGAGGCATCGTGACCATCACCGGCATCATCACCGCAATACTCATCGGCATCGTCATCGGCGTACTGGCCAGGCTGCTGCTACCGGGTAAGCAGCCCATTGGGATGCTTGTCACGATCCTGGTCGGCATCGTCGCCGCGTTAATCGGTACTTGGCTTGCCCAGGAGCTTGGCATTTCAACCACAACGCCCGGCGTCGACTGGGGGGAGCTGCTCGTTCAGCTCGTCGTGGCCGTGATCGGAGTAGCGCTGGTGTCGGCGCTCATGGGACGCCGGCGCACCGGCTTAACGGGTGGCAGGCGCTCAGGCCTCTTGCGCTGACCGATACCACCCGAATAGCGATCCCGGCTGTACCCCTGCAGCCGGGATCGCTCCTGTTGCCTAACGCGGGAGCAAGGGCCGCTCGGCACGTGCCTTGATCTGTTGCACGATCCACGTGTTGCCGTCGGGGTCGGCGAATTCGAATAGCGTTCCGCCGTCACGCTCGTCGGTGACGATGATCTGCCCCGCCTGCACGCCTCGGGCAAGCAGTTCTTCTCGGGCGCGGTAGGCGTCTGCGACGACAAGCTGGAGGCCCTTGAGCGAGCCCGGTGGCATCGCCGGCCCGCCCGGAAGCTCTCCGATGACGATCGAGCACCCCGAACCGGGTGGCGTGAGTTGAGCGAAGTTCATACCGGGAGCTTGTGTGTGGTGATCGAGATCGAAGCCGAGCTGATCGCGGTAGAAGGCGATGGCCCGGTCGACTCCGCCGTTTTGGCTGGCGACCGGGACCACCACCACCTCCAACGTCCAATCCATTACAGGCTCCCCAGCAGCGCGTCGAGCTTGTCGTAGCCCTCGGTCATTCCGCCTTCCATGCCGGAGGACAGCAATGCGTCGCGCGCCTCGGTGTTGGGGCAGATCGACCGGCCTCGCAGCCGCGAGCGGCCGTTGCCGAGGTCTTCGAACCACATGTACTCGATGTTCACCATGTCCGGTGCGCCCTCGAATTCGAAGGTCTGCAGAATGAACTCGTTGTCTCGCACGGTGTGGAACGTGCCGTTGAAGCCGAACGTCCCCTCGTCGTTGGAATGCGTATAGCGGTAACCGCCATGGCTTTTGAAGTTCCACTCGCTGATTTCCATCTCGAGACCATGCGGACCGAGCCACTGCTTCATCAGGTCGGGCTCGGCATGTGCGCGGAACAGCGCCTCGACGGGTGCGTCGAACTCCCGGGTGAACTCCATGGCCAGCGTGTCTACCGGTGCGTTGAGATCCAATGCGTTCGTCATTTCTACTTTCCTTTCTCCTGTGTGGTGTCGGTCATGTCGGCCAGCAGGGTGTCCAGCCGGCGGTAACTGCGTTCGGCATCGAGCCGATATCGGTCGATCCATGCGGTCAGCCGCTCCAGCGCGGCGGCGTCGAGATGGACCGGCCGCCGCTGGGCATCGCGGGTCCGGGTGACGAGACCCGCATGCTCGAGCACCTGAATGTGCTTGGACACCGCTTGTTTGGTGATGTCGAACGGTGCGGCCAGCTCGTTGACCGTGGCGGAACCCCTGGACAGCCGCGCCACGATGGCTCGCCGAACCGGGTCCGCCAGCGCCAGGAAGGCGCGGTCGAGTCGCGCGTCGGCATCGCCATCACTCTCCATTATCAACCTTGCGCTTGATCAATGCTTCGGTTGATTACAACGATAGGAAGCTGTGTGGCAGCTGTCAAGACCACTGCACGCCGATGTCTGACGTTGGTGACTGGCGTTAGAGCCGCAATTACGTGTACTTACGCAGGCCGGGATGGCACAGCTCGACGGGCGTGCACTGACCGTCGCGGTGGTCGCCAAGGTCCTTGAGCGACGCACCGGGCGGGAGGCGGTCGGCAGCTAACGACGCGGTCGCGGGCGACAGCACCGTCTGACCGCCGCAGGCGATGTCGCGCAGCCACGCGGCTCCGTTCATAGCGACAAGATCGCCGCGCTCGGCCGAACGTGTGTCGACGCTGTGCAAGCCGATCCGCAACGCGAATGGATCCAACGGCTCCAATTGGAGGTACAGAGCACAAGCCACCGCATCGGACGCGTATCCGAATACAACGACGAAACTGTCAGATGACCCCTGCCCTGCGCGCATGACACCGCCGTTCAGTGCCACAAAGTGAACGAATGTCGCACGCAGCCATGGCAGCGCCGGGAACATTTCCTCGGGGGCGCCCTCCCACAGCGGTGCGGGCCCTTCGACGCCGGCCATCAGAAACGTCACCATTCCAGTTGGTTGCTTCTCGGTAACGCCCACATCTCCCCCGGCCGGATTCCGTCGTGCTCCTCAGCACGCCTGCATCATGATTTGCGCGAGGATCACAGTAGCGTCTTGCCAGACGAATTCCGTGCACCCGTCGGATTGGGATTTCGGCGTGATATCGCCTGCTAGCGCTTTTTGCGGATGATCGCGCGCAGCTTGTCCAGACGGGTTGCGATGTCGCGTTCCGCGCCGTGGGTCGTCGGTTGGTAATAGTCGACGCCGACCAGCTCGTCGGGCGGATACTGCTGGGGCACAACACCATCTGGGTCGTCGTGGGCGTACTTGTAACCGATGGCGTTGCCCAGCTTCTCGGCGCCGGAGTAGTGACCGTCGCGCAGATGGGTGGGCACCTGGCCCGACTTGCCTGCCCTGATGTCACCCATCGCTTTGCCCAGCGCCGTGGTAACCGCGTTGGACTTCGGCGCGGTCGCCAGGTGAACGGTGGCGTGGGCCAGCGTGAGTTGGGCCTCGGGCATACCGATCAGCTGGACCGTCTGCGCGGCGGCGACCGCGGTCGGCAGTGCCGTCGGATCGGCCATGCCGATGTCCTCACTGGCCAGGATCATCAAGCGCCTGGCGACGAAGCGCGGGTCCTCCCCCGCGACCAGCATTCTCGACAGGTAATGCAGGGCGGCGTCGACGTCGGAGCCGCGGACCGACTTGATGAACGCGCTGACGACGTCGTAGTGCTGGTCGCCGTCACGGTCGTAGCGGACGGCCGCCTTGTCGAGCGATTGCTCGATGACCTCCACCGTGACGTCATCTCCGGATTCGGCGGCGACCTCCAACGCGGTGAGCGCGCGACGGGCGTCACCCGCCGACAACTGCACGAGCAGCTCAACCGCTTCGTCGGTGACTTTGACCTTGCCCCCGAGGCCGCGTTCATCGTCGATCGCGCGGCGCACCACGGCGCGCACCGCATCGACGTCGAGCGGCTGCAGCTGCAGGATCAGCGAGCGCGACAGCAGCGGTGCGACAACGGAGAACGACGGGTTCTCGGTGGTCGCCGCCACCAGCAGCACGACGCGGTTCTCCACGGCGGACAGCAGCGCGTCCTGTTGCGTCTTGGAGAAGCGGTGCACCTCGTCGATGAACAACACCGTCTGCTCGCCGTGCGCGGCCGCCCGTCTGGCGACATCGATGACGGCACGGACCTCCTTGACGCCGGCCGACAGCGCCGAAAGCGCCTCGAACCGCCGGCCCGTCGCCTGCGAGATCAGCGACGCAAGCGTCGTCTTACCGGTGCCCGGTGGGCCGTAGAGGATGACCGACGCCGCTCCGGAGCCCTCGACCATCCGGCGCATCGGCGAACCCGGCTGTAGCAGGTGATCCTGGCCGACGACCTCATCGAGGTTCGCGGGCCGCATCCGCACCGCCAACGGCGTCGACGCGCCCACGGGAGCAACCCCCGACGACCTCTCTTCGCCGGGCACGTCAAACAGACCGTCGGCCACGCTCTCTGCTTACCACGACCATCAGACGCGACGGTGGAACCGTCATTCAACGCGACGGTGGAACCGTCATTCAACGGAGGTTGACGTCACGAAGTCGATCAATTCCTCGACCCGCCCGATGAGCTCCGGCTCGAGATCGTTCCAGTCGCGCACGCGGCCCCTGATGCGCTGCCATGCCCTCGCGATATCGGCCTGCTGGGCGTGCGGCCAGCCCAGCTTGGCGCAGACGCCTTTCTTCCAGTCCGTGCCCTTGGGGATGACGGGCCACGCCCGGACACCGATCCGGCCCGGTTTGACCGCCTGCCAAATGTCGATGAAGGGATGGCCGACCACGAGCGTGTGCGCGCCTGAAGGCCCGCGCCGCACCGCATCCGCGATCCGGGCTTCCTTCGAGCCGGCGACGAGGTGGTCGACGAGCACACCCAACCGCCGGCCCGGGGCTGGCCGAAACTCCTCGACGATCGCCGCGAGATCGTCGACGCCACCGAGGTATTCGACGACGACGCCTTCGACGCGCAGGTCGTCACCCCACACCTGTTCGACAAGTTCGGCGTCGTGGCGACCCTCCACGTAGATCCGGCTCGCGAGCGCCACCTTCGCGCGTGCGTCGGGCACGGCCACCGAGCCAGACGCGGTGCGGGACGCTTTCGGGGCAGACCGCTTCGGCGGGGTGAGGATCACCGGCCGGCCGTCGATGAGATAGCCGGGACCGACCGGGAACGGCTTCCTTCGGCCGTGACGGTCCTCGAGTTCCATCCGGCCGTACTCGATTCGCATCACCGCGCCGACGAAACCTGTTTCGGCGTCCTCGACGACCATGCCGATCTCCACGGGCACCTCAGCCGAACGGGGTCGTTGGCGGTGCGGATTGGTCGCGAGTACATCGGAGCCATAGCGGTCAGCCACCCGGTGATCGTAGGTTGAGCACCGTGCTGCTGAACCGAGACACGGCCGAGGGAATCGCTAACGGCAGCATCACACTTGTGTTGCGCGCCTGGGACGTGCCCAGGGTCAAGGTCGGCGGTACACAGCGCACTGTCGCAGGCACGATCCGCATCGATGACGTCGTCGAATACCCCGGTGGCCACCGCGTCACCGCGGTCCAGGCGCGCGCCGCCGGCTATCCCGATGCCGCGACCGCCCAGAAGGACCTCGACCGCCGCCCGGCCCGGCACACCTATGCGATCGCGGTGTCCTTCCTAGCGCCCGACGAACGACCCGACCTCGCCGCCGACGAGCGGTTATCAACCGACGATGTCGTTGCGATCGCCGCCCGGCTGGACCGGTGGGATGCGGCTACCGAGCCATGGACGAGGCCCTTCCTGCAGATGATCGGCGCCAACGAGGCGGTGCGTGCACCTGAGCTGGCCGACCGCGTCGGGCTGGATGTGCCCCGGTTCAAACGCCGCGTCCGCCAGCTCAAGGGGCTGGGGCTGACGATCAGCCTCGACGTGGGCTACCGCTTATCGCCACGCGGCAGAGCCTTCCTGCGGCTGTCAGAGTAAGGATAGGACCGTGACGGAACTAGCCAAGTATGGACCGTGGGCAGTGGTGGCCGGCGGCTCTGAGGGAGTCGGCGCGGAATTCGCGCATCAGTTGGCCACTGCGGGAATCAACCTCGTCCTCATCGCTCGAAAGCCGGGACCCCTGGATGAGACCGCGGATTCGTGCCGTGTTCTTGGCGTCGAAGTACGAACGCTCGCTGTCGATTTGGTCTCCGCCGACGCCGTGGCTCAGATCGCGGAAGCCACCTCCGACATCGAAGTCGGCCTGCTGATCTACAACGCGGGCGCCAACACCTGCAGCGAGCCCTTCCTCGACGGCGAGTTGAGCGACTTTTCACGGGTGATCGACCTCAACGTCGGCACCATGCTCGCGCTGGTGCAGCACTTCGGCAGGCCCATGCGAGACCGCCGCCGCGGCGGCATCCTCATGGTCGGCTCGATGGCCGGCTACCTCGGCTCGGTGCGGCACACGGTCTACGGGGGTGTGAAGGCGTTCGGGCGCGTCTTCGCCGAAAGCTTGTGGCTCGAGCTTCGCGAATACGATGTCGACGTACTGGAACTGGTGCTCGGTGTCACCCGCACCCCGGCCATGAAGCGCGTCGGCCTGAACTTCGACGTGCCTGGCATGCGCGTCGCCGAACCGGCGGACGTCGCGCGCGAGGGTCTCGAACAACTCCCCCACGGCCCGGTCCACATCGCCGGTGGCAACGGCGACGACGTGGCGCGACGCAATGATCCCGATCGCGCCAAGGTGGTGCTCGGCACGCACAAGTTCATGCAGAAACTGATGGGATCCCGTTAGCCGATAAGGAGTTCGGATGAACGACGAGCGGATTTTCGAGCTGCAGCGACGGCTCGAACGCATCGAGGAGGAGCGCGCGATCGAGCGGGTGATCGCGTCGTACGGTCCGCTGGTCGACGCCGGTGAGGCCGACGCCGCAGCGGAGCTGTGGGCCACCGATGGAAGCTACGACGTCGAAGGCTGGCCGATGCGCAGCCGCGAGGACGTTGCGGCGATGGTGCGTTCCGATGCCCACCAGGGTCTGATCAGCCGCGGTTGCAGCCATTTCCTGGGCCCGGCGGTGGTGACCGTCGACGGCATGGACGCGGTCGCGGTGTGCGAGTCGGTGCTGCTGGTCCACCGCGGGGACGGCTTCGTCGTCGCGCGGGCGGGAGCCAATCACTTCCGGCTCAGACTCATCGACGATCGATGGCAGATCGTGGAACGGACGACGCGAACTCTGGACGGCAAATCCGAAGCACGTGACCTGTTGGCTTCGGGGGTCGCCGGTTCATGAGCGGACAACTCGAGGGCAAGGTGGCCCTGGTGACCGGTGCGGGCGCGGGCATCGGCGAGGGCATCGCTCGGCGCTTCGCCGACGAGGGCGCGAAGGTCGTGGTCGCCGAGATCGACTCGGCTGCAGGTGAAGCCGTCGCGCGATCGACAGGCGGAACGTTTGTATCCACTGATGTGTCCGATCGCGGTCAGGTCGAGAATGCCGTGCAGACCGCTCTGTCGACATACGGGTCGGTCGACATCGTGGTCAACAATGCATGGGGCGGCGGCGGGATCGGCCGGGTCGAGAAGAAGACCGACGAACAGTTGTCGCAGGGCATCGCCGTCGGCTACTACGGCCCCTACTGGGCGATGCGCGCGGCGTTCGGACACATGAAGGAGAAGGGCTGGGGGCGGGTCATCAACATGTGCAGCCTCAACGGTGTCAACACCCACATGGGTTCACTGGAATACAACGCGGCCAAGGAGGCGCTGCGCGCACTCACCCGGACCGCCGCACGGGAGTGGGCGCCGACGGGAGTCACGGTCAACGCGATCTGCCCGGCAGCCAAGAGCCAGGCTTTCTTTCGCGCGATCGGCCAGTACCCGGAGCTGGAGGCGCTGGCCGACGCGGCGAACCCGATGGGCCGCATGGGCGATCCATACGACGACATCGCACCGATCGCGGTATTCCTGGCCGGCGACGGTTCGCGCTATCTGACCGGCAATACCTTGTTCGCCGACGGCGGTAGCCATATCAACGGTGCGCCGTGGGCGCCCGATCTCGATGCCGGCTAAGAGGTGACCTCTTCGATGACGGTGTGGACGAACCGCATCTTCTCCAGCACGGCGGCGGGCAGCACGAACGGGTACAGGTCTTCTTTGCCCATGGAGCGGTTGATCATGTTCAACGACCAGGACAACGGAAGCCACATGTCGATGATCGTTTGAAATCCACTCGGCCCCAGCACTCCTCGCTCGAATGTCGCGGACGCAGGAGCGAAGCTGAACGCAGCTGCGGTGTCCAAGGTGTCGCGGATGTGCAGGTAGTGGGCGAAGGTCTCGGCCCAATCCTCGGCCGGATGCATGGTGGCGTAGGACGAGACGAATTTCTTTTCCCAGTTCGGTGGTGCGCCCTCGTTATAGTGACGGTCCAGCGCTGCCTGGTAGTCGGCGTCGGCGTCACCGAACAGCTCGCCGAACTGCTTTTTGTAGTCCTGCGACGGATCGACCAGTCGGTAGTAGTAGTAGTGCCCGATCTCGTGGCGGAAGTGGCCGAGCATCGTCCGGTACGGCTCGTCCATCGCCACTCTGAGCTGCTCTCGGTGCACGTCGTCGCCCTCGGCGAGGTCGAGTGTGATCAGGCCGTTCTCGTGACCGGTGAACACCTTCTCGAATTCGCTGGACAGTAGGTCGAATGCGAGTCCGAAATCCGGGTCTTCGTCGCGCCCGACGATCGGCAGCTTCATCTCGTGCAGTTCGACGATCAACCGTCGCTTCGCCTTCTCCGCTACGGCGAACGCCACCATGGCCTTGGTGTCGGACTCGTTCGGCCGAGTCCGGGTCAGGGCGCACGACGCGCACAGCCGTCGGGTAGGCGCCTTCTCAACCAGCCAGTTGCACTTGGCGAGATACAAATTCGCGCACAACTGATACTCACTCGAGTCGACGGCTCCGGCGTGTTCGCTTTCTTCGGGGGGTGCGATGACCAGCAGCGCCATGTCCTTTAGTGAGAACCCCAACGAACTCTTGCACGACAGGCACAGCGAGTTCTCAAACGACAGCCGCTGGCCGCAGTTGGGACAGGTGAAGTCACGCATGCAGGACCCCGCCCTGGTAGGGCGCCACGTCGACCGCGACGTCGATGACACTTTTCTCGGAGTCGGTGTAGATGATGCCGCGCAAGGGCGGTACGTCTGCGTAGTCACGACCGAATCCGACGGTGATGTAGCGCTCATCGACCATCTGGTTATTGGTTGGGTCAAACCCGAGCCATTGGTTCTGCGGCGTCCACACCGACGCCCATGCGTGAGTGGCGTCGATTCCCACCATGCGTTCCTTTCCCGGAGGCGGGTCGGTTGCCAGGTATCCGGAGACGTAGCTGGCTGCCAACCCATTGGCACGCAGGCAGGCGATGGCCAGCCGCGCGAAGTCTTGACATACCCCCTCGCGGGCCGTCAAAACCTCGCTTACCTGTGTCGACACCGTCGTCGAACCGGACCGGTAGGTGAAATCGGAGTAGATCCGCGACGTCAGGTCACGCAGCACGTCGATGAGCGGGCGCTCAGGCGCGAAACTCGGTGCGGCATAGTCACGTAGCTCGTCGGTGATCTCGTGCGTCCGCAGATCGAGGGTGAACTCGGTGGCCAGAGCGCCGTCCGGCCCGACCGGCCGCGAAATCTCCCACGGCGCACGGGCCGATCCGCCGTCGTAGAGGCCGGCCGGCGGCGGATCCACTTCGACCACCGAACTGCTCGTGATCGAGAGCGTCTGGTGCCGCTCGGTGACGTGGAAGTAGGAGCTGATGTTGCCGTAGGCGTCGCGGCTGGTGGAACTATCCGCCGCCTCCGGTTCGATCACCAACTCGTGCGACAAACAGCGTTGCCGCGCGGAATCGCGCGGCGTGAGAAAGCCACGGCCGTAGCTGCTGGTGACGACATCGGAGTACCGGTACACCGTACGGTGCGAAACCTGGTAGCTGCGGCTCGATCTCGCCGTGTTGATCCCCGGGTCGTCCCCTGCGCTGCGCGCGTGGCCCCGTAGCTCCTGCCCGCCGGACAATGGTCCATCGGGGAACGCCGTCACGGCATCACCCGGCGTTCGTCGGGGCCCCACAGCGGTTGCATACCGCCGGGCAGCGACAGGTGCGTCGCGGTGATCACGCGAGACAAGTCCCGCAGATCGGCATGCATGTCGTCGAGCAAGGTCGTGAGCTCTGCACGGCGGCCCTCGGCCGACACCTCTTCGAGGTCGGCCGGCTCGATGCGGCGCAACCGGGTGATGATTTCCTCGACCAGCCGCTCGGGCTTTGATGAGCCCGACGATCCCGGAAGCGACTTCAGCCCGGTACGGAGACGCTCGAGCTGGTAGGCCAGCGACCGCGGATTCTCTGCGTCGAACAACACCAGGTCGGCCACGGCGGCGACATCAACGATGCCGGGATTGCGGCGCCGGTAAATGACCGACGACTCGCAGGCCACCAGTGTGGATTCCGTGATGGTCTGCTCGGCGCCCAGGCTACGGGCGGTGGCGAGTGTGGCACGCAGCAATGCCGTCAACCCCAATCCTCGTTCGATGCGTTTGCCGATGTCCATCATTGTCCAACCGACGTCGTGCACCATCGACTCGGCGGCCACCCCCGAAAGCGCCAGCATGCCCGACAGCGTCCGGTTGCTCGTCGAAGACAGGAACGCCTCACCCTCGGCCTTCGAATCCGGTGGCGAGTCTGGAGCATGCAGCAGCGCCCGCTCGACCGCCGCCAAAACCATCCAGGTGTCGTTGGACATCTGGTCGCGCACCGCACGCGCGGCCAGACCGAGGCGCTCGACGGACTGCGCGAGGGAGCCCGAACGGTGCCGGTCGGCGGTCAACGACCACAGCGTCGTCGGCGCCGTCGCCACCATCTCGGCGTAGTCGCCGTCGCCGGTAGACGTTCCGGTGATCGAGCCGAGCGCGGCAAGCAGCACCGGTACACACTCACTGCCTGGCAGCTCCCGGCGGTAGCGGAACTCGTGGTAGCGCTCCCGGGTCACGGTGAGCAACCGGGCCATGTTCTCTGCACGCTCGGCGTAGCGACCCATCCAGAACAGGTCGGACAGCACACGCGGCGAGCTGACCGCTCCGGTGGGGCTTGGGGTGATGGCGGGCAGCTCCATCGGCGGCGCGGTGGGGGTGCGTTCAGCGGTCACCCGGGACGGCGTACGCACCCAGATATCTTTTCCTGCAACGGTGTTCAATGTGAATCCGGCATTCCCGGGTGCGACAAGGTATCCGAGCCCGCCGATCATCGGCGCGTATCCGCTTCGCTGCGACACCGTGAACAATCGCATGCCCACGTTGGCGGCCGACAGTCCGCCCGGGTAATAGTCGGTCGGCGCCGAGGAGAACTGCGGCAGTTCCTGGCCAACCCATTGCCACGGCGTGGCTTCGATGCGTACCCCGAGTGCCTTGCGCTGCGCGGATGTCAGAGTCGGCCCGACGATTGTGTCCCCGCCTGTGACCGGCCGAAGCAGCAGTGACGACAGGTTGGCCAACAGGTAGGAGCGTTCGGTGTTGATGCCGCCCCAGTACAGCGGCGCGGTGCGCAACAGCGGGGTCTCCCCCAGCAGTCGCTCGGCCAGCTCGGGCAGAAAGCGAAGCAGCCCAGGGCTTTCCAGGATGCCGCTGCCGAGCGAGTTGACGACAGTCACCGCGCCGCGCCGCAGCACCTCGACGAGCCCGACGACGCCGAGTCCCGAATCCGGGCGCAGGTCAAGCGGATCGGCGTAGTCGGCGTCCACTCTGCGCAGCACCACATCGACGCGTTTGAGCGTGCCCATCGATCGCATCCACAGCTTGCCGTCGCGTACCACCAGGTCCGCGCTCTCCACCAACGGGAAGCCCAGCACGCTGGCCACGTAGGCCTGGTCGAAGGCGGTCTCGGAGTGGATTCCGGGGCTCAGCACCACGACCACCGGTTCTTCCGCGGACTCAGGCGCGGCGTCAATCAGCGCCAGACGCAGCGCCTGCGCCCAGGGTGAAGCCGGACGCGGCCCGATGCGCTCGTACACGTCGGGGATGGCGTGTGCGACCACCCGGCGATCGGCCAGCGCATAGCCCGCGCCGGATGGCGCCTGCGTCCAGTCCGCGTTGACCACGAAGCTGCCGTCACGCGCGCGACTCACGTCGCAGCCGTGCATGAACAGCTGGTGCCGCCCGGGCACCTCGATGCCCCGCGCCGCGCGGATATAGCCGGGGTGGGCGAAGAGCAACTGCGGGGGCAGCACGCCACTGGTCACCGACACGCGCGGGCCGTAGAGGTCTGTCAGCACCGCGTCGAGCAGCCGCGACCGCTGCAGTACACCGGCTTCTAGGATGTCCCAGTCAGGCGACGAGATGACCAACGGCAATGCATCGAGGTGCCACGGTCCGGGCTCGGCCGCACCGCTGCCGTTGGTGACGGCGTCACCATTGCGGTCGACCTGGACGTAGGTGATGCCGTCGTTGTCGACCAAGCTGCGCACCGTCGACCGAAGCTGGTTGAGGCCACTACGTCCCCGCTCGCCGACACAGTCGGCGACCTCCTGCCAGGCCGGCCGGATATTGCCTGCCGGATCGACGAATTCGTCATACCCGCTGACCGTGCCCCCGCGTACGTCGAACAGCGCATGCTGGGCTCGCGCGGAGCGATACCGGGACAGCAGGTTGTCGATGTCGGGTTGACTAGCTGCGGGTAGGACCATCAGTGCAGAACGGTACGCACTCGGCGCAGATCCAAGATCCCCGGCGCGCCCACGTCGGTGGATTGGCGCGCCTGCTTCTGAGGATGTCCCGAGTTCCGTGGAACTTCGGTGGCGGTCCGGTGAGCATCAGGCTGCGCTCACTTGATCATTGTGCACTTCGGGTACGACAGATTCGGCGGTCTCGCGTTCGAGGGCTGATCGCAGTGACGGCAGGTGCAGGTGGCCGTTCACCCGGCGGAACTGCTTGCCGGCCTCGATCATCCCGGCCGCACACCAACGCAGCGCCATCTGCCCGTCGCGCCAGCGCTTGACGTTGCCGGCGTGTTCGCGGCAGACCGAGATCATCGACTCGATGCAGTTGGTCGAGCGCAAGGTGCGGGCCAGGGTGGGCGGCACACCCAGGCGCAGCACCGTGAGCGTCTCATCGAGCCCCTCGCGCACACTCGCCGCCGCGCCGGGATGGGTGCGGTCGAGTTCCTTGGCCAACCCCAGCAGCGCGGCTTCGGCCTCCAACGCTGATCCGGCGTGGTAGGCATCAGTCATCCTGCGGCCTACGGTGGTTCGAAGGCGTTGGGGCAAATGGTCTTTCACGTTCCGAATCTTGTGCAGCTGACAGCGCTGGATGACGGGGTGATCGAGCACGTCGAGCACCGCCTTGCGCAGCGCCTTGGACCCGTCCAGACCGACCAGCATCGGGCGGGTGACGTCCAGGCCACGCTCGCGCAGGTCCACCAGCAGCTCGGTGACCAACGTGGCGTTCTCCGTGGAGCCCTCCACCAACGCCAGCGGATGCTTGACCCCGTCGATGCCGATCCCCATCGCCACGACGCAACACGACTCGGCGAAGTGCACCCCGTCGATCATCAACGCCACCAGATCCAGCCCGGACAGATCAGCGGCCAGCAATTCGGCCAGCGCGGTCTCGGTCATCGCCACGAACCGCCGCGAAACCGCCGACTTGCTTGTTGCCGAACACGTTTCGGCGACCTGGACGCCGACCGGCTCCAGCCCAACCGGGTAACGGCGAGTGGACAGCCCGGCCAGCATCTTCTCCATCGCCATCTTGCCTAGGATCTCGGTGGAACTGAACAGCTCATAGGACGCCACCGCCAACTCGCCCGTCCCGTCGGCGGCGCGCACCCGAGGCCGGGTCACCGGCACCCGCCGCCCACCCAAGGTCACCGAGCCGCGTTCACGACCATGCCGCACCGCCCGACGCGCGCCGTCATGGCGGCCCTTCGGGCCCGCCAACGCGGTCACGTCGGCCTCCATCAACGCCGCCATCACCTGCAGGCCCGCGCCGACAGCCAACGCCAGCAGGCCCTCGCTCATGTTTTCGGCGATCTCGCTCATCGCCACACTGACCCGTTCGGGAACCGCGGATGCGCTCACCTCGACGGACTGAATCTGGTTACTCTTCTTCATGGTGGTCCCCTTGCTGTAGGAGTTCTTGGCGGAACGCCCGATACCTACCACACGGCAGGTTTCGAGCGGGGGACCGCCACCTCAACTTCTACGAGACCCGGGACAACCTCCCTGCTTCTCGCGGATGTCTGACATGTCGAGGATGCCGGGCGTGAAACCGGTGGTCTCGAAGCGGCGGCCGCGTCGCGACTCGGCCTCAACGGCGTTGACGGGCGGCGTGTCGTAGGAACGTCCACCGGGGTGCGACACGTGATAGGTGCAGCCGCCACGTGACGTGCCGGTCGCAATGTCGAGCAACTCGAACCGCAGCGGACCGTCCACGGTGATGGACGGGTGCAGCGCGCTCGGCGGCTGCCACGCCCGGAACCGCACGCCGCCCACCTGAACATCGGGGTTGTCGGTAGCGAGCAGCGGTACCGGGTGGCCGTTGGCGGTAACCACGTAGCGTTGGCGGTCGGCGCCGATGAGACGTACCTGGATCCGCTCGACGGACGAGTCGACGTAGCGCGTCATCCCGCCCGCGGTCGCCTCCTCCCCCAACACATTCCACGGTTCGATCGCCCCGCGAAGCTCGATCTCCACACCGTCGAAGACGGCCGTACCGATACGGGGGAACCGGAACTCGGTGAACGGATCGAGCCAGCTGGTGTCGAAGTTGATGCCGTGCGCCCGCAGATCCGCGGCCACGTTCGCGATGTCGTGAATCAAGAAGTGCGGCAACAGGTATCGTCCGTGCAGATTGGCGCCGTGGCGGATGAGCGGTGCCCGCAGCGGTTCGTCCCAGAACCATGCGACCAGCGACCGCACCAACAATGACTGCACCATCGCCATCTGGTAATGCGGCGGCATCTCGAATCCGCGCAGTTCCAGCAGACCCAGCCTGCCGCGCGGACCGTCAGGGCTGTACAGCTTGTCGATGCAGAACTCGGCGCGGTGGGTGTTGCCGGTGATGTCGGTCATCAGGTGCCGCAACGCCCGGTCGATGATCCATGGAGCGGGTCCACCCTCCTCGGCCGCCAATCGCGCGATTTCGGCGAACGCGATTTCGAGTTCGTACAGCGCGTCGTTGCGGCCTTCGTCCACCCGGGGCGCCTGCGATGTCGTGCCGATGAACCGCCCGGAGAACAGGTAGGACAGCGACGGGTGACGCTGCCAGTAGGTCAGCATCGACACCAGCAGATCGGGACGGCGCAGCAGGGGCGAATCCGCGGGCGTGATGCCGCCCAGGGTGATGTGGTTGCCTCCTCCAGTGCCGCCGTGGCTGCCGTCGACGTCGAACGACTCGGTCGACAGCCGGGCCAGCCGGGCCTCACCGTAGAGGGTTTCCAGCTGCTGCTTCTGCTCGGCGAAACTGGCCGTCGGAGCCACGTTGACCTCGATGACCCCGGGGTCTGGAGTGACGCTCGCCGAGGTGATTCGTGGATCCGGCCCAGGCCCGTAACCCTCGAGCACGACGGGGCAGTGGGTCTTGGCCGCGGCGGCCTCCACCCGGCGGATCAGATCGACGAAGTGCTCGGCCTCGTCGGTCGGCGGCAGATAGATATAAAGAATTCCGTCTCGAACCTCGGCGACGACCGCGGTAGTCGGCATGGCGTCGGCATCCACGACTTCCGCGTCGTCGGTTTCGGATTCGACGGGCAGTTCTTCGCGGCGCTCCAACGGATCTGCGGCGTGGGTCGGTTCCGGCGGACTCCAGCTGATCGACTTGAGCGGCAGCCGCAGCCCGGCCGGCGAGTCGCCATCGAGCAGCACGATTCGCCCGCGCCGCAGCCGCCAGTCGGCGCTGGCCCATCCGGAGCCGTCGTCGGCTCGATGCAACGGCAGCACGTAGGCGGCCGGTTCGGCGACGGTCTCCTCCAACCGTGCGATCAGGGCGGCGCGGGCATCGGCGGTGTCGGCTTCCAAATCGTCGGCGGCAGCGACCGGTTCGCCGTCTGGTAGGCGCACCGCCGCGCCGAGTCGGCTCAACGCATCCTCGTATGCCGGCCGGATCTGGGAAGCAGGCAGACCGAGTCCGTCGGCGAGCGCACCGAGCAAACGCAGTCCGGCATCGGGCGTCACGTCGATCGTCGGCGACGTTGACTGCCATGGATCGGCAAGCAGAGCTTCGTCGCGCCACAGCGGCTCACCATCGGTGCGCCAGTACAACCCGATCTGCCAGCGCGGCAACGGTTCTCCCGGATACCACTTGCCCTGGTTTCGATGGACCAGGCCCTGCGGCGCCCACACCTTCTTCAGTCGCGCGGCGAGGTCTGATGCCAGTCGCCGTTTGTGGGGCCCGTCGGCATCGGTGGTCCACTCGGGGTCGACCTGGTTGTCGATGGAAACGAACGTCGGCTCGCCGCCCATCGTCAGGCGGACGTCACCGGCGGCCAACCGCTCGTCGACGCGGCCGCCGAGCTCACAGATGGCGCCCCAGGCGGCCTCGGTGTACGGGAGCGTGACCCGCGGGTCCTCGTGGATGCGCGTGACGATGTTGGCGAAGTCCAGCGTCGTCTGGCACGGGCCCGTGGCGCCCGTGATGGGTGCCGCGGACTCCGGGTGCGGGGTGGCCGACAGCGGGATGTGGCCCTCCCCTGCGAACAGCCCCGACGTCGGGTCCATCCCGATCCAGCCGGCGCCGGGGATGTACACCTCGGCCCATGCGTGTAGGTCCGTGAAGTCGGCGGCCGGGCCCGACGGTCCGTCGAGCGCCTCGACATCAGAGGTGAGCTGCACCAGATAGCCGGACACGAAGCGAGCGGCAAGCCCGAGCTGACGCAGGACCGACACCAGCAGCCAGGCCGAGTCCCGGCACGAGCCGATTCCGGTTCGCAGGGTGTGGTCTGGAGTCTGCACGCCGGGTTCCATCCGCAGGCTGTAACCCACGTCGGCATTGATGGCGCGGTTGAGCGCGACGAGGAAGTCGATGGTGCGCGTCCCCGGCGCAACGGAGAAGTTGCTCACCCATGCCTGGACGAGGTCGCCGGGTCCGGAACCCTGATCGGACTCGTCCACGGGCCGCAGGTATCCCTTGAGGTCCTCGGCGAGAGCCTTGGGGTAGGTGAAGCCGATTTGCTCGGCGTACTCCTCGATGAAGAAGTCGAACGGATTGATCACTTTCAGGTCGGCGATCAGGCCGACGGTGATCGTCAGGCTGCGGGCACGGTCCGGAAAGACAAGCCGGGCCAGGAAATTGCCGAACGCATCCTGCTGCCAGTTGACGAAGTGCTCGGCGGGCTCGACGGATAGCGAGTAAGCCTCGATGGGCGTGCGCGAGTGCGGGGCCGGGCGCAACCGGACAACGTGTGGATGCACCTCCACCAGCCGATCGAACGTGTAGCTGGTGCGATGCTCCAGCGCCACCTTGATGCCCATCGCACGATCCCATCACAAGGTTCCGGGCCGCGCATTGCGGCGTGACTCGCCTGGCCTGTCAGGTCTGGGCCACGCGCGGTATGAGTGTGCCCTTCGGCCTCAGCACGAGCACGAGGACCCCGGCAACGACGATGCCGACCAGGTTCACCGCCAACTGCAGCGCTGATTTCGCGGCGACATCCCATTGCCCGACGGTGGCCGCCACGACGGCGAACCCGGCCGCGGTGATGGTGTACACCGAGATGAAGACGCCGACCAGGCCCGTCGCCCTGGCCGAGACCAGGGACAGCATGCCCGCCGCGCCGGCCAGCAGTGCGACGACGAACGAGACCGGGCCGACCTTGAAGATGAAATCCACCTCTTCGACGTGCGCGACCGCGTCCACGGTCAGCCACCCGATCGCTTCGGCGGCCATCGTCGCGAGCGCGGTGATGCCCATCGCGATCGGGAAGCCGACGATCAGGGCCAGCCCCGCACGCCGCGCGAGGTTTCCCCTGCGCTGCACAATGGCCACCGACAGCGCGGCCAGCGGCCCGAACTCCGGACCGAGCACCATGGCACCGACGATCGTCACGGTGGAATCGGTCACCACGCCGATCGCCGTCAGCAGACACGCCAGGGTCAGAAATGTCACGAACGTGACGCTCAGCGTGGCTTCTTCGCGGGTCCGCCCGATCAGCTCGTCCCAGACCACCGCGTCGGCAGGGTCGCCCTCGGCCGCGTCTTCTGCCTTGTGCGCTCTGCTCGACAGCACCGTGTCGAGCACTTCCAGGGTGATGCCGCCTCGGTGGTGCACGTCGAGTGCCTTCAGTTGCTTGATGACCTCATTGGCGCACTCACGCGCGATGTCGGCGGAGATCTCATCCCCCGGCGGTTCCAGTGCGGCGCCCGGATGCACCACGATGCTCGCTACGCCCGCTTCGCGCCGGAGCACGTCGACGACGTCGTCGCGCATCTCCTCGGGCGCGATCACCCGAAAATGCAGCACTGGAGAACCCTAACCGCGCACAATCGTGCGCGTGGCCACCTGGAAGGACGTCGGACGAATCGTCGGCCAGTTGCCGGAAACCACCGAAGCCTCGCCGCGAAACTGGCGGGTGCGCAAGAAGCTGATGGTCTGGGAGCGCCCGCTGCGCAAGGCCGACTACGCGGCGCTCGGCGACGATGCTCCCGACGGCGACATTCTCGGGGCGCGCGTTGCGGATGAAGGGGTGAAATCCGCCCTGATCGCCGACGACCCCGACGTGTACTTCACCACGCCGCACTTCGACGGCTACCCGATGGTGCTGGTCCAGCTCTCCGAGATCGGGGTGCACGAACTCGCCGAACTCATCACCGAGGCGTGGTTGGCCCAGGCACCCAAGACCCTGGTGAAGGCTTTCCTGGCCGAGGAGCGTTAGTTTCGGACCGCCCTGACGATCAGCTCGTCGGGCGGCACGTGATGCCCCTTCTCGCAACGGATCTCGACGGTGGCCTCGGCCCCGCAATCGGCGTGCGCCAGGCGCAGCCGTGAGCGGGTGGGCAGGTGGCGGCGCCCCCACTCGAACATCGACCACACCACCGGCATGAAGTCGGTGCCCGCCTCGGTCAGCACGTACTCGTCGCGGCTGCGTTGCCCCGGCTCCTGATACGGCCGCCGCTCGAGCAGACCGGCCTCGACCAGTTCCGACAGGCGTGTGGCCGCAGCGGCCTTGGTCACACCGACGCGGCGCCAGAAGTCGTCGAACCGGGTCGTGCCGTAGTAGGCCTCGCGCATCATCAGCATCGCCGTCTTGGTCCCCAGCAGCGCCATCGTCTTTTCGACCGGGCATTCGCCGATCGCCGACCAGGCATCGCGGTCGGCCAGCCGGCCCTGCAGCACCGTCATGGAATTCACCCCTCCTCTGAGTTGTTCTAAGTATACCCAGGTGATATAGCTGGGTATAGGACGCAGTACTCAGAGACGAGTTCAGGAGGCCGAAATGGCTGGATATGCGGGTCGGGACGCGGTCATCGTGGAGGCGGTACGCACGCCGATCGGAAAGGGCAAGGCCAGCGGCGCACTGCACGACGTGCTGCCCGTCGATCTACTGGCACACAGCCTCACCGAACTGGTGAAGCGCACGGGCGTCGACCCGGTACAGATCGACGACGTCATCACCGGCGCCGTCACTCAGGTGGGCGATCAGGCCGTCAACATCGCGCGCAACGCACTCTTGGCCGCGGGCTTCCCCGAAACCGTGCCCGGCACCACCGTCGACCGCCAATGCGGCAGCAGCCAGCAGGCGATCAGCTTCGCGGCCCAGGGCGTGATCGCGGGCGCGTACGACATCGTCGTCGCCGCCGGAGTGGAGTCGATGTCGCGAGTGCCGATGGGTTCGAGTGTCCTGCCGGGCAGCGACCCGTTCGGCGCCATGGCGCAGCGCTATCCGGAGGGGTTGGTGCCGCAGGGCATCAGCGCCGAACTGATCGCGGCCAAGTGGGGCTTCTCGCGTCAACAGCTCGACGAGTTCTCCGCCGGCAGCCACGAAAAGGCCGCGCAGGCAACCAAAGAGGGCCGTTTCGACAACGAGCTGATTCCGATCGCGGGCCTGGCCACCGACGAGATCATTCGCCCCGGCACCACCGTGGAGACGCTGGCGGGTCTCAAGCCCGCGTTCTACAGCCCCGCGTACGAGGCGCGGTTCCCCCAGATCCAGTGGGAGATCACGCCCGGCAACTCGTCTCCGCTGTCCGACGGCAGCGCTGCGGTGATGATCACCACGAGTGAGGTCGCCAAGCGGTTGGGCCTGCGTCCGCTGGCTCGTATCCATACGACGACCGTGGTGGGATCGGATCCGCTCTACATGCTGACCGGTGTCATCCCCGCGACCGAGAAGGTGCTGCAGCGGGCTGGGCTCACCCTGGCCGACATCGACCTGTTCGAGGTCAACGAGGCGTTCGCGCCGGTCGTGATGGCGTGGGCACACGATGTAGGAGCCGACCTGTCGAAGACCAACGTCAACGGCGGCGCCATTGCGATCGGTCACCCGCTGGGTGCGTCAGGTGCGCGCATCATGACGACCCTCGTCAATGCGTTGGAGCAACGCGGTGGGCGCTACGGGCTGCAGACGATGTGTGAGGGCGGCGGCATGGCCAACGCCACCATCATCGAGCGGCTCTAAGACAGCGATTTCGGTGCTCGTACGTTCGCTCATCGATCGTGCGAGCACCGAAATCACGCCTTGCGAAGCTCGAACAGCGGGATGACGCGGCTGGTGTTGGCCTGGTAGTCGCCGAAGACAGGTGACTGCTCGACAATCTTCGGATACACCTCATCGCGCTCGGCGGGCGGCAATTCGCGGGCGATCACGTCATAGTCCGTTGTGCCGACTTCGACGTGTGCCCGCGGGTTGGCCCGCAGATTGTGCACCCAGTCGGGATTCGTGTCGGCGCCGGCTTTGGACCCGATGATGATCATCTTGTCGTCGATGGTCAGGTACGCCAGCGGCGCGAGCCGGGGTTGGCCGGACTTCGCGCCGGTGGTGGTGAGCAACAGCAGCGTTCCGCCTTCGAACGGGCCGCCCACCTTGCCGCCGTTGGTGCGGAACTCGTCGACGATATTCGCGTTGAACGCCCTCATGGCGTCGGCGTCTGGTATCTCGGTCACGAAGGAACTATCCCCCACCGGGCCGGATCTATCCCGCTTGCGCATAATCCTCAGGCATGCGAGTGATCATCACGGGCGGCAACAGCGGTGTGGGCGCGGCGACGGCGACGGCGCTTGCCGCGCAGGGCCACAGCGTCCTCATCGCGTGCCGCACCATCGACAAAGCCCAGCGAGCCGCCGCCGAGATGGCCGGCGACGTCGAAGTGCGTTCACTCGACTTGGCGGATCTGGCCAGTGTGCGGGCCTTCGCCGATTCGGTGGAATCCGTTGATGTACTGGTAAACAACGCCGGGGTGATGGGCATGCCGTTGACCCGCACCGTCGACGGCTTCGAGGCGCATATGGGCACAAACCACCTCGGACATTCGCCTTGACCTGTCTGCTCGGCGACCGGATCAAAGACCGGGTCGTCTCGGTCACCAGTGCGACGTATCTGTTCACCCGGCTCGACCTGGCCGATCTCAACTGGCACACACGCAAGTACTCGAAGTGGAGCGCCTACGGCCAGTCCAAGCTGGCCAACCTGCTTTTCGTGCGCGAACTCGCCGCGCGCGGCATCCGCGCTTATGCGTCGGATCCCGGTGCGACCGATACCGACATCACCCGGTCGATGGGGATGGGCGAGCGCCGCCCGATGCGCAGACTTCTGCACACGCCCGCGCAGGGTGCACGGGCCAGCCTGCAAGCCGTGGCGACCGATCTGCCCAGCGGAACGTATCTCGCCCCGCGTTTCAATCAGTTCGGCCCGCCGAAGGTGACCAAAGTGCGGTCCAAGGCGAGCGATCCCGTGATGGCTCGCCGGTTATGGGCGCTGTCCGCCGAGCTGACGGGATGCGACTGGCCGACCTAGTCGGAATGTCGCGACCGCCACCACGCCGCGACATACATGACCATCGCCGAGGCCACGGCAAGGAGCACCCACAACACCACCAGCTGATCGATCCAGGCACCCGCAGGCGGCGCACCGGGTAAGAGGTTGCGCAGCGGGATCACCGCGAAAAGCACTGCGGCGAACCAAGTCATCACCGGGGGCAGAAACGTTTGGCGACCGGCCAGCGTCTGAGCGGCGACGAACAACGCGGCCGCAGGCAAGGCCAGCAACACCAAGACGAGGCCGAGGTCGAACGAGAGCGCCGCCGGGGACCGCGCCAGCGTGAGCCGCAAGGTCTGCTGCGGCGCCGGCGGAGCGTCGATGTTTCCGGGTTCGCTGCCGATATTCCAGCCGTTGATGTGCCCGGCGACGATGATCCCTGCCGGAACAACCTGTCGCTGTCCGCCGGTGTCACTGAAGACTTCGACCCCGATGACGTCGGTGATGTAGCTGTCGAAGGGCCAGTTGTCGGGGTCGCCGACCGCAATGAGAGTCGTGGCGGTGTCGGGGGCAACATCTGCGTGGAGGTAGATCAGTTCGCCGGATGGCGTCCAGGAGCTCAACCGAATGGCCAGCTTGTCCACCGCTTGCGGGTCAGTATTGAGTAATTCGCGGCCGGGATGGACCAGAACGTCGACGGACAGGCTGTTCTGCAGCGTGTCGAATTGGCGCAACCGAACGATGACCGACGTATCGGTTTCCGGCGAGGCCTCGGTGAACGCGAAATCGCGATACGTATCGACAGATGCCCGATATCCGAGCACCGAGGCGAGATACAACGCGAGGACCGCGCCCACCATCGTCAACACGACGACGCGCCACACACGCCGATTAGGCTTCTCGGCTGGCGCCGGTCGCGCCTCTTCGTTCACCCGCGGATCGTAGCCGCGTGCGTGACGCACACGGCGCAGATTAGGTCAGTCGCCGTCCTTGCGCGGCTTGGCGTCGATGCCCGATTCTTTGCGCTGTTGGGCGGTGATCGGCGCGGGCGCATCGGTCAGCGGATCGACACCACCACCGGACTTCGGGAACGCAATGACCTCGCGGATCGAATCGAACCCGGCGAGCAGCGCGGTGATGCGGTCCCAGCCGAACGCAATGCCGCCGTGCGGCGGAGCACCGAAAGTGAAGGCGTCCAACAGGAATCCAAACTTTTCCTGAGCTTCGTCGTGGTCGATGCCCATCATCGCGAACACCCGCTCCTGGACGTCGCGACGATGGATACGGATCGACCCTCCGCCGATCTCGTTGCCATTGCAGACGATGTCGTAGGCGTTGGCCAACGCGGAACCGGGCTCGGTGTCGAACGTCGATTCCGATTCCGGCTTGGGCGAGGTGAACGCATGATGCACGGCTGTCCACGCTCCGGACCCCACCGCCACATCGCCGGCCGCAGTGGCCTCGTCGGCGGCCTCGAACAACGGCCAGTCCACCACCCAGGTGAACGCCCATGCGTTGGGGTCGATCATGTCGAGGCGCTTGGCGACCTCGATACGAGTCGCCCCGAGGAGCGCGCGCGCCGCCTTCGTGGGGCCGGCGGAGAAGAAGATGCAGTCCCCCGGCTTCGCACCGACATGCGCGGCGAGCCCGTCACGTTCGGCGTCGGTGAGGTTCTTGGCGACCGGACCACCGAGGGTGCCGTCCTCGGCGACGAGCACGTACGCCAGCCCCTTGTGCCCGCGCTGCTTCGCGAATTCCTGCCAGCCGTCGAGTGTGCGCCGCGGCTGCGACGCGCCACCGGGCATGACGACAGCACCGACGTACGGTGCCTGGAACACCCGAAACGTGGTGTCGGAGAAGTACTCCGTGCACTCGACGAGTTCCAGGCCGAATCGCAGGTCGGGCTTGTCGGAACCGAACCGGCGCATCGCGTCGACGTAGCTGATCCGCGGGATCGGCGTTGGCAGGTCGTAGCCGATCAACGCCCACAGCGCCTTGAGGACCTCTTCGGACACCGCGATGACATCGTCGGCGTCGACGAAACTCATCTCCACGTCGAGCTGGGTGAATTCGGGCTGGCGGTCGGCGCGGAAGTCTTCGTCGCGATAACAACGGGCGATCTGGTAGTAGCGCTCCATGCCCGCCACCATGAGCAACTGCTTGAACAGCTGCGGGCTCTGGGGCAACGCGTAGAAGCTGCCCGGCTGCAGCCGCGCAGGCACCAGGAAATCGCGCGCCCCCTCAGGCGTGGACCGGGTCAGCGTCGGCGTCTCGATCTCGACGAAGTCATGGCTTGCCAGTACACCGCGTGCCGCCGCATTCACCTTGGAACGCAGGCGAATCGCATTTCCCGGGCCAACGCGCCGCAAATCGAGATAGCGATACTTGAGCCGGGATTCCTCGCCGGCCTGCTCGTCGAGCTGGAAAGGCAGCGGGGCGCTCTCCCCCAGCACGGTCAACGACGTGGCATTGACTTCGATGTCGCCCGTGGGGATTTCGGGGTTGGCGTTGCCCTCGGGACGAACCTCGACGACTCCCTCGACGGCGATGCAGTACTCCGCGCGCAGCCGGTGCGCATTCGCCAGCACGTCGGCTTCGCGGAACACCACCTGCGAAACGCCGGACGAATCGCGAAGGTCGATGAATATGACACCGCCGTGGTCGCGACGGCGCGCAACCCAGCCGGCCAGCGTCACCTGCTGACCGGCGTCGGTGGACCGCAACGAACCGGCGGCATGACTGCGCAGCACGAACTCTCCTCGCAAACGGGGGTGGACCGACTGCACAGTCTAGAGGTGCACCTCCACGGGTAATTTGGCCAGCGTGAGGATCGCAGTGGTCGGACCGGGTGCCATCGGCACGACGGTCGCTGCCCTGGTCTACGCCGCTGGTCACGAAGTGATCGTGGGCGGGCGCACGCCGCGGCCGTCATTGGAACTGCGCCCCGACGACGGCGACCCGATCGTGGTACCTCACCCTGTCCATACCGACCCGTCCCAGGTCGACGGGCCCGCCGACGTGGTGCTGCTGGCCGTCAAGGACACCCAGAACGAGCAGGCCGCGGCCTGGCTGGCCCGATTGTGCGACGCGCACACCGTGGTGTGTGCGCTGCAGAACGGCGTCGAACAGGTCGAGCGGGTCGGCAGGTTGTGCCCCGAGTCGACCGTCGTCCCGTGCGTGGTGTGGTTCTCCGCCGAGACACAGCCCGAGGGTTGGGTGCGGCTACGGACACCGGTACGGCTGGTCCTCCCCGAAACAGCCGCCGCGACGCGACTCGCCGAGGTGTTGCGTGGTCCGCGACTGTCGGTTGACACGGATCCCGACTTCGTGACCGCAACCTGGCACAAGCTGTTGGTCAACGCCGTCGCAGGGCTGATGGTGCTGACCGGACGCAGATCGGGAATGTTCCGTCGCGAGGACGTCGCCGCCATGGCTCGCGCGTACGTCGCCGAGTGCCTGGCCGTCGCGCGCGCGGAGGGCGCCACCCTCGGCGACGAAATGATCGATCAGACGGTTCGCCTCTTCACCGAGGTCCCCGAGGACATGACGACGTCGATCCTGACCGACCGAGAGGCACATCGCCCACTGGAATGGGACATCCGCAATGGCGTCATCTCGCGCAGGGCCGCCGAGCACGGGCTGGCCACACCGATCAGTGACGTCCTGGTGCCGCTATTGGCCGCGGCCAGCGACGGGCCTGGTTAGAGTTACCGTGATGGCCATGCACGCATGTGAGCGGGTTGACCTGAACTTCATCAACAGCGCGCCGTTTCGGTTCGTCAGCACCGTCGATCTGAAGATCACTCCCGAGCAACTGTTCGAGGTACTGGCCGACGCCGAGTCGTGGCCGCATTGGGCGACCGCAATCACCAAGGTGACATGGACCAGTCCCGAACCGCGCGGCATCGGTACGACACGCACGGTAAACATGCGCGGTGGCATCGCCGGCGACGAGGAGTTCCTGGCTTGGGAGCCCTTCACCCACATGGCTTTTCGGTTCAATGAAGCGTCCAGCAACGCCATCTCGGCGTTCGCGGAGGACTACCGCGTTGTTCCGACGGCCGACGGCTGCCACCTGACGTGGGTGATGGCGATGAAGCCGAAGGGCGTTTCGGGTCGCGTCGGGATGACGCTGGGCAAGCCAATGATGGGACGCACGTTCCAGAAGTTCCTCTACAACCTTCGCGACTACTCGGACAAGCGTTTTGCCGTCACGGGCTGAAGTGCGGCTAGGACACCGCAGCCCAGGCCTTTCGGCGCTCGGCGTCGGGGTCCTCGGTCACGATGTCGCGCGCGGTCATGATGATGCGGGTAACGCGGCGGTCGGTGTCGTATACCGGCCAGTCGTGGCCGTTGGACCATCGGATCTCGCCGGTGTCCCACCCCTTGGCCGCGAAGTCCAGCCAGGCCTGCTGCATCCGCCTGCCGACCGGCGGCTGTAGCCGACGCCCCAGCGGATGGAGCTTGCGCCCGATGAACGACGCGTAGCTGTGCTGGATGTGCACGATCTCGCTGCCGTGGGTGGCGCCCAGTCCCAGCACCCGCAGGCTCCAGCCGACATGGTCGAACCGGTACATATGCGTCGGCGCGACTGCACTGTATGCGTCGGCGAACGCCCATGCCGGGCCGCCGAACATGACATCGGAACCGAACGCGATGAGCGCGCGCCGCCTCGGATAGTCCGGATATGCGGCCAGCACCTCGCCCTTGGCATCCGGTGCGACGCGATCGAGATAGGCGCCGACGGACGCGATGGTGGTCGGCAGCATCGGCGGCTTCGTCCACGCGAACATCGACGCCTCATGGCTGTTGGTTCCGATGATCAGCGGCATCCGCTCAATTGCGCCGTCGCGGGCGGCATCCACCGGATGCTGCGGCAGCAGATCGACGCCGTAGGTCAATCCATAGGCGAGGTGCGGCGTGCTCGAAGCACTCTTGAGCTGAAGCATGCCGGCGGCCCGGCGCAGCTGCCGCTGCGGCAGCTGCTTGACCTCGCCGACGTCAACGCCTAAGCGCTTGACGAATTCGTGCGCCTGCCTGGCCCGCGTCTCGCGGTCGCCGATCAGCGGCAACGCCGGGCTCTGTGCGATCGCCCGGCTGAACAGTCCCTTGGCCGCGGGGCTCGCCAGTAGTGCCAGCACTGAGGTGGCGCCCGCCGACTCGCCGAAGACGGTCACCCGGTCGGGATCGCCGCCGAACGCGGCGATGTGGTCGCGGATCCAGCGCAGCGCCGCCATCTGGTCGCGCAGCGCGAGGTTGTCGTCGAATCCGTTTCCCAGGTCGCTGAGCTCGAACCCACCGAAAACACCGATCCGATAGGTGACGTTGACCACCACTACGTCACCGTTGGCGGCCAGCCGCGAGCCGTTGTAAAGCTGAAACTGCCCGGCGCCGTACACGAACGCGCCGCCGGGAATCCACACCATCACAGGAAGCGACGCGCTGGTGTCCGGCGACCACACCGTCAGTGTCAGACAGGCTTCGTCGCGGATCTTCGGATCGTCACGGCCGCCACCGACGAACGATTTGCTCTGCGGCGGCAGCGGTCCGTGTTCGAGAGCGTCGAGCACACCGGTCCAGGGCGACAGCGGCGCGGGGGCCAAGAATCGTCGCTCCCCCACCGGCTGCTCGGCGTACGGCATGCCGCGCCAAACCCCGACGCCGCCTTCAGTCGTACCGCGAATGTCCCCTAGGTCTGTATGCACGACCGTCGAAACTCCGGAATGTCCGACAACGGCTGCCACGACCAAATCGTAGTGTGCAAAGCTGAATGCACCTGGGTGCCAGACCCGTGCGGCGAGCGCAAACGAGGTAATGCGATGACCTTCAACGAAGGCATGCAGATCGACACGAGCACCACCTCCACCAGCGGTGGCGGCCGCGGGCCGGGGCGTGGCATCGCAGTCGGCGGCGGCGTCGGTGGCCTACTCATCCTCGTCGTCGCGTTGTTCCTCGGTGTCGACCCCAGCACGGTCATGCCGACGCAGCAATACGACACCGGCGGCGTCGAGACACCCGGTTTCGATACCAGCCAATGCAAGACCGGCGAAGACGCCAACAACATCGTGCAGTGCCGGGTGATCGCGACGGGCAACTCGGTGGACGCGGTGTGGCAGCAGTTGCTGCCGGGCTATCAGCGGCCGCGGATGGAGATCTTCACCGATTCAATCGATACCGCCTGCGGCCCTGCGACCAGTGACGTCGGCCCGTTCTACTGCCCTGGCGATCACACCGCCTACTTCGATGTCGGATTCTTCGATGTGCTCAGGGACCAGTTCGGTTCCAGCGGTGGCCCGCTGGCTCAGGAGTACGTGGTGGCGCACGAGTACGGCCACCATGTGCAGAACCTCCAGGGTTCGCTTGTCAACGCACAACGTGATCCCGAGGGCGCCACAGGCGGCGGTGTGCGCACCGAGTTGCAGGCCGACTGCTACGCGGGCATGTGGGCCCACTACGCGACCATCACCAAGCAGGAAAGCACCGGGGTGCCGTTCCTGGAACCGTTGAGCGACAAAGACATTGCCGACGCCTTATCGGCGGCGGCATCGGTGGGCGACGACCGTATCCAGCAGGCCGCCACCGGGCGCGTCAATCCCGAGGCGTGGACGCACGGCTCGTCGGAGCAACGGCAGAAGTGGTTCACCGAGGGTTATCGCACCGGCGACATCAACAGCTGCGACACATTCAACACCAACAACTTGGGTTAGACACCGGCAGCTGCGTACGGCTGCCACATCCGCGACGTTCACCGCGCTTCAACCGACGCGTGGTCGCGGCGCGGCCTGCGCAGCAATTGCGATCTACCACTTGCACGACATCGTCCATCACGCGCACGATGTCGGGCATGGCTGAAGACACACCGCTGGCAGGCAAGGTCGCCTACGTCACGGGAGCGGCGCGCGGACAGGGACGTTCACACTGCATTCGGTTGGCCCGGGCCGGCGCGGACATCGTTGCTATCGATGCCTGCGGGCCCGTCGCCGACCACAACGGCTATCCCCCGGCCCTGCCCGAGGATCTCGCCGAGACGGTGGGTCTGGTCGAGGGTGAGGGTCGCAAGATCCGCGCGGAGGAGGTCGACGTCCGCGACCTCGACGGCCAGCAGCGGGTGGTGGCCGACGCGATCGAGCAGTTCGGCCGTCTGGACATCGTCGTCGCCAATGCCGGTGTGCTGAATTGGGGTCGGCTGTGGGAGATTTCGGCCCAGCAGTGGCAGGACGTCATCGACATCAACCTGACCGGCGTGTGGAACACCATCAAGGCTGTCGTCCCGGCGATGATCCATGCGGGCGGGTCGATCATCAATATCAGCTCAGCGGCGGGCATCAAGGCCGTTCCCGGCGGCGGCCACTACTGTGCGAGCAAGTTTGGCGTCGTTGCGTTGACCAACTCGCTGGCGATCGAATTGGGCGAGTTCGGAATACGAGTGAACTCCGTGCACCCGTATGGCACCGATACGCCGATGGGCAACGACGTGTCGATGTACCAGATGTTCGCCGACCACCAGACATACATCCACAGCTTCTCGCCTGGCGCCCTGCCGACCGAATCGCTCGCCGATCCCAACCTGATCTCCGACATCGTGTTGTGGTTGGCCGGCGATGGGTCGTCACTGGTGACCGCGGCTCAGATCCCCGCGGACAAGGGCTATCTCAAGATCTAGAGCCGCGACTGCTCCTTGATGCTCGTGTCGGTGGTGCGCAGCGGGCGGATCAATGCGTCCTGACCGAACGACGCGATGAGCTCACCGCTCTCGGTGTGTACGGCGCCGCGCACATACGACATGCCTGCACCCACCTGGGTGCTCTCGTGGGTGTACAACAGCCAGCCGTCCCAGGTGAACGGCTCGTGGAAGCTCACCGTCACCGTCATCGGCACCGTCGATACCGTCAGATGCGCCTGCGCGGTCCCGATGCCCTCGTGTGCACGCATCGTCGTCGAAATGCCAAGGTGTCCGGTGAAATACGCGATCAGCGCCTTCGCGAGGTCGTCTCGGGCGGGGATCGGGTCGTAATGCAGCCACGCGTACAGCTCCGGCGGCCCGACCTCATCGGGGCTGTTCACATCGACGACGTCGACCAGGCGTACTTCCCGTCCGGTCATCGGCATCGTCGACACATTCGCATCGGCGGGCCCTGCGACGTCGGGCCGTGGCAGGTGGTGGCGGATGACGTCGGCGGTGGGAACGTCGGTCAGCACGGTCACCGTGATGCACCGCTTGCCGTTCTGCTTGGCCGCGACGATCGCCGTCGCGGTCGACCGGCCTTCGTTGACCACGTCCAACTCGAGCTCGACCGGCCCCGCGCCGACCATCACCGCGCGAGCGAACACCGCGGACACCGAGCGCACCGACTTGTCCGGAAAGCGTTTGGCCACAGCGACAATCGCTTGGGCAAGGACCTGCGTGCCCTCGACCACCTGGCGATCGTCCTCACCGGCGGGGCCGGTCTCGGCGGTGAATCTGTTCTCGCCGTCGGGCTGCACGTCGAACAGGTCGAGCAGGCTCTGAACGGTCCAGGGCGTCTGCGCTGAGTCGGTGGTCATGGGAGGGAACACTAACCGAGCCTGCGCAAAAGCGGTAACGTCGTTACCAACATTCGTGCACAATCCGGAAGGTGCCCATGGCGAAGCGCAGCGGTCGGCCGCCGAGCGGAGGAGCCCGCCCGGCGACGTCGGACGCAGTCGTCGACCTGGATCCCGAGTCGCGCCCGAAGAGATTCATGAAGTCGGCATTGGCGATCCTCGGCGAGACCGGACGAACCGACTTCACCGTGCTGGAGGTCGTTGAACGGTCCAAGACCTCGCTTCGATCCTTCTACCAGCACTTCTCCACCAAGGACGAATTGCTGCTCGCGCTGGTCGACAAGATCATGTCCGAGTCGACGCGCAAGTGGCGCGAAGACACCGCTGGCCTGCCCGCCGTCGATGCCCTGCGGATACTCATCGATCGCATCTGCACGCCAGCGGAAACGACCACACAGGACAAGGTCAACCGGGGCCTGACGTTCTACAACGACCGCTTGGCCGAGGCTCTGCCCAGCGAGTACGCGCGCGTGCTCTCGCCGGTGCACGAGCTGATCAAAGACATCATCCGCAGCGGTATCGACGAGGGCCGTTTCCGGACCGACATCGACATCGACGCGACCGCGGCGCTGATCATGCAGTCAGCGCTGGGGGCCATGCGGCTGCGGGTGCTCGGCGCAGAACTCAGCGGCACCCCAGTCGAGGCCGACCACATCTACGACTTTTGCATCAGCAGCCTCACCGGCCGCCGCGACCCCGCCTGACCTGCACCGCACCCGATGTGAAAACACCTCAGTCGGGGTGGTGTTTTCGCTGGTCCAGACGTGGTAATGTCATTACCATCATCAGCCCAAATCGAGACTTCCAGGAGGCGGAAATGACCCGCGAACTGCCGTATCCGGTGTTCGACGCCGACAACCACTTCTACGAGCCCAAAGAGGCGCTGACCCAGTTCCTGCCCGATCACCGCAAGGGCGTCATCGACTACATCGACGTCCGCGGACGCACCAAGATCATGGTGCGCAACGTCGTCAGCGACTACATCCCCAACCCGACGTTCGAGGTGGTCGCCCGGCCCGGCGCCCAGGAGGAGTACTTCCGGCACGGCAGCGGCGGGAAGACCTTCCGCGAGGTGATGGGCAAGCCCATGAAGGCGATTCCCGCCTTCCGCAATCCCGAGGCCCGCATCGAGGTGATGGACAGCCTCGCCCTGGACTACACGCTGATGTTCCCGACACTGGCCAGCCTGGTCGAGGAGCGACTCAAGGACGATCCCGACCTCATCCTCGACATCGTCCACGCGCTCAATCAGTGGATGTACGAGACGTGGCAGTTCAACTACGAGGACCGCATCTTCTCCACGCCAGTCATCAATCTGGGCAACGTCGACCGCGCCCTCGAGGAACTGGAATGGTGCCTGGAGCGCGGCGCCAAGACCGTCCTGGTCCGCCCCGCCCCGGTGCCCGGCTACCGCGGCACCCGCTCGATGGGTGTGGAAGAGTTCGACCCCTTCTGGGATGCGTGCGTCAAGGCCGGCATCCCGGTGTCCATGCACGCCTCGGACAGCGGGTACTCCGAGTACCTCAACGACTGGGAACCCGGCGACGAGTTCAAGCCGTTCGCGCCGACGTCGTTCCGCATGGTCGCGATGGGCAAGCGGCCCATCGAGGACACCATGGCGGCGTTGGTCTGCCACGGTGCGCTGACCCGCAACCCGGATCTGCGCATCCTGTCGATCGAAAACGGCGCGGACTGGGTGCCCTACCTGTTCAAGCAATTCAAGAGCGTTTACGGAAAGATGCCCCAGGGCTTCCTCGAGGATCCGATCGAGGCGTTCCGCCGCTGCGTCTACGTCGCGCCGTTCTGGGAGGACGACTTCGCCCAGATGGCCGAGCTGTGCGGTGTCGACCGAGTGATCTTCGGCTCCGACTGGCCGCACCCGGAGGGCCTGTCTCAGCCGACGCACCTGGTCGATGACCTTGCCGGCCTCGACGCTGAAGGGCAGCGAAAGATCATGGGTGGCAACATGATCGACCTGTTCAAGATAACGAACGAGATCGTTCACAAGCCCGGCGTCCCAGCGATGGAATTCGCCTGATCCCAACGGCCTCTATCGTGACGTGCGTGTCGGTACTCCGGCACGCACGTTCACGCGTTATTGAAAGTGAGTTCGCGCCGTGACCGACGCCGCCAACCCAGAACGGCTACTGTTCGCATCCACTACCCAGTCGTTCCTCGAAAAGGGCGCCTCACTGGGTCGGCTGCGTGAACTGCAGGACGCCGGAACGCCGTTCGAGATGGACTGGTGGCGACGGGCCACCGAACTCGGCTGGACCAGTCTGCTGGTGGGAGAGGAACTCGGTGGCGGCAGCGTATCCGGTGACGGTGTCGCCGATCTTGCCTTGGTCGCGGAACTCTGCGGCCGAACCGTCGCACCCGGCCCTCTTCATCCGGTGAGCATCGTGCTGGTGGGTTTGGCGGAAGCTCCTGAGAACCATGAGCAGACAATCGAATCCCTGATTTCGGGTGAGATCGTCGCCTCGTGGGCGGTCTACGAACCAGGGAAACAGTGGTCGCCCCTCGATGCCGCGGTCACCGCGACGCGCACCGACAATGGGTACCGCATCGACGGCGTGAAGGACCGTGTCGAGGCCGGCGCCGAGAGCGCGGTTCTGCTGGTGGTGGCGAACTGCGACGGTGCCGTGCGACAGTTCGTGGTTCCGACGGACGCATCCGGCGTCACTGTCGAATCGCAGCGGTCGATCGACATGGTGAAGACCTACGCCCGAGTGCATTTCGACGGTGTCGAGGTGGATGCCTCCGCGGTCGTCGGCTCCGCCGAACAGACCCCGGCACTCATCGCGCGGCAGAGCCAGATCGCCGCGATTCTCCAGTGCGCCGAAATTGTGGGCATATTGGAGACGGTGCTTGACTTCACCATCCAGTGGGGGTTCGATCGGCATTCGTTCGGCAGGCCCATCGGCTCCTACCAGGCCCTGAAGCACAAGTACGCCGATTTGAAGATCTGGTTCGAGTCATGCCGCGCGACGACGAACGCCGCGGTGGTCGAGGTGGCCGCGCGTTCGGCCAGCGCCGAAATGGCGGTAAGCGTCGCGAAATCGTATGTGGGTGAACATGTTCCGGGCATGTTGCAGGACTGCATACAGCTGCACGGTGGTATCGGTGTGACCTGGGAGCACGATCTGCACATCTTTCTGCGCCGAGCGACGCTGTACCGATCGATGTTCGGCACGCCCGAGGATCACAATCTCCGTGTGTACGCGCTCACCAAGAACCTGGAACATGCATCATGACCGACACCGCATCGGCGCCCGCCGCAACGACCGAGTCGGTCGAAGAGTTCGCAACGCGGGCCCGAACCTGGTTGGCCCAGAACATGCCCCGGATCGATCCGGCCAACCCGCCCGAGCACGACCGCGGTGAAGAGGAGCCATGGGATCGCGCCCGTGAGCTGCAGAAGAAACTGTATGAGGGCGGGTTCGCCGGGATCTGCTTCCCCCGCGAGTACGGCGGCCTCGGTCTTCCGATCGCCTATCAGAGGGCGTTCAACACCGAATCACGTTGCTATGAACTGCCAATCATCCTGAACACCCCGACCTTCACGATCTGTGCCGCGACGATCCTCGACACCGGCTCCGAAGCGCAGAAGCAGCAACACATCTCGGCCGCGCTGCGCGGTGAGGAGGTGCTCGTGCAGTTGCTGTCGGAGCCCAGCGGTGGGTCCGATCTAGCGGGGGTCATCACGCGCGCCGACCGCAAGGGCGACAAGTGGGTGATCAACGGCGCCAAGACCTGGAGCACCAGCGCGTTCGCCGCCGACTACGGGCTGATGCTGGCCCGCACCGACTGGGACGTGCCCAAGCACGAAGGCCTGACGATGTTCCTGGTGCCCATCAACAGCGAAGGCATCACGCTTCGGCGCATCAAGCAGGTCAACGGCTCGGTCGAGTTCTGCGAGGAGTTCTTCGACAACCTCGAACTCACCGACGACGCCGTCGTCGGCGAGGTCAACGGCGGCTGGCACGTGGCGTCCCGGCAGCTGTACCACGAGCGCCGCGCCGTCGGCGGGGGTTCGGAGTTCGCGAGCGGCATTGGCGCCGAAGGAAAGTCCGACGTAGCGATCGATTTCATCGCACTGCTGGAAGCGACCGGGCAGGCCGACAGCGAGCGGGCACAGGAGGCCGCAGGCCGCGCGTTGGTGCACCGGGCAGTACGCGAGCAGCTCATCGACCACGTGTATCACGGCGTCCTGGACGGCTCGCTGCCACCGGCCGCGGGCTCGATCATCCGGGTCACCTACGCCGAGGTACATCATCTGGAGTTCGACACCGCACTTTCGCTCACCGGCAGTTCCGGCGTCGTGGATGTCGGCGACGACATGATCCGTTTCGGCGAGCGCTACCTGTCGCGGCAGGCGGCCGCGCTGGGTGGCGGCACCACTGAGATCGCACGCAACATCATCGGCGAACGCGTGCTGGGCTTTCCGCGTGAGCACGCGGCCGACCGTGGCGTGCCGTTCAATCAGGTCAAGCGCAACAAGGGTTAGGAACTCTAGCTTCAGGGTTGTGGTCGCACCCTCAGCGCAGGTCGCGGTTTAGGCGCGCCTTCGCGGAATCTGCTTTCGGGGCGGTCCTTCGTCGACTCGTAGGCCGCGGCCAGCCCGGTGATTGCGTCGGCGACGATCGGCCCCGCGTTCTCGAGTGTCGGGCTCTTGTATGAAGGCGGGTCAGACATCATCTCGCGATAGCTCTTGAGATCGCTGCTCGACGGCGCGTTGATTTGCACGGCAGCGGGTTCGATGAAGTCCTCGAGTGTTTGAAACATCGACCGCAACCGCACCCAGCGATGGTTTTCGAAGTCGAAGTTGTCGGCCCGCTGCCCGGCGAGCCGTCCGCGTTCCGCGAGCAGGGCGACGGTGGAACTTTCCATGTCCAGGTTCAAGCCACCCTCTTGCTTGGTGTGGTGTACCGCGACGATGCGGTCGCGGTACCCGGGAACCCTGGCCTGCATCGAGTCCGACCAATTCTGAATGGTGTTTGCCAGTGCGCCGACGAAGTCTGACAGCGTCCCGATCGTCCTGGTGCGGGCCAGTATGCCGTCCCGGTTGCTCACCGGCATCGACACATTCTGGGCGGGGTTCGCGTTCAGGCTCCCCACCTTCACGAGGTCGATCCCGAAGGTGGGCCGACCGGGAATCGCCGCGTCAAAGAAGTGGATCGGGAAATTGCTCGTGATGCCGCCGTCGGAAAACCGGTGCGCGACGATCGGGTGACCGTCTTGCGTGTAGTCGACGGCGTACAGCGGTACCGCGGAGAGCAGTATCGGGAAGCTCAGGCTCATGCGCACCGCCACGATGATCGGAAGTGCATCGGCCGTCGGCAGCGGGCACAGACCGGTGGCCCTGAAACGCGCGAACACTCGGCGGTCGTCGTCGGATTCGGGCACGGCAGCATGTTCGGTCATCCACTGCACGATCCGCGGCGGGAACAACCGACCGAACTCCTGCGGATCGAATGCCCAGACGCGGGTGCGGAACGGCAACCGATTCTGCGTGCCTGCGCTGAGGTCCGTCGTCAACATCGCCAGGGTGATACCGCGACTCGTCAAGTCGCCGAACGTCAATGGACCGTCGGCTGCCGGCTTGCCCGCGATCTGGTCGAACTTGTCGGCCAGCCACTCGGTGAGTGGCGGATGACTGCTGCCGGGCCCGGACATCCCCGAACACATGCCGTATCCGTTCTTGGGGACGTCCCGCGACAGTCGCATGACAACGCTGGCCAAAACCGCCGCCAGCGTTCCGAGCAAGAACACGATGAGGCCGACAAGCAAAAGCACGGCGGCGACGACGGTGCCCCCGCCGCTGCGGTCGGCGATCGCGCGTGCCAGCAGGATCGCGGGAGCCAAGAGTCCCGCCAGGCCGACCGCGAGAACAAGGATCACAGGCAGTGGTCGCAACGTCAGTAGCGCGGGAATCAGCGCTCGCCCGAACTTGCTGCGACCCGTCCCCCGACCGATCAGCACGGACACCAAGCGATACAGCGTCCGTGTCTCAGCCTGTGCCTGAAAGAGATGGAACAAACGGGTGTGCCCATCTGCGGTTTGCTCGGCGAGTTGGCTTGGCAGCGAGGCGAGTTGCGGAAATCCCGATGCCGAGCTGTGAGTGTCGCGACCGTATTCGGCCGCCGCCGCGCCGCCGGCCGCGATGGCGCCTGCCGATGTCCCGCCGACCTGGACGAGCCGTCGTGAGGTGGCCAGTTCGCACACGGTGTGGGGATAGATCACCCCGCTGGTGATCCCTCCCTTCATCACCAGATCGCAGGTTTCGGTCAGCTCGTCCCGGCGTGGGTAGGAATCGGGATTCAGCAGATCCGGGATCTCGACAGCCGTCGTCGGCTCGGGTGATGACATGTGGTTACCCCCTCAGGCCCTGCGGTCAGGCTATGCCGAAGAAGATGCAGGGGCCGCACATTCAACTAGAACAACGTCGGCTGCAATGTCTCGGCGCAGTCCGCCGCAGGAGCCGCCGCCGCCCGGAAAGGCCGCCGGTGCGGAGCCAGGCCGTGCCTGGCGATCAACGGTGTCACACGGTCGTGCAGCATCTTCTTGTAGTCCGACGGCAAATACGCTCCGCGCCTGTACAACTCGCGATACACCCCGACCAGTTCGGGGTGGGACCGCGACAGCCACGCCATGAACCACCCGCGCGTCGAGCCTCGCAGATGTAGCCCGAACGCCGTAACGCCCGTGGCTCCCGCCGCGGCGATCTGGCTGAGCAACGCATCCAACTGTGCCGCGGAATCCGTCAGGTGCGGCAGCACCGGCGCCACCATGACATGGCAGTCCAGCCCGGCGTCGCGGACCGCGGAGATCAGCCCGAGGCGGGCCTGCGGTGTCGGCGTGCCCGGCTCGACATCCCTGTGCAGTTCGGGATCGCCGACGGCCAGCGACACCGCGACGCTGACGTCGACGCGTGCGGCCGCCTCGGTGATCAGCGGTAGATCGCGGCGCAACAGCGTGCCCTTGGTCAGGATGGAGAACGGCGTACCGGAATCTGCCAGCGCGGCAATGATTCCCGGCATGAGCGCATAGCGTCCCTCGGCGCGCTGATACGGGTCGGTGTTGGTACCGAGCGCCACCGTCTCCCGTTGCCACGAGCGCCGGGACAGCTCGCGGCGCAGCACGTCTGCGACATTCGTCTTCACCACGACCTGGGTGTCGAAATCATCTCCGGAATCGAATTCCAGGTACTCGTGGGTGGGCCGTGCGAAGCAGTACCTACACGCGTGCGAACAACCGCGATAGCCGTTGACCGTGTATCGGAACGGCAGCATGGCGGCATTGGGCACTTTGTTCAACGCCGATTTGCAGAGGATCTCGTGGAACGTCATGCCCTCGAACTGCGGCGACCGCACACTGCGGACGAAGCCGATCCGCTGTAGGCCGGGCAGCGCGCCGTCGTCGACGCTGACGCCCTGACGTTCCCACCGCATCCATCCATTCGAACTCATGTTTGATTGGATGTCAAGGTAATTACGTTCTTGAGACGGCGTCGATCAGCAGCTTCGCGGCCACGGCGGCTCCGTCGGTGCGGATCATGCCTGCCAGTTCAACCGCCCGCGCGCTGACCGCCGGCGTCAACGCCGACTCGAGGGCGGCCGACAGCGATTCGCTCGTCGGGTTCGCGCCGTCGTGGGCGACACCGATGCCCAGGGCCGCCACTCGGCCTGCCCAATACGGCTGGTCCGCGATCTGCGGCACCACCACTTGGGGCGCCCCTGCGCGGGCCGCCGCCGTCGTGGTTCCCGCGCCGCCGTGGTGTACGACGACCGCCACCCTGGGGAACAACGCCTGGAGGTTGACCTCGTCCACGATGAAGCAGTCATCTCGATCGTCGACCCGGGCCAGGTCGGCCCAGCCGCGGCTGATGAGCGCACGGCACCCCTGCGCGCGGATCGCTTCGATGGCGAGGGCGGCGACGTCCTCCGGGGCGCGCACGCTGCTGAAGCCCACGTAGATCGGCGGCGTGCCGGCATCCAGGAAGGCCGTCAACTCCGCTGGCAGTGGGCGCGTGTCGGGCAGAATCCACGCGCCCGTCTGCACGACATCCAGTTGGGGCGAACCGGGCCATGGGGCGAGGGTCGGGTCGGCCGCCAGAAATGGCCGGTCGGTGTGGACGTGGTCACGAACGTTGTCACCGGAGGTAGCCCCAGCGCCGCCCGGTGCGCGTTGAGCGGGGCGCCGTAGAGCGCCTGCACCCGTTCGGCATCCACGTCCCACATGACCGTGTTGGTCGCGTCCGGCGGGAACGGCCGACCCGGCCGCGACAGCGGCGTTTGGTGCGGTGACGGCAGCACACCGGGCATGAACGCCACGCACGCGTAGTGGATGCCGAGCGACTCGGCTATCGAGGGCAGCCCGGCGGGCATCAGACCCGTCGCCACCAAGGCGTCACACCCTTCGGCGGCAGGTGCCACCGTCTCGAACTGAGAGTCCACCAACATGGCCGCGACGCGGGGCGCATCGGCCGGAGTAGACGGCTTGGTGCCGGAAGCTGCGACGCCGTGCACCAGGTCCCGCACCGACTTTCCGGCGGCAATCATCGGCACACCGATTCTGGCGACGTGCTCAGCGAAATCCGGCGGTGCACAGATCCGCACATCGACGCCCTGTGCCCTCAGCTGGACTGCCAATGCCAACATCGGCTCGACGTCTCCGCGTGACCCCCACGTCGACAACAACATTCGCATACTCGCCCACCCCAATTTTCGCCGGCTTTTCGTTCGGGCGACGATTGTGCGGCATGACCCGGGTCTTGCGACAAGCCCCCCGGTGCGCTATATGTTGAAAGTGGAAGGGGTGTGCACTCCCCCTTCTTTCTTTATCTCCCATACGGTGTCGCTCGTGACGGCGCCGTCGCTGGGGTCAGGCGAATAGCCCGGGTCTACGTCTTCGCAGAGAAGTGAATTACCACTGACCGAGTTGGCAGAAGGCCGTCGTGGGACCTGTGTTCTGGACGGCCAGTTGTCCGTCGACCCAGATCTCGCAATGCGCGTTCGGCGGGGCCTCCATGGCATGGCCGGCCCGGGCCACGCTGATGTACGCCCATTGCGGGTCGGCGAGCGTCGCGGTGGCCTCCCAGGGGACGACGAAGCTGCCTCTGGTCGAGTAGGCATTGGCGTCGGCGTTGAAGGCCTTCAGGTCCGCAGGCGAATTAGTCACGTAATTGATGTCGAAGCTCAGCGGGGCATCTGCGGTGACGACGTATCTGACGTTCGGCCCCGCCTGCGCGACCGCCGTTCCCTGACCAACCGCAATTGAGCCTGCCGCCAGCACGAGCGCCGCCCCGACCATGGATGTCACTTTTCGCATGTTCGTCACATCGCGGCACCGTACCGGACCGTTACAAGCTCGTCAGGTCAACCTCGCCCAGTACCCATCAGCGGCAAACAAACACGTGTCTGCCTACAGGTTAATTTGTTCGTCACACACAGACATTTCGCAGAAACACAGCCGCTCTAACGTCCCGATTCGACACCCCTCGCGGTGTCGGTGAGATTCTGCACTCCAATCACGCTCATCTTCCGATGTGCGCTGTTGATATAGGGAAAGGCTGTCAATGCGACTACCACGACGCTCCTCGGTGAGAAGGTCGGCGCTAGCGACGGGAAGCATCATCGCCGCGGGTGCCCTGCTGTTGGCGGGCTGTGGAAGCAAGGCGACCGAGTCCGACTCGGCAAACGCCGAGTCGTGCGTGGACACCTCGGGTTCGACCATCAAGGTCGGCTCGCTGAACTCGTTGTCGGGAACGATGGCGATCTCCGAGGTGACGGTCCGCGACGCCATCGCGTTGGCGGTCGAGGAGATCAACGCGGCCGGCGGCGTGATGGGCAAGCAGATCCAGGTCGTGGGTGAGGACGGCGCGTCGGAGCCGACGGTGTTCGCCGAGAAGGCCGAAAAGCTGATCAGCAGCGACTGCGTGGCAGCGGTGTTCGGTGGGTGGACCTCGTCGAGCCGCAAGGCCATGCTGCCGGTGTTCGAGAGCGCGAACTCGCTCCTCTATTACCCCGTGCAGTACGAGGGGCTGGAGTCGTCGAAGAACATCTTCTACACCGGCGCCACGACCAACCAGCAGATCGTGCCCGCGTTGGACTACTTGAAGGAGAAGGGCGTCAAGTCGCTCTATCTCGTCGGCAGCGACTACGTGTTCCCGCAGACGGCCAACCGCATCATCAAGGCCTACGCCGAGGCCAACGGTATCGAGATCAAGGGCGAGGACTACACACCGCTGGGCTCGACGGACTTCTCCACCATCGTCAACAAGGTCCGCACCGCTGACGCCGACGCGGTGTTCAACACCCTCAACGGCGACTCCAACGTGGCGTTCTTCCGCGAGTACAAGAACGTCGGGCTGACACCGCAAGCGATGCCGGTGGTTTCGGTGTCGATCGCCGAGGAGGAGGTCGGTGGCATCGGTGTGGAGAACATCACCGGCCAGCTGACGGCGTGGAACTACTACCAGACGATCGAAACGCCGGTGAACGAGGCGTTCGTCAAGGCCTACAAGGCCAAGTACGGCGCCAACAAGCCGACGTCGGATCCGATGGAGGCGGCCTACGTCTCGGTCTATCTGTGGAAGAACACCGTCGAGAAGGCAAAGTCCTTCGAGGTCCCAGCGATCCAGGAGAACGCCGGGGGCGTCACGTTCGACGCGCCTGAGGGCCTGGTCACGATTGACGGCGAGAACAACCACATCACCAAGACGGCACGCATCGGCGAGATCCGCGCTGACGGCCTGATCTACACGATCTGGGAGTCCCCCGGCCCGATCGAGCCGGACCCGTACCTCAAGTCCTATCCGTGGGCCGCCGGTCTCTCCGGCTGAGCGAAGCGATCGGAAGTACGTGTAAGTGGATGTTTTAATCGGGCAGCTGGCAACGGGATTGAGCCTCGGCTCGATCCTGTTGCTGGCCGCGCTCGGACTGTCGCTGACCTTCGGCCAGATGGGCGTCATCAACATGGCGCACGGTGAGTTCATCATGGCCGGCTGCTACACCGCCTACGTGGTACAGCAGCTCATCTCCAGTGCCGGTGCGTCCCTGTTGATTTCACTGGTCGTCGGCTTCTTCGTCGGCGGCGCCATGGGTGCACTGCTGGAAGTCACCTTGATCCAGCGGATGTACCACCGGCCGCTTGACACCCTGCTGGTCACATTCGGTGTCGGCCTGGTCCTGCAGCAGATCGCACGTGATGTGTTCGGCGCTCCCGCAGTCAATGTCATCGCTCCGGTCTGGCTGTCGGGTGGTGTGGAGATCTTCGGCGCGGTAGTACCCAAGACCCGCATCTTCATCCTGGTGCTCGTCGTGGCGTGCGTAGCGGCGCTGGCCACGGCACTCAAGGTCAGCCCGATGGGCCGTCGAATCCGGGCGGTCGTGCAGAACCGCGACCTGGCCGAAACCAGCGGCATCTCCTCACGCAAGACCGATATCACGACCTTCTTCATCGGTTCGGGCCTTGCGGCCGTTGCCGGTGTCGCGTTGACGCTGATCGGTTCCACCAGCCCGACGATCGGGCAGAGCTACCTGATCGACGCGTTCCTGGTCGTCGTGGTCGGTGGGCTCGGCCAGATCAAAGGCACCGTCATCGCCGCGTTCTCGCTGGGTTTCCTGAACTCGTTCATCGAATACAACACCACCGCCTCCCTGGCCAAGGTGATCGTGTTCGTGATCATCGTGATCTTCCTGCAGGCCCGTCCGCAGGGCCTGTTCACTGTTCGCACAAGGAGTTTGGTGTGAGAACAATTCTTGGTCGGTGGCAGACCTGGGCGGGCTTCGCCGTTGCGGCAGTGGTGCTGTTCGGAGTGGCGCCGGTCGTGCTGTCGGACTTCCGGCTGTCTCTGCTTGGCAAGTTCCTGTGCTTCGCGATCGTCGCCGTCGGTATCGGGCTGGCCTGGGGCCGGGGCGGGATGCTGGTCCTCGGCCAGGGCGTCTTCTTCGGCCTCGGCGGCTACATCATGGGCATGCATCTCAAGATCGCCGACGCGCAGATTCGCGGCGACGACGTGCCCGACTTCATGCAGATCGCTGGGGTCCGGGAGCTACCCGCCTACTGGCAGCCGTTCGCCTCCCCCGCCTTCACGCTGCTCGCGATCGTGCTCGTGCCGACGGCGATCGCCGCGGCATTGGGGTTCGGCGTTTTCAAGCGTCGCGTCAAGGGCGCCTACTTCGCGATCCTGTCCCAGGCGCTGGCGGCGGCATTGGCGATCCTTCTCGTCGGACAGACCAGCATCGGTGGTAGCAACGGACTCAACAGGTTTCGTACGTTCTTCGGCTTCACCCTGACCGATCCGGCCAACCGGCGGATGCTGTACTTCATCGCCGCGGGCGTGCTGCTCCTGGTCGTGGCCGTCGTCCGGCAGCTCATGCAGAGCCGGTACGGCGAGCTGCTGGTGGCTGTGCGCGACGGCGAAGAGCGGGTGCGTTTTCTGGGCTATGACCCCGCCAACATCAAGGTCGTCGCCTACACCGTGGCCGCGTTGTTCGCCAGCATCGCCGGCGCGCTCTTCGCCCCGATCGTCGGCTTCATCGCGCCGTCACAGGTCGGCATCCTGCCGTCGATCGCATTCCTGATCGGCGTCGCGATCGGCGGGCGCACGACTCTGCTGGGACCCGTGCTCGGTGCGATCGGTGTGGCTTGGGCGCAAACCCTGTTCTCCGAACGCTTTCCATCGGAGTGGACATACGCTCAGGGCCTGCTGTTCATCGTCGTCGTCGGGTTCTTTCCCGCAGGCTTTGCCGGGCTGGGGATACTGCTGAAGCGCCGCCGAAAGGCCAAAGCCGAACCGGACCCGGAGAAGGCCCCTGACTCCGACACTGACGCAGAGAAGGTGGGGGCCAGCTCATGACCGAGGCTGACGCGAGCGTCGCGGGCAGGGAACCCGTCGAGGGCGGCAACGCCGGTATGGGCACTCAATATCTCGAAGTCCGAGGCTTGACAGTCGATTTCGACGGATTCAAGGCGGTCAGCGACGTCGACCTCACTCTGTTTCAGGGCGATCTGAGATTCCTGATCGGCCCCAACGGTGCGGGAAAGACGACCGTGATCGACGCGATCACCGGACTGGTGTCGGCGTCCGGGTCGATAAACAAGTCCGGCGTGGAACTGCTCGGGAAGAAGGTGCATCAGATCGCGCGGCGCGGGGTGGGACGTACCTTCCAGACCGCGAGCGTGTTCGAGCAGCTGACCGTGCTGCAGAACCTCGACATCGCGGCAGGTGCAGACCGGTCGGCGTGGACCCTGCTGCGCCGCCGCAACGGTGTGCTCCCGGCGATCGAACAGGCGATGCACACCATCGGGTTGACCCACCTGGCCGATAAGCCCGCAGGCGTGCTCGCCCATGGGCAGAAGCAGTGGCTCGAGATCGGCATGCTGCTGGTCCAGAACGCCGATGTGCTGCTGCTCGATGAACCCGTCGCCGGCATGAGCACCGAGGAACGCGAGGAGACCGGCAACCTGTTGCGTCGCATCGGCGCTGAACGCACCGTGGTCGTCGTCGAACACGACATGGATTTCATGCGCGCCTTCGCGACTTCGGTGACGGTGCTCGCGCGCGGGCGGGTGATTGCGGAAGGTTCGGTGGCCGAAGTCCAGGCCAATCCGAAAGTGCAGGAGGTCTATCTGGGTACCGCCGCGGCAGGAGCCGACGGCATCGAACTCGTGGAGGAGAGCTCCTGATGCTGCAGCTTCTGGAAGTCCACGCCGGATATGGCCGCTCCGAGGTCATTCACGGTGTCAGCATCGAGGTACCGACCGACGGGGTCGCCGCGGTGATGGGACACAACGGCGCCGGCAAGACGACGCTGCTTCGCGCCGCTGTCGGTCTGCTCAAATGCAATTCGGGCAAAGTGCTGTTCGACGGTGAGGAGATCACCAAGCTGCGGCCCAGCGCACGCGTTTCGCGCGGTTTGGCCTACGTACCGCAAGGGCAGCAGTCGTTCGGTCAGCTGACGACAGCCGAGAATCTTCAGGTCGTCGCCGACGGTCGCAAGAACGGCAAGCAGCTCATCGACGAACAGCTCGATCTGTTCCCCGCCTTGAAGGAACTGCTCACGCGGCGGGCCGGCCTACTGTCTGGCGGCCAGCGCCAGCAGCTGGCGATCGCACGCGCGCTGATCACCACGCCCAAATGCCTGATCCTCGATGAGCCGACCGAGGGCATCCAGCCATCGGTGGTTGCCGAGATCGAGGCCGCGGTCACCGCCTTGACCCAGCGGGGCGATATGGGGGTGCTGCTGGTCGAACAGCACATCGGCTTCGCACTGGAGTCCGCGCAACGCTATTACATCCTGGAGGCCGGGCGGGTCACGTCCAGCGGTACCGGCGGCTCGGCGTCCGAGGCCGACGTTCGCGCCGCCATGGCGATCTAGCAGCCATTTTCTAGTTCGCGCACACTCAGTGCGCGGGGAATGGCACGCTGCAAGGCGTGAGCACACCCACCGAAACCCGTGTACTCGTCGACACGGGCGGGCTGGTCGTTACCGACGACGGCCGCCGGGTCAATGTATTCGACCGCTGCACCGGGGCGCTGACGACCCTGGCATTCGTACTGGGCATATTGACCCTTGTCGTCGGCGGTTTCGGCGTGGTCGCGCTGATCGCCGGAGTTCCCTCCATGGCACTCGGCGCCATATTCGTCGCAGTCGGCATCGTATTCGCGGTGGTGTTGTTCGTGGTGGTGCGCAAGATCCGTCGGCGCCGCAGCCAGCCGTTGCACGGTTGCCGTTCGGTCGCGGTGATCGATCGCAAGCTCGGGTTGTTCAGCTATGGCGGTGGCGCGATCGTGCCGCTGGACCAGGTGCAGTTCGCTCGCAGGATGCAAATCGGTTCCAGCTCACCCAAACTCGTCGCACTGACACCTGGTGGAACGAAGGTTCTCAAGCGCGGCAACCCGTTCGACGGTGGAATAGGCAACGTCGACGAAGTTCTCAGCGCCGTCGTCCGCGGCGGATGATCCCCTGTGCAGGTCTCCAGGCGGTCCGCACTCGCGCTGTTCGCAACCGCCGCCGGGGTCGCGTTCGGTGTGTCGTCATGCCGATCAGCGCCGTCAACGACCGAAGCGGGGTTACCGGAGAACGCACTCATCACCCTCGGTGTCCAAGCCGGACCGCCGCCTGTTCGCAACAAGACCGGGATCTCGTCGGCGCTCAAGATCGGCGACGACGTCTACCAGATCGACTGCGGCCTGGGTTCGTTGAACGCCTTCACCAACGCCGGGCTCACGTTCGACCAGTTGCGAAGCATGTTCATCACGCACCTGCACACCGATCACACCGTCGACTACGGCAGTTTTCTTTTCTCCGGCGGCTATACGGCTTCCAAAGGTAAGGCGCCGGTAACGGTGTATGGGCCGGGCGCGGCGGGCGGACTGCCGCCCAGCCAGGTCGGCAATCCGGATCCGGCAACGATCGACCCCACGCACCCGACCCCGGGACTGTCCGAGATGACGAAATCCCTGCAGCAGGCGTTCGCCTACACGAACAACATCTTCATCCGCGATATGGGGACCGACGACCTCCAGAGGCTGTTCACCGTCACAGAGATCGCGGTGCCGAAAGAAGCCAACTACCAAAACAGATCACCGACGACGCACCCCTTTCCGGTGATGTCGGACGACAACGTCACCGTCACCGCGACGCTGGTCTCCCATTACGACGTCTATCCCGCGTTCGGGCTCCGATTCGATCTGAACAAATCCGGTGTGTCCGTGACGTTCTCCGGTGATACCACCAAATCCGACAACCTCATCATGCTGGCGAAAGACACGGACATCCTCGTGCACGAGGCGCAGTTCAGCCTCGATGACTCCTATTACGGCGACCGGTTCCCGCCGAACTACCTCAAGAGTTCGCACACCTCCGCCGAGCAGGTCGGTGAGGTGGCTGCGGCCGCCAACGCCAAGCACGTCGTCCTGAGTCATTACGAGCCCACGGACCTGCCTGACTCCCAATGGACCGATGCGATAGGAAAGAACTTCACCGGAGAGATCACCGTCGCGCGCGACGGCCAGGTCTTCGCCCTCTGATCGGTGCTCAGGCACCCAGGGCAGCGGGGATTCGCTCGCCGAAGAGCTCTATCGCGTTCTGGGAGCTGACCTTCCGGCGGGTCGCGTCGTCCATGGGATAGGACGCCAGGAATTCAGCACCGGCCGCGTTGTCGTCCATCGGATAGTCCACCGAGAACATCACCCGCTCGGCACCCATCACCTCGAGCGTGCACGCGAAGGCCGGCGGGCAGAAGTTGCCGCTTGTCGTGACGTGAAAGTTGTTGCGCAGGTACTCCGACGGCAGGTGTTGCAGCCGATGGCCGGAGCCGCTTCCGCCGAGGCCGTAATACCGGTCGATCCGGTAGGCGGCGAACGGGAGCATCTCACCGAGGTGCCCGATGATCATCTGCAATTGGGGGAACTTGTCGAAGAGTCCCGAATAGATCAGGCGCAACACGTGCGTTCCCGTCTCGGCGGCAAATCCCCAGGACGCCAAGTGCAGACCGTCATCGACATACGGCGCGAACCATGCGGCCATCACGGCGGGATGCGGCGTCGTCGGGTGGAGATAGACCGGTGCCCCCAATGATTCGGCGCACCCGAACAACTCCTCGTACGCCGGATCGTCGAGATAGCGACCCTGACTGTGCCCGTTGATCAGTGCACCGACCAACCCCAATTCGGTTACTGCACGCTCGAATTCGACGGCAGCGGCCACCGGATCCTGAGTTGCCAGCGTCGCGAAGCCGCCGAATCGGTTGGAGTTGGCGCGCACCGACTCGGCCAGGTCATCGTTGGCGCGGCGCGCAAGGTCGGTTGCGCGGGTGAGCTCGGTCTCGTCCTGCACCCCTGGGTCGAACAGCGACAGGATCTGGAAGTCGATGCTCGCAGCGTCCATCTGCTCGATCCGAAGTGGGCCTCGGTCGTACAGTCGGTCGTAGGCGACGGGGTTGTTGGTGCGCAGCCACGTGCCCACGACGTTGTCCGCGCTGGCCGGATCCCAGGCGAAATGTTCCTCGAGTGCGATCAGCGACATGACGCCTCCGTGGTCGGGTCGGCTCAACCCTACGCGGACGATTCACCCGTGCTGGTGGCGATGAGCACATCGTCGTGTTCCTCGCCGAACAGGGTTGAATGCGCCGAGCTGGCGCGCGCTTAGCGGGTTTGTTTACCTCCACCAGGTACGTGCGATCAACCCGCTTGTGACACTGGACCGCAACAGACCGAACAGCGTTGAGTGCGCTAGGCCCGGTTGAGCCGCGTAAGTACACCTGCCAGAACATCGTCGACGGGAACGTCGACCTGCTCACCTGTCGCCAGGTTCTTCAGCCCGATGGTGCCCGCCTCGATGTCGCGGTCTCCGGCGACCAGAGCCATCGACGCTCCGGAGCGGTCCGCGGCCCGCATCGCGCCCTTGATTCCGCGGTCACCGTAAGCGAGGTCGACGCGCACACCCGCGGCGCGCAACCGCCCCGCCAGCACGGCCAGCGTGATCTTGGCCTGGTCCCCGAGCGGCACGGCGAATACGTCGACACGGGCAGTCCCGCCGACCGTCTTGCCTTCGGCCTTCAGTGCCAGCATCGTCCGGTCCACGCCGAGTCCAAAGCCGATGCCGGACAGATTTTTCCCACCGAGCTGTTGCATCAGGCCGTCGTACCGGCCGCCACCACCGATACCCGACTGTGCGCCGAGTCCGTCGTGCACGAACTCGAAGGTGGTTTTCGTGTAGTAGTCCAGGCCGCGAACCATGCGTGGATTGATGACGTACGGCACCTCGAGCGCATCCAGGTGCGCGAGGACGGTGTCAAAGTGCTGCTTAGCGACATCGGAGAGGTGATCGAGCATGACCGGTGCGTCCGCGGTCATCTCCCGCACGTTCGGGCGTTTGTCATCGAGCACCCGCAACGGGTTGATGGTCGCTCGGGTGCGCGTTTCTTCGTCAAGATCCAACTTGAACAGGAAGTCCTGCAACAGTTCCCGATATTGTGGGCGGCACGTGTCGTCACCCAGCGAGGTGATCTCCAGCCGGAAGTCATCCAGCCCGAGCGACCGGAAGCCGGCATCGGCAATGGCGATCACCTCGGCGTCGAGTGCGGGATCGTCGACGCCGATCGCCTCCACCCCGACCTGTTGCAGCTGACGGTATCGACCGGCCTGTGGACGTTCGTAGCGGAAAAAGGGGCCGGCGTAACAGACTTTGACCGGCAGCGGTCCACGGTCCAACCCGTGCTCGATCACCGCGCGCATCACGCCCGCGGTGCCCTCGGGGCGCAACGTCACCGAGCGGTCGCCACGGTCGGCGAACGTGTACATCTCCTTGGACACCACATCGGTGGACTCCCCCACCCCCCGCGCGAACAGCGCGGTGTCTTCGAAGATCGGGAGTTCGATGTCGCCATAACCGGCGCGGCGGGCCGCGTGCAGCAGACCATCGCGGACACCGACGAACTGCGCCGAGTCCGGCGGCAGATAGTCCGGGACGCCCTTGGGCGCCTGAAAGTCACTCACTAGTTCAAGCCTTCGAGAAACGGGTTGGTGCGGCGTTCGTCCCCGATCGTGGTCCTGTCGCCGTGCCCAGGTAGTACCACGGTGTCGTCGTCGAGCACCAACAGTTTTGTCACGATCGAGCCGAGCAGATCCCGGCCGCTGCCGCCGGGCAGGTCGGTACGGCCAACCGACTGCCGGAACAGGGTATCGCCGGTGAAGACTATGTCATCGGCGCCCTGCGAAACCCGGAACACCACCGAGCCGCGCGTATGCCCCGGGGTGTGATCGACCGTCACGGTGATACCGCCGAGTTCCACCTTGTCACCGTCTTTATCCAGCTCGATAACCTGCTTGGGTTCTGAGAACAGCGCCCCGAACGCCAGTTGCGCCAACTTCGGCCCGAAATCCTTGATCGGATCGGTGAGCATAAACCGGTCATCGGGGTGGATGTATGCCGGGCAGCCGTACATGTCGGCCGCCTTCTGCGCCGACCAGATGTGGTCGATGTGCCCATGTGTGAGCAGCACGCCTGCAGGTGTCAGGCGGTTCTCCTCCAGAATCCGTCGCAACGGACCCATCGCTCGCTGGCCCGGATCGACGATGATCGCGTCCGAGCCGGCGCGATTGGCCAGCACGTAGCAATTGCATGCCAACATGCCCGCCGGGAATCCGGTCACCAACACGACGACCAGTTTCCCATCCCTGATCACGTGGTCGGCAACGCCACACTCAGCAATGCCTGGCACACTCGTTGCCGACCGATCTATACGAGGAGGACACCGGCGGTGCCGACCAACGAACAACGGCGTGCGACAGCGAAGCGCAAACTCGAACGACAGCTGGAACGCCGGGCGGCCAAAGAGCGCAAGCGCCGCATTCTCATGATCGTCGGATCCGCCGTCGGTGCGATCATCGTCGTGGCCGCGGTGGTGGCAGCCATCGTCCTGACCAGGGATGACAAGCCAGGCGAGAACACCGCTTCGACCGAAACACCGACCACGTCGAGTCCGGCACCGACCGGTCCAGGCACGCTGCCCGCATTCGCGGCGCCGGCCGGGCTCGGTGACGACTGCCAATACGCGGCCACCCCGGACAAGGCCAGCAAGGAGGTCAAGCCGCCGCGCACGGGCAAGGTGCCGACCGATCCTGCGCAGGTCAGCGCCAGCATGGAGACCAACCAGGGCGATATCGGCCTGATGCTGGACAACGGCAAGTCCCCGTGCACCGTCAACAGCTTCGCCAGCCTGGCGAACCAGGGATTCTTCAACGACACCACCTGCCACCGGCTGACCACATCGGACTCGTTGTCGGTGCTGCAATGCGGCGATCCGACCGGCCAGGGCACCGGCGGTCCCGGCTATCAGTTCCCCAACGAGTACCCGACGACCCAGTACCAGCCGGATGACCCCAAGCTGATGGAGCCGGTGCTGTATCCCCGCGGCACACTGGCCATGGCCAATGCCGGGCCAGGCACCAACGGCAGCCAGTTCTTCCTGGTGTACAAGGACTCGCAACTGCCGCCCAACTACACGGTGTTCGGCACGATCGACGAGACCGGACTGGCCACGCTGGACAAGATCGCCGCAGCAGGCACGGCGGACGGCGCGCCCGACGGAACGCCGAAGTCGGAAGTCAAGATCACCAAACTGCAGCTGGACCCGTGATCAACCCGCCCCCTCCCTACGGCGCGTACCCCCCACCGCCGTACGGCGACCCGTCGTCACCGTACGGCGCGTATCCGCCGCCCTACGGTGCATATCCGCCGCCCTACGGCGGCTATCCGCAGGCGACCAACGCCCTCGCCATCGCTTCACTGGTGTGTGCGTTCGTGTTCGCGCCTCTTGGGATCGCGTTCGGGCACATTTCGTTATCGCAGATCAAGAAGAACGGTGAAGGAGGGCGCGGACTTGCCGTCGCCGGCCTGATCATCAGCTATGTGGTCACTGCCTTGACGATTCTCGTGCTGGTGTGGGCCGTGATATTCATCATCGCGCTGGGTCGCAGCCTCGAGGAGTTCGACCAAGGGATGACGTCGAATCACACGGCGACGCCGACCCAGCCGGCCGACGCCCTGCCGCTGCCGCCGTTCAAGCCTCCCGCCACGCTCGGGTCGAACTGCCAATATCCGTCGACGACGGAACCGGCCAGCAAGCCTGCCAAGCCGCCTCGCACCGGCCGGGTGCCGACCGACCCCGCGTTCATCAGTGCCGGCATCACCACCAACCGCGGTGGGATCGGGCTGCAGTTGGACAACGCCAAGACCCCCTGCACCGTGAACAACTTCGCCAGCCTGGCCCAGCAGGGTTTCTTCGACGGCACGACGTGCCACCGGCTCACCGCGACCCCCGCCCTCGGAGTGCTGCAGTGCGGCGATCCGAGCGGAACCGGTCAGGGAGGTCCGGGCTATCGCTTCCCGAACGAGTACCCGACCAACCAGTTCCGACTGACCGACCCCCTGATGAAGGTGCCCATGTTGTACCCGAGGGGCACACTCGCGATGGCCAACTCAGGTCTGGGCACCAATGGCAGCCAGTTCTTCCTCGTCTACAAGGACTCCGTGATGCCGCCGACGTACACGGTGTTCGGCACCATCGATCAGACCGGGCTGGCCACGCTGGACAAGATCGCCGCGGCCGGTGTGGCCGACGGCGGCGACGACGGTAAGCCCAACCAGGACGTGACGATCAAGTCGGTGCGGCTGGCCTGAGGCGGATCGGGCTCAGCTGGGACGGGTCTCGATGTAGAACTCGACGTCCTCGCCGTCGACCTTGGTGATCCGCATGTCTGCGGTGTACGCCGTGCCCTCAGGTCCGGTGAACTTGCACTCGAACTTCGTACCCTCTTTGGCTTCGACGCCTTCGGGACACTTGACGTCGGTCGGTGTGAAACCTGTTTGCTTCTTCACCAGATCAACGACTGACTTCGCCGCACCCTCGGGCTTGATGGTCGAGCCGCAACCGGTGATCAGCACGGCGATAACGGCAAGAGTCGCCACAAGAGCGGAGCGCATCGCCGAATTATGACAGAATTTGACGCCCACGCAATTCTTTGCTTAAACCCGTCATGCGGCGGACGTCACGCGGTAGACGTCGAACACACCCTCCACGTTGCGCACCACGTTGAGCAGGTGGCCCAGATGCTTCGGATCGCCCATTTCGAACGTGAACCGGCTGATGGCCACACGGTCGTCGGACGTGGTCACCGACGCGGACAGGATGTTGACCTTCTCGTCGGCCAGCACGCGGGTCACGTCCGAAAGCAACCGGTGCCGATCGAGCGCCTCCACCTGGATGGCGACCAGGAAAACCGACGACGGCGACGGTGCCCATTGCACTTCGATGATCCGCTCCGACTGTTCCTGCAGCGAGGTTGCATTTGTGCAGTCGGTGCGGTGCACGCTCACTCCGCCCCCACGGGTGACGAACCCCATGATGACGTCGCCCGGAACGGGAGTGCAGCACTTGGCGAGCTTTGACAGCACTCCCGGCGCGCCGGGTACGGACACGCCCACGTCGTCGCTGCTGCGTTGACGTACCGGCATGGTGGCCGGTGTCGAACGCTCGGCGATCTCGTCGGCGGCGTCTTCGTCTCCGCCGAGTTGAGCAACGAGACGCTGCACCACATGTCGGGCCGACACGTGACCTTCGCCCACCGCGGTGTAGAGGGCGGACACATCGGCGTAGCGCAACTCGCGGGCCAGTGCGGCGACCTGTTCAGCATTCATCAACCGCTGCAACGGAATTCCGGCGCGTCGCACTTCGCGAGCGATGGAGTCCTTGCCGGTTTCGAGCGCCTCTTCGCGCCGCTCCTTGGCGAACCACTGGCGGATCTTCGCCTTCGCCCGAGGCGAGACCACGAACGTCTGCCAGTCCCGGGACGGGCCGGCGTTGGGCGCCTTGGACGTGAAAACCTCTACCTGGTCGCCGTTTTCGAGCTTGCGCTCCAACGCGACCAGCCTGCCGTTGACGCGTGAGCCGATGCAACGGTGACCGACTTCGGTGTGCACGGCGTAGGCGAAGTCCACCGGAGTGGACCCGGTGGGCAGCGTGATCAGATCGCCCTTCGGCGTGAACACGAAGATCTCCTGCACAGCCAGGTCGTAGCGCAACGACTCGAGGAATTCACCCGGGTCGGCGGCTTCCCGCTGCCAGTCGAGTAGCTGACGCATCCAGGCCATGTCGTCGATCTCCGCGGCTGCGTAATTGGCCGGAAGTCCGTTGCGGCCCTTGGCTTCCTTGTAGCGCCAGTGCGCTGCGATGCCGTACTCCGCGGTCTTGTGCATATCGATGGTGCGGATCTGAACTTCCAGCGGCTTGCCCTCGGGCCCGACGACGGTGGTGTGCAGCGACTGATACACGCCGAATCGTGGCTGGGCGATGTAGTCCTTGAATCGCCCGGCGATCGGCTGCCAAAGCGAATGCACGACACCCACAGCCGCATAGCAGTCGCGGACCTCATCACAGAGAATACGCACTCCGACCAGGTCGTGAATGTCGTCGAAGTCGCGGCCCTTGACGATCATCTTCTGGTAGATCGACCAGTAGTGCTTGGGCCGGCCCTCCACCACCGCGTTGATCTTCGAGGCGTTCAGTGTCGCGGTGATCTCCGCTCGCACCTTGGCCAGATAGATGTCGCGTGAGGGCGCCCGATCGGCGACCAGGCGCACGATCTCCTCGTACTTCTTGGGATGCAGGATCGCGAACGACAGATCCTCGAGCTCCCATTTGACGCTCGCCATACCGAGCCGATGCGCCAGCGGCGCAATCACTTCCAGCGTTTCACGAGACTTGCTGGCCTGTTTCTCCGGCGGCAGGAAACGCATAGTTCGCATGTTGTGCAGCCGGTCGGCGACCTTGATCACCAGCACCCGCGGATCGCGAGCCATCGCGAGGATCATCTTGCGGATCGACTCGCCCTCGGCCGCGGTGCCCAGCGCGACCTTGTCGAGTTTGGTCACGCCGTCGACGAGGTGGCCGACCTCGGTGCCGAATTCTTCGGTCAGTGCCTCGAGCGTGTAGCCGGTGTCCTCGACGGTGTCGTGCAGCAGCGCCGCGATCAGGGTCGTGGTGTCCATCTCGAGTTCGGCCAGGATGTTCGCGACGGCCAACGGGTGGGTGATGTACGGGTCACCGGAGCGGCGCAATTGATCGGCGTGACGCTCGTCGGCCACCTCGTACGCGCGCTGCAACAGCGTCAGGTTGGCTTTGGGATAGAACTGCTTGTGGACCGCGACCAACGGTTCCAGCACGGGGTTGAGGGCGCCGCGCTGCGCGGTCATCCGGCGGGCCAGCCGGGCCCGCACCCGACGCGACGCGCTTGTCCCCGCTTTCGAGGTATCGGTCTTGGGTATTTCCAGCGGCTGCGTTTCCAGCGGCTGCGCGGCTAGCCCAATTCCCAGGCTCGCTTCGCTCGCACCCTCAGAAGGCGACTGCACAGCTTGTCCGGTGCCGGGAGCATCCCCGTTAGAAGCCATGTTCACCTCCTGAATCGCTCAGGCTTTCCAGGATACGGCTCAGACTCTGAGCAGGGACGTCACCGGTAGCGGCTTGAGCACGTCGCGGCCGTCCAGCGCGGTGAGTTCGAGCACAACCGCAGCACAGGAAACGATCGCACCGCAGTGCTGCAGCAACCTGTGCGTCGCGGCGACTGTCCCGCCGGTCGCGAGGACGTCGTCGATGATCACGACCGTGCGACCGGCGAGTTCGATGCCGTCGGCCGGTAGTTCCAGCGTGGCGGAGCCGTATTCCAGCTGGTAGGTCTCGCTGTGCACCGGCGGAGGCAGTTTGCCGCCCTTGCGGACTGCCAGCACACCGATCCCGAGCCGCAGGGCGACCGCCGCGCCCAACAGAAACCCGCGCGCATCGATGCCCGCCACCAGGTCAGCGCCGTGCGCGGTTTCGGAGAGCGCATCGGTGACGCTGGCCAGACCATGCGCGTCGGCCAGTAGCGGAGTCAGATCCTTGAAATGAACACCCGGCTCAGGAAAGTCGGGCACCTCCCGCATCAGCGACGCGACGAGAGCACCGATGTCTTGGCCTGGTGTTGCCGGGCCGGCGGCTCCGGCTGAATGTCGCCGCCGCTGCGGCTCCTGGGTGCTCACCCGCCCAGTGCCCACCGATCCATGTTCCATCCCGCGCCCCATCGAGTCGGACTGCTGCTGACCGCGTACATGTCTTTCGACGTCAATACGGTCCGCTGCTGACGATAGAGCGGAATGGTCGGCATGTCAGTCCACAAGATCGATCCACCTTCACCGAGCAGCCGCGACAGTTCCTTGGGATCGGAAGTCACCGCTATCGCCGCGATGATCCCGTCGACGCGCTCGTTGGTGTAGCGGGACAAATTGTTGCCGTTGGCCGAATGCAGGTCGTAGGCGTCCATGGCATTGGATCCGGTCGACCCGCTGCCTGCAGCGCCGCCCGTGCTGGCGAGCAGGACGTCGATCTCGTTGTCACGCAATGTCAGCGGACCCGTTTCGTCGGTCGCGACGTCCTGCACCGTGATGCCGGCCGGGGCGCACGCCTTGGCGATCGCACCGACGGTCGCCGCCAGCCGGGCGTTGGGGCTCTGATATCCGATCCGGACGGTCAAGGGTCGACCGTTGATCGCGGCCCGCGCGGCTTCGGGATTGGCGACGCTGAACCGCCCTCCCTCGACCGCACTTTCGGCTGCGCTGTAGGCGTCCTCGGTAACGGGGTTCAGACGCGCGTTGGCGATCGGCACCGCGGCGTTGCGGGCGATCACGTCACGCGGGGTGCAGTGGGCCAGTGCGCGCCGCTCCGGCGCCGCAGACATCGGCCCCTGCGAGGCGAAGATGAGCTGCTCGATGCCTGCGGATGGGGCGTCGGTCCGGACGTAGTCGTCGAGCAGGTTCAGCGTGCCCGAAGAGCCCGCCGAGACGTCGACGACGTCGTAGGCGCCCTGGTTGATGCGATCCTGGATGTCCGCGCCACGCGGAAACACGGTGATCCTGGAGGTGACGGGCGCGGCTCCCCACCATTTGTCGTTGGCGACGAGCACGACGGCGCCGTCCTCGGTTACCGAGTCCAGCTTGTACGGGCCCGACGACGGGAACTTCTTGAGGTCTTCAGGCTTCATGTCCTGCGTCAGGTTCCATGTGGTGTTCCACACCTTGGCGATCCGGTCGACTGTCGCGCCGTCGTTGCCGGTGATGGCGGTGGTGACGCCGCCGTCCGGAAGGCCGAGGACATCGGCGATCACATGCGACGGCATCATCGACGTGGCGGCGAACAATTGGCCATAGTCGACGAACGCGCGATCCTGCGCGAAGGACACTCGAGCCTTCTTCTGCCCGGGCGCACATTCCACCGACGCGATGTCGGTGTAACCCGCGCGGCTCGCCGCGTCGAAACCCGGGAAGCGGCCAGATTGCGACGCCCAGGCGAGCACCATGTCGTCGCACGTGATCGGCTTGCCGTCGGAGTACACAGCGGCGTCGTTGATCTGGTAGTCGAGCAGCAGCGGCGCCCTGCCCACGACGGAGATCTTGCCGAAGTCGTGATCACCGACGATCTGGCCGTCGGGGCCGTGATAGTTGAAACCGGTGAGCACCCGCGCGAAGGCCTGCGGACCACCGGATGCGGCGCCTGCCACGGTGTTGACGTTGTAGGTGGTGAGCAGTCCGTCCACGGCGAAGTCGATGCTGTCGGCGGGGCCGCGCGAACACGAGGACAGGCCCGCCGCCCCGACCATCAGCGCGGCGGCCAACACACCCGCACGCCGGCTCCAAGCCATGGCCACTCCCCTGCCTGACTGGGGACCCACCCGCTTGCGGAGAATCATCTGGCTTACCGCCGCCGGGCGTCGCGCTTACCCGACGGTCGTCCGGTCCGGCTGTTCGTCGGCCGGGTGGGCCGCGCACCGGGCGCGGGCTTGTCGGGCGGCGGCGTGGTGCTGGCCACCGCGCCCGCCCGTGCCGGCGTCGCCGCCGAATCGTCGTCAGCGCCCTCGCTGGTGTCCGACACCCTCGCGGCACTTCCCTTGCGGCGGTTCAACACCCGGCGCGTGTGATTCCGGACAAGCGCGGTGCGTTCCCGCAGCGTCACCAGCAGCGGCGTAGCGAAGTAGATCGACGAATACGTACCGACGATCACGCCGACCAACTGCACCAGGGCCAGGTCCATCAGCGTGCCGACACCCAGCAGCCAGACCGCGACCACCATCAGAGCCACGATCGGAAGCACCGAGATGACACTCGTGTTGATCGACCGCATGAATGTTTGGTTGACCGCGAGATTGGCGTGCTCTGCGAACGTTCGGCGGGTGGTGTGCTCGAAGCCGTGAGTGTTCTCCTCGACCTTGTCGAACACGATCACGGTGTCGTACAGCGAGAAGCCGAGGATGGTCAACAGACCGATCACCGTTGCCGGTGTGACTTCGAAGCCGACGATGGAGTAGACACCGGCGGTTACGACAAGGTCGAACACCAGCGTCGCCAGCGCGGCGACGGCCATGTAGCGCTCATATCGCACCGTGATGTACACGGCCGCCAGTGCGAGGAACACCACCAGGGCGATGAGGGCCTTTTCGGTGATCTGCCCGCCCCAGGTCTCCGACACCGCGGAGTCGCTGATGGCGCTCTTGGCGGGCGCACCGTCGGCGCCTCGCGGCTGGAACGCGTCGAAGAGCGCCGTGCGCAGCGTCTCGATCTCCTCGTTGTCCAGCGTCTCCGAGCGGATCTGCACGGTGGCCGAATCGCCGCTGCCGACGATGACCACCGCGTCGGCTTCCTTGCCAAGCGACTCGCTGAACACGTCTTCGACCTGTTGGGCGGTGACGGCGCCCGAGGCGCCCTGCGCCGGCATCGACACCTTGGTGCCACCCTCGAAGTCGATGCCGAAGGTGAAGCCGCGCAGCAGCATGCTGGCGAGGCACACGGCAACGATCAAACCGCTGATCGCATACCAGAGCTTGCGCTTACCGACGACCTCGAACGCGCCGGTGCCCGTGTAGAGCCGGGTGAAAAAGCCGTGGCGCGGCGTCGCGGCTTCGAGGTCCGGCGCCTCGACAGCTTCCGTCGTCACGTCGTCTGAATCTTTGTCTTTGGCGGCCATCTCGCTAACCCCGTCCCGTCACGTGTGTGGCCGCTCGGCGTTCGCGGGCGATCTGTTGCACTGCGCCCAGACCGTTCACCCTCGGCTTGGCCATCGTCGGCGACTTCGACGCGATGTAGACGATCGGCCACGTCACGAGGAAGACCACCACGACGTCGAGGATTGTCGTCAGGCCCAACGTGAAGGCAAAGCCCTTCACCTGGCCGACCGCCAGGACATAGAGGACGGCCGCGGCCAGGAACGTGACGGCGTTCCCAGACAGGATCGTCTTACGCGCCCTGTTCCAACCGCGGGGCACCGCCGAGCGGAACGAGCGACCGTCACGGATCTCATCCTTGATGCGCTCGAAGAACACCACGAACGAGTCGGCCGTCATGCCGATACCGATGATCAGACCCGCGATGCCGGCCAGGTCGAGCGTGTAACCGATGTATCTGCCGAGGAGCACCAGAATCGCGTAAACCATTGCGCCGGAAGCGACCAGCGACAGTGCAATCAGCACGCCGAGCACGCGGTAGTAGAGAAGTGAATAGAGCAGCACCAGCCCGATACCGACAGCACCCGCGATCAAACCCGCCCGAAGCGACGTCAAACCCAATGTGGCCGAGACGGTTTCAGCTTCCGACGACTCGAAGGACAGCGGCAGCGAGCCGTACTTCAATACGTTGGCCAGTTCGCGCGCCGTCTGCTCGGTGAACTGTCCGCTGATCTGGGTACGGCCGCCCGGAATGGGCTCGCGAATCTCGGGCGCGCTGACCACCTTGGAGTCCAGGACGAACGCGGTCTGTGTGCCGACGTTCGCAGCGGTGAAGTCAGCCCAGATCTTGGTGGCGTCGCTCTTGAATTGGACATCGACGATGTACTGGCCCTGCTGCTGGTCGAGACCCGAGTTCGCGTTCTCGATCTGCTCACCGCTGATGATCGACTTGTCGAGGAGATAGACCTCATTACCGTCCTGCGAGCACGTGACCAGCGGCAGGTTCGGGTCGTCGTTGCCGGCCAACACGTCTTCCTCGCCGCAACGGGTGGCCTGGAACTGCAGCGCCAGGATCTGGATCTGCTGGTCGCTGCTCTGACGCAGTTCCTTCTCGTCGGCGATGCGCTGCGCGAGCGGAACGTCATCGGGCGGCGGCGCGGGTGTCTGCGTTCCGGGGGCCGGCGCGGGCCCCTGGCCCGGTGCCGGCTGCGGCGTGGGCGTCGGGGTCGGCTCAGGTGCGGGCTGGGCCGGCGGCTCCTGAGGATAGGGGCGGGGCTGCGGCGCGGGCGACTGCGCTGGCGGCGCGGCAGGCTGCTCGACGCTTCCCGGCACAGGCGCCGTTGCGCCGGGCTCGGCACCAGGCGGCATACCGGGGATTCCGGGTGGTGCGCCCGTCGGAGCGCCTGGGGGTGCGCCTTGGGGCGCCTCGACCGGCGGCTGCGCTGCGGCGGAGGGCATCGCATGGACCACCGGCCTGATGTACAACCGTGCCGTCTGCCCTAGGTTGCGGGCCTCACTGCCCTCGTTGCCCGGAACAGTGATGACGAGGTTGGAGCCGTCGATGATGACCTCGGACCCCGACACGCCCAGACCGTTGACACGGTCGTTGATGATCGTCTGCGCCTGATTGAGGGCCTCACGGGTGGGAGGCGAGCCGTCCGGCGTGCGGGCAGTGAGCGTTACGCGGGTGCCGCCCTGCAGATCGATGCCGAGTTTGGGTTCGGCTTTCTTGTCCCCCGTGAGGAACACCAGCAGGTATGCGCCGACCAGCAATACCAAAAAGAGCGAAAGGTATCGGGCAGGGTGCACCGGCGTCGAAGACGATGCCACGTTTCTAGGGTCTCCTCGAGATCAGTTCGTCAGCACCGCAAAGGGTACGTGCTCAGGCTGAGTACTCAGCCCTCAGTCCTTCTTGTTCGGGCTTTCGGTGATTTCGGTGGCCGTCGACTCCTGGTCGTCGATGTCGTCGATCTCCTCGAAATCCTCGTCCTCATCGGTGTCGGGCCCGATCTTGTCGCGCACGGCCAGCTTCATCCAGGTGGTGACCACGCCGGGAGCGATCTCCAGCTCGACGGTGTCATCGCCGATGCCCGTGACCGTGGCTTCCATGCCCGACGTGGTGTGGATACGGTCCCCCACCTGCAGCGATTCGTGCAGATCGATGGTGGCCTGCATCGCCTTCTTCTGACGGCGCGATGCGAAGAACATGAAGAGCCCCATGATGATGATGAGGGGCAGGAAGATGACCAGATCCATGTCAGCAGCTGTCTTTCGTATCGGTCTTGGTGTCACCGCGCAGACCGGCAGGTCAGGCGCTTCGTCACGGACCAGTGTGCCATTGCGGCCACGGATCAACGAGTGCCCCCGTCGCGGCGGCGCAGTGTTGGCTTCCTGTAATGCTCGGGCGCCTCGGCATCAACGTTCCTGATCTGGGGCCAAGGGCTGCTACGACCGGGAATGAGTGTCTGCGACGAATTCCGTTGCGTCCATCCATGGCAACCGATGATTCCGTCAGGAGCTGCCGGGGTTTTCAATTGGATCGGTGCGCTGCCGACTAGGCTCGGAAGGCGGCGCGTCGGGCGTCGAATCCACGTCGTCAGGAGGCGGAATTGAGCACCGTCGAGCAGAGCCGCTACCTCGCTACCGAGATACCCGGCCCGCTGTCGCAGGCGCTGATCGACAGGAAAACCGCTGCGGTATCCCGCGCGGTGGGCAACACGATGCCGGTGTACGCGTCGCGGGCGTTCGGCGGCATCGTCGAAGACGTCGACGGCAATCGGCTCATCGACCTTGGTTCGGGCATCGCGGTGACGACCATCGGAAATTCGTCGCCGGCCGTCGTCGCCGCCGTCGCCGATCAGGCGGCCCGGTTCACCCACACGTGTTTCATGATCACGCCGTACGAGGGCTACGTCGCGGTCGCCGAGCAGCTCAACCGGCTGACACCCGGAACCGGTGACAAGCGGTCGGCGCTGTTCAACTCGGGCTCGGAGGCCGTGGAGAACGCGATCAAGGTCGCCAGGACCTACACCCACAAGCCGGCGGTCGTCTCGTTTGATCACGCGTATCACGGCCGCACCAACCTGACCATGGCGTTGACCGCGAAGTCGATGCCCTACAAACACGGCTTCGGGCCGTTCGCACCCGAGATCTACCGCGCGCCGTTGTCCTATCCGTTCCGCGACGCGGAGTTCGGCAAGGAGATGGCCACCGACGGTGAGCTCGCGGCCAAGCGCGCGATCACCGTGATGGACAAGCAGGTCGGTGCCGACAACCTCGCTGCCGTCATCATCGAACCGATCCAGGGTGAGGGCGGGTTCATCGTGCCCGCCGAGGGCTTTCTGCCCGCGCTGCTGGACTGGTGCCGCAAGAACGACGTCGTATTCATCGCCGATGAGGTGCAGACCGGGTTCGCCCGCACCGGGGCGATGTTCGCGTGCGAACACGAAGGCATCGAACCCGATCTGATCGTCACCGCCAAGGGCATCGCCGACGGTATGCCGTTGTCCGCGGTCACCGGCCGCGCCGAGATCATGGACGCACCGCATGTCAGCGGGCTCGGTGGTACCTACGGCGGCAATCCGGTCGCGTGCGCGGCGGCGCTGGCGACCATCGAGACCATCGAGGCAGACGGGCTCGTCGAGCGGGCACAGCAGATCGAAGCGCTGATGAAGGATCGGCTCGGGCGGCTGCAGGCCGAGGACGATCGGATCGGCGACGTGCGTGGTCGCGGCGCCATGATCGCGATGGAGCTGGTGAAGTCCGGCACCACCGAGCCCGACGCAGAGCTGACCAAAGCGCTGTGCGCCGGATGTCACGCCGCAGGCGTGATCGTGTTGTCCTGCGGCACATTCGGAAACGTATTGCGGTTCCTCCCGCCGCTGACCATCAGCGACGACCTTCTCATCGAAGGTCTCGACGTTCTCGCTCTCGTCCTGAAAGACCGGTAAGCGAAAAGGAATTCCTGTGCCCAGCAGTGTGCGAGTTCAGAATTTCATCGGCGGCGAACTCGTCGACTCCGTCAGCGGTGCCACCATGCCGCTCGTCGACCCGAGCACTGGCGAGGAGTACGCGACCGCGCCCATCTCCAACCAGGCCGACATCGACAATGCATACGCCGCGGCGTCGAAGGCCTTCAAGGACTGGAAGCGCTCGACGCCGTCCACCCGTCAGAAGGCGCTGCTCGATTTCGCCGACGAGGTGGAGAAAAATGCCAAGGCGCTCGTCGAGGCCGAGGGCCGCAACACGGGTAAACCCAACCATGTCACCACGGCTGAAGAGATTCCGCCGATGCTCGACCAGATCCGCTTCTTCGCCGGTGCGGCAAGGGTGTTGGAAGGAAAGTCGGCCGGGGAGTACATGGAGAACCACACCTCGTGGATCCGCCGTGAGCCGGTCGGCGTGATCGGCCAGGTATCGCCGTGGAACTACCCGATGATGATGGCGATCTGGAAGTTCTGCCCGGCGATCGCCGCTGGCAATACCGTGGTGATCAAGCCCAGCGACACCACTCCGGTCACGACCGTGATGCTCGCCGAGATGGCGGCCAAACACTTCGGACCCGGTGTGCTGAATGTCGTGTGCGGTGACCGCAATACCGGCGCAGCGGTGGTCGCGCATCCGACCCCTGAGATGGTGTCGATCACCGGTTCGGTGGCCGCGGGCCGCGCGGTGGCGGTGAGCGCGGGCGGACATTTGAAGCGCACTCACTTGGAGTTGGGCGGTAAGGCACCGGTGATCGTGTTCGATGACAGCGACATCGCCAGCGCCGCTGAGGGAATCGCGACGGCGGGGTACTTCAACGCCGGCCAGGACTGCACGGCTGCCACCCGAGTGCTGGCGACTGCCAATGTGGCCTCGGATCTGACCGATGCCCTCGCCGAGCAAGCACGCGGTGCGACGACGACGTTCGGCAAGGCCTCCGACGACGAGGACGCGTGGGTGCCGCCCGTCAACAACGTCAACCAGATGGAGCGGGTGCTGTCGTTCTTCACCGACGTTCCGTCGCACGCCAAGGTGGCTGTGGGTGGAGAACGCCAGGGCGACAAGGGGTTCTATGTGGCACCGACCGTCGTCGGCGGGCTCCGCCAGGACGACCGTCTGGTGCAGCAGGAGATCTTCGGCCCGGTGATCACGGTGCAGTCGTTCTCCGACGAGGACGAGGCAATCGCATGGGCCAACGGCACCGAATACGGCCTGGCGTCATCGGTGTGGACGAAGGATGTGTCGCGGGCGCTGCGGGTGTCGGCGGCGCTGGACTTCGGCTGCGTCTGGATCAACACCCACATCCCGCTGGTCGCCGAGATGCCCCACGGCGGCTACAAATCCTCCGGGCACGGCAAGGATCTGTCGATGTACGGCCTCGAGGACTACACGCGCATCAAGCATGTGATGGCCTTCACCGGCTAGTTGGCCTGCCTCATCGCTTTCGACGTTTTGCAGCCAAAGTGCGAGACGTGGCCCGCATTTCGTCGATAGCGATGCAAACGGATGTCCCTATTTCTTGTGGCTCCTACTTCGCGGAGTGATTGTGGTCCTTCCGCGCCCAGAAGTCGGTGATGGACTGCAGGACTCCGTCGCGATCGATCAGCAGCGGCGAGGAATGGCCGGAGCCGGCGGCGGCGACCACCTTGGCGTCGATCATGGTGTCCGCGACGGCCTGAGCATCGGCGGGGCGCCACCCCGTGATGTCCTCACGGCCGGCGATGATCAGTGTCGGTGCGGCGATCGCGGCCATATCGGCGGTCATGTCCGGCCGGTTGAGCATCATCGACCGCATTGCGTGAAACATCGCATCCTTGTGCGCGTCGGTGAACCCGCGCATCACTGTCTTCACGAGATCGGGTGCGAGGTGGAATGATTCGCTCCCGACGAGCGCATCGGAGAGAGGCTTCAGCAGAAGCGGATTCGGGCCGGTGAATCGGTAGAGCTGCACCAGCGGCCATACCTTGGTCCAGCGCTCAGCCGAACGCAATGGGTAGGCCGGCGTGCCGATGGTGGTCAGCGTCCGGATACGGCTCGGCCGGGCCGCGGCGAGCTGGATGCCGATATGACCTCCCCACGCGTTGCCCACCCAGTCGACAGGCTCATCGAGACCAAGGCCGTCCAGCACCTGCTCGGCGGCCGACACACACTCCTCGAACGTGAAATCACGCCCCACCGGCTCGCTGTGCCCGTGGGACGGTCCATCGATGACGAACACGGAGTGGTTGCGCGCCAACTCCTCCTGGAGGCCACACCAGGATCTAGAGTCGAGAAACAGGCTGTGCCACAACACGACCGGCGAGCCGGAACCCGTGCGTTCGACGTACAGTCCGCCAAGGTCGGTGGCGATGAGCGGGGCAACCATTTTGTCTCCATTTACTTCGGAACCCGAAACTTCGGTATCCGTAGTATCCTCACAACCCATGGGCACGTCAAGAGAGCTGCCGCCCGATCGCCTGGCGATCGGACAGCTGCTGGTGAGGCTGTTGCGCGAGTTCCGCGACGATCTCGCTGCGCCCCGTGCTGACGCCGGATACGGAGACGTGCGAGAAGCGCATTTTCAGATCTTCGGCAACATCCGGATGGGCGGTATCCGCCTCACCGAAATGGCCGACCGCGCGCAGCTGAGCTTGGCGGCAGCGTCGGAATTGGTGAACGACCTTGTCGACTTGGGTTATCTGATTCGTCGGCCCGACCCCGCCGACGGCCGGGCCAAGCTCATCGATTTGACCAAACGGGGCCAGGCATTGATGGCCGATGCCGGCGGACGGGTGGTCGACATCGAGCACCGGTGGGCAGTGCTGGTGGGACCCAAGAACTTCACGCAGATGACACGCACCATGCAGCGCCTCCTCGACGAGCTCGACCCGAAGGACTCGAGGGGCTAGCCGGCTCCGATGACCAGATCCGCCACGAACCGGTGGATGTCATCGGTCGTCATTGCCTGTCCATCGACCTCCACGTCGATCAGCTTGGACAACAGGTCGTCGGTGGGGTGCGCACACCGGTCGGCGATCATGACATCGACGTACTGGTACAGCGCGTCAAGCGACCTCGAGGTGATCGGGTTCGCGGCCCATCGCGTGAACAGGCGCCAATCCTGCTCCGGTACGTCGAGTGCCTCGCAGACGGCGACGATCGAAAGCTGGTGTGCCGCATTGGAATCGGTGGTACCAGACCTGTGGGTCATATCGGACTCCTGACGAAGTAATTGATAAGTCGACAATCGGTTAGGACGAGCCGCGCAGCATCCGCCCAACAACGCATTTTCAATCACGTTAGATAGCCAGGCTATCTTCTGCCGGCTTGCATGTTCAGTCACGCAGGTCACAGATGGCCTGTGAAACTCATCCCATCGGCCACGCATTGGGACCGGCATCACCAGCGCCAAGTCAGCTGCCTGCGCGGAATGCCGGCCGAGATGCGCCATAAGGCGGATGTTTCGCCCATGGTTGCGCCGCCGTTCAGGACGTCCTGCTGGTGTGGTGGGCGCACGCAGCCCTGGCCTGTGGCGACACTGTCCGTGCACGTGAGTGGGCCGACAGGGCGGCAGCGTCCGGCTCGGGCATGTTCCTGTGCCTGACCTTCGCCGTCAACGCCCGGGTACACCTTGCTGAGGACAACAACGAGCGAGGTGCTGCCGACGCCTACGACGGTCTGGCGATCGGCGCTTCCATGAAAGCGAACCTCGCCGCGCCCGACTTCCTCCAATGTCTGGCTGAACTCGCGGTAAGGGGCGGAAACTCCCAACAGGCTGTCCGGCTTCTCGCAGCAGCATCCACAATGAGGTACAGATTAGAGCTGGCGCGGTTCAAGGTGTACGACGAACATCACGATGCGATGATCGAATCGCTGCGAAATATCATGGGCCACAGTGACTTCGACGACGCTTGGGCGGTCGCGGTGAGCGCAAGCGGCCGGCCACCGGCTGGGCTTCGCTCACTCCTACCGAACTCGACGTGGTGCGCCTGGTCGCTGAGGGCATACCCAACAAGGACATCGCCACCCGGCTGTTCGTCTCACCGCGCACCGTGCAGTCGCATCTGCGCCACGTCTACAACAAGCTTGGCCTGACTTCCCGCGTACAACTCGCGCAGGAGTCCGCGCGCCAAATATGGATTAGCGGGCGGCCGTGCGCTTGCCGAAGGCGTCCCGCCACCCGCGATGCCGTCCCGTAGAAGTTCCCGTCGGCTGAATCTCGGTGACCTCATCGGTGTCCGAGAACGCGGGCTGCGGCTGCACATCCGCTGCGACGGTGTGGTCGATGTATTCGACGTCGCGCACGCTGCGGACCGAAATGCGGCCGACCGCCGCCGCGCCCAGGAACACGATCAGCGCTCCGAGTCCGTAGAAGTACGCCAGCTCGATTGCCAACGCCTTGCTCTCCGTCGCCGCCACGGGTGCACCCGCGTCGCCGATCCCCAGCAACCCGGCCGATGCGCGCCCGACAACGAACCATGCACCGGCGATCACGCCCAGCCACGCGCCAAGCATCGCCGTCGCTCGATTGCGCGAGACCAGCAGCAGCAGGCCACCGACAGCTGCGACCGCTCCCGGCAGCACCTGGAGCCACCCGCGCGCCTCGGTCCATGCCCATGCCCTGTCCGGGCTGAACGCGAAGTCAAAATAGGGTCCGACGAACGGGACGAGAGCGCCCCACGCACCCAGCAGAATCAGCAGAAAACCACTCATTGCGCCGCGGCTGCGCTGCATCTGGAGCCGGCCACCGCGCCTCCGAACTCGCGTATCAGTCATGCGCGCAGGAGTACCCGAACGGCGAGCGGTGTAATCCGCCGCGTCGAGCCTTCCTGTGATCAAAGCCACCGATACCGCGGCAACGGTTTCACCTCGTATTCCGCTGCGTCTCACAGCCAACTGGCAGCAATCTGACGGAATAGCTTTAGCTTCGCTAACGATATTCCTAATAGGCCCGACGAAGCGCCTTCCCCCCTTTACTCCTTTGTTTTTCTAAGGAATTCCGATGTCCGCTGATACCCGCGAAGAGCGCCTCGAGCGCCGCATCGCAAATTTGTATGTCACCGACCAGCAGTTCGCGGACGCCAAGCCCAACCCTGAGATTTCCGCGGCGATCGAACAACCCGGACTGCCACTGGCAGACGCCGTACGCGCCGTGATGGAGGGCTACTCCGACCGCCCGGCGGTCGGACAGCGCGCCGTTGAGTTCGTCACCGACACCCAGAGCGGCCGCACAACGGCGAACGTTCTCCCCCACTTCGAAACCATCAGCTACGGCGAGCTGTGGAGTCGCGTAGGCGCGCTCACGAACGCCCTTTCCGATGTGCTTCCCGGGGACCGCATCTGCATCCTCGGCTTCACCAGCGCCGACTACACGGTCATCGACCTCGCGACCGTCACACTCGGCGCAGTGTCCGTGCCGCTTCAGACCAGCGCGCCCACCACTGCGCTTCGACCGATCGTCACCGAGACCGAACCGGTGGTGATCGCCTCCAGCATCGACTACATCGACGATGCCGTGGAGCTGGTGCTCACCGGCCACACGCCTGACCGGCTGATCGTGTTCGACTTTCACCCGCAGATCGACGAGCACCGCGAGGCCTACGACGCCGCGCGTGCACGGCTCACGGAGGCAGGCAGCCCCACGGTCGTCGAAACGTTGTCCGAAGTCGTGGAACGTGGACACGCACTGCCTGCGGCATCTGCCGCGCAGCGCGCCGATGACGAAATAGCGCTGCTGATCTACACATCCGGCAGCACCGGTGCGCCGAAGGGAGCGATCTATACCCGGAGCCTGGCCGCCAAGATGTGGCGCCCGGCCGCGTGGGGCTGGGCAGACAGCCCCGACGCGTTCATCACGCTGAACTTCATGCCGATGAGCCACGTGATGGGGCGCGCCAGTCTCTACGGCACGCTCGCGCACGGCGGCACGGCCTACTTCGCCGCCAAGAGCGACCTGTCGACCTTCCTGGAGGATCTCGCGCTGGTGCGGCCCACCCAGCTGAATTTCGTTCCGCGCGTATGGGAAATGCTGTCGGCGGAAGTTCACAGCCAATTGAATCGCCGGTTGCCCGAAGGCGCCGACGGCGCCACCGAGGCCGAGATCGCCGCCGACGTACGCAGTCATCTGCTCGGTGACCGATACATCACCGTGGTGACCGGGTCGGCGCCTACGTCACCCGAATTGACGCAATGGGTCGAGTCGTTCCTCGACATGCACCTGGTCGACGGCTACGGGTCGACCGAAGCCGGCGGCGTGTTGGCCGACGGGCAGGTACGCCGGCCACCGGTGCTCGACTACAAGCTCGTCGACGTACCGGAGTTGGGCTACTTCAGCACCGACCGCCCGCATCCCCGTGGTGAGCTGCTGGTCAAGACGACGAACATGTTCCCCGGCTACTACAAGCGACCCGAGGTCACCGCCGAGGTTTTCGACGCCGACGGCTTTTACCGCACCGGCGATATCGTCGTTGAGCTCGAGCCGGAGCGCCTGCAGTATGTCGATCGCCGCAACTTTGTGCTGAAGCTCTCGCAGGGCGAATTCGTCACGGCCTCAAAGCTGGAGGCAGTGTTCCAGAACAGCCCGCTGGTCCGTCAGATCTACATCTACGGCAACAGTGCACGCTCGTATCTGCTGGCGGTGGTTGTGCCGGTGGCCGACGCGGCCGCGCAGGGTGACACCGAAGAGCTGCATCGGTCCATCAACGACTCGTTGCAGGATGTCGCGAAAGCGGCGGGCTTACAGGCCTTTGAGATCCCGCGCGACTTCATCATCGAGCCAACGCCGTTCACCTTGGAGAACGGTCGGCTCACCGGTATCCGCAAGCTGGCACGGCCGAAGCTCAAGGAGATTTACGGCCCCCGGCTGGAGCAGCTGTATACGGATCTGGCCGAAGGCCAGGCGACCGAGTTGCGCGAGCTTCGTCAGAACGCCGGCCGCCGTCCGGTCGTCGAGACCGTCAGCCGCGCCGCGGCGGCCCTGCTCGGCGCGGCAGCCTCGGAGGTGCCCGCCGATGCGCAATTCACCGATCTGGGCGGAGACTCCTTGTCGGCGTTGACATTCGCCAACCTGCTGCGCGAGATCTTCGACGTCGACGTCCCCGTCGGGGTGATCGTCAGCCCCGCCAACGACCTTGCCGCACTTGCCGATTACATCGAGGGCGAACGCGCAGGCAATACCCGCCCGACGTTCGCGTCCGTTCATGGCCGCGGGGCCACCGAGGCCCACGCCCATGATCTGACGCTCGACAAGTTCCTCGATGCCAACACGTTGGCGAGCGCGCCGGCGCTGCCATATCCGAGCCAGGAGGTGCGCACGGTTCTGCTCACCGGCGCGACCGGATTCCTCGGTCGCTACCTGACCCTGGATTGGCTGGAACGGATGAACCTCGTCGGCGGCAAGGTGATCTGCCTCGTTCGCGCCAAAGACGATGCCACCGCGCGGCAGCGGCTGGACGCAACATTCGACAGCGGTGATGCCGAATTGCTCAGCCATTACCGGCGGTTGGCCGCAGAGCACTTGGAGGTGCTCGCCGGCGACAAGGGCGAGGCGGGACTCGGACTCGATGACCGGACCTGGCAGCGGCTGGCTCACACCGTGGATCTGATCGTGGATCCCGCCGCACTCGTCAACCATGTCCTGCCCTACGACCAGTTGTTCGGGCCCAACGTCGTCGGAACAGCCGAGCTGATCCGGTTGGCGCTCACCACGAAGTTGAAGCCGTTCATCTATCTGTCGACGGTCGGTGTCGGCGATCAGATCGAACCGTCGAAGTTCGTCGAGGACGCCGATGTCCGTCAGATGAGCGCAACGCGTGCGGTCAATGACAGCTACGCCAACGGCTACGGCAACAGCAAGTGGGCCGGCGAGGTACTGCTGCGCGAGGCCCACGATCTAAGTGGTCTGCCCGTCGCGGTGTTCCGGTGCGACATGATCCTGGCCGAGCCCAGGTACGCAGGCCAGCTCAACGTGCCCGACATGTTCACCCGCCTCATGCTGAGCCTGGTAGCCACCGGAATCGCACCCGGATCGTTTTACGAACTGGATGCCGCAGGCAACCGGCAGCGGGCTCACTATGACGGCCTGCCAGTCGATTTCATCGCCGACGCGATCTCCATCCTGGGCGCGCACCAGGTGCACGGATTCGAGACTTACCACGTGATGAATCCCTACGACGACGGAATCGGGCTCGACGAGTACGTCGACTGGCTGGTCGAGGCCGGCTATCCGATCGACCGGGTCGCGGACTACGGGGAATGGCTGCAGCGATTCGAAACGAGCATGCGGGCCCTTCCGGATAGGCAGCGCCAGGCTTCACTGCTGCCGTTGCTGCACAGCTACGCGCAGCCCGCAAAACCGGTTCTCGGCTCATTCGCCTCGACCGAGCGATTCCGCGCCGCGGTGCAGGAGGCGAAAGTCGGCCCCGATAAGGACATCCCGCATGTCTCGGCGGAGATCATCGTCAAGTACATCACCGACCTGCAACTGCTCGGCCTGCTGTAGGCAGGGCGGCGCGAGCTGGCGACGCTAGGTCGCCAGCTCGATGCCGAGAACCACCACCGCGATCAACGGCAGGGCCCCCTGCGTGATCGCCGCGCGCGCCTTGTCGGGTGAGGACACCAGCAGCACCAGCGCCGCGGCGAGCATGGAACCGGTGCCGGCGAAGATGAGTGCGAGCCCGACGCCGAAGTGTTGCAACCCGTAGAGGACTATGCCCACGAAGGTCACGACCGCCAGAAACAGGTTGTAGAAGCCCTGATTGAAGGCGAGTTCCTTGGTGGCCAACGCCTCTTCTCGAGTGGTCCCGAACGTCGCCCTGGTCCGAGCCGATGTCCAGGTCAAGGACTCCATCACCCAGATATAGACGTGCAGCAGCGCCGCGAGAGCCGCGAAAATCAACCCTGCGTAAATCATTCAGGCACCCACGCTTTCGACTCGAATCACCGGCATCTTCCCTATTCGAACAGGCCGGGCTGGCCAAAGCCAGTGGCTCCGGGCGGCGGCGTCATGCCGAGGTGGGTCCAGGCCTGGGCGGTGGCGATGCGTCCGCGGGGCGTGCGGGCGATCATCCCGGCACGCACCAGGAACGGCTCGCAGACCTCTTCGACCGTCGCGGCTTCCTCGCCGACGGCAACCGCCAAGGTCGATACCCCGACGGGACCGCCGCCGAAACTGCGTGTGAGCGCGGACAATACGGCGCGGTCGAGCCGATCCAGACCGAGCTCGTCGACGTCGTACACCGCCAGAGCGGACTTGGCGATGTCACGGGTGATGACGCCGTCGGCACGCACCTCGGCGAAGTCGCGTACCCGTCGCAACAGCCGGTTCGCGATGCGCGGCGTGCCACGTGAGCGTCGCGCCACTTCGGTCCCGGCGTCGCCCTGTAGCTCTATGCCGAGGATGCCTGCCGAGCGGGTCAGCACCCTCTCCAGTTCTGCCGGTTCGTAGAAGTCCATGTGGGCGGTGAAGCCGAACCGGTCGCGCAGCGGGCCTGTCAGCGCACCCGATCGGGTGGTGGCCCCGACAAGCGTGAACGGCGCGACCTCCAGTGGTATGGACGTGGCACCCGGACCCTTGCCCACGACAACGTCGACGCGGAAGTCCTCCATCGCGAGGTAGAGCATCTCCTCGGCAGGCCTGGCGATGCGGTGGATCTCGTCGATGAACAGCACGTCGTGCTCGACAAGGTTCGACAGCATCGCCGCCAGGTCACCCGCGCGTTCCAGGGCCGGGCCCGAGGTGACCCGCAGCGAGGTGCCCAGCTCGGCCGCGATGATCATCGCCAGTGACGTTTTGCCCAGGCCCGGTGGGCCCGACAGCAGGATGTGATCCGGTGTGCCACCGCGGTTCTTGGCGCCCTCGAGGACCAACTGCAGCTGCTCGCGCACGCGGGGCTGGCCGATGAACTCACCGAGCGACCGGGGCCGCAGGCTGGCGTCGATGTCCCCCTCGCCGACGGTCAAGGCGGCCGAAACCTCCCTGTCGGAGGTGTCTTCGGATTCCGCGTCCTCGAATCGGCCGGTCACTTCTTTCCCAACATCGACAGCGCCAAGCGCAGCGCACTGGTGGTGTTGGCTTCCGGCTCATTGGCGAGCACCTTATCGGTGGCCTCTTCGGCCTGCTTGAGCGCAAAGCCAAGGCCGACAAGCGCTTCCACGACGGGACCGCGCACGGAATGGCCGTTGAGCGCGGCGGCACCGGACGGTGCGATGACCCCCATCTTGTCGCGTAGGCTCAGCGCCATCAGCTCGGCGGTTTTCTTGCCGACCTTGGGAATCCGGGTCAGCGCGGTGATGTCGGCCTCGGCGATGGCGCGCCGCAGCGTGGGCCCGTCGTACATCGCCAGCGCGCCAAGGGCGATGCTCGGCCCGATGCCGGACACCGCGAGCAGCGTCAGGAACAGGTTGCGGGCATCGGCGTCCGAAAAGCCGTAGAGCGTCATCGAATCCTCGCGCACGATCATCGCGGTGATCAATCGCGCCTCGCTGCCACGGTGCAGGGTCGCCAGCGTCGACGGGGTCGCCATGACCTTGTATCCGACGCCTGCGGCCTCGATGACGACGTGGTCTAGGGCGATGTCGATGACCTCGCCGCGAACGGATGCGATCATCGTGCCGCCTTCACTTTCGCCTTGATCGTTGCCTTGTACTTGCGTTGCTGTTCGGCGGCCAAGGCCTCAGCGGCGGCCATGCGCGCGATCATCGGGGCGCGCCAGCAGTGACAAATCGCCAGCGCCAGCGCGTCGGCCGCGTCGGCGGGCGTCGGTTTTGTCTGCAGCGCAAGGATTCTCGTCACCATCGCGGTGACCTGCGCCTTATCGGCCCGACCGTTGCCGGTGACGGCGGCCTTGACCTCGCTGGGTGTGTGGAAATGTACGTCGATGTCGCGTCTGGCGGCGGCGAGCGCGATCACACCGCCGGCCTGCGCTGTCCCCATCGCCGTGTTCGCGTTCTGGTTGGCGAACACTCGCTCGATCGCGATGACATCGGGGCGGTGGGTGTCCATCCAATACTCGACGGCGTCGCTGATGGTCAGCAGCCGACGATGCAGGGGCTCGTCGGACGGAGTCCGGACGACGTCGACGTCCAGCGCAATGACCTGCCGTCCGGTGCCACCCTCGATGACGGACAGCCCGCACCGCGTCAACCCGGGATCGACACCCATCACCCGCACGGGCCAGCTCCTTGTCTGTGAACACCTGTTCGAAGGAGCTTAACGCCGACAAGGGACACCTCAGCGGCTCGACACGCCCCCGTCACCGGCCTCACGCCTAAAGCCCAAGATCAGCCGCGCGGTCGTGCTCTAAGCCTCGATCCACCGACTGACCTGGTGTTTTCTGGGTGTCGGAATGAGGAAAGTGCCCTCTGAACTGGGATGATTGTAGTTCTCACACAAACAATCGGGTCAGTTCGGAAAGGCACTTCCAGTGCAAGTTTCGCACAGCTTCGCTTCGCAGTCAGCGGTGTTCGATGACGATCATCTCGTGTCGTGCGCCGGGCTGGTACCGGTGATGACGTTGGCCCAGCAGACCGGGCTGACTCGGCTTCTCTCGGAGAAGGTCCAGATCGTCGCGCCGCGGATCAAGTCCGGGGCGGCCAACCCGTCTCCGAAACTGGCCACGCTGATCGCGGGCATGTGCGCGGGCGCGGACTGCATCGACGACATCGACCTGGTCCGCAGCGGCGGCATGACGACGCTCTTCGACGGCGTGTACGCACCGTCGACGGTCGGAACGTTGTTGCGAGAGTTCACCTTCGGTCACGCCCGCCAACTCGAATCGGTACTACGTGACCATCTGGTGGCGCTGTGTGGGAGGGTCGACCTGCTCCCTGATGCCGCCAAGGGGTCGGTGTTCATCGACATCGACTCGCTGCTACGTCCGGTCTACGGGCGCGCCAAACAGGGCGCCTCCTACGGACACACCAAGATCGCCGGCAAGCAGATCCTGCGCAAGGGACTCTCACCGCTGGCCACCACCATCAGCACCGCGGGGTCGGCACCGGTGATCGCCGGGATGCGGCTACGCGCGGGCAAGACCGCCTCGGCCAAGGGTGCCGGGCGCATGGTCGCCCAAGCCATCAGAACCGCCCGCGCCGCCGGAGCCAGCGGGCAGATCCTGGTGCGCGGCGACTCGGCCTACGGCAACCGGGCGGTGGTGCGGAGCTGCCTGCGCGCGGGCGCCCGGTTCTCGCTGGTGATGATCCGAAACCCCGCCGTGGAACGCGCGCTGGCCGCCATCGACGAGAGCGCCTGGACCCCGGTGTCTTATCCCGGCGCAGTCCAAGATCCCGATACCGGGGCCTGGATCTCTGATGCCGAAGTCGCCGAAATCCCCTACACCGCTTTTGCATCCACCCCCGATCGAATCACCGCGCGCCTCATCGTGCGTCGAGTCAAAGACGCCCGGTTTCCCGACGCACTGTTTCCGGTCTGGCGATATCACCCGTTCTTCACCAACACCGACCTGCCCGCCGATCAGGCCGACATCACCCACCGCCAACACGCGATCATCGAGACCGTGTTCGCCGACCTGATCGACGGACCGCTGGCACACATCCCGTCGGGCCGCTTCGGGGCGAACTCCGCCTGGATCCTGTGCGCGGCCATCGCCCACAACCTGCTGCGCGCCGCCGGGGTGCTGGCAGGTGAGAACCACGGCCGGGCGCGGGGATCCACACTGCGCCGCAAGATCGTCAACATTCCCGCGCGACTCGCCCGTCCGCAACGCCGGCCCATCCTGCACCTACCCACCCACTGGCCCTGGTCTCGGGCCTGGCTCATGCTGTGGCACAACATCATCGGCCCTAGCCCGCCCAATGCCGCTACTGTCTGACCACCTGGCCGAAAGCCCCCGAACGGAGCGCAGAGGAAAAGCTGGGCAAACCAGCAGCTACCTCATGCGCACAACCCGACGACCAACGACAGCCCGACCTCACAGCCACACACCAGGTCAGTCGGTGGATCGAGGCTAAGGGGTTGATCGCACGCACGTGGTGCTTGTAATCAACCCGCGAAGCGCTGAGCCGCCAGCGAGAACACCGTGCCGTTGGGATCTGTGAGAACTGCCACGATGTGTATTTTGCTTGCCCTCAGGGGTATTCCGCCCGATTGAGCGCGCACACGGCGATCCGTCGATGTGACGACGCCAGTGCGCGGCGCTACCGTCGCGAAGAGACCCGACCCCGACCCGTGGAGCTGATCTCACCTAATGCCCGACGAGAACGAACTGCAGACCGCAACGAATCTGGCCGTCACCTTGGCGTGGGCCGCAGGCGCGATGGCCGCCGCGTTTTTGTTGGGGGTGGTTCTGTCCTGGGTGCTGGGCCGGATGGGCCGCCGCAGCGCCATGCTCTGCGACGTCGCCGAACTCACCCGCATGCCGGTGCGGGCAACGCTGATGGTCATCGCCGCGACCATCGCCGTCCAGCGGACGTCGGATCCCGCCGATACCTGGCGCAGAATGGTCGACCACTCGCTGGTGATCCTGCTGATCGTGGGCTTGACCTGGCTTTTCACCAGCCTTGTCCTGGTCGCGGAGCGGCGCATGATCGCCCGCTTCGGCGGCGGGGGTGAGGAGATCTCCGACGCCGACCGCCGGTGGCGGCGGGTCCGCACGCAAGTCACCGTCCTACGGAGGCTCGCCATTGCCGTCGTCGTGGTCTTCGGCGGTGCCGCGATTCTGATGACCTTCCCGGCGTTCTCCGACATTGGAACAACGGTGTTCGCGTCGGCCGGTGTGCTGTCCGTGGTCGCGGGCCTCGCGGCGCAGACCTCGCTCGGGGCGGTGTTCGCAGGCATGCAGATCGCGTTTTCGGGCGCCATCCGCGTCGGCGACGTGGTGCAACTCGAGAACGGCCAATGGTGGGGCCGCGTCGAGGAGATCACGCTGAGCTATGTCGTCGTGCGTCTGTGGGACGAGCGCAGGCTGGTGCTGCCGACCACGTATTTCACCACCGAACCGTTCGAGAACTGGACCCGCAGTGCCACCGAACTCATGGGTACGGTCGAGTTCGACGTCGACTTCTCGGTTCCGCTCGATGACATGCGAGCCGAGTTGGACCGGCTCCTGGCCGGAAGCGACCTGTGGGATGGGCGCCGTGGTGTTCTGCAGGTGACCGATGCCGTCAGCGGTGTCGTGCGGGTGCGGATCGTCGTCAGCGCGCCTAACGCCGGAGCGCTGTTCGACCTGCGATGTGCGGTACGCGAGGGCATGGTCAACTGGGTCAACCACAGGCGCGTCCTGCCGATCCAGCGGCTGGAGAATGCCGACTTCATGCCCGAACCCGCAGCACCCGAGGGGCGCGACGAAACTCCGCGGGTCTCGACGGGGATGTTCTCTGGCAGCCCCGAGGCCGAGGAACGGGCCAAGGCCTTCGACCACCACACTGCCGACTACGAGGATGAGTTCGCCCGCTCCGACAACGGCAGTCGCTGAGGCCGCAGGCTGATCCCTCGATATCTGGCCGCAAGTGCGCACCCCGCGGCCAGCAGCGGCTCGGTATCGCGCAGTGTGCGCGCCAGCACGAACGCGCCCTCGAGGGCACCGATCAGCGCCAGGGTGACCTGACGGGCCTGCTGCGGGTCCAGACCGCGCGCGGCGAAATAGGCGGCGCCGCCGTCGATCCAGCCGCGGAACACCGAGGCCGAGGTGTCGCGGAGTTCTTCGACGGTGTCGGCGACTTCAGCGGCGACGCTGGCCACCGGGCACATGTTCGCGAAGCCGGTGCCGGCCATATCCTCGGCGGCCTGGGCGAAGACACCTTCGATCGCGACACCGAGGTCGGTGTAGGCGTCGATGAGCGTCGGAATGAGCAGCCCGTACGCCGCCCCGGCGTTGATCAGCGCCTCGCGCGCGATCTGGACCTTGCCGCCGCGAAAGTGGTGGTACAGCGACCCGATCGGGGCGCCTGACGCCGTGGCGATGTCCTTCATGCCCACGGCCGCGTAGCCGCGGTGCCGCATCAACTCGGCCGCGGCGGTGAGGATCGATTCCCGTGTGGATCTTGCCATTGTCGCCTCCTGCCGACAGACTAGAGCATACGTTCTAGAATCAACGTTCTAATGTGAGGAACAAAGATGGAGATTGTCGTTTCTGCCGGGACCATCGAATATCGCGAGGAGGGCGACCCGGATGGCCCACCGGTGGTGCTGCTGCACGGCCTGTTCATGAACGACACCCAGTGGGACCTCGCACTCCCCCACCTGCCGACGGGGTTTCGCTACCTGTTGCCGGTACTGCCGATCGGCGGACATCGCATCCCGATGCGCGAGGACGCGGATCTCACGATGCCCGGCATGGTCGACGTCGTCGCCGACTTCCTGGACGCCCTGGACCTCGCCGACGTCACACTCGTCGTCACCGATTGGGGCGGCCCGCTGCTCCTCACCGACGTCGGACGCGATAAACGCGTTGCGCGACTGGTGATCTGCCCATCGGAGGCCTTCGACAACTTCCCGCCGGGGTTCCCCGGCAAGGTCACATGGGTGGGCACCCGCACCACCGGCACCGTCAAGATGGCGATGCAGCAGCTGCGCATCGGCTGGTTGCGCAAACGGTTCTTCTTGTTCGGCATGATGGCCGCCAAACCGATCCCCCAGCACATCGTGGAGGCGTGGACGGATCCGGGCATCGCCGACGTACGGATCCGTCGCGACCTGCTGAAGTATGCGCGCACCAAGATCGACAAGCCCAATCTCGTGCGCGCGACCAACCGGCTGGCAGAGTTCTCGGGTGACGTGCTGGTGCTGTGGAGCCGCAACCGCGTGATGCCGGTCGCACACGCGGAGACCCTGGCCCAATTGACCGGCGGCACACTACGTTACGTCGACGACGCCAAGGTGCTGATCATGCTCGATCAGCCACAGGAAACCGCACGGGCCATCGGCGAGTTCCTCAGTCGCTGAGCGCGCCGATCTGCCGCATCTGCGCCAAGACGTCAACCACACCCCACGTCTCGGCGACACGGCCGTCGACGAAGCGGAAAATGAAAATCTCGTGGTACGTCACCGATCTGCCGGTGGGCGGCGTACCCATGAACTCCCCCTGCTGGGTACCGGTCACGGTATTTCTGACGACGATCTTGTCGCCCGCCGCGATCAGATCGTCAACGGCGACATGGAGATCGGGATAGATGGAGAAGAGCATCCACCACACCTGCTTGAGCTTCTCTGGGCCCGTCGCGTCGATCGGCAACGGGGTGCGGATCTGCGCATCCGGCAGGACGAATTCGTCGATGGCCCGCGCGAGGGATGCGACGTCGCCCGCGTTCACCGCGTCATGGAAGCGGTTGAACGCCGCGGTGTTCCGAGCTTCATCGGCCGTGGACAGGTCGCTCCTACTAGTCCTCGTCGAGTTGGGCCGCGACGTCGTCGGGGATGTCCATGTTCGTGTAGACGTCCTGGACATCGTCGCTGTCTTCGAGGGCATCGACCAGCTTGAGCACCTTGCGTGCGCCGTCGAGGTCGACCGGCACTGTCACCGATGACTGGAAACTGGCCTCTGCGGACTCGTAATCGATGCCCGCATCCTGCAGGGCGGTGCGCACGGCCACGAGATCGGTCGGCTCACAGATGATCTCGAAGCTGTCGTCGAGATCGTTGATCTCCTCGGCTCCGGCTTCGAGCACCGCGGTCAGCACGTCGTCCTCGGTCAGGCCGTTCTTCATGAGGGTGACCAGTCCCTTGCGGGAGAACAGATAGGCGACCGAACCCGGATCGGCCATGTTGCCGCCGTTGCGAGTCATCGCGATGCGCACCTCGCTGGCCGCCCGGTTGCGGTTGTCGGTGAGGCATTCGACCAATACCGCGACACCATTGGGGCCGTAGCCCTCGTAGGTGATGTTCTGGTAGTCGGCGCCACCGGCTTCTTCGCCGGCGCCGCGCTTGCGGGCCCGCTCGATGTTGTCGTTCGGTACCGACGATTTCTTCGCCTTCTGGATCGCGTCGTAGAGCGTCGGGTTTCCGGCGGGGTCACCGCCGCCGACTCGCGCGGCCACTTCGACGTTCTTGACCAGCTTCGCGAAGTTCTTGCCGCGGCGTGCGTCGATGACGGCCTTCTTGTGCTTTGTGGTCGCCCACTTGGAATGGCCGCTCATGCGTGTACTACCCGCTTCCTGAAATCGCTCACCGTTCGACCGACGAGTCTACGTGGACGTTTGGGCCCTATCGAACGGCGTCGGGCGGCGTGATCGCGACAATGCGATAGCCGATGCCTGCCGGCCAGCCGATGTGTCCGTGAACGTGCACCTGGATCCACGTCGGCGAGCCCGATGGGTCGTCGGCGAACGATGCGGCGGCGCCGACGATCGCGCCGATTTCGCCGGATGCTTGCAACTGCACTGAAATCGCCAGAGACGCATCGCCGAGCGAGGGCCGGTGGTACGCCAGGCTGTCCGGCACGAAGAACGACGACGAGAAGCTGGGCGTTCGGATCCCCCGCGGCGCATTCCGTGGCCGACGCATGAACAGCCCCGTAATCTCGGGCTTGCCGTCGAACCAAACGGTGCCGACGTACTCGGTGCGGCGCGCCTCGCCACCTGCAGCCAGCCGCACGAGGGTGTCGATGCGCGGTTGCGGCTCGACTTCGATCGTCTGGTTCATCGGAGATTCCCCTGGATGTAGTGCTGCAGATTCGGCGCGATGGCGGCGACGAGTTGGTCGTCGGTCATGGATCCGACCGGTTCGATCTTCCAGACAAATCGCATCATCGCCAAGCCCATGATCTGCGAGGAGATCAGGCCGCTGCGCACCAGTCGGTCCCGTTCGTCGACGCCCAGTCCGGACACCCCCATGAGGCTGCCCTCGACGACTCTGCGCAGCTTCTCGCGCGTCGCCCGGTCGTGTGCGGCGGTGAGCAGAATCGCGCGCAGCACGGGGCCGATCTCCTCGTCGGCCCACGCCCCGAGCATCAACCGCAACAACGCCGCGCCCAGCTCGTCCACCGGCGTCGCCCAGGTACTGGCGACACTCTCCAGCCAACGCTGCGGCGGGTTCGTCGCCGCGTCGAGCAAGGCCTCCTTGGATCCGAAGTAGTGGTAGACGAGCGCCGGGTCGACGTCGGCGGCCCGCGCGACGGCCCGCATCGTCGTGCCCGCCCAGCCGTGCTGGGCGAATTCGTCGCGCGCGGCCGAAAGGATGCGCGCGGACAGCACTCCCCGTTCGTCGCGGGGACCGGGAGGAGTGTTCTTCGGCACGATAAGAGCCTACCAAGAGTTTCACGTTGCGTTGAGACTAGTTTCAACGTAGCGTGAAACTCGTGATGACGGAACGGCGCCTCAACGGACCGCAGACCACCGGGCGCGACTATCGGAACCTCAGCCGGCCTCAGTTCCAGATTCGCACCGACGACAACATCGCGGTGCCGATGCGCGACGGCGTCACCCTGCTGGCCGACGTGCACCGCCCCAAAGCCGACGACAGATACCCGGCGCTCATCGCGGCATCGCCCTATCCCCGCCAGATGCAAAACTTCGGCGCGCCCGCGGGGTTCATCGAGGCGGGCGCCACCGACTTCTGGGTGTCGCGAGGATATGTCCACGTGATCGCCAACGTGCGCGGAACCGGTGGCTCGGGAGGCACCTTCGGGTTCTTCGACCCGCAGGAACGCCGCGACATGTACGACCTGGTCGAGTGGGCGGCGGCTCAGCCGTGGTGCGACGGCAACGTCGGGATGATCGGCATCAGTTATTTCGCGATGACTCAACTCGAAGCTGCCGTCGAGCGGCCCCCGCACCTGAAGGCGATCTTTCCCGTCGCGGCCAGCGCGGATCTGTATGAGGCGGCCGCCCACCATGGACTGGTCAGCACGTCATTCATCACGCCGTTCCTGTCGATGATGGGTCTGACGTCGGACCGCAGCGACGGGTTCTGGCGCCACAACCCCGTGATCGCACTGGCCCGCCGGGTCCTCAACACGCCGCGGGTGCATCGCAAGTTCGCGACCATGAACGGTGAGGCCGCGGTCACGATGATGCGCGCGCTGCTGAAGTTGCCGCACAGCCCGCATCCGTGGGATGACTTGTGGCTGGACACCGTGGTGAAGCATCCGCTGCGCGACGACTGGTGGGAGGCGCGAAACCTGTTGCCCCTCCTGAAAAACATCGACATACCGGTCTATCTGGGCTGCGACTGGGAGAACGTTCCCTTGCACTTGCCGTCGACCTTCACCGCGTGGGAAGCCTTGGCGGACAACCCGAATGTGCGGATGGCGCTCCTGGGCCAATTCGGCCTCACCTGGCCATGGGAGAGCCTTCATCACGAGGCGCTGGCGTGGTATGACCACTGGCTCAAGGGGCGCGACACCGGAATCATGGACGGTTCTCCGATCCGTTACGTGCTGCCCGGCGCCGACGGCTGGCACACCGCTGACCAATGGCCGCCCGCCGCAACGTCTCTCACCGAATTCGCGTTGCGGGCCGACGGCACACTCGATGCCGCGGAGGGCACGCCGGGAGGACGTGAATATCTGACCCTTGGCGCGGGCCTCAACCGGGCCAAGGCCAGCCCCATCGATCCTCCCGCGCAGCTGACATGGACCAGCGCGCCCCTGACCGAGCCGATGGACGTCGTCGGCGATGCCGAGCTGCGTCTCGTCGCATCCGCCACCGCCCCCGACACAGCGTGGATAGCCACTCTCGAGTGCGTCGCCGCAGACGGCACCACCAGCGAGGTGACAGCGGGCTGGTTGAGGGCGGGACTGCGTGCGGTCGACGAGGCCGCCAGCCGCCCCGGTGCGCCGGTGTTGCCATGCCGGACGTTTGCGCCGGTGCCTCTCGGCGAAGACGTCGAGTACCGGATTCCGTTGGTGTCCAACGCCCGCCGCTTCGCTGCCGGAGACCGCGTTCGGCTCACTCTCACCAGCGATGACCAGGACCCGAACACACCGGCGATCATGAACTTCCGGCACGCCAGCGTCGGCACCAGCAGCCTGAACACCGTCCTGTCGTCGTCACGGCTGGTGCTGCCCGTCCAGGCTGGTGACAGTTAACTCCGCCACACTGTGGTCGCTTCTAACTTACTCGGCAGTAAGGTATCCTGTGATCAATCTGAGAACGCGGATCGATACTGGGAAGGACCGCAATTCATGACTTTTTCCATGGAGCTGCCTCCGGACCTGGTCCATATTCGCGATTGGGTTCACGAGTTCGCGACCGATGTGATCCGGCCCGCGGCGGCGGAGTGGGACGAACGCGAAGAGACACCGTGGCCGATCATCCAGGAGGCGGCCAAGGTCGGCCTGTACTCCATGGAGATGTTCGCCGAGCAGTCCGCCGAGCCATCGGGACTCGGCATGCTCGTGGTGTTCGAGGAAATGTTCTGGGGCGACGCGGGGATCGCGCTGTCGATTCTCGGCACCGGCCTGGCCGCCGCAGCGCTGGCCGGCGGCGGAACACCCGAGCAGATGGGCGAATGGCTGCCACAGATGTTCGGCACCGTCGACGATCCCAAGGTGGGGTCCTTCTGTTCCTCGGAGCCGGGCGCCGGTTCCGACGTCGGAGCGATCCTCACCCGCGCGCGCTACGACGAGGCCAACGACGAGTGGGTGCTCAACGGCACGAAGACATGGGCGACCAACGGCGGCATCGCCGAGGTGCACATCGTCGTCGCCTCGGTGTATCCGGAACTGGGCAGCCGCGGCCAGGCGTCGTTCATCATCCCGCCCAACACACCCGGGTTCCGGCAGGGGCAGAAATTCCTCAAGCACGGGATCAGGGCGTCGCACACGGCCGAGGTGGTGCTGGACGACGTCCGCATCCCCGGCCGCCTGATCATCGGCGGCAGAGAGAAGTTCGAGGAGCGGATCGCGCGCGTGCGCGAAGGCAAGAAGGCCGCGGGCCAAGCGGCTATGGCCACCTTCGAACGGACCCGACCCTCGGTCGGCGCGATGGCGGTCGGCGTGGCCCGGGCGGCGTATGAGTACGCGCTTGGCTACGCGTTGCAGCGCGAGCAGTTCGGCCGCAAGATCGGCGAATTCCAGGCCATCGCATTCAAATTGGCGGACATGAAGGCGCGGGTCGACGCAGCACGGCTGCTGGTCTGGCGGGCGGGCTGGATGGCGCGCAACGGCAAGCTGTTCGAGAACGCCGAAGGGTCGATGGCCAAGCTCGTCGCCAGCGAGGCGGCCGTCTACGTCACCGACGAGGCCATCCAGATCCTCGGCGGCAACGGCTATACGCGTGAGTATCCGGTCGAACGGATGCACCGTGACGCCAAGATCTTCACGATCTTCGAGGGCACCAGCGAGATTCAACGGTTGGTCATCAGCCGCGCGATCACCGGTCTCCCCATCCGCTAGCTCGTTGCGATTCGGCGTGGCTGGTCACGCTCAGCGTGACTGCGCACGCCGAAATCGGCTCTCTCAGAGCAGGTCGACGAAGAGTTTGTGGATGCGGCGGTCGCCGGTCATCTCCGGATGAAACGACGTCGCGATCATCTTGCCCTGGCGCACCGCGACAATATGGCCGCCGGCCTCCCCAAGCACCTCGACGTCCTGGCCGACGCGCTCGACCCACGGCGCCCGGATGAACACGGCATGCACAGGCTTGTCGAGGCCGGTGAACTCGATATCGTCCTCGAACGAATCCACCTGACGGCCAAAAGCATTGCGCCGCACGGTCATGTCGATCGCCTTCAGCGGTGTGGCCTCGCGCCCGACGGAGCCGGCATCCATGATCTCGGTGGCCAGCAGGATCATGCCTGCACACGATCCGTAGGCCGGCATACCGCCGGCCAACCTCGCCCGCAGTGGTTCGAGCAACCCGAATTCCCGCAGCAGATGGCTCATCGTGGTGGACTCCCCGCCGGGGATCACCAGAGCGTCAACGGTTTCGAGTTCACGCAGCCGTCGCACCGTGGACGCCTCCGCGCCGGCCTCCCGCAACGCCGCAAGATGTTCGCGAGTGTCGCCCTGCAACGCGAGCACGCCGACATGCGGTGCGCTCACGGCGTGTAGTCGCGCTTGTAGCGGGTGAGCCCTTCCTGCGTCACCGCCGCCACCATCTCACCGGTCTGGGTGTAGATCTTGCCCTGGGTCAGTGAGCGCCCGCCAGACGCCGTCGGCGACGACTGGTCGTAAAGCAGCCATTCGTCGGCGCGGAACGGACGCATGAACCACATCGCATGATCCAGCGACGCAACCTGCAGATGTTGGCGCTCTGCGGCGTGGTGCACCTGTGCCGATCCGAGCAGAGTGAGATCACTCAGGTAGGCCAGCGCGCAGACATGCAGCACGAAATCGTCGGGCAGCGGGTCCCGGTGGCGGAACCACACCTGCTGCTGGGAAGCCTTGCCGGGCAAGCGTTCCAGCTTCTCCTGTGGCACCACCCGCACATCCCACTCGGCGAACTGCTTGAAGCCCGCATCGTCGAACGCCTTGACCTCCGTCAGGCCCGGCAGGTCGTCGGGCGGCGGCGCCGACGGCATCGTGTCCTGGTGGTGGATGCCGCTCTGGTCGGTCTGGAACGACGCCGACATCGAGAAGATGGTCTCGCCGTGCTGGATCGCGTTGACCCGACGGGTGGCGAAAGATCCGCCGTCGCGCAGGCGCTCGACGATGAACACCGTCGGAGCCTTCGCGTCACCCGGCCGCAGGAAGTAGCCGTGCAGGGAGTGTACCTGGTACCTCGGATCGACGGTGCGTACCGCCGAGACCAACGACTGGCCGGCTACATGACCGCCGAACGTCCGCTGCCAGTTGCCCGATTCGGGGCTGAAGACACTGCCACGATAGATGTTGACCTCGAGTTGCTCCAGATCAAGGATTTCTTCGATAGCCACCTGACGTTCTTACCAGCCGCGTTCGGCGAGCCGGTGCGGGGCAGCGACGTCCTCCACGTTGATCCCGACCATGGCCTCGCCCAGCCCGCGCGACACCTTCGCCAGCACGTCGGGGTCGTCGTAGAACGTCGTGGCCTTCACGATCGCGGCTGCGCGGGCCGCCGGGTCGCCGGACTTGAAGATGCCCGATCCCACGAACACACCCTCGGCCCCGAGCTGCATCATCATCGCTGCGTCGGCGGGGGTGGCGATGCCGCCGGCGGTGAACAACGTGACCGGCAGCTTGCCCGCCCGGGCCACCTCGACGACGAGGTCGTAGGGGGCCTGCAATTCCTTTGCCGCAACGAATAACTCGTCCTCGGACAGCGAGGTGAGTCGACGGATCTCGCCGCCGATCGCGCGCATGTGCGTCGTCGCGTTGGACACGTCTCCGGTGCCCGCCTCGCCCTTGGAGCGGATCATCGCCGCGCCCTCGGTGAGGCGGCGCAACGCCTCGCCGAGATTGGTCGCGCCGCACACGAACGGCACGGTGAACTTCCACTTGTCGATGTGGTTGGTGTAGTCGGCCGGAGTCAGCACTTCAGACTCGTCGATGTAGTCGACACCGAGGCTCTGCAGGATCTGCGCCTCGACGAAGTGGCCGATCCGCGCCTTCGCCATCACCGGGATGGTCACCGCGGCGATGATCCCCTCGATCATGTCGGGATCGCTCATCCGCGACACCCCGCCCTGGGCGCGAATGTCGGCGGGCACCCGCTCCAGAGCCATGACGGCCACGGCACCGGCGCCCTCTGCGATGCGGGCCTGCTCGGGCGTGACGACGTCCATGATGACGCCACCCTTGAGCATCTCTGCCATGCCGCGCTTTACCCGGGCGGTTCCGGTCTGGGACCTACCGTTCTGGACCCCATTTTCCGGTGCGGTATCCACTGCTATCTCCTCCGAATCGCTACTGATCCAGTCTAGAGGTGGCCGCAAATACAAAAGAATCCGCAGATCAGCGAATCGATTGCAACTGCCTCCGCACCATTTCAACCGGATGATCGGCCAGGTTCGTCGCCTCGCCGAGCAGCTCACCCAACTGCAACGGATATACGGTTTCGCCCCTGGCGACCAGCTCGGCGATCATTGTCTCATCGCACCACCGGTGGCCATGAATCGTGCGCCGCTCGAGGTCGTTGTGACCGCTCGTCGACGGTTCGAAACGGTCGGTCCGGTAGACGAAGAACTTCTCGTCGCTGCGGATGAGTGCCCCGTTGAACTCGAACACCGCACTTCGGCGCCACACCGGCCCGATCAGATCAGCGGCGCTGACCCGCAGGCCGGTCTCCTCGGCGATCTCGCGCGCAGCGGCGTCGGCGAGCGCCTCCCCCGGTTCGACCTCGCCGCCGACTGTGAACCACCACAGCGGCGCGCCGGCGAGAGCAGGATCGGAGCCGCAGAACAACAGGACCGCCCCGTCGCGGTCGAGCAGGACCACACGCGCCGAGACGCGTTGGTTGGCCGCGGGCCCCACCTCATCGGACGTCGCGGCACCAAGAGCCCGTTCGGCGATCTCGAAATAGGTTGGCAGCGCGGCGGTTCCGCCGAGGCGCAGCATCCGCACCGCAGGGCGCTTCCGCAGCGCGAGGGTGTCGCGCACAGCATCGTTGTGGAATCGGCGGGCCAGCAGCACCCGCGCCTCGGCGTCGGCCAGTTCGGCGACCAACGCGAGCGGCAACGATGACGGCTCGACCATCGCCAACGCTGAGGACAGCTCGTTCTCGGCAGCCTCACGCCGCTCCCGCGGAGAGCGTTCGGCGACGTCGGCCAACGCCTTCAATCGCTTGCCCGCAGGCGCACCTTCGTAGGCATCGACGGCGACTGCACGAGCGACCACGGCCCGACGCGCCAGCGCGCTGTCGAGGGCCTGCCAGGACAGGTCATAGCGCACGTGCAGCCGGTCCAGACGGTTGGCGGTTTGATACGCCCACGCCCCGATCAGCAGCAGGGCCACCAGCAACAGCCCGAGGGCGATCACGAGGATCCAGGTCGTCACTTGGATTCCCCGGCCTTGCTCGAAACGCGCCGACGGCGGTCGGTCGTACCCGCGACATGCACCTTCGTGTCCGCGCCCGCGACCGTCTCGTAGACGCGCGTGATCTGGCCGGCCACCACCGACCAGTCGTAGCGGCGCACCGCCTCGGCCGCCGTCTGCACGTAGCGCGACCGGACGTCGTCGCTGTCCAGCACCTCGATCACCCCGTCCGCCAGTCCCGCGGGATCGTCGACCGGCACCAGTCGACCCGCGGTCCCATCCATCAACACCCGGCGGAACGCATCCAGGTCGCTTGCGACGACCGCGGTGCCTGCCGCCATCGCCTCGACGAGCACGATGCCGAAGCTCTCTCCTCCGGTGTTGGGCGCGCAGTACACGTCCGCACTGCGCAGCGCCGAGGCCTTCGCGGCATCGTCGACCTGGCCGAGAAACCGCAGGTGCTTCGCGCATTTCCCGGCGGATTTACGCAACTCGTCCTCATCGCCGCGGCCGACGATCAGGATCTCGATGTCGGAGAATTGTTCGACCAGGCGCGGCAGCGCACGCAGCAACACGGACATGCCCTTGCGCGGTTCGTCGTACCGCCCCAGGAACAACACCGACTTGCCCCGGCGCGGGTAACCGTCCATCGTCGGCGCCGACGCGAACGCCCCGACGTCCACTCCGTTCGGTATCTCGACGGCGTCGCTGCCGAGGGATTCCATCTGCCAGCGCCGCGCGAGGTCGGACACGGCGATGCGGCCCACGATCTTCTCGTGCATCGGCCGCAGGAACGGTTCGAACACGCTGAGCGTCAACGACTTCGTCGTCGAAGTGTGAAACGTCGCGACTATCGGACCCTCGGCGATGTTCAGCGCCAGCATCGACAGGCTCGGCGCGTTGGGTTCGTGCAGATGCAGCACGTCGAATTGGCCCTGGGCGAGCCACTTTTTCACCATGCGGTGCGTCGCAGGTCCGAACCGCAGTCGCGCCACCGAGCCGTTGTACGGGATCGGTACTGCCCGGCCTCCCGACACGACGTAGTCGGGCAATGAGGCCTGCGCATCCGAAGATGTCGGAGCCAGCACGCTGACCACGTGGCCGCGGCCATGCATCACCTCGGCCAGCTGCAGCACGTGGGACTGCACCCCACCGGGTACGTCGAAAGAGTAGGGGCAAACCATGCCGATGCGCATCAGGTCGCCTCGAGTTTGGCGCGCCGTTCGTCCGACAGGTCGGCCAGCCACTGCGGCTGCATCATGTGCCAGTCGGCGGGATGCGCGGCGATGTTGCGCGCGAACCGATCCGCCAACGCCTGGGTGACGGCGGTGACGTCTTTCGAGCTGGTGTCCAGCGGCTCCTGGAGGTCGATGACACAGTCGTCGCCGTCGTAGTAGACGTGTGCCGGAATCAGGTGGGCCCCGGTGGTTATCGCCAATTTCGCCGGACCGGCGGGCAAACGGGTGCGTTCTCCGAAGAAATCGACTTCGACCCCGGACCGGGTGAGGTCGCGGTCCGACATCAGGCACACGAGCTTGTTGTCGCGTAACCGCTCGGCGAGCAGCTCGAAAGGTGGACGCTCGCCACCCGACGCCGGGAACACCTCGAAGCCGAGGCTTTCGCGGTATTCGATGAAGCGGCGGTACAACGATTCCGGCTTCAGTCGCTCGGCGACGGTCGAGAACGTGCCGTGCTTGTAGACGAGCCACACACCGCCCATATCCCAGTTGCCGCTGTGAGGCAGCGCCAGAATGCCGCCGCGGCCGGCATCCAAAGCCTCCTGAGGTCGGTGTGTGCCGATGCTCACTTCGTCGAACCGGCGTCCGACCTCGGCCAGATCCATCGTGGGCAACCGGAACGCCTCGCGCCAGTATCGGGCGTAGGAGGCAAGCGAAGCGCGCATCAACCCGTCCGGCACGCGGTCCGGCGAGACGCCGAGCACGCGGGCAAGGTTCTTGCGTAGTTGGTCGGGCCCACCGCCGCGTGCGGCGATAAGCGCACCGGCTTCGAAAGTGTTGCGCGCCACCACCTCCGGCATCGCACGGACGAGTCGCCAGCCTGCGGCGTATCCCCAGTCCGAGAGCCTGCCGCTCAGCGACGTGCCCGATTCCGGATCCTGCGGGGTCGCCGTCATGACTCATCCCCCTGCGCTGCCGGCGGGGGGTGCCCCGACGTCTCTGGTGTCTCACCGCCGGCGCTGTCGGGCTTCGTCAGCCGATCCATCGCCCCGGGTGAGGTCCGCACGCTGTGCACGCGCTGACCCAGGGTGATCAAGCTGGTCACCGCCAGCAGCCACATCGCAACGGGCAGCAGCCACGGCAGGCCGAACAGCCCCGACAGCCCGGCCCCCAGCAGGACGATCATCAACCGTTCGGGCCGCTCGATCATGCCGCCCTCGGCGGACAGACCGCTGGCCTCGGCGCGCGCCTTGATATACGAGATCACCTGCGAGGTAACCAGGCAGATCAATGTCGCCACCACCAGTGACGTGCTCCGCACCCCGAACGCGGCCCACCACAACAGACCGCAGAAGATCGCACCGTCGCCGATCCGATCACACGTGGCGTCGAGGACGGCGCCGAACCGCGTGCCACCACCGCGCTGCCGGGCCATCGCGCCGTCGAGCATGTCGGCGAGTACGAAGACGAAAACGGTGAATCCGCCCCACCACAACTGGCCGATGGGGAACAGCGTCAAAGCGCCCACCACGGTGCCCGCCGTGCCGAGGATCGTGATGCTGTCGGGCGTGAGCCCCACCTTCAGCGCAGCTTTGGCGACCGGCCGAGACAATTTCTCGTACGCCGCACGGGTCATCAGGTACAGGTTGCTCAGGGCTTCATCCCCCCTTCGCTGCGCTCGCCGGGCTGTTTCGCCCACTCCGTCGCCAGCAGTTCACGGGTCTCGCTGAGGAGCTGCGGGACGACCTTGGCGCCGCCGATGATGGTGATGAAGTTCGCGTCGCCGATCCAGCGCGGCACCACATGCATGTGCAGATGCTCGGCCAATGACCCGCCTGACACCGTGCCCAGGTTCAGCCCGACGTTGAACCCCATCGGATTGGACACATTCTTGATGACGCGAATCGCCTTCTGGGTGAAGGCCATCAGCTCGGCGCTCTCCGCGTCGGTGAGATCTTCGAGCTCCGACACCCGGCGATACGGGACCACCATGAGATGCCCCGGATTGTACGGGTAGAGGTTCAGCACGACGTACACCAACTCACCACGCGCCACCATCAGGCCGTCCTCGTCGGACAACATCGGGATGTCGGTGAATGGCCGCGAGGGTTCCGAACTGTTGCGCCGCAGCGGTGACTCGGCGATGTAGGTCATCCGGTGCGGTGTCCACAACCGTTGCAGGTGGTCGGGCTCGCCGACGCCGTGGTCGACGATCCGGTGGTCGTCCTCCTGCTCTTCGGGCAGACGCTCCTCGCGGGTCACGGCGCAGTGCCCACCTTGACCAGTTCGGCTGTCGGGGTGGCGTTTTCCCGACTGGCGATCCACTTGGCGATGGCGGCCACCGCGTCGTCGCGCGGCACGCCGTTGATCTGGGTGCGGTCACCGAATCGGAAGCTGACGGCGCCGGCCTCGATGTCCCGATCGCCCGCCACGAGCATGAACGGCACCTTCTGGTTGGTGTGGTTGACGATCTTCTTCGCCATCCGGTCGTCACTGACGTCGACCTCGGCCCGGATGCCGGCCATCTTCAATTGACTGGCAAGGCCGTTGAGGTACGGGATGTGGGCCTCGGCGACGGGGATACCGACCACCTGCACCGGCGCCAGCCACGCCGGGAAGGCACCGGCGTAATGCTCGGTGAGCACACCGAAGAACCGCTCGATCGAACCGAACAGCGCACGGTGGATCAGGACCGGGCGCTTGCGGGTGCCGTCGGCGGCGGTGTACTCCAACTCGAAGCGGTCGGGCATGTTGAAGTCGAGCTGGATGGTCGACATCTGCCAGGTTCGGCCCAGCGCGTCCTTGACCTGAACAGAGATCTTCGGCCCGTAGAACGCCGCACCACCGGGATCGGGCACCAGGTGCAGCCCGGAGGCCTCGGCGACCTCGCGCAGCGTCTCGGTGGCCTCGTCCCAGTCCTCATCGGAGCCGCTGTACTTCTCGGGGTCCTTCGTCGAGAGCTCCAGATAGAAGTCGTTGAGGCCGTAGTCGGCGAGCAGATCGAGCACGAAGCGCAGCAGCGACGCCAGCTCGTCGCGCATCTGCTCACGGGTGGTGTAGATGTGCGCGTCGTCTTGGGTCATGCCGCGCACGCGGGTCAGGCCGTGCACCACACCGGACTTCTCGTAGCGGTACACCGAGCCGAATTCGAAGAGCCGCAAGGGAAGTTCCCGATACGACCGCCCGCGCGACCGGAAGATCAGGTGGTGCATCGGGCAGTTCATCGGCTTGAGGTAGTAGTCCTGCCCCGGCTTGCGCAGTGTGCCGTCCTCGTCGAACTCGGCATCCATGTGCATCGGCGGGTACATGCCGTCGGCGTACCACTCCAGGTGCCCCGATGTGATGTAGAGCTGTTCCTTGGTGATGTGCGGGGTGTTGACGAACTCGTAGTCGGCCTCGATGTGCTTGCGGCGCGAGTATTCCTCGAGTTCGCGCCGGATGATGCCGCCCTTGGGGTGGAAAACCGCCAGCCCTGAACCGATTTCGTCGGGGAAGCTGAACAGGTCCAGCTCCGCACCGAGCCTGCGGTGGTCGCGCCGCTGCGCCTCTTCGATGAACTCGAGGTGGCGGTCGAGAGCTTCCTGCGACTCCCACGCCGTCCCGTAGATGCGTTGCAGGCTCGCGTTGTTCTGGTTCCCGCGCCAGTACGCGGCCGAACTGCGGGTCAGCTTGAACGCCGGAATGTAGCGCGTCGTCGGGATGTGCGGTCCGCGGCACAGGTCTCCCCACTCCCGTTCGCGGGTGCGGGGATTGAGATTGTCGTAGGCCGTCAGCTCGTCGCCCCCGACCTCCATGACGTCGGGGTCGCCGGACTTGTCATCGATGAGCTCGAGTTTGTACGGCTCGTTGGCAAGCTCTTCGCGCGCTTGGTCTTTGGACTCGTAGACCCGCCTCGAGAACAGCTGGCCTTCTTTGACGATCTGCCGCATGCGCTTCTCCAGCGCTTCGAGATCTTCTGGTGTAAACGCGCGCGGCACATCGAAGTCGTAATAGAAGCCATCGGTGATGGGGGGTCCGATGCCGAGCTTGGCCTCGGGGAACATCTCCTGCACGGCCTGGGCCAACACGTGAGCGGCGGAATGGCGGATGACGCTGCGGCCGTCGTCGGTGTCGGCGGCCACCGGGATGACGTCGGCATCGGCGTCGGGCGTCCACGACAGGTCGCGCAGCCGCCCCTCGAGGTCTCGCACCACCACCACGGCGGCCGGATCCCCACGACCAGGCAGCCCCGCGTCCCGCACCGCCTCACCCGCGGTGGTCCCGGCAGCGACCCGGATAGGGGCTGCTGGGGCGGGGCTGACGGCGGCGCTCATCGGTGTATCTCCATTACGTAGGGCTCATGCCAGGGGTTGGCCGAACGCGACCATGCTATCGGTGCGTGTCCTCAGGACCCCAAGCCAATAGGGCTGTTTAGCCAGGACCAATCGAAGCCGAAGAGTTCGGCGGTCCAATCAGCCGCGCCGAGCAGCCACAGGGTGCCCGTAACGATCAGCGCTGTGATGATGCCGCCGACGACCTGGATTGACCAATGTCGGGCCTGGAACCAGTCCATGACCTTCTCGTAGCGCTCCTTGGCGTAGCCCAGCAGCCGTCGCGCCCATTCGAACTCGGTGGCCAGAATTCCGAGCCCGACGAACACGATCGCCCAGCCCGGACCCGGATACGGGATCGCGACGATGCCGACGACCAAGACCCCCAGACCGACCACTCCGACCGCGATGCGGTAGACGAAGTCGACCTTGCGCCGGTCGCGTAGCTTGTCACGCCAGCGGGCCCATCGGCGGGCGCGGCTCGGCCGTTCCTCATCGTCGGACGTCACGGTTGCCCGGGCCGCAGTTTCACGAACAGGGCATGCGATTCGGCCAGGACATGCTCCCCGTCCAGCAGCCGGCCCGACACGAAGATCTTGCGGTCGACGATGCTGTCGATGCGGGCGTCGACCTGGAATTCCTTCTCGACGAGTGCGATCTTGCGGTAGTCGACGTGCAGGAACGCGGTGCGCTGGGCGCGGCTGCCGCTGAGGGTGAACGCGGCGTACCCGAGCAGGCCGTCGAATAACTGAGCCACCGCGCCACCGTGTGCCGCACCGTTGCGGCCCAGGTGGAAGCGGCGAAACATCGCCGTGCCTTCGATGCGCCCGTCGTCCGTCTTGTGCAGGTCCAACGGGATGGCCAGAAGATTGCCGCGGTTGGGCAGATCCATCCGGCGTCCGGACGGTGAGGCCCACTCGTCGGCGTAATAGGGCGCCAAGAGTTGAGTGATTTTCTCGACGAGGTCGGCGGCCTCGGTGATCACGTCGTCGGGGGCGTCTGCGGCGCGGGCGTGGTCCTGCAGCGTGCGGACGGCCTCAACGAACCGGCCGTAGTCGGGTCCACCATTGGTGGTCGGCACCGGCGGATTGAATCCCCCACCCGGATGCCCACCCGAGGACTGGTCGGTCGTCACCCGACCACCGTATTGCCTGGCTCAGGCTTCTGTTGTATTGCCTGGCTCAGGCTTCTGTTGTATTGCCTGGCTCAGGCGGAAGCAGACCCGGCTTTGCTCAATGTCTCGAACTCGTCGTCGGACAACTCGATACCCGCGGCCGCGACGTTCTCCTCGAGATGAGCGACCTTCGACGTGCCGGGGATCGGCAACATCACCGGCGATCGCTTGAGCAGCCAGGCCAGCGCCAGTTGCGACGGGGAGGCATCGTGGTCCGCCGCGATGCGCTGCAACGGCCCGTCAGCAGCCGCCAGGGGCCCGGCCGCGAGCGGAAACCACGGGATGAAGCCGATGTTCTGGGACTCGCACGCTTCGAGCACCGGTTCCGCGGCGCGGACCGAGAGGTTGTACATGTTCTGCACCGACACGATCGTCGCGACCTTCTGCGCGGCCTCGAGTTGGTCGGCGTTGACCTCCGACAGCCCGATGTGGCGGATCTTGCCCTCCTGCTGCAGCTTGACGAGCTCGCCGAGCTGGTCCTCGGCGGGGAACTTGTCATCGATGCGGTGCAGCTGGAACAGGTCGATGGTGTCCACACCGAGGCGGCGAAGGCTCATCTCGCACTCCTGGCGCAGATAAGCCGGGTAGCCGAGGACGGGCCACTCGTCCGGGCCGGTGCGCAGCAGGCCGGCCTTGGTCGCGACGACGAGCCCGTCCGGATACGGGTGTAGCGCCTCTTTGATCAATTCCTCGGCCACGTACGGGCCGTAGGAGTCCGCGGTGTCGATGAAGTTGACGCCGAGCTCGACGAGGCGGCGAAGCACGCGGATGCACTCGTCGGGGTCGGCCGGCGGGCCCCATATGCCCTTGCCCGTCAGGCGCATCGCGCCGAATCCCAGACGATTGACGGTCAGGTCGCCGCCGATGGTGAAGGTGGTCATGTTTGGCAACCGTACGCCGACATCGTCAACCGCGAGATAGCGTGTGGCCGCTATGAAACTGAGCGATCTTGCCGTGCTGCCGCTGACGTATTCAGAGGTCGGCGCCACTGCGGGAACGCTGCCGGCCGGTTATCACCATGTGCAGAAGTCGGCGGTGATCGGCCGGGGTCGGCAGCGTTTCGAGGACGCCGCCGCCGCGGGGATGCGTTGGGGCATGCTGCGCGGCGCCGGAGTCAAAGTCGAGGCGACGACGGAAGTCGCCGCTGTGGGCTCTGAGGTGATCGTGGGCGTGGGCCCGGTGCAGGCGCCGTGCCGGGTGGTCTACGTCGTCGACGAACCCGATCGCCGCGGTTTCGCCTACGGCACCTTGCCCGGCCACGCCGAATCCGGCGAAGAGCTGTTCCTCGTCCGCTACGACCCGGTCACCGACAACGTGCTTGCGGTGGTGACAGCGTTTTCCCGGCACGCCACGTGGTGGAGCCGTCTGGGATCCCCCGTCACGTCGCTGGTGCAACGAGTAATCACGACGCGATATCTGAAGGGCTTGTAGTGCTGGGCCGGCTGTCACGCGCACGTTCAGTGCTGAGTGCCGAAATCGCCGCCATTCGAAAACGAGACCCGGATCTCGATCCCGGTGACCTGACGAGCTTCACATTCCCGCTGCTGGTGCGCCTGGTCGGCGTGTTGGCGGTGGGTGTCGTGCCGCTGGTGGTCATCCGCAGCGGCGGGGACACCGACTCGTTGCTGGTGCCGTTGGGGGGCTCGCTGGCGCTGGCGATTATCTGCACCGCGGTGGTGGCGTGGCTGGCGGCCATCGTGATCTCGGGGCTGGTGGTGATGGTGTTCTACCGGAATCCGCCGCGCGCCTCGTCGCAACTGGTGGCGCGCACGCTCACCGAGTCGTTCGAGCGGGTCAGCGACGCCACCTCCCACCTGATGCTGTTAGCCCTCGTCGCCGGCCTGATCTCCCTCGCGATCGGTCTGCCCACCCGTCCCAGTGACGACCTCGCCAACCCGGTGCTTGACGATCTACTCGCGGCACAGGTGGCGGTGCTGCTTGCCGCGCTGGGATTCGCGTTCGTCGCCGAGTCGGTGCGGTGTGCCGCTGACATCGTCGACGACCAGTCGCTGCTGCTGGCCTGGCCGTGGTCGTTGGTGATTGCTTGCCTCAGTTGGGTTTTGGCGACGGCAGTAGGTCCGTTTGAGATCACCCGGATGCTCACCATCCTGCTCAACGAATGGTTGCCGGCCGTTGTCGACGGCATACCGCGCGCACAGGTGATCGCCGATGTGTTGCCGCCGGGCGCACGATGGTGGGCGGCACTGGCCCCGTTGCCGGTTATCGCATCGATTTGGGCGTTCGAGGCGCGGCGGCGCGATGGGTTCACCCATGTGCGAGAGTTCCTGGCGACTTACGGGTCGCGATACCCGGCGCCGCCGTCTCCGACAGCGCGTAGCCTGGAGAAGCCAAAATCAAGTAGTTCGGATGGTGACCGGTGAACAAACCAAGTGGGGTAGACGCCACCCACCTGCGCATTGCCGAGCTCGTTCAGAATCTGCACAGTCGGTCCGACACCGACGCAGACACCGTGATCGCCGAGCTGGCAGAGCACGCTGCCGTAGAAATTCCCGGCGCACAGTACGCAGGCATCACGATCACCCACAACGGCAAACAAATCGAGACCCCGGCGGCGACGCACTTCTATCCGATGTTGCTGGACAAGGTTCAGCAGCGGCACCAGGAGGGCCCCTGCCTCACCGCGGCATGGGAGGAAAAGACGATCCATGTCGCCGATCTCGAGACGGACGACCGCTTCCCGCTCTATCGGCAGGACGCCCTGGCGGAGACGCCGATCCGGACAATCATGGCGTTCCAGTTGTTCATTGCCGGCAAAACGATGGGCGCTCTCAACGTCTACGCCGAAGAGCCCAACGCCTTCGGGGACGAGTCGAGGAATATCGGATTGGTCTTCGCCGCACATTCGTCGGTGGCGTGGAATTCGGCGCGCCGCGACGAGCAGTTCAAGAACGCCTTGGCCAGCCGCGACGTCATCGGTCAGGCCAAGGGAATGATCATGGAACGGTACGGCGTCGATGCGGTGCGGGCGTTTGAACTGTTGCGCAAGCTATCCCAGGATTCCAATGTGCCGCTGATCAAGGTTGCCACCGAGATCGTCGCCGACACCCAGTCAGCGGTCAAGTAGCATCGCAATCCTGTCTCGATAGCGTCGCAAGAAGGTATCGGTCGGCCGGCGCGGCACCTGTGTTTCACGACGTGGCACGAGATTCCTTGTGCAACATTGTGTTCAGATCCCACGGAGTTTGCCGAAATCGCGCTCCGTTGCCGAAGCGTGACGAACCCTTGACCGAATTGCGAAGGCTCGCCTGCACTTCGAATCGTCTTGGCACGCCTACGCTCTCTAATTGACAAGGTTGTAATTTGAGAGGGAATCCGAAGCCATGCGTGGGGTTGTTCGATGTTTTCTCGCAGCGATCGTGACAGCTGCCAGTGTGGTTGCGGGCCCTGCTGCCTCTAGCTCGGCGGCGACCCAGTCGTATCGGCCCGCCATCGCGTCGGTTATGCCGGCGAAGGACGCGGTGGTGGGTGTGGCCCACCCCGTCGTAGTGACTTTCAGAACGCCCGTCACCGACCGGCGCGCGGCCGAACGCGCCCTCGGCATCAAGTCGACGCCCGCGATGACCGGCAAGTTCGAATGGTTGGAAAATACTGTCGTGCAGTGGGTTCCCGATCACTTCTGGCCCGCGCACAGCACGGTGTCACTATCGATGCGCGGCGGGTTGGCCACCACGAACTTCATGACGGGTCCCGCCGTCATCGGCGTCGCCAATATTTCGGACCACACCTTCACCGTGACCATCGACGGAGTCGAAGCGCCTCATCTTCCGTCGCCCCACCACCGGCCCCGCTGGGGAGAACCCGGCGTGTTCCCTGCCTCGATGGGTAGGCCGCAGTATCCCACCCCTGTCGGCACCTACACCGTGTTGGCCAAGGAGCGCGACGTGATGATGGATTCGAGCAGCGTCGGCATTCCCGTCGACTCCCCCGACGGGTACCTGCTCGACGTGGAGTACGCCGTCCGCTTCACTCAGCGCGGCCTTTTCGTGCATTCCGCGCCGTGGGCTGTCAATTCAATGGGGTTCGAGAATGTCAGCCACGGCTGCATCGGCCTCAGCGACGAGGACGCCGAGTGGTATTGGAACACCGTTAACGTCGGCGACCCGATCATTGTGCGTGAGAACAGCATCGAAGTTCCCCGGACAGTCACCGGCTGATTCAGCGTCGTTGGTCTAGCTCTGCCAAACCATAACGGGATCGTGCCCAGCTATGAGCGACATTGTCGCTACATTGCTTGGCGCTTCGACGCGGGCGCCACCCCAGCCTCCGCGAGCGCCGGTGTGTCAATCCCCCATCCCGACAGGCGAACACGATAGGCGGCACATGCGGCCGCCGCCGATACATTGCGTGGCGATGATGTCAGCCGCCTACAGCGCCAGCATTATCGTTGACCTACAACAGATTCGCCCGACGCCGTCCGCAGGGAAGCAAAACAACGACCCGCCCCCACGCGGTGGGGGCGGGTCGTCGCGGAGGAACGGTGTCAGTGCCCGCTAGGGCCAGGTGCAATCGGCTGACCAGCCACCGGCGCACCAGCCGGAGCCGGACCGGTCGAATCACCCTTACCGCCGGCCGCACCGCCCATGGTGGTCAGCGGCGCCAATGGTGCGCCCGCGATCGGCGCACCGATCGGAACGATGGGCACCGGCGGAACCAACGGGGGAACCAGCGGCGGTGGCACGACCGGTGGAACCAGCGGTGGCGGCACGATGGGCGGTACCAGCGGCGGCGGCACGAGTGGAGGCCCAGGTAGGGCCATCGGAACCCCCGCCATCTCGGTGACCGGAGCGCAAACGGGCGCCGCAGCAGCCGGACCGGCCTCACCTGCCGACGTCTGGAGGCATTCGTAGCCGCCAGCTGCCGCATTGCCGGGGCTCAACGCAATAGCGACGCCACACAACCCCCCGACAGCAATTACTTTGAGGTCGAATCGATCAAAGATCGCCATCGCCCATCGACTCCTTCATTCGCGCTCTGACATTCCGCATTCACGTGGTGCAGCACAACCGGTGCCATACCAAGGTCGTCAGTGGACGACCTCGTTAATTATCAGTGCGAATTACACCGGTGGGACACGCCGCACCGCACCGTATCCAAATGGTGACGTAGGACTTCCAAACAGTGATGTTGGTCCGGAGTTGCTGCGCCCGTTGCGGTTTCAATTGAGACACAGTGGTAATCAATCTGTGCCCGAAACGAGCCCGGAACACATGCCGCGGGAGTAGGCGTTTCAAACCCGCGAGCCAGGGCATCACTGTGGGACAGAGCATCGAGTGAGGGGCTGGTGACCATGACAGTTGAATCCAAACCCGCGGCGGACGCGCCGATCGGCGAGTTGTTGAGTCAGTTGTCGGCGCAGACATCGCGGTTGGTTCGCGACGAATTGCGGTTGGCGCAGAAGGAATTTCAGGAATCGGCTAAGCACGCGGGTATCGGCGCCGGGCTGTTCAGCGTGGCCGGGTTATTGGCCTTCCTTGGCCTCGCGACACTAATTGGCGCAGCTGTGGCGGCGTTATCGCTGGTACTGCCGGTATGGGCGGCCGCGGTGATCGTGGCAGCGGTACTTTTCCTCATCGCGGGTGTCGCGGCTTTGATCGGTCGACGTCAGGCGGAAGAGGTCACCCCGACGGCACCCAGGACTGTTGAAACGGTGAAAGCCGACATCGAGGAAGTGAAGGAAGCACGCCATGGCCGCACCTGATCCCAAGCGTCCCGAGCCGGGTCCCGACGCGGGTATCGAAGAGCTCGAGGCCGACGCCGAGCAGACGCGTCACGAGCTCGGTCAGACGGTCGAAGCCCTGGCCGACAAGCTTGACGTCAAGGAACGCGCCAAAGAGAAGGCGGCGGAGACCAAGGAGCAGGTGGTCGAGAAGGCCGACTCACTGAGACACACCGTTGCCGACAATCCGAAGCGAACGGTGCCGATCGCGGCGGTGGCAGTGATCGCCGCGCTGGCGGTGGGGATCCTTGTGTGGCGGCGGCGCCACTGAGATTTCGCCGGAGGTTCTGAGTGCGCCCGACGCGTTCGCCGCACGCGCGGGCCGCCGCTCGTCGAGCTAGATCCCCATTTGGGCCCCATGGCCTCCGCAAGCCACCCAAGTTGCGGCGGTCGGAAGGTTTAGGTCTGACCTGGAGTTATTAGTTGTGGTCCCGACTGGGATCGAACCAGTGACCTTCCGCGTGTGAGGCGGACGCTCTCCCCCTGAGCTACGAGACCGGGGAGCTCGACCGAAGGGTCGAACGAGGTCGAAGACTAGCACGTAGCGGCTTTCGACCCGAATTCGTTTCGCCTGGATTCCCGCCGGCATTTCGCACGTTCGACGGCCCGTCCCGCATTGCCGGGCTATCGTCACGCCGTGACTCAACCAGGCACACGTTCGACCACAGCGATTGCGGGATTGGTCGCACTACTCGTCCTCGCAGCGTGTGCCAACTCCCCCGGTCCTGAGCCCGCGAGCGCGTCGTCTGGTTCCACCCAGTCCATGGCGTCCGCGACGCGCTCAGCGCCACCGATGTCGACGCCGACAGCCGAGCCACAGCCGATGGACCGAGAGGTGTTCGCGTTCACCGGCTTCATCTCCCCGACGGGCAACGTGGCCTGCATGATCGACGTGGACCTGGCCCGCTGCGACATCATCGATAATGACTGGTCACCACCGCCGCGCCCCGCGGATTGCGAATTCGACTACGGGCAAGGAATCGAGATCGTTGCCGGCGCACCGGCGTCCTTTGTGTGTGCCGGCGACACCGCCTTCGGCCCCGACGAGGTGCTGCCGTATGGCGATGCGATCACGGCGGGGCCGCTGCGTTGCGAAAGCGCGAACTCGGGCATCACGTGTCGCGACACCGACACCGGACACGGGTTCACGCTCGCCCTCAAGGAGTATCAGCTGTTTTGACGCACCGGTGAATGCGTTCGCCCAGCATCCGCACAGTTTTGGCCATACCGTGATCGCATGAAACGTCACGCCGTCTCCGCTGCGCTCGCTGCGGCCGCACCCGTCGCAGCGATGCTCATGGCCGGTATGGCCACGGCGTCCCCCGGCTCGCTCGGGAACCTCCCCCTCGAAACGATCACAGTGACGGAGCTGACCGCCTTCAACTCCCCGTCGGGGAACATCGGTTGCTACATCGACCCGACCACGGTGCGCTGCGATATCCGGGAGCGCGACTGGGCGCCGCCGCCCAAGGCCGCGTCATGTAATGAGAACGTCGGCTGGGGCCAGGGCCTGACACTGAACGTCGGTGAACCTGCGAGGTTCGTGTGTGCGGGCGACACAGCATTGACGGCCGGGAATCCGTTGGCGTTCGGCGACAAGATCGTGGCGGGTTCGATCGAGTGCTCAAGCGCCGAATCCGGCATCACGTGCTGGGATTTCCAGTACGGCGGCGAGTTCTCGATCTCCCGCGAGGCCTATCACCTGGCTTGAGACGACCGATGACCGGCAAGGGATTTGTGGTGTCTTGCTCGGGTCGACTAATGTCGTGCTTCGCGACGGACGGCAAAGCCGCTCGTGGCGCGCGGATGTAGCGCAGTTGGTAGCGCATCACCTTGCCAAGGTGAGGGTCGCGGGTTCGAATCCCGTCATCCGCTCGGACGGTGCAATGGCATCAACCCCAGCGGTGGAGTGGCCGAGTGGTGAGGCAACGGCCTGCAAAGCCGTGCACACGGGTTCGATTCCCGTCTCCACCTCAACGATTTGTTTCTCGGCGCGATTAGCTCAGCGGGAGAGCGCTTCCCTGACACGGAAGAGGTCACTGGTTCAATCCCAGTATCGCGCACCACGTTCTACCAGTGGTCAGCAGCCCTATCTAGGGCTACTAACCATCGGCCATGCAATATGCATGCAATAGCGTAAATCTGGGGGATGCACCTTGCCCGCGGCCGGCTTCCGGATCATCAAACGAAACCAGGAAGGCGCACCCGATGACCCCCACGCCCCCCACACGTTCACAGCTGCCAGACCGTTATGGACACGGCGCTAGAGACCGCCGAGCGGGTGCGCGAAGATCACGCCGAGGTGTGGCGTACGTTGTCCGGTCTCGATCGCGACGACCTACAGGCTGTCGCTGTCGCGCTGGCCGCGATGGTGACGCTCGACCAACCCGGCATCCTGCGGTGGCTGCAGGCGCTACCCGGTGGCGATAGGCCGTCAGCTGCTAGCGGCCTGGCGATGATCGTGCCGGCATGATCATCCGCACACCCGAGGATCTGGAGGCCGCAGCCGCAGCGGCTGCGGCCTTGTTCCCGCCGCCAACCGAGGCGCAGATCGATCGGCTAGCGACGATCAACCGTGGCGAGTCAATGGCGTCGCCGGGACGGACGAATACTGGCGGCCAGGATTTGGGATAGGAGAGCGGCAAGCGCGGCGCCTGGTGGCCGAAGCGCGAAGCGGCGGCGTGGCCGTTTCGCGTCCCTCAAAGGCTCGGTTGCTGAGGCGGTTCTTCTGTAATTCCCATGACAAGCTTCCACAGATCATGCGAGGCATCCTTGAGTGCGTCGAACGAAAGCTTAACGGGGTCTTTGGCCGGCGCCTCCCGCCGTTGCACCATCGCTTCACGTATCGGAATCTCACTCGCAACTAGGGCGTCTACACGCTTTCCGAGCTTGCCCAGCGCTTTGTACACCGAGCCACCCTCATCGAATAGCAGGGCTGCTGAGTTAATTTCAACAGTGCCGTTAAGAACCGCGATGTTGGCCGGCTCAGTGATGGCGTCCACGGCAGCAGCCCTCGCCTGAAGATCGTCAAGCGCCAAAATCTCGGGGATTCGTCGCCACAGCCTAGACATTGGATACAGCTGTGAGTAGACCGCTCGACATACTTCGCTGATCGCTAGCCTCTGTTGCTGTTTCAGTTGCGACTCTTGTTGCAGCTCCGCGAGATCCCTCTGGCCCTGTAGTTCGGCCCTATGGCGCTTTTCAGCGGCTTCGAGTGCCTTACGGGCGCTGTCGGCTGCCTCTCGGGCATCCGCTGCCGCTCGACGCGTGATCATCACCGTTTGCCCCACTGCCACCGCTACCGCGAGAAAAGCGCCCCCCGCCGCGAAAGCCTCGGTCACGCTTCCCCAGTTGACCCAAAGATACTTCTGGTGCAGGTCGGCTGCCTGTATGAGGACGATGACGATCAGACAGAGCGTAAGACTGCCAAACACCACAGCCAGGTAGCCCTTGACTGCTGACCAGGTGTCACGCAAATCTGTAATGAATGTACGTCGATCCCCCATCCTGGGGAATCTAGCGCGGACAGCCCGACTGCGGTGTCGGCGGACATGAAAAAGTGCCCACTGGCGGACATGAAAATGCCCGTTCGCGGTCAATAGGTTCTGCCCACCGGCGGACACGAAAGTGCCCGCAGGCGGCCATGAATCTGCCCAGACCTATCTGATGCCGTTCGGCGCGTCAGCGCCGTGGCGGCCTCTCCTGTGGTTTCGATGTCGATGCCTAGTCGAACCGAAATCCCCAGGAGAGACCTACTTGAAGTCTGACGGAGAACTCATGGAAATACTCAATGCCTACGACCTGACCGGGTCCTACCGCGCCGCTGCTGAGTTGTGCGGGTGCTCGCACCACACCGTGAAGAAAGCGGTCGACGACCGCAACGCGGGTCTGCCGCCAGCGACGCGGCGGGCCCGCATGATCGACGACTGGCGCGACCTGCTGGAAACCTGGGTCTCGGATTCGAAGGGAAAGATCCGCGGCGACAAAGCTCACGAACGACTGGTGGCGCTGGGATACGCCGGCACGGACCGCACCACCCGCCGAGCCTTAGCCGAGATCAAATCGCAATGGCGACTGGGCAATACGCGAGTCCACCGGCCCTGGATCACCGAGCCCGGACTGTGGCTGCAGTACGACTTCGCCGACGGCCCACTCGTCGCCGGGCGCAAAGTGGTGCTGTTGGTTGCGTGGTTGGCGTGGAGCCGATACCGGGTGGTGATCGCGTTGCGGGACCGAACCGCACCCAGTGTCTTCGCCGGCCTGGACCGGATCTTCCGCCTCGTCGGGGGCGCCCCGACCTACCTGCTCACCGACAACGAGAAGACCGTCACCACCGGACACATCGCCGGGGTCCCGGTCCGTAACCGCGCCGCGGTGACCTTCGGCCGCTATTACGGCATCTCGGTGTTGACCTGCGAACCCGCCGACCCTGCGTCCAAAGGTGGAGTGGAGAACGCGGTCAAGCTCGCCAAAGCCGACATCGTGCCCACCGACACCAACCTGCTGGCCCAGTACGACTCCTTCGCCGACGTCGAAGCCGCGTGCGCGGGGTTTAACGCCGAGATCAACGCCCGGGTGCACCGCAGCACCGGTCGGCGTCCGGTGGAGATGCTCAGCCAGGAACGACCCGCCCTGCACGCGGTGCCCGACCTGCCCCACACCGCCGCACTGGGGGTGACCCGCCGGGTCCCCGACAACACCCCGATGGTCACTTTTCGAACACGGCCAATACTCCGTTCCAGCAACACTATTGGGGCAAACAGTGTGGATCCGCCATCGTGACGGCACCGACGAAGTGGTGATCTGTGCTCTTGACGACGGCGGCCCCATCGAGGTGGCCCGGCACCGCCGCGCCACCCCCGGCAGCCCCGCCATCGACGACAGTCACTTCCCCAACCATCGTGACAAGGTTCCCGGTGACTACCGCATCCGTGCCCGCACGATCTCCGAGCAGACATTCCTGGCTTTGGGTCCCGGTGCGGCGGTGTGGCTCAAAGAAGCCGCCGCCGTCGGCACCGAACGCATTCTGCAGAAGATGGCCCACGCCGTGGAACTGTCCGCGTTGGCCGGTCGCGCTGACGTGGACTGGGCTTTGGGTCACGCCGCCGTGCACGGCCGGTTCGCCACCGGCGATCTCGACACCATCTTGGCCGCCAAAGGCTTGGACCTGACGCGTCGCGACGCTGGTGAGGATACTTCGGCTGGCGCAAGGCACAAGCGGGTGGAACCTGTTCGGCCGCACCATCATCGGCACACCTGAGGCAGGCATCGCATGAGCACAACTAACGCCGCGCCGCCGTTGCCCGCCGACGTCGAAACCTTGATGCGTGGGCTGCGGTTGCCGCACGCCCGAGCAATCGCCGCCGACGTGCTGGCCACCGCCCGCGCCCAGCGCTGGGACCCCACCGAAGTGATCAAAGCACTGTTGACCGAGGAAGTCGCCGGCCGGGCCCGCTCCATGCTGGCCTCCCGCCGTAAAGCCGCCGGCTTCCCGACCGGCAAAACGTTCGACGCCTGGGACCCGAAGGCCTCCTCGATCCCGCTGCCCACCCAGCAGGCGCTGCAGACTTTGGAATGGGTCGGGCGCCGCGAGAACCTGGTGGTCTGCGGGCCAGCCGGCACCGGCAAGACGTTCTTCCTCGAAGCCCTGGGGCAGAAGGTCATCGAGGCCGGTATGCCGGTGGCGTGGTTCACCCTCGAGCAGATCGGGGTGCTGGTACGGGCCCACCGCGCCGATGACTCTCTCGGCAAGGCGGTGGCCAAGATCGTGCGCGCCGAGCTCGTCGTCATCGATGACGTCGGGCTCTTGCCGGTCGGTGCTGATGCCGCCGAAGGGCTCTACCGCATCGTCGAAGCCGCCTATGAGCGCCGATCGGTGGCGATTTCGTCGAACCTTCACCCCAGTGGCTTCGACGAGCTGATGCCCAAGACGTTGGCCACCGCCACCGTCGACCGGCTGCTGCATCACGCGCACCTGTGCCAAACCAGCGGCGACTCCGTGCGCCTGGCGCAAGCCCTGCACGGGAAAGGAGTCAAACCCTTGAGCTGACAACGGCCTCACCGACCGGTGGCGGACACACCCTCATGGGCAGATTCGTGTCCGCCACTGGGCAGTTCTTAATGGCCACCTACGGGCATTTCTCATGTCCGCCACTGGGCAGTTTCAGCTGTCCATTGACACTGCGGCCACCTGACTGGTGGGAACCGAATGACCGCATACAGCTTTCGACTTTCGTATCTGTTGTTCGCCTTCGGGAGCTGCGGTGCAGCCGTCACGCCCAGTAACTGAGGAGGCTGCCGATGGCAGTGATCACCAAACCCCTGATCGCCCAGCGCAAGTCGACAACCTGCTTCATGTCTAGACGGCGGTCAAAGTCGACTATCTGACCCTGCATGTGCGCCAACGTCTCCCGCTGCTTCGTCGACAGGTCGTTTCTCACTTTCCCGATATCTCTATCGACAACGCTGACTCGCTTATCGATCCCCGATACCCGCTTATTCAGGTCGTTGATGTACACCACCAGGTGCGCAATTTGGAGCTGAATCGGGTCACCCTCGTTGACTGCCAGCGCCGCAGGACCAATCTGAACGATGGGAGCATGCCCCATTATTCTGATGGCGCCCGTGTTCGGCTGAACAACTACGCGTATTGGCCTGCGCAGCAGGCGTTTCCACTGGCGGACAAACCATTTCGTGAGCTGAGTTGCCTGCCAGCGTAGATAATCCGGCAGCGCTTTCTGATGCTTCGAACGCACGTACGCACTTGTAAGTCCGAAGGCTGTCAAAGTTGTGCCCGCGACCTGCAGCGTTGTAGCCAACCACTTCGCGTCGAGCACACGGGACCGCACCGCAAGAGCGACTGCGTGCAGCGACTCCCCCAACGCAGCGGGGTAGTCCACCTGCCGCAACTGCAGCCCCACACCGAGACAAAGAACGATGCCGCACAGGGCGCCAACGAACAGGCGCTCATCAGACCCCTGCAATTTCGGCACGTGACGATGCTGCCCGAGATAGCCCGCGGATTAATGGCGGCACGCCGCCAACGCTTGACGCTGGCTGGCGTCAGCCCTAGGCCTAGGCAGAGAACGAAAGCGCTAGACCGACCATGATGATCAGCTGGCCGCACATCGCCAACCGCAGATCAATGACCTGCCGCCTAACTTGGTGAGCCTGCAGTTCGTCGAGTCGTTCATTGATCTCCGCGAGTGCGCGCTCCAGTGTTTCCTTGTCCCCCGCCGTTGCTGCTGCCCGGGCAGCGGTAACGGCGTTTTCGAGTTGCGCCAGACGCAAGTCGAGTTGTGGAACCTTACTGCGCATTTTGTTCACCTCATCGGCCATCCGCGACAGCTCGGCTAGCTTGTCATCTTCCGACATTGACGAGTCGATCCGCAGTGGCGGACGGCCTTCGCCTTCAATGAGTCTCAACTGGCCGAACTCTGAACTGGCGGGGGTGCCCTCAGTCACGATGATGTATTGCGTTGGGGGCTTTGGATAGAGCCCGCGCCGTATCAACCACGCACGAAGCCGCCACCAAGTGCGCCGCGACCGCTTAGTAAAGCGCTGCCATGTTGCACCTAGCGACCGCAGCCAGGCGTAGGCCAGGCCGACAAGGGTTACGAACACACCGAAGACTTGCACCGTAATGGACCATTCAAGTCTTCCGAAGTCGCCCCACGGCACGTAGACGCACGCCAGCAAAACCGTCGTAGCGACGCCGACCGCTACAGCTACGAACACACCCCAATCGAATCTCCCCACAGTCACAATGCTGCATGACTGTGGGTGCCTGACGCGGGCCACATATGGTGGCGTGCCGCGTCTACGCACTCAGCTCGATGTTGTCCTGTCCGATCTTCACGGTTACGGACAGGTGCCCGCCCAGGGCTGCAACGTAAGACTGCAGGGTGCCGAGCTCAGTATGCGAAAGGTCACCGCGCTCCAGCTTGGACACCCTGGCCTGAGACACGCCCATCCGCTCCGCAATGTCACTCTGCCGCACCATGCCGAGGGTTTTCCGCACTTCGGCGAGGCGATGGACACGCGCCATCTCCTCGGCCTCCTTGCGAAAGTTCTCCGCGCGCTGGGGGTCGAGGCGGCCAGCGGCAATCGCCTCGGCACGGACCTCGCGCCAATTCCTAGCCATGTCACTCACCTTCTGTCTTCAGCCAGTCCTCGTATCGCTGCTCAGCGACGGGGATGTTATCCGTGTACCAATCTTTCCAGTTGCCCGCCTTGTCGCCGCTGACCAGCAGAACTGCTTGTCGTTTCGGATCGAAGATGAACAGCACTCGAATACTGGTTCCTGCGGGGCGTAGCTCCTTCATGTGGTGGTACTTCGACCCTTTTACCTTGTCCACGATCGGACGCCCCGCCATTGGTCCGTTCGCTTCCAGGTAGTCGATAGCACCACTTACCGAATCGGTCGCATCCGAATCGAGGGCCATGAACCATTCGTCCACCTCCTCGACCAGCATCACTTCCCACACGAGGATAGTATAACGCTGATGTTATACGCAACTGTTCAGGCCGACACGTTGAGTTAGGCGGCCCGCAGCTCGTCACCGTCGAGCACGAACAACTCGGCGCTGCTACCACATATGCCCCCAGTCATGGATTGGCAGGACGCGCCTCGGGATCGCGATCGCGATACGAGAGGGTTTGCCACATGGGGCGTACACCGAGTTCTTTCCGCCCCATCTGTCCGACGCCTCCCGGCGCCACGGTCGACCCTGTGTCTGTCGAGTGTCCGAGCCAGCAGCCCCGGTCAGGGCTTTCTGTTCGATACTGACCGACGACCCGTCCGGATGTATCTTCGGGCAATGAAATTGAGGGCGAGGGGCAATGTCGCCCTCATACTCGCAGCGCTCTTTTTGCCTTCGCCGTCTTCGTCGGTGTAGTGAACAATGGCCGATGCAACAACCACTGTGCTGCGCACACGGAAGACCAGAACTTGATGCTCATCAGCGGAGCAATTGCTCTCGGTCTACTGGTCTTGGGGCTTGTGCGCAGATACCAGCCTGCTCGCAATCAAGAGGTTGAGCACACCGCAAAGCCCCCAAGTGCGGATACATAACGGCGCCAGCTCGAACCGCGGTGCTCAAGGCTGCCGCTGAGCTCGACCGATTGAATGGAACCGGATAGTTTCGCGCTGCGTCGTGTCTGTGTTCGGCCCGTCATCCCTCTCCAGAGGCAGCCTCACCTTCCGGACCTGCCGCACGGGTCGGCGTCGCGCTAGACCGAGCGGCAGGTGGCCGTAAAAATTCACCAGCTGCGGGCGGAGTGCCGCTACCCTGGAATTGGCAGCGGATCTAGGGCAGGTTGCGTTCGTTTTTCCGTTGCCTAGACGGCCGTTGGGGTTGCGTCCAGCAGAGTGGTGTACGAGTCGGACCTGATCAGCGGTACCGGCGTGTCGTAGCCGGATGAATGAAGGTCATCGCGTGATTCTTCGAGAGACCCGCGAAAGTCACTCGAGCAAAGGAATCAACGCGATGACCACTGCCCACGATATCGACCTGCCCACCGTGCTGGCTGAACGACTCACCAACACCCACCCCGACGTGCTGCGCGAGTTGTTGGCCACGTTCATCCACACCCTGATGGGCGCAGAAGCCGACGCGCTGTGCGGTGCGGGATACGGCGAGCGCAGCACCGAGCGCACCAACCAGCGCAACGGCTACCGTCATCGTCAGTTCGACACTCGGGCAGGCACACTGGATCTCGCGATTCCGAAGTTGCGGCAGGGCTCGTACTTCCCGGACTGGCTGCTGGAACGTCGCAAACGCGCCGAGCGCGCGCTGACCACGGTGGTGGCGACCTGCTACCTGCTCGGGGTGTCGACGCGGCGGATGGACAAACTCGTCGAGACCCTGGGGATCACGTCGTTGTCGAAGTCGCAGGTGTCGGTGATGGCCAAAGAGCTCGACGTCGCCGTGGAGGCGTTTCGTACCCGGCCGCTGGATGCCGGCCCGTACACGTTCGTGGCCGCTGACGCCCTGGTGCTCAAGGTCCGCGAGGGCGGACGTGTGGTCAACGTGCACGCCTTGATCGCGGTCGGCGTGAACGCCGAGGGCTACCGCGAGATCCTGGGCATCGACGTGTCCACCGCCGAGGACGGTGCGGGCTGGTTGGCGTTCTGGCGCTCGCTGACCGCCCGGGGCCTGTCCGGGGTCCGCCTGGTCACCAGCGACGCTCACGCGGGTCTGGTGGCCGCGATCGGCGCCACCCTGCCCGGGGCGGCCTGGCAGCGCTGCCGCACGCACTACACGACCAATCTGATGGCGATCACTCCGAAGGCGTCGTGGCCGTGGGTGCGCACCCTGCTGCATTCGGTGTTCGATCAACCCGATGCGGGATCGGTTGCTGCTCAATATGATCGGATCATCGACGCGCTGTCTGACAAGCTACCCAAGGTTGCCGAGCATCTAGAGAACGCCCGCGCGGACCTGCTGGCGTTTACTGCATTCCCCAAGCAGATCTGGCGCCAGATTTGGTCAAACAACCCCCAGGTTATCTGTAGTGCTGCGGTGAGCGTCTTTCATGTGGACCACGAAGTCTCGAAGTGGTCGGTTCTGCGTTCTGGATGTGGTTATCTCCAGCCGTCCATGAAGCAGAGCCTGGAGGATCGATGTGCTTGTTGTGAAGGTGGTTTCACCGCTCTCGTCGCGTGAATCGTTCACCGTCCTCGGCGAGGACGGTGTGCCGGTGGCACCGGTGGAGCGGTATCTGAAGTATTTGACCGACATAGAGCGGTCGCCGAACACGATCAAGGCCTATGCCCATGATCTGAAGGACTGGTTCACGTTCCTGGGCGGGTGCGGCCTGGACTGGCGGTCGGTGAGTCTGGAGGATATCGGCGCGTTCGTCGCCTGGCTGCGGCTGCCCACGGCGCTGCGGCAGGGCGCGATCGCCGTGCTGCCCTCGGTGGAGCATCACTGCGGCGAGTCAACGGTGAACCGGAAGCTGTCGGCGTTGGCGGCGTTCTATCTGCACGCCGTTCGCGACGGGATCGAGGTCGGCGAGCTGCTGACGACCTGGCAGATCGGAGGGTCGAGAGGCGGTTGGAAGCCGTTTCTGCACCACATCAGCAAGCACATGCCGCTACCCCGGCGAACAGTGTCGTTGAAGGCGCCGAAGAAGCTGCCGCGAGTGCTGATCCCCGGCGAGATCCAAACACTGCTGGACGCGTGTGACCGGTTGCGGGATCGGTTCCTGTTGGCGCTGCTCTATGACACCGGGATGCGCATCGGTGAGGCGCTGGGGCTGCGTCACAGCGACATCGCCGCCGCTGATCGGCAGATCACAGTTTGTCGGCGTGACAACGACAACCGAGCCCGCGCCAAATCGTTGACGGTCCGGACCGTTCCGGTGAGCGCGGAACTGATTCGGTTGTATGCCGATTACCTTCACGCTGAATACGGCGACCTCGACAGCGACTACGTTTTCGTCAACCTCTGGGGGCGGCCACACGGCCATCCGTTGACCTATAGCGCGGTCTACGACCTGGTCCGCCGTTTGCGCCGGCGCACGGACATCGACTTCGACCCGCATTGGCTGCGCCACACCGCAGCGACCAGGATGCTGCGCGACGGGATCGGATTGGAGGTCGTGGCCAAGCTGCTCGGCCACGCCAATGTCACCGTCACCGCCGCGACATACGGGCATCTGAACGTGGAGGACGCCCGCAAGGCGATGGAGCACGCGGGCTGGTTCATCGGAAAGGCCCAGGTGAACCTATGACCGCCCTGGAGCCCAACTCAACGCCGGGCCTGCTGGGCCTGCTCATAGCCGGTGTTCGCGCCGAATTCCGCAGCGACGCATTGGAGTTCGCCTCGGACGACGCCGTATTCGGTGGAGGGTCCTGCCGCGTCACCGACTGCGGACGCAGCGCCCGTGGCCATGGCCTCTGTCAAGGTCACCACCAGCGATGGGCCAACGCGGGCCGCCCCGACCTCGAAGAGTTCACTGCCTCGACCGACCCGCGTTGGCGCAAACATCGCCCCAACCAGGCATGTCGGGTCGACGGCTGCGGTTACGGGTCGGCTCGCCGCGGATTGTGTCAGCTGCACGCGCAACGGTGGGAACGCGCCGGGCGGCCGCCCCTGACCTCGTGGTTACGTGATCCGCTGCCGGTGAAACAGCCCCGGCCCGGCGCGACCTGCCAGATCGGGCACTGCTCGTTATGGCCGCAGGCCAAGTCGCCGCTATGCCATTCCCACACCAACACTTGGAAAGCGAACGACCGCAACGATATCGACGAGTTCGTCGCAAGATTCGAATCCAACGACACACCGGCAAACGAGACGATTCAGCTCGGGATGCTCACGCCGCAGCTCAAACTGGAGATGCAGTACGTACTGCAGCAACGCCACGACGACCGACGCGGCAAGCTGACGCCGGCCGTTGTCGCCAGGGTGGTCCGACTACTGATAGACACCGCCACCACCTCGCTGCTCGACTTCGACGCCGACCAATGGCGGCAACGCTCAGCCGTGCTACTCAACGACACGAGATCTCGCGGCTTGCTGCTCTATGCCCACCTCACCATGCTGGACTTGGCCGAGGCCGGAGGTTGGGAAGCCGAATACCCACGCGACGTCTGGCGGATGCACCGGCTCGGCTACGAAGGCCACTACACACTGCGGTTCGACCGCATCCCGCAACCCTGGCTCAGAGAGCCGGCCAAACGATGGATCCGGCTGCGCCTCTCACGCGGACTCAACCTCGAAGCAGGCGGTGGACGCCCGCTGCTGGCCATCGCCCGATTCGGACGATTTCTCGCTGACGTCGACATCGACGACATCAGCCGGATCGACCGGGAACTGCTCGAACGCTACCTCGCGCACCTGAACCAGGAATACAGCCCACAGCGCCGAGGCGCCCACATCGGCCTGCTCAATGGATTCTTTGCCGCGATCCGCCAACATTGCTGGGCCACAGGACTTCCCGACACTGCGATGTTCTTCGCCGAGGACCACCCCAAGCGCGGCGAACACCTGCCCAGAGCGTTGGCCGAACACGTCATGACCCAGCTCGAACACCACGACAACCTCGACCAGTTCAACAACCCTGCCTATCGACTGATCACCGTCATCCTGATGCGTTGCGGGCTCCGGATCACCGACGCCCTGCGATTGCGCGGCGACTGCGTCACCACAGACGCCGACGGGGCACCCTATCTGCGCTACTTCAACCACAAGATGAAGCGGGACGCCCTTGTTCCGATCGCCCCAGACCTCGTCGACATGATCGGCCACCAACGCCGACTCGTCTCCGAACGCTGGCCCGGCGGCACTGGACTGCTGTTCCCGCGCCCCACCAAGAACATCGACGGCCAAGTCCCCCTGGGGATCCCGACCTACCGCGAGGCGATGCACCGATGGCTCGCAGCCTGCGACATCCGCGACGAGCACAACCGGCGGGTGCATTTGACGCCGCACCAGTGGCGCCACACGCTCGGCACCCGCCTGATCAACCGCGACGTTCCGCAAGAGGTCGTGCGCCACATCCTCGACCACGACTCACCGCAGATGACCGCCCACTACGCTCGCCTGCACGACACCACCGTCCGCCGAGCCTGGGAAGCCGCCCGCAAAGTCGACAGCCACGGGCGTGAGGTCAACCTCGACCCAGACGGACCGATGGCCGACGCCGCTTGGGCCAAACAACGCCTCGGTCGCGCCACCCAAGCCCTACCCAACGGCTACTGCGGTCTGCCCGTCCAACAGAGCTGCCCACACGCCAACGCCTGCCTGACTTGCCCCATGTTCCTCACCACCCAGGAATTCCTGCCGCAACATCGGACCCAACGCAAGCAGACACTGCAACTGATCACAGCAGCAGAAGCTCGCGGACACAAACGGCTGGCCGAGATGAACCGCCAGGTTTTGGGCAACCTCGACGCCATCATCACCTCGCTCGACACTCCCACCGATCCGACGGCAGCCGAACATGCGAGCTGACAACAGCATTCACATCGTCACCGCAGCCAAGCAGCGTCACGAGCTCACCCGCGCAAAAGCTATCGCCGCCTTGCACGAACTCGACCGCGCCGGAACCAAGATCAGCTTCGAAGCCGTCGCCGAACACGCCGGTGTCTCCCGGTCCTGGCTCTACACCCAGCCCGACCTCAAAGACGAGATCAACCGCATCCGTGCGCTACGCCGCCCGCAACACGACCAGGCTCCGCCAGCCCGGCAACGCGCCAGGGAAGACTCCCTGCGCCAGCGCCTCGACGTCGCACTTCGCCGCAACCGTGAACTCGCCGAACAGAATCAGCGACTGCGCCACCAACTCGCCCATGCTCTCGGACAAGCCCGCGACGACACCCACAAGCGACCCGCCCGAGATCGCGATTCGATAACAATCGACCCCTGCTGACTGGGCGACAACCGAGCGCCAAGAGCACGTCGCGGACACCGTCCACACCGCAAACCAGCAGGTCACAACCCTGCCCGACCGCCGGACTACAGATAACCCAGGAACGGCTCAACAAGGAGATCCGCCGCCGCACCGACGTCGTCGGCATCTTCCCTGACCGCAACGCGCTGATCCGTCTCGTCGGGGCCGTCCTGGCCGAACAGCACGACGAATGGGCCGAATCCCGGCGCTACCTCGGCCTCGACGTCCTCAGCAAATCCCGAGCCGATCAGAGCTCACCGACCGAACAGGAGGCCACCCCCGCGGCACTGACCGCCTGAACCATCACATCGAAGAATCACACGAAGACGTCGTACACCACGCCCCTGGACTTGACCGCCGTTGGTGCAACTGTGGTGTTAAGCAGTCAGCATCAGACTGGCCGCCGTCGCCTCAGCTGTGTGCACCAACGCAGCACTCCTTCAGATGCCTTCGACCGGAGAGCACGCGTCGCAAGCACGTCAGCCGGGGCCACGTGCAGGGCTTTTAGAAACTTCCAAGGTCTGTTGCGAAGACTCACCTCGCTATAGGTGTCAGGCGACACCGAGCGCAACAGGAGGCAATGCACGATGAAGGCAACGAACTTGAAGAAAATCGCCGTTACAGGTGCCATTTCCGGCGCGCTGGGCTTGGCCGCCATCGGATTCGGGGCGGGCACGGCGAACGCCGACGAATTGGATTCAATCGCACCCCTCGTTCCCGGCGGTCTGAGCGACGACTGGCAGTCGTACTTGCCCTTGCTCGATGACGTCGCTGACATCGGCAGCATCGCGGGACTCGGAGAACTCGGCGACATCCCAGTCCTCGGTGACATCGGGAGCCTCGTACCCGCGCAGGATCTCCTGGGACTCGCAGCAGGGTTCTAGAACCTAGACCGTCAATCCTGCCCACCCCCAACAGACGTCGGCCCGCCACAACCCCCCCGAGTGGCGGGCCGACCCCTGTGCGCGGCACCCAGAACGCCTCCAAGAAAAATCCAAGATCGCGGGCGGATGCTCATCTCAGTCAACAAGCCAACTCACCAGAAGTAGGTAGTCATGAGCATCAAGCACATCGCAGGCGCCACCGCAGCCGTCGCCGTCGTGGGATTCGGCGCATTCGCTTCGGCCCTCAGCTTGAGCGAGTCGGCCACCACCAGCACGACCTCGGAGATGGCGAGCGTCCACTCCTGGGGCGAACTCCTGGCCTCTGCCCCGGAGTCCGGCTTCAGCCGCTGAGCGTCGCCCTTTTCCTGGCAAATTCCGGAAAGCGTTTCCGAGAAACGAAAGTTGCGCCACATACCGATCTTGGCCGTTCGCCGCCAAAGCTGGCGTCTAAAAATGTTTGCCCCGAGGGTTAGAACGAGCCGGATCTGGCTATCTACGTTAGGCAGGTCAGTCGCGTTGCATCGGAGTCGCACACCCGGGTGTCGGCGCTGGCCCAGCGAAGCCCCCGCGCAGGGGTCGGGGGCTTCGCACCAAACGTCGGGGGTGTCATATGCCGCACATTGGGTACCTGTAAAGCATGGCGAATGAAGCGTTGTTCGCGACTGCCGGTCTATTCGGACTGTTTGTCGCCATGTTGTCCGGGGCATTGTGGGACGCCCCTCTACTGGCGGCACCCATCCGGTACTTCCGGTCGGCGGGCGGCCGGCACAGCATGCCCCGCTGATACCGAATACTCCCCGCGAACAATCAGCTGCAATTTCCCACGCGCGCGACGACAGTCGGCCCGCCGGGCCTAATGCGAAGGTAAGTTCCCGTCATGCGTCTGAACTCGGTCTTCTTTGCCAACCATGTGGACGTCGTCGACCAGATGCTCAATGTGGAGGGCGGGTTCTGGAAGACCACCACAGTCGCGGCCAATTCAACGGGCTTCCAGTGCTGCGCCGTGGTGCTCGTCGACACCGACGCCGACGACGTCGGCCAGCAGTTTGCCCTGCACATCGACGCGGAGGGTCCGCGCGGAACCCTCCAGGCCCCCGCGTTCTCCCAGGAGTTCACCCTCGACGGACCGATGACCTTCATGTGTTTGACGTCTTTGGTGCTGCCCATCGACGCCGGCGGCGGACGTCACACCTACACCTTCCGCCTCGGCGACGAGCAGCACCGGGTGAATGTGCCGCTTGCCGTCCGCGTGGCGCGGGCCTGACGCGGCCGTCATCGCCGCGAAACCGCTCGTCTGCCCGGGGCCACCGATTAGGCTCTCCGAAGGTCAACCCGTCATGACACCAAGGGGTGGGACGTGATTCGCGAACTCATCGCCGCCGCTGCGATCGCAGGCGCCGCTATCAGCGCTGCTCCGGTCGCCGCTGCCGACGACCTGTTGTACCCCGACACACCGGGGCGCTACTCCACGGACGTGCCCGGCATGATCTACGACGCACACCTCACCGCGCCCTGCACCAACTTGGAGCGGTTCACGTTCGGCCGGGGCCGCGGCGGCGAGCCGCTGCAGTGCCGGTGGATCGCCAACCAGTGGCCACCGGTCTACACGGGCTTCTGGGTGGCGACCTATGAGTTGTTCGGCGTCCAGGAGCAGGGTGCGCCATGCCCGAAACCCCATGCGGCAGCCCAACATCCGGATGGGCGGCCCTTGTTGTGCCTGGGCGCCCAGGGCTGGCAACCCGGCATCTTCACCCGCGAGGGCTTCTTCCCGAGGTAGCGGCGACCGCTAGCCGCGCAGGGTGGAACTCGGTGACGTTCCGAACCTGCGCTTGTACATGCTGCTGAAACGTCCCGCATGCCCGAAACCCCACCGACCGGCGATCGCCATCACGGTGTCAACCGACGGGTCGGCGGCCTGCAGCTCGCGGTGTGCGCGGTTGAGCCGAAGGCACCGCAGATACTCCAGCGGTGTCGCCCCGACATGGCGGCGGAACGTGTACTGCACCGACCGCGGTGTGACGTTCACGGATGCCGCGATGTCGCTCAATGTGATGTCGCGATGCGCGTTCTCGTGGATGAACGCGATCGCTTGCCGCAACATGGCGGGCTTCGTCGTCGTATCGGCTTGGTCTGCAGGCATTTCGGGTCGATTACCCGTTCACGAATCGCCAAAACTGGGCTCGGCGCAGATCACACCTTGACACCATCGAGCTATGACCGAACGCATCGAAGTACCTCGCACCATTTCCGCCCCGGCCGCCGAAGTCTTCGCGGTGCTCTGCGATCCACAGGGCCACGTCGCGATCGACGCCACCGGCATGTTGCAGGATGCGGACGGCGATCCTGTCCAGACCGTCGGCGACAGCTTCGTCGTGCACATGGATCGCGAGTCCCTCAACGACTATCCGCAGCTGGGCAAGTACGAGGTCACGGTGTCGATCACGCAGTTCGAGCAGGACCGGCTGATCGCGTGGACCATCTTCGGCCAGCTCAAGCCGGACATCGGCCACGTCTACGGCTACCGACTCGAACCGGCCGACAGTGGAACGTTGGTCACGTCGTTCTACGACTGGTCTGACATCGACCCGCACTGGCGGGACGCGAACATCTTCCCGATCGTCTCCGAGCTCGCGTTGCGTGCGACCCTCGGCATCCTCGACCGGACGGTCCGGCGCGGCTACCCGCAGGCGTCAACCGCAGGTTGACGGTCGCCAACCGTCAACTTAGAGTTGACGCATGACCGAGCCTGCGAAGATCACGAACCCCGTCCGCCTCGACGACCTCATCGACGTCATCAAGGAGGTGCACGAGGAACCGCTTGAGCAGCTCACCGATGCGGTATTGGCCGCCGAGTCCCTGGGCGAGATCGCCGACCATCTCATCGGCCACTTCGTCGACCAGGCACGCCGGTCCGGGGCGTCGTGGACCGAGATCGGCAGATGCATGGGCGTCACCAAGCAGGCGGCCCAGAAACGCTTTGTCCCCAAAGCCCCTACCGACACCGACGCACTGGACCCCAGCGCCGGTTTCGGTCGATTCACCCCGCGGGCGCGCAATGTCGTCGTCGGAGCCCAAAACAAGGCCCACGAGGCTCGCAACACCGAGATCAACCCCGACCACCTGCTGCTGGCGATGTTCGACGACCCCGATGGACTGGCGGTCAAGCTGCTCGCCGGCCAGGGCATCGACGCCGACAAGGTGGCCCAAGCGGTGACGCTGCCGCCAGGCGCAGACGGCGACCTGCCCGCGTTGACGCCGTTCGACGGCGCAGCGAAGAAGGTACTCGAGTTGACGTTCCGACAGGCACTTCGCCTGGGCCACAACTACGTTGGTACCGAGCACATCGTGCTCGCACTCCTCGAGGCCGAGGAGGACGGCGCACTGCCGCGCATCAGCGTCGACCGGGACCGCTTCGAACGCGACCTCAAGGCCGCGCTGGAACCGTTCACCAAGAGCTGATCTCACATCGCGCGCCGTTGCGGCGTCTACACAATGTGAAGGTGCGCCCGTTCGAAGAGGTAGTGACCGAGCACGGCGCAACCGTGCTGCGGGTATGCCGCGCAGTCGTCGGACCTCTCGACGCCGAGGACGCCTGGTCGGAAACCTTCCTGTCGGCGCTGCGCGCCTACCCGGAACTTCCCGACGACGCCAACGTCGAGGCGTGGCTGGTCACCATTGCCCACCGCCGCGCCCTCGATGTCGGCCGCGCCCGATCCCGTCGGCCCGTGCCTACTGACGCCGTACCCGACCGGCCGACACCGCACGCCGATCCCGCCGCCCGCGACCCCGACCTGTGGGCGGCGCTGCAACGACTGCCGACCAAGCAACGCCAGGCGGTGGCCTACCACCACATCGCGGGCCTGCCGTTCGCTGAGATCGCTGAACTTCTCGACAACTCCCCCGACGCCGCCCGGCGCGCCGCCGCCGATGGCATCAAGTCTCTGCGCAAGACCTATCAGAAGGACGAAAGATCATGACCACCAACATTTTCGACGAATTGCCCGCCGACGACGACGCGATGTCACGGTTGCACGCGCGGCTCGAACAGGCCGCCGAAGCCGACCAAGCGCTCGACGTCGCGTACCGCACAATCGATACCCCGGTCGGCACGCTACTGCTGGCCGCCACCACCGTCGGCCTCGTCCGCGTCGCGTATGACGTCGAGGGCCACGACACCGTGCTGACCCGACTTGCCCACGCCGTGAGCCCTCGCATTCTGCGGTCGCCGTCCCGGTTGGAGGCGGTGGCGCGCCAAATCGATGAGTATTTCGCCAAGCGCCGCACCACTTTTGACGTGCCGGTCGACCTGCGGCTGACCAACGGCTTCCGACGCAGCGTCATCGAGCACCTGCGCGACATCGATTATGGCCGGCGGCAGAGCTACGCAGCCGTCGCCGCCGCGATCGGCCACCCCCGCGCGGTCCGCGCCGTCGGCACGGCGTGCGGCCACAACCCGCTTCCGGTGGTCTTCCCATGCCACCGCGTGGTGCGCTCCGACGGGTCCACAGGCCAATACGTGGGTGGCGTGCTGGCCAAGTCGACGCTGCTCGACCTCGAGGCCGGCTGAGGGAATGAAACGGCGCGCGCGGCGGTAGAAATAACGCATGAAGCTCAACGACGCCGCACGCGACCTCATCGGAGCGGGGACCGATGCGGTGATGGTCACGCTCAATCCCGACGGCAGCCCACAGGTCTCCACGATCTGGATGGCGCTGGAGTCGACCCCCGAGGGTGACGAGCTCGTCTCGGCACACCTCAGCGAGTACCGCAAGACGCGCAACATACGCCGCGATCCACGGGTGGCCGTCACGATCCTGGGCCCCGAACGGCCCGGCCAACTCAGGGACTACCTGACCATCACGGGTTCCGCGCGAATCGTCGAAGGTGGCGCTCCGGAACTGCTCAAGGCGCTGGCCAAGGTGATGTTGGGCAGCGACGAACATTTTCCGCCGCCGAACGCGCCAGCGGGCCTACTCACCCGCGTGCGGATCGACAAGATTGGCGGCTCCGGGCCGTGGGTGTCGGAGAACCGGCTGTAACACGTTTCAGTTTGTGCCATCATGCGTGCATGCGTCGCTGGTTCGTGCTCCTCATCGCCGTGATGGCCACCCTCGCCGGCCTTACGGCTGTGCCCGCCCAGGCTGCGCCTGACGAGACCGAGTCCGCCCCCTCACCCATCGGCCGGCTCGGCGAGACACTGCAGGTCAACTTCGAGGGCCTGGTCGCCAACGTCACGGTCAACAGCTTGGCCCCGTCCCCGATCCCGCCCGGCTTCGGCTATCCCCCGCGGGCCCCGCGCTACCAAGTGTGGCGCGCTCAGATCACCGTGAACCCCGTCCAGGTGCCCACGCCGTACGCCCAGCTCATCACGTACCAGTTCCGCGGGGTCACCGCGACGGGCGATTCCTACGAACCACGGAATACCGACGCACCCGACTCGTTGGCCCTCGCGCTGACCAACGCCCCAGCGGGTTCGACGGTCAGCGGCGGGGTCTGGTGGGACTGCTACCGCGACCTCATCTCGAATGTCGTGCTGCTCGACAAGGTCACCGGTCAGCACCTGGCGCAGTGGAACGTGGCCTGAGCACTAGGCATTCGTATTGCCCATTGATGTGGCCGCGGCCGTCGTCGCCGACCTTCCTGAACTCGCCGATGTTGCCGCGCGGACGTTTCCGCTGGCGTGTCCGGTGTCGGTGAGTGCCGCCAACATCGCCGCGTTCATCGACGAAAACCTCTCGGAGCAGCGATTCCGCGACTACCTCGCAGACCCCGACCGCTGGGTGCTCACCGCGCGCGAGGATGAGCGAATGGTGGGTTACGCGATGCTGATTCGCGCTGATGACGGCGCCATCGAACTCTCGAAGATCTACGTTTTGCCCGACAGCCACGGCGCGGGGGCCTCAGCAGCGCTGATGGCGACCGCGCTGGAAACGGCCAAGGAACAGGGCGTCGAGGAAGTGTGGCTCGGTGTCAACCAGCAAAACCAACGCGCCCAACGCTTTTACGCCAAACAAGGCTTCACCGTCAGCGGCACCCGCACATTCCAGCTGGGCGCAGACGTCGAGCACGACTACGTGATGGTGCGCCCGCTCTGATTTGGCCGAGCGTGGTGTTGATGCACGCATGCAGCCCAAATGGCGTGCGGGTAACCCACGTTCGGCGACGGAGGGGCTAGCTCTGACCGGCCGCCGTCAACGCAAGCAACCGCGACGTCGCGCGCAGATACTTCTTGCGAAACCCTCCCGCGAGCATCTCGTCGCTGAAGATCGTGTCCATCTTCGCGCCGGATGCCACCACCGGTATACCCGCGTCGTACAGCCGGTCGGTCAGCGACACCAGGCGCAGCGCCACATTCTGATCGTCGATCGCGTGTACACCGATGATGAACACCGCGGGCACACCCTCGATGAGGGTCAGGTATCGCGACGGGTGCATGGTGGCCAGGTGCGCGCACAGCGCGTCGAAGTCGTCCAGCGTCGCACCGGGCGTCTGCGCAGCGCGGGCAGCGACCTCGCTATCGCTTGGCGGTTCCGGGGCGGCAGGCAGATCCCGATGCCGGTAGTCGGGCCCATCTATCCGCACTGTCGTGAAAATCTCTGCAAGAGTGTTGATTTCGCGAAGAAAATCCTGGGCGGCGAATCGTCCCTCGCCGAGCTGCTCAGGCAGTGTGTTCGACGTGGCCGCCACCGATACCCCGCGTTCGACGAGTTGTGACAGCAGTCGGGAGATCAGCGTGGTGTTGCCTGGGTCGTCGAGTTCGAACTCGTCGATGCACACCACGACGTAGTCGGCGAGCAGTTCGATGCATTCGAGAAAACCGAAAACACTGGCCAGTTGGGTCAACTCGCCAAAGGTCGCGAACGCCTTCGGCTCCGGCAGCCGGTAGTACGACGACGCCAGCAGGTGGGTCTTGCCGACGCCGAACCCGCCGTCGAGATAGATCCCCACGCCGGGCAGTACCTCGCGGCGGCCGAACAGCTTCTTCTTGCCGGTCCGTCGCTCGGCCGCCTCGGCGCAGAACCGCAGGCAGGAGTCGACGGCCGCGGATTGCGTCGGCTCGGCCGGATCGGGGATGTAGGTGTCGAAGCCGACGTCGGCGAAGGTCGGCGGCGGGCTCAGCTGAGCGATCAATCGCTCTGGCGTGACCTTGGGATGCCGGTCGGTCAAATGACCGACATCGCTGGACCCGTTCATGCAGGCACCCTATCGACGTGTTGCAATGCTGTTCATGGCCGATACCACCGCCGCGGTGCAATTCACCGCGCTGGGCCCCGATGGTTCCCCGATAGACGGTGCCGATGGTCGGCTCGCCGACTTCTACGCCTACCCCGACGACCTTCAGACGTGCTGGGTCCGCGGCAACATGATCGCCAGCCTCGACGGCGGTGCCACCGCTGGCGGCAAGGCCGGGGGTCTGGCGGGAGCGGGTGACCGCAGCATGTTCGGTCTCATGCGCCACGCCGCGGACGTGATCCTGGTCGGCGCCGCCACCGTCCGGGTCGAGAACTACTCCGGTGCGCAGGTGCCGCTCACAGCGCGGCACGAACGGCAACGCCGAGGACAGGCCGAGGTTCCGCCGATCGCCGTCGTCACCCGGAGCGGCAACCTGGATCCCGACGCACTGTTCTTCACCCGTACCGAGGCCCCGCCGTTGATCCTGACGTGCGCCGATTCCGTCGCCGACACCAAGAAGCGGCTGGGTGCGGTGGCTGAGGTGCTCAACGCCTCTGGACCGCGATCTGACTCCGTCGACAACGCCACCGCGCTGCAGCTTCTCGCCGAGCGCGGGCTGTTCCGCGTCCTCACCGAGGGGGGCCCGCTGCTGCTGAGCCAACTGATCGCCGACGACCTGCTCGACGAGCTCTGCCTCACGATCGCTCCGATCCTGGCCGGCGGCGCCGCGCGACGCATCGCCTCGGGCGCTGGCGAAGTGCACACCAAAATGCGACCCGCCCATCTGCTGTCCGACGACCAGGGCTATCTCTACACCCGCTATGTCCGGGCTCGCTGACGCACGCGGAGTCGTTGCGCGACGGGGATCCAACATCCGAATCAGTACTGTGGTCGGCATGCAGCGGCGTCGCCCGATCCGGGTGTTGAGCACCTCAGCACTCGTGCTCTCGGTTCTACTGGCCGGTTGCGCACCTGGTCTGGCGGCCAATCCCCGCTTCGCCACAGACTCCGGCGCCGAACCCCAGGGCCAACCGGAGACGACCAAGGCGCCGGAAGGTCCACCGCCGATCGAGCCGCCGAAGAACGACTTGGCATGGCGTGACTGCACCTCGGACGTACTCGCGGATGCCTCCGTCTCCCCCATCACCGGGGTGCAATTCGATTGCGCGACCTACGACGCCGACCTCGACCCGATAAAGGGCGCGACGGGCACGATCAGCATCGGTGTCGTTCGTGCGAAGACCGATGAGACACCTGCGGACGCCGGACCCTTGGTGATGACCACCGGCTCGGATCTTCCGACGTCGATGCAGCTGCCGGTCTGGCTGTCGCGGTCAGGCGTCGACGTGCTCAAGACGCGGCCGGTCGTGGCGGTGGACCGCCGCGGCATCGGGATGTCGGGGGCGCTGGACTGCCGCGATCTCTACGACCGCCAGGCGATGCTCGACCAGGCCCAGTTCCAGCCCGGCGACGACCCCGTCGCCAACCTCGGCGATATCACCCAAACCGCAACCACCAGCTGCACCGATACCATCGCCCCCGGCGATTCGGCCTACGACAACGCGCACGCCGCCGAAGACATCGAACGACTGCGGAGCACCTGGGACGTGCCGACGTTGGCGCTGTACGGCGTCGGCAACGGCGCCCAGGTGGCGTTGGCCTATGCCGGCAGCCACCCGAACAAGGTGGCGAGGCTGGTGCTCGATTCCCCGCTTCCGCTCGGTATCGCGGCCGAAGCCGCCATGGAGCAGCGTGTCAAGGGCGAGCAATCGGCACTGGATGCCTGGGCGGCACAATGCGTGGCCATCAACTGCCCGTTGGGTGCCGATCCGAAGGGCGCCGTCGACGCGGTACTGAACGACGTGCGCGGATACAACACGACGAGTTCGGGCTCGGTGGCCACCGTCGCCGATGCGATCTCCACCGCCCTGGCCTACCCCCGTGGCGATCGCGTCGCCGCCACCAACCGGCTGGCGTCGGCGGTCGCCGGAGCGCGCTCAGGGGACTGGGACGCAATGAACACGCTGATCAGCGATGCCGAGAAGCTGCGCGGCACCGACGGCCAGTTCGTCAACAGTTGCAGCGACTCCCTGAACAGGCCTACCCCCGACCGGGTTCGCGAGCTGGTGGTGGCCTGGAAGAAGCTCTACCCGCAGTTCGGCCAGGTGGGCGCGCTCGAATTGGTGCAGTGCCTGAATTGGCCCAGCGGTTCAGCTCCGCAGGAGCCACAGAATCTCGACACGCCGGTCCTGCTGCTGGGGACAGCGCACGACCCGATCGTCGGTAACGAGGGGGTGGCCGCCGTCGCGGCCACAGTGATCAACGCAGGTGCGTCCAACAAGCGCGTGATGTGGCAGGGCATCGGTCATGGTGCGGCCGTGTACTCCCCCTGCGCGCTGCCGCCGGTGATCGGCTATCTCGACGGCGGCAAGCTACCGGACACCGACACGTTCTGCCCGGCCTGACACCTCGCCCTGACGGGGTCGGGTACGGTGCGCTGGTGCGCGATCTTGTTCTGGCCGCCTTCCGGCCCCGCACCTCCCCGCCGGGTCCGGCCACGGTGTTGCGGTCCATCCTGTGGCCCCTGGCCATCCTGTTCATCATCCATCGCAGCTACGTCCTAGCCACCAACGGTTACATCACCGACGACTACGGGCCGGTGTACCGAGCCGTCGTGAATTTCAAGATGGGCTGGGACATCTACAACGAGCACTTCAACCACGTCGACCCGCACTATCTCTACCCACCCGGCGGCACGCTCATCATGGCGCCGTTCGGCTATTTGCCGGTCGACGCATCGCGGTACTGGTTCATCACCTTCAACACCATCGCGATCATCCTGGCCGCCTACTTCCTCATCCGGCTGTTCGGTTTCAAATTCGACTCGGTGGCACTACCTGCCCTGCTCGCTGCGATGTTCATCAGCGAAAGCGTGGTCAACACACTGGTTTTCGGCAACATCAACGGCTGTATTCTGCTGCTCGAGGTGCTGTTCTTCCGGTGGCTGCTCGACGGAAAGCGCAACCACGAGTGGCTGGCCGGGACAGCGATAGGTCTGACCCTGGTCGTCAAACCTCTGCTGGCACCACTGCTGTTGATTCCGCTGTTGAACCGTCAGTGGCGGGCGCTGATACCCGCGTTCCTGGTCCCCGTCGCGTTCAATCTCGCCGCCTGGCCGCTGGTCAAAGACCCGATGAACTTCGTCACCCGCACCTCTGCCTACATTTTCACCACCCGCGACTACTTCAACAGCTCGATTGCGGGTAACGCGCTGTACTACGGCCTGCCCGTCTGGCTGACGCTGTTGCTGCGGTTGGCCTTTGCCATGCTCGCCGTGCTGTCGCTGTGGCTGCTCTACAAGTATTACCGGACCCGCGATCCGCTGTTCTGGATGCTGACCTCGTCGGGCGTGCTGCTGATCACGTCGTTCCTGGTGCTGTCACTGGGACAGGGCTACTACTCGATGATGTTGTTCCCCTTCCTGATGACGGTGGTGCTGCGGAATTCGGTGCTCCGAAACTGGCCCGCATGGCTGGCGATCTACGGGTTCATGAGCGCGGACCGCTGGCTTCTCGGGCATTGGCCGACGACCGGCCGCTTCCTCGAGTACATGAAGTTCACCTACGGGTGGTGCCTGATGCTCATCGTGGTGTTCTCGGTGCTGTACTTCCGATATCTCGACGCCAAATCCGAGAATCGGCTGGACGACGGCATCGATCCTGTGTGGATGAAGGACGCTGCGACAACGCCCGCTCCCGCGCAAAGCTGATGCCGGCGTCGCGAATTCGCTGCGATAGCCCGCCGATCGACTACGATCGGCTCGCACGCAGGGCGGGCAACAGCGCTAGCGTGGAGGCATGACGACCCCCGCCCCCAAGCTGCAGCTGACCGACGACGAATGGCGCAAAAAGCTCAGCCCCGAGGAGTACCACGTACTTCGCGAGGCCGGCACCGAGCGGCCCGGCGTCGGCGAGTACACCGACACCAAGACCGACGGTGTCTACGAGTGCCGGGCCTGCGGAGCCGAATTGTTCCGCAGCAGCGAGAAGTTCGAATCCCACTGCGGCTGGCCATCGTTCTTCGATCCGGCCGATTCCGACGCGGTGATCCTGCGCTCCGATGACACCCTCGGCATGCACCGCGTCGAGGTCATTTGCGCCAACTGCCACAGCCACCTCGGCCACGTCTTCGAAGGTGAGGGCTATCCGACGCCGACCGATCAGCGCTACTGCATCAACTCGATCTCGCTGCGGCTGGTGCCCGCCGAATAGCAGTTAGCCCGGGTAGACGGCGAACTCGGCGGAGTCGGCGGTGTCGGCAACGCACTGGAACAGCAACGGCGCCGTCATCGCGGTTCCCGAGTAGCACGTGAACGGCCCGATCTGCTGGTACTTGTCACCATTCGGATCGTATTGGGCGGCGTAGTCCGCGGCAGTGACGCAGTCGATGTCGCCGACGGTGATCTGAACCGTCATGCCGTTCTGTGGCGGGCACTGCTCGCCGGTCGGCTGGGCAACGGCGCTTGGTGCCATCGCGAGCGCGACCAACGGGAGTGTCGCGGCAACCAACGCCTTGATCATCATTGGCCAATGATGACGGTATTCCGTCGAAACTGTTGCCAGATCGCGAACTCGGCGAAATCCGCGATCTGTCCGCAGTCTCGGCGATATTTCGTCCGTCAATCCGATGGATACTCGGGCAGCCAGCGCACCTCGGCGATGCGTGCGACCAACTCGTCGTCGGTGCGCTTCGGCGCGACCCCGTCCGCGACGGCCTGCCGACCGACGGCGAGCGCAATCTTCACGGCGATGTCGGGAACCTCTGCCCACGTGGGCAGCAGCGGCGCGTTGGGATCCGTCAGAGCAGGAGATGCGTCCCCGAGGCTGGCGGCCGCGGCGCGCATCATGTCGTCGGTAATCCGCCTCGCCTGCGCTGCCGTCACCGCCAGTCCCATCGCCGGGAAGATGTACGCGTTGTTGCACTGTGCGACCGGCCGCTCGACCCCGTCACGGTGCAACGGCGCGAACGGCGACCCCGTGGCGATCAACGCTCGCCCGTCGGTCCACTCGTCCAACTCGGCCGGGTGCGCCTCGGCCCGGCTCGTCGGATTGGACAGCGGGAAGATGATCGGCCGCTCGGTTTTGGCCGCGAGTTCGCGCACGATCTCTTCGGTGAAGGCACCCGCTGCGGTCGAAAGGCCAAGCAGCACACCCACATCGACGTGATGCACGACGTCGGCCAGCTGCGCGGGCCCGGACAGGTCCCAATCCCCCACCGCGCTCGCCGGCTTGGCGAACGCGCGCTGTCCCTCGGAAAGATCGGTGCGATCATCGGTCAAAAGACCCACGACGTCGACCACCCAGATCCGTGACGCCGCTTGCTGTTCGGAGAGTCCTTGCGCGACCATCTCCCGCTTGACCATGTTCAGCACGCCGATACCGGCCGAACCCGCACCCAGCATCACGACCTGCTGTTGCGAGAGCGGGACTCCGGCGACCTTGGCGGCGCCATGCAGCGCACCAACGGACACCGCGGCGGTTCCCTGGATGTCGTCGTTGAAGGTGAGTAGCTCGTCGCGGTAGCGCTGGAGGATCGGCTGGGCGTGCGCGGTGGCGAAGTCTTCCCACTGCAGCAACACGTTTGGAAGTTCGTCGCGGACGGCGGCCACGAACTCATCGATGAAGGCGTAGTAGTCCTCGTCGTCGATGCGCCGGTGCCGCCACCCCAGATACTGCGGGTCTTCCAGCAGTTCGACATTGTCGGTGCCCACGTCGAGCACGATCGGCAGGGTGCGCGCCGGGTTGATGCCTCCGATCAGGATGTACAGCGACAGTTTCCCGATCGGGATGCCCATTCCGCCGATGCCCTGATCGCCGAGTCCCAGAATCCGCTGACCGTCGGTCACCACGATCACGTCAGGATCGCGATGCGGGCGGTTGCTCAGCACCTCGCGCAGGTGCTCGCGGTCGGGATAGCTCACGAACAGTCCGCGCGGCCGGCGATAGATCTCGCTGAAGCGCTGACACGCCTCGCCAACGGTCGGGGTATAGACGATCGGCATCGTCTCGGCGATGTGGTCGTGGAGCAATCGGTAGAACAACGTCTCGTTGCGATCCTGCAGCGCACGCAGGTAGATGTGCTGGTCGAGACCGGGCCGGCGCGTGGAGAACTCGCGCCAGCTGTGCTCGACCTGTTGATCGAGGGTTTTCTCCGCGGTGGGCAGCAGGCCCAGCAAGCCGTACTCGCGTCGTTCGGCGTGGGTGAAGGCCGTGCCCTTGGTGGTCAACGGGTCAAAAAGCTTGGCCTGTCCGGTGATCGCCTCAGACACCTGTGTCCTTCCGCCGGAAGCGTTACGGGAGCTTGGTGATCAACTCTTCCACGCTCACCCGCGGCCCGGTGAAGAACGGGGTCTCTTCGCGGGTGTGACGTCGGGCGTCGGTGGCGCGCAGTTCACGCATCAGGTCGACGATGCGATACAACTCGGGAGCCTCGAACGCCAGAATCCACTCGTAGTCCCCCAGCGCGAAGGCGGGCACCGTGTTCGCGCGGACGTCCTTGTACTCCCGGGCGGCCATACCGTGCTCGGCCAGCATCTTGCGGCGCTCGTCATCGGGCAGCAGGTACCACTCCAGCGACCGCACAAACGGATACACGCAGACGTATGCGCCGGGCTCCTCACCAGCCAGGAAGGCAGGGATGTGACTCTTGTTGAACTCGGCGGGCCGATGCAACGCCACGCTGCTCCACACCGGATCGCTTGCCCGACCCAGGGCGGTCGTGCGGCGAAAATCCGAGTAGGTGGCCTGCAGCGCCTCGACAGTCTCCGCGTGGGTCCAGAACATGAAGTCGGCGTCGGCCCGCAAGCCGGCGATGTCATAGATCCCGCGTATCACGACGCCCTTGTCTTCCTGTTGCTTGAGGAAGGTGGCCGTCTCGTCGACGACGGCGGTGCGCGCCTCATCTTCCGCGCCAAGTGCCCCTGGCTCCACTGAGAACACCGAAAACATCAGGTAGCGGACGGTGGAATTGAGTGCGTCGTAGTCGAGCTTGGCCATCTGCCTATCGTGCCACGCGCGCTCAGGTCCGATTCGCCGCTCCCGTGCCGGTGGTCAGTGAGGCGGCCGCCCTTGTCGCTGCTCCCACACACGCGGGCACCCCGATGCCGTCCAGGTAGGCGCCCGCGACGGCCAGCGTCGGCGGTAAACCGGCCCGCAGCTCGGCCACCAGTGCGCCGTGGCCCGGCCCGTACTGCGGCATCGCGTCGAGCCACCGCTGGAAGTGACAGTCCTCGGGTTCTGTGGCCACGCCGAACACCGTGGCCAGGTCCTGCGCCGCCCACGCGAGCAAGTCTTCGTCACCCGCGCGGCGGGCCAGATCGTCGCCGAACCGGCCGTACGACAGGCGCACCAGCTCGACGTTGCCGCGCGGTCCCCATTTTCGCGACGACAGGGTTATCGCCTTGGCGCGCAACCGTTCTCCGCCGGCGACCAGCACCCCGGACTGCTCGGGCAACGGAGTCCCGCCCGGCAGGGCCAAAGCCACCAGCGCACTCGAGGCCACCCCGATACGCCGTGCGGCCGCCGCGGTGCGCGGCGCTACCTCCGCAGCGAGGCGGGCGAGTCGCGGCGCCGGTACAGCGAGCACCGTCGCGTCGGCACGGTGACGACCGCCTTCGTCGTCGACGATCTCCCAGCCCCGCTGCGAACGACTGATCCGCTCGACGGCAACCTGCAGCCAGCGGAAATCCGCCCGCCGTACCAGCTCGTCGACCAGCACCGCATAACCACCATCGATCGCCCCGAACACCGACCCGGTGGCCACCGACGGCGCCGAGGCGGCCAGCGCGTCGCGCACCGCATCGGTCAGGCTGCGCGCACCGCGGTCCAGCGCCGCGGCCAATGTCGGAATTGCCGAGCGCACGCCGATGGTGGCCGACGACCCCGCGTACACGCCGGCCAGCAGCGGATCGACCGAACGGGTCACTACCTGGTCGCCGAAGCGGTCGGAGACCAGCTCGGCGACCGCGGGATCGGCGCCTGGGAGCCAGCGCAACGGCCGGGCCCGCTCGTCGCGGACACGGGCCAACGTCGCGTCGTCTACCAGGCCGGCCAGCGCCCCGGGGTGCGCCGGAATGCCCTGCAGCGTGTCCGTGGGCATCGGGTGCAGGCGCCCCTGGCTGTAGATCAACGGCCGCGCCCCCGTGGTGCCGATCTGCCTGCTACCCAAGCCCAACTCGGCAAGCAGCGCGGGCACCTCGGGACGGCGGGCGACGAACGCCTCCGCGCCGACGTCCATCAGCTGGCCACCGATCCGCTCGGTGCGCAGCACACCTCCCAGCCGGTCGGCGGGGTCGAACAGTGTGATCGCAGCGTCCGGACCCGCGAAGACCCGTAGCCGATACGCGGCGACAAGACCTGAAATGCCTCCGCCGACAACGAAGTACGACGCACTCACAACGAATGCACCACCGCCACCAGTTCAGTGATCACACCGGGGTCGGTACCGGGCAGTACGCCGTGGCCGAGGTTGAAGATGTGGCCGGCGGCCCCCGCGTCGATCGCTCGGCGGGCGTCCTCGACGACAGCGCGTGCCGCCCGCTCGACGACCGGCCAGCCCGCCAGTAAAACGACCGGATCGAGGTTGCCCTGCAGCGTTGTGTTGGGCACTACCCGGGCCGCCGCGTCCGTGAGAGACGTGCGCCAGTCGACGCCGACGACAGCCGGCGCACCATGCCCCGAGACAGCCTCTGACATGGCGCCCAGCAATTCGGCGGTGCCCACCCCGAAGTGGGTCATCGGCACACCGGCGTCCTTCAACGACGAGAACACCCGTGAGCTGTGCGGCAGCACATAGGTGCGGTAGTCGGCCAGCGACAGCGTCCCGGCCCACGAGTCGAAAAGCTGGATAGCGTCCACACCGGCCGTGACCTGCGTCTGCAGGAAGGCGATGGTCACATCGGTGAGCGTCGTCATGAGCGCGTGCCACGTGTCGGTTTCGCCGAGCATCATCGCTTTGGTGCGCTCGTGGTTGCGGCTCGGGCCGCCCTCCACGAGGTAGGAGGCCAGGGTGAAAGGCGCGCCCGCGAAGCCGATGAGCGGCACATCGCCAAGCTCGCCCACCAGTTGCGTGACGGCTTGTGCGACGGGCGCAACCTGCTGTGGTTCAAGCGGTTTGATCGCGTTGACGTCGGCAATGGTGCGCACCGGGTGGTCGATCACCGGTCCGACGTCCGGCACGATGTCGAGTTCGATGCCTGCGGCCCGCAGCGGCACGACGATGTCGGAGAACAGGATGGCGGCGTCAACGCCGTGCCTGCGAATCGGTTGCAGCGTGATCTCGGTGATCAACTCCGCGTCGAAGCACGCCTGCATCATGGTGTTCTTCGCGCGCAGCGCCCGGTACTCGGGCAGCGAACGTCCGGCCTGCCGCATGAACCACACCGGAACGCGGCTTGGCTTGCGGCCGCGAGCGGCGGCGAGATACGGCGAGTCGGGCAGCTCACGGCGGGTACTCATCGTGTCCAATGCTGCCATGAGCCCCCGGCAGCGCCCCAATTCGCTGTCCAGCGGCACCCGACTTGGCCCGGCGCCGTCTGGGACCCTCGGGCGATACAGCAAACATAGTCTGACCACTGCCGATCCCCCACCGGCCGAAATCGGCGCGCCTGCGCCCAGACCTGGCCGAATGGGGCTAGCGTCGAACGGTGACCACCGCCGAACCGGCTCAATTTCGCGAAGCGGTGGCGGCGATGAACGCCACCACCGTCCGAGCGGAGATCGAGCTCGGCCCGATACGCCCACCTCAGCGGCTGGCGCCGTACAGCTACGCGCTGGGCGCGGAGGTCCGCCACCCCGAGACGGCCATCGTTCCCGAACGGTCGGAGGGCGACGCGTTTGGACGGCTGATCCTGCTGCACGATCCCGAGGGCGCCGAGGCTTGGGACGGCACGATGCGGATGGTGGCCTACATCCAGGCGGACCTGGACTCCAGTGAGGCCGTCGACCCTCTGTTGCCGGAAGTCGCGTGGAGTTGGCTCGTCGACGCTCTGGAGAGCCGTGCCGAGCACGTCACCGCGCTGGGCGGCACGGTCACCGCGACCACCTCGGTGCGCTACGGCGACATCTCCGGGCCGCCACGCGCCCACCAGCTGGAACTGCGGGCATCGTGGACGGCGACCAACCTGCAGCTGGGGCCGCATGTCGAAGCGTTCTGCGAAGTGCTCGAGCATGCCGCAGGCCTACCCCCGTCAGGTGTCACCGACCTCGGCTCTCGCTCGCGCGCCTGACGAATGGCCGACCCCCAGGAGGCCGGCCCCGAGGCGGGCCCGGAGGATGAGCCGGAAGCGACGCCACTGCTGGCACCGCGCGACGGCGTCCCCGAACTATCGGTCAGCACAAGCGACATCAAACGAGCCGCCGAACTCTTGGCGTCGGGCCACGGGCCCTTCGCGATCGACGCCGAACGCGCATCGGGCTTCCGTTATTCGAATCGCGCCTACCTGATCCAAATTCGGCGGGCCGGTGCGGGCACGGTGCTCATCGACCCCGTCAACCACGGCGGCGACCCGATGGCCACCCTGGCTCCCGTCGCGAAGGTACTGGAAACGGACGAGTGGGTGCTGCACGCGGCCGACCAGGACCTGCCCTGCTTGGCCGAGATCGGCATGCGACCGACGACGCTCTACGACACCGAACTCGCCGGCCGACTCGCAGGCTACGACAAGGTCAACCTCGCCACGATGGTGCAGAAGCTCCTCGGCCTGCAATTGACGAAGGGCCACGGCGCCGCGGACTGGTCACAGCGGCCGCTGCCGCACGACTGGTTGAACTACGCGGCGCTGGACGTCGAAGTGTTGCTCGACCTGCGTCACGCCATCGCCGCTGTACTCGAGGAGCAGAACAAAACTGAGTGGGCTGCACAGGAATTCGAGCATCTACGGGCGTATGAGGCAATGCCGACCCGTCGGGATCGCTGGAGACGCACGTCGGGCATTCACAAGATCCGTGACGCACGTGCGCTGGCGGCAGTGCGTGAACTGTGGACGACCCGCGACAACATCGCGCAGCGCCGAGACATTGCGCCGGGGCGCATCCTGCCCGACGCGGCGATCGTCAACGCGGCCACCGTCAGCCCGGACACCGTCGAAAAGCTCACCGCCCTACCGGTATTCGGCGGCTCTCGGCAACGCCGCATGGCGAACGTATGGCTGGAAGCACTCGACCGCGCCCGCACCACCGACGACCCGCCGTCGTCTGCGGAGCCGTCCGCCGGACCACCACCCGCGTCGCGTTGGGCGCGCCGCAAGCCCGAGGCGGCAGCCCGGCTGGAAGCGGTGCGGGCCGCCATCAGCGAACTGTCGCAACGGATTTCGGTGCCCTCCGAAAATATCGTCACCCCGGAGATCGTGCGCCGGTTGTGCTGGGACTGGCAGCCGTTGCCGACTCTCGAGGAGACCGCCGCGGTGATCGATGAGTTCCTGCGCGATGCGCGGGTGCGGCAATGGCAGCGTGACCTCACGGTCCCGGTGCTCTCAGACGCCCTCTACGCCGACCCGACCGCCGCCGACCCGACCGCCGAGACCGACGCCGAGACTGCTGACAGATCGTGAAATCGCGCGCGAATCCCCGATCTGTCAGCAGTCTCGGCGGATGACGGAGGAGTAGTCGCGCTCAGCCGGCCCGGTCGACATGGGTGAGGAAGTGTTGCAGCACCGCGTCAGGGGCCTCGATCTGCGGCCAGTGACCGATGTCGTCGGCCAGCATCACGACGTCCGCATCTGGGATGACCTCGGCATACCGCCGAGCCATGTGAGCACCGGAGTTGGGGTCGATGGGTCCGTCGATGAGCCGCATCGGCACCGCGGTTTCGCGCATGGCGCGCACCCATCGGTTGCGGTGCGTATAACGATCGCCCAGGAACCGCCCGACCTTGTGCAGCACCCGTTTGCCGTCGTTGTATTCGAGGATCTCGTGGAATCGCCCCATCAGTTCGCGTGACGGCTTGGTGTTCGGGCCGAACATCTCGTTGATGGTGGGCTCCACGATCCGCCGCGACAGCGGACTGCCCTGCAGCGGGCTCATGAGGTCCCCCAACGGCGTCGACGACATCAGCTTCTGCATGGTGCGCGGTGTGTAGGCCTCGTTGAACAGTCCCCCGTTGAGCCAGGTGATCGACTGATAACTCACTGATCCATACGCTTGCTGACCGAATTCGCTGCGGGCCAACAGCTCCTGGCCGACCGAGTCACCGAGATCATGCGCGAGTATGTGGCAGCGCTCGACGTTCAGGTGATCGAGCAGCGCTTCGTGCATATCCGCGTGATCGGGCACCGAATAGCCGTACGCGACAGGCTTGGCCGAGAAACCCATACCGATCATGTCGGGCGCGATCACGGTGAACCGTTCGACGAGGCTGCGCCAGATCAGCGACCAGTCCCACGAGTTGAACGGATAGCCGTGAACGAGCAGCAGGTACGGGCCGGTGCCTTCGACGCGGTAGAAGATGTCGAAGCCCAGGTAGTCGAAGTACTGGCCGGCGGTTTTCCAGCGTTCGAGTTCAGCATCCATGGCCCAAGTGTCGCCGAGACTCGCCTACGGTGAAGTGGTGACCCTGCTGCTCGGCCCCGCATTGCGCCACGTCTCGGACACCACGGCGCTGATCTGGGTGCAGACCGAGCATGCAAGCACGGTGGAGATCCTGGGTTGCTCGGCGCCGACGTTCGAGGTCCAGGGCCACCATTTCGCCCTCGTCACGGTGACCGGACTGACACCGGACACCACCACCGAATACGAGGTCAAGGTGGACGGGCGGCAGGTATGGCCACTGCCGGACTCACGGTTCCCGGCCAGCATCATCCGGACCCGCGGGCCCGAGTCCAAACATCGCCTTCGCGCCATCTTCGGTTCCTGCCGCTATCCGAAAACAGACGATGACAAGGTCGACTCGAAACTGGGCCTTGATGCGCTGGACAGCTATGCCGACCGGATGGCCTGCCAACCTGTCGGTGACTGGCCGGATGCGCTGATTCTGCTCGGCGACCAGTTGTACGCCGACGAACTGACGCCGGAGACGCGTCGTCGAGTGGCCGGCCGTCGGACCCGCAACAAACAAGCCCAACGTCCACCTGATGAGGTGGTGAGCTTCGCCGAATACGAACGGCTGTATCGCCATTCGTGGGGCGACCCGGAGATCAGGTGGCTGATGTCCACCGTCCCCACCGCGATGATCTTCGACGACCACGACATCCGCGACGACTGGAACACCTCCGAATCGTGGCGCACCGAGGTGAACGCCAAACCATGGTGGCGAGACCGCATCCAGGCAGGCCTGGCCTCGTACTGGGTGTATCAGCATCTGGGCAATCTCAGCCCGGCAGAATTGGCCGACAACGAGGATTACGCGCGCCTGCTGTCCACCGAAGGAGACACCTGGCCGTTCCTGAAGGATTTGGCCGACCGGGCCGACTACGAAGTCGACTCCAACAAGGGCGTGCGATTCAGCTATCGGTGGGACCTTGGACGTAGCCGGCTGATCATGGTCGATTCGCGCAACGGACGAATACTGGATTCCGGGCAGCGGATGATGATCGGTGACCGCGAGTTCGAGTGGCTGGAAGACAATGCGACCGAGCGCCTCGAGGAGATCGACCATCTGCTGCTCGCATCGTCTCTCCCGTGGCTGCTGCCGCCGGTGATCGGGGATCTGCAATCGGTGAACGAGCGGATGGCCGACCGTCCCGGCTGGCGTGGCCGCCTCGGCGAAAAGCTACGGCGCGCCGGGGATTTCGAGCACTGGGCGGCATTCATCAAGTCTTTCCTGCGGCTGACCGAACTGATCGCGCGAGTGGCAGATCATGCGTCCGGCCCGGCTACCGTGAGTGTGCTCTCCGGCGATGTGCACCACAGTTACGCCGCCCGCGCCGAAGTCACCGCCCCGGGATCACATCGAGAGGTTCGCGCGGCCGTGCATCAACTGGTGTGTTCGCCGGTGCACAACTACGTGCCCGGGTTCGTCAAACCGGCGTTCCGGCTTGGTTGGTCGACGTCGGCGGCACGATTGTCGGGTCGGTGGGCGCGTCGCCACGGGGTACCACCACTGCCTGTGACCTGGACGAACACCTGCGGACCACTGTTCGGCAACACCATTGCCACAATGCACGTGGACGGCCGCAGAGCCGAGGTGTATTTCGAGCAACCCCGCGGTCAGACCGAACTAGAAGAGGTCGGCCGGGTAACACTGAGCCGTCCCGAAACCGGCGCGACGGCAGCGAACGAGCGGGCTAGTCGAAGCGCTGGCTGACTTCGCGCTCGGGCGATACGGGCGCCCCCTGGGCTGCCACCCAGCCGGTGATCTGACGGGCGATGTTGCGGTCGGTCAGCCCGACGTCGGTGAGCACCTCACCGCGCGACGCGTGCGCGAAGAACTCCTGCGGCAACCCGAGATCCCGGCAGGGCACGTCGATCTCGGTCCGGCGCAGCGCCGCCGACACCGCCGACCCGACGCCACCCTGCACGCCGTTGTCCTCGATGGTGACCACCAGCTTGTGCGCGGCCGCCAACTCCCCCACGGCCTCAGGCACGGGAAGCACCCACCGCGGGTCGGCGACTGTGACGCCGATGCCCTGGTTGCGCAGCCGCTCCGCGACCGCCAGTGCCATCGCGGCGAACGGTCCGATCGCCACCAGGAGCACGTCGTCGGACAAGCCGTCGACCGGGACGGCGAGCACGTCGACACCACCGCGACGTTCGATTGCCGGAATATCCTCGCCGACATCGCCTTTCGGGAACCGAATGGCGGTCGGTCCGTCCTTGATGCTGAGCGCCTCGCCGAGTTCCTCGCGCAGGCGGGTGCCGTCGCGCGGCGCGGCCACCCGCATGCCGGGAACGATGCCCAGCATGGACAGATCCCAAATGCCGTTGTGGCTCGCGCCATCAGGGCCGGTGACGCCCGAGCGATCCAAGACCATCGTGACGGGCAGCTTGTGCAGCGCCACGTCCATCATGACCTGGTCGAACGCGCGGTTGAGGAACGTGGAGTAGATCGCCACGACCGGATGCATACCGCCCATTGCCAGGCCGGCAGCTGAGGTCATCGCGTGCTGCTCGGCGATGCCGACGTCGAAGAACCTGTCGGGGAATCGCTTGCGGAAGTCGGTCAGCCCCGTCGGGCCGGGCATCGCGGCGGTGATGGCGACGATGTCGCGGCGCCGGGCCGCGTAGCCGATCAACGCTTCGGAGAACGCCGACGTCCACCCTGGGCCCGGTACCGATGTCGCGAGCCCTGTCTCGGGGTCGATGACACCACATGAGTGCATCTGGTCGGCTTCGTCGTTCTCGGCAGGGGCATACCCCATGCCCTTGCGGGTGACGACGTGCACGATCACCGGCGCGTTGAAGCCACGTGCATGACGCAGCGCGTTCTCCACCGCGTGCTCATCGTGACCGTCGATCGGGCCCACGTACTTCAGGCCCAGATCGGTGAACATCACCTGCGGCGACAGCGCATCCTTGATGCCGGCCTTGATGCTGTGCATGCACTGGTAGCAGAGCTCGCCGATGATCGGCATTTTCTGGACGGCCTTACGGCCCTCCTCGAGCACTCTTTCGTAGCCGGGCTGCAGGCGTAGCCCGGCCATGTGCTCGGCGAAGCCGCCGATCGTGGGCGCATAGCTACGGCCGTTGTCGTTGACGATGATGACCACCGGGCGCCGGGACGCGGCGATGTTGTTCAACGCCTCCCAGCACATGCCACCGGTCAGGGCGCCGTCACCGACGACAGCGACCACGTGGCGATTGCGGTGCCCGGAAAGTTCGAAGGCCTTCGCCAGTCCGTCGGCATAGGACAACGCGGCGCTGGCATGGCTGGACTCGACCCAGTCGTGCTCGCTCTCGCTGCGCGACGGATAGCCCGAGAGGCCGTCTTTCTTGCGAAGAGTCTCGAAGTCGTGGCTGCGGCCCGTCACCATCTTGTGCACATAGGACTGGTGTCCGGTGTCGAAGATGATCGGATCGTGCGGCGAGTCGAACACCCGATGCAGAGCAAGGGTGAGCTCGACCACACCGAGATTGGGGCCAAGGTGGCCGCCGGTTGCAGCGACCTTGTGAATCAGGAATTCGCGGATTTCCTGCGCCAGGTCGCTCATCTGCGACTGGGTCAAGTGCTGCAGATCTGCGGGACCGCGGATCTGTTCAAGCATCCCGTCAGTCTACGCAACTGCCTCGGCTCAGTCCTGCCGAGCGTCGTAGATGTCGGGCACACCATCGTGATCAGCGTCGGCGGTCTCGATCTCGTAGATGCGCCGATACGCCGCGTTGCGGCTCAGCAACACCACAGATGCCAGTACACCTGCGACAACAGAACCGACGAGGACTCCGATCTTGACGTCGTTGCCCGCCGGGGTGCCGTGTTCGAAAGCCAGCTCACCGATTAATAACGAAACAGTGAACCCGATGCCCGCCAGTAGCGACACGCCGAGAACGTCACGCCAGGCGAGGTCGTCGTCGAGGGTTGCATGGGTGAATCTCGCCAGGAGAAAGGCGGTGAGGAACACCCCAAGAGGCTTGCCGATCACCAAACCCGCGATGACGCCGTCCGTCACCGGGTGCAGCAATGAGTCCCCGAGGCCTGTCCAGCCGCCAACGGTCACCCCCGCGGCGAAGAACGCGAACACCGGCACCGCGAATCCCGCGGACAACGGCCGAAACGCGTGTTCGAACCGCTCAGCGGTCGGTTGACCGTAGCGACCACGCACCGGAACCACGAAGCCCAGCACGACTCCGGCGACCGTGGCGTGCACACCGCTGGCATGCACCAGCGCCCAGGCCGCCACGGCCAGGGGCACCAACAGCCACCAGTGGTGCACGCCTCGCTGCACCGCCAGCCCGAACAGTCCGATGGGAATCAGGGCGAGCGCGAGTGGCACCGGCGAGAGGTGGTCGGTGTAGAAGATCGCGATGACCGTGATCGCCAGCAGATCATCGACGACGGCCAGAGTCAGTAGGAACGTGCGCAGCGCGGTCGGCAAGTGGGTGGACAACACGGCCAGGACTGCCAGAGCGAACGCGATGTCGGTGGCGATCGGCACCGCCCACCCGTCGAAATTCTCCGGGTGGCCCGCGGCGAAGTTGATCCCGATGTAGAGCGCGGCCGGCACGACCATACCGCCGATCGCCGCCGCGATCGGCAGGGCCGCGCGACGCGGATCACGCAGGTCGCCTGCGACGAATTCGCGCTTGAGTTCCAGTCCCACGATGAAGAAGAAAATGGCCAACAGTCCGTCGGCGGCCCACGCTGACAGCGAAAGGTTCAAATGCAGCGCCTCTGGCCCGATTCTGAACTCCGAAACCGTCCGATAGGCGGCAGACCACGGCGTGTTCGCCCACACCAGTGCGATACCGGCGGTGGCGAGCAGCAGCATGCCGCCCACCGTTTCTCGTCGCAGGATCTCAGAAAACCTCTGAGATTCCGACCATGAGCCGCGCGTAAAAAATCGCAAATTGGTTGGCATCAACCGAATCCTAGTGAACGCATCGACGCGTCCACATTCGCTAATGGCTAGTGCGCAGCCACAAGTAGAGGTAGATTGCCGTTGGAGCGCCGGGAAGTCGGGTCGGCAGTGAGCAGCCCGACTCGTGAAAGGCTTCCGGTGTCCGCTTCCTCTGCGGTACGTGCAGGTTCTGCATGCCAGTTCGCTGTCCGCGTGCAGCGTCTGACGAAACGGTTCAGCAAGATCGTCGCCGTCGACGACGTCAGCTTCGCCGTCGAGGCGGGTGAGGTGTTCGGGTTCCTCGGCCCTAACGGTGCCGGAAAATCGACCACCATCCGACTGCTGCTCGGCCTTATTCGCCCCAGCAGCGGCGGCGCCCAGGTGTTCGGAATCGACGCGGGCGACGTCGTCACAGCCCATCGTTACCTGGCGTACGTGCCTGCCGACGTCGCGCTGTGGCCGGCCTTGACGGGTGCCGAAATCCTTGAACTGCTCGGCAATGTGGGCCCCAGCGTTGATATCGACTACCGCACCGAACTTGTCGCACGTTTTCAGCTCGACCTGGACAGGCCAGGGAAGACATATTCAACCGGCAACCGACAGAAGGTCGCCCTGGTTGCCGCGTTCGCCACTCGCGCGCCTCTGCTCGTACTCGACGAACCCACCAGTGGCCTAGATCCTTTGATGGAGCGCGAGTTTCGCCGCTGTGTCGTCGCGGCGAGAGAGCGCGGCCAGACGGTCTTCCTGAGTTCCCATCAACTAGCCGAGGTCGAAGCGGTCTGCGACAGGGTTGCGATACTGCGATGCGGACGGCTGGTGGAGATCGACACCATCGCCGACCTGCGCCGGTTGCGCCGGACCGTTGTCGACGTGTCTTATCGCGGAGTCCCACCCGTATTGGACAACATCCCGGGTGTCTCCAACATCGATCGGATCGACGCGAATCGGCTGCGCTTCAGTCTCACTGGCGCCCCTGCGCCTGCGTTGCGCGCTCTGGCTTTGGCGGACATCACCGCGCTGGCCATGCGCGAACCGACACTCGAAGAGATATTCCTCGACTACTACGGTGAGAGATTGCGATGACATCCCCCGCTCTCGCTTCCTACGTGGTGACGCCGTCGTCACATCTCGGCCGCGCGATCACCATGCTGAGCGTTCTAAACCTCGATCCACCGACTGACCTGGTGTTTTCTGGGTGTCGGAATGAGGAAAGTGCCCTCTGAACTGGGATGATTGTAGTTCTCACACAAACAATCGGGTCAGTTCGGAAAGGCACTTCCAGTGCAAGTTTCGCACAGCTTCGCTTCGCAGTCAGCGGTGTTCGATGACGATCATCTCGTGTCGTGCGCCGGGCTGGTACCGGTGATGACGTTGGCCCAGCAGACCGGGCTGACTCGGCTTCTCTCGGAGAAGGTCCAGATCGTCGCGCCGCGGATCAAGTCCGGGGCGGCCAACCCGTCTCCGAAACTGGCCACGCTGATCGCGGGCATGTGCGCGGGCGCGGACTGCATCGACGACATCGACCTGGTCCGCAGCGGCGGCATGACGACGCTCTTCGACGGCGTGTACGCACCGTCGACGGTCGGAACGTTGTTGCGAGAGTTCACCTTCGGTCACGCCCGCCAACTCGAATCGGTACTACGTGACCATCTGGTGGCGCTGTGTGGGAGGGTCGACCTGCTCCCTGATGCCGCCAAGGGGTCGGTGTTCATCGACATCGACTCGCTGCTACGTCCGGTCTACGGGCGCGCCAAACAGGGCGCCTCCTACGGACACACCAAGATCGCCGGCAAGCAGATCCTGCGCAAGGGACTCTCACCGCTGGCCACCACCATCAGCACCGCGGGGTCGGCACCGGTGATCGCCGGGATGCGGCTACGCGCGGGCAAGACCGCCTCGGCCAAGGGTGCCGGGCGCATGGTCGCCCAAGCCATCAGAACCGCCCGCGCCGCCGGAGCCAGCGGGCAGATCCTGGTGCGCGGCGACTCGGCCTACGGCAACCGGGCGGTGGTGCGGAGCTGCCTGCGCGCGGGCGCCCGGTTCTCGCTGGTGATGATCCGAAACCCCGCCGTGGAACGCGCGCTGGCCGCCATCGACGAGAGCGCCTGGACCCCGGTGTCTTATCCCGGCGCAGTCCAAGATCCCGATACCGGGGCCTGGATCTCTGATGCCGAAGTCGCCGAAATCCCCTACACCGCTTTTGCATCCACCCCCGATCGAATCACCGCGCGCCTCATCGTGCGTCGAGTCAAAGACGCCCGGTTTCCCGACGCACTGTTTCCGGTCTGGCGATATCACCCGTTCTTCACCAACACCGACCTGCCCGCCGATCAGGCCGACATCACCCACCGCCAACACGCGATCATCGAGACCGTGTTCGCCGACCTGATCGACGGACCGCTGGCACACATCCCGTCGGGCCGCTTCGGGGCGAACTCCGCCTGGATCCTGTGCGCGGCCATCGCCCACAACCTGCTGCGCGCCGCCGGGGTGCTGGCAGGTGAGAACCACGGCCGGGCGCGGGGATCCACACTGCGCCGCAAGATCGTCAACATTCCCGCGCGACTCGCCCGTCCGCAACGCCGGCCCATCCTGCACCTACCCACCCACTGGCCCTGGTCTCGGGCCTGGCTCATGCTGTGGCACAACATCATCGGCCCTAGCCCGCCCAATGCCGCTACTGTCTGACCACCTGGCCGAAAGCCCCCGAACGGAGCGCAGAGGAAAAGCTGGGCAAACCAGCAGCTACCTCATGCGCACAACCCGACGACCAACGACAGCCCGACCTCACAGCCACACACCAGGTCAGTCGGTGGATCGAGGCTAAAGTTGCGCCGCGGCACGCTGATAGTCGCCACCGTCTGTGGCGGAATGTCGGCGCTGGTTGCAATTCAGTACCGAACGACATTTCAAGGTGCGCTCGATCAGTCCGGCTTGCGGGCGCTAACCGAGAACCCGGCGATTCGAATCCTTTTCGGAACACCACTCGCGCTGGACGACGCCGGCGGCTTCACCGTTTGGCGGACCGGAATGCCGGTGTTGGTACTCGCGAGTGTATGGATTCTGCTCACGGGGACGCGGATGACGCGGGGCGAGGAGGACACTGGCCGCTTCGACCTTCTACTCGCCGGCAGACTGTCGATGGCAGGTCTGGTAGCGCGTTCCGTGATGGTCATCGGTGGAGCCTCGATGGTGATCGGCGTCGCCGTCGGCGCGGCTCTCGTTGCCGCCGGCACGCACACCACCGGCGCCGGGGTCTACGGCGGTGCAATCTTTGCGTTGACGCTCACCGTCGGCAGTGGCGCCGTCCTCGCGTCCCAGATCATGCCGACACGCTCTGCGGCGGTGGGCGTCAGCGTTGGCTTCCTTGGCCTGGCTCTGCTGATGCGCATGCTTGCCGACGGTGTGCCGGAATTGGCATGGACAGCATGGACGACGCCGTTCGGACTCGCAGCACGGGCAGCGCCGTACGCCCACAACCGGATCGGCCCGCTGCTCGTCATGCTCTGCTTGGCGGTCGCATTCGGAGTAGCTGCCCTGTGGACGGCGCGGCACCGGGACGCGGGCCGCGGGCTGATCCGGGTGGCGACCAGCAGGGCGCCGCAGACCATGCTCCTTGGATCGCTCACCGGATTCGCGATACGCCGCGCGATCCGGCCAACCGCCGGTTGGGCAATCGGCATCGCCACGTATTTCGTTGTCTTCGGTGCGCTGATCGCATCGATTCTCGAGTTCTTCGGCACCAACCGCCGCTTCGCAGAGTTGGCGGCGGCCGCGGGGTTCGGCGGTCTCGATTCCGCAGCCGGATTGGCGGCCGCCCTGTTCGGCCTGCTTGCCGTTCCAACCAGCCTGTACGCCGCAACCAGGCTGGCCGCGCTCGCCACCGACGAAAGAGACCGCAGATGGACACCGGTGCTCGCCACCGATATTCCACGAATTCACTTGGCCGGCAGGGAAATCGCGGTGACGACGGCCTGCATGCTACTGCTGCATTTGACCGCCGGTCTGGCGATCTGGACCGGTGCTGCGATCACTGGTGCGCCGCTGACGATAGGCCACGCGCTGAGCGGCGCGCTGTACTCCGCCTCGGTCGCCTGGCTCGCGGTCGGCGCCGCCACCCTGGCCGTCGGCTGGCTGCCGGCGGCTGTTGGTCTCATCGGGGCGTTGCCGGTGGCGGGCGGCTTCCTGTTCTACGTTCTCGCCGACAGTGCGGGCGCGCCGGCGTGGGTGGCAGGCATGTCCCCGTTCGCACACCTCGCGCCGGTGCCCGACGCTGCGCCGAACTGGGCCGCCACCACAGCGTTTTTCCTGACCGGCGTAGGCCTAGTCGCTGCGGGTATTACCAGATATGCCCACCGTGACTTCACCACCTAGGGGAGCAAACGTGTTCGATGCGATCGTAAGGTATTGATATGCACGCCGAAGACATGGCCGAGGAATTCCCGGCGATAACCGTGAACACGAACGCGCTGGACGCCGCGCGAATCCTCGCCGAACACCGATTGCCGGGGATCCTCGTCACGGACGAGTCGGGGAAACCGTGCGCGGTGCTTCCCGCCTCGCAAGTGGTGCGGTTCATCGTGCCGACCTACGTCCAGGACGACCCATCCCTAGCCGGGGTGATCAGCGAGTCGTGGGCCGACAAGGCAGCTGAAAAGCTCGGCGACAAGAAGGTTCACGACGTGCTGCCGGAACACCTCACCAACATCCCGGCAGTCAATGCGGACGACACCATTATCGAGGTGGCCGCCCTCATGGCCCGTTTCAAGAGTCCATTGATCGCCGTCATGAAGGACAATAAGTTGCACGGTGTCATCACTGCGTCGCGGTTGCTGGACGCCGCGCTGAGGCCTTAACACATGGCTGTCATTGCGATCACTGTATTTGTGATCGCCTACATCCTCATCGCCAGCGACCGCATCAACAAGACGCTGGTCGCGCTGGCCGGTGCCGGGGTGATTCTGGCCCTTACCGTTGTCGATGCCGAAGACGCATTCTTCTCTCACGAGACCGGAATCGACTGGAACGTCATCTTCCTACTGTTCGGGATGATGATCATCGTCGGAGTGTTGCGGCAGACCGGCGTCTTCGAATACGTGGCAATTTGGGCGGCCAAGCGCGCCAACGGTTCCCCGCTTCGGATCATGATCCTGTTGGTCCTCGTCACCGCGCTCGCGTCGGCGTTGCTGGACAATGTGACGACGGTCCTCCTGATCGCGCCCGTCACACTTCTCGTGTGCGAGCGTCTCGAGATCAACCCGGTGCCGTTTCTCATCGGCGAGGTTCTCGCCTCGAATATCGGCGGCGCATCCACTCTGGTCGGGGATCCTCCCAACATCATCATCGCCAGCCGGGCGGGACTGTCGTTCAACGACTTCCTCCTCCACATGGCGCCAATCGTCGTGATCGTCCTTGTCGCCTTCATCGCCTTGATTCCGTTCATCTTTCGCGGATCGTTCGATGTCGACCCGGAGCGGGTGGCGGACGTGATGACACTGAACGAACGTGAAGCGATTCAAAATCCACGACTGCTGATCAAGTGCGGCGCTGTACTCCTGGCTGTATTCGCGGCATTCATCGGCCATTCCGTCGTGCACATCGAACCCTCCGTGGTTGCACTACTCGGCGCAGGCGTCTTGATCCTGATATCGCGGCTTGAACAACGCGACTACCTGGGCAGCGTTGAATGGGAGACGCTGCTGTTCTTCGCCGGATTGTTCGTGATGGTTGGGGCATTGGTGAAGACCGGAGTCGTCGAACAGCTGGCCCGGTCGGCCACCGAAATAACCGGCGGAGACGGCCTGGTCACCACGATGCTGATTCTCGGCATCTCTGCGCCGGTGTCCGGTGTGATCGACAACATTCCGTTCACCGCGACGATGACGCCGATCGTCGGCGAACTGGCAACGAGTGTCTCGGGTCTCGCGGATCCAAATGTGCTGTGGTGGGCGCTCGCGCTGGGTGCCGACTTCGGCGGGAACCTCACCGCGATCGGTGCGAGTGCCAACGTCGTCATGCTCGGAATCGCGCGAAGGGCGGGCTACCCCATCTCGTTCTGGGAGTTCACGCGCAAAGGCGCGCTCATCACGATCGTGTCGATCCTCTTGGCCGCCCTTTACCTGTGGCTGCGCTATTTCGTGTTGGCCTGAGAAGGAACGCTGCGCCTCATTCCGGTGAGCCGGTCACGTGTGCTTGGCCACGAATACGCGGAACAACGGCCATGCGACAGCGAGGTTGTAGACGACGCCCCCGAGGAGATACGGCCACCACGCGCCGTGATCACCGGCGACCCAGAACACCTTAACGGCCCAGTACGGCGGCAGTACGCCGAAGGCGAGATGCCATTCAGAGTGGATGAACCACGGCAGGCAGGGCAGTCCGGCGATGAGCATGCCCAATGCCCGGACAGCCGCCAGGCCCTGAATTTTGTTGCTCGCCATGGCCAGAATCAACAGCATGCTGACCACTGCGGACAAACCTGCGAGCAGTCCGATCGGTATCAGCACGGCAACCAACCCCGGCGCGAGAATCCCGCTGAAGGACATCGAGGCGATCACATAGACGCTTGTCACCGCCATCACCGTCGCCGCGCGATAGGTGAACAGCGTTGACAACCGCACCGGGGTCACCCTCAGCACTGTGAGCGTGCCGGCGTCGATCTCGTCGAGGACGAGAAAGGCGCCCAGCCCTCCGACGATGATGATGCTGGTCAACAATAGGAACGCGGTCAAGATCAACGGGTAGTACGGTACGAGGTCGAATTGGTAGCGGTCGGCGAGCATTTCGGTGAATAGCGGCGTAAGGACGGCGACGCCAGTCGTCCAGATGACCGGTGCGACGACGATCATGACCAGCAGCGGGTCGCGGTACGTGCCGCGAAGGTCGTTGCGGCCGAAGGCGGCCAACGCCTTGGCATTCAACATTCCTACCCGTGCCATCACATGCCGCCGGACTCCGCGACGACGTAGCGGACGAACATCGCCTTGGCCGCCCAGCACAATCCCGCTATCCAAAGTACGGGATACGCCACCGCATAGACGGTCTGCCACGGCGCCAACGTAACTTGATCGAATGCCGTGCCCAGTAACAGCATTGGGCCCTGCGTGGGAACGATGTACAACATCGGGTTCGGCCACAAGCCTGAAAAGTGCACTACCGGCGGTACGGTGAGCACTGCGAGCGGGATCGTTGCAGCCAGGAACCAGTCGCTGATCGAGGCGAATGGAAGCGACGATGCGAACCCTACCAACAGCATCAGAAGTGTACCGAGCACGACGCCGGTCACCAATGGCGCAAGGCGATAGCCGAAACCATGCACGATAGTGGGCACCACGAGGGCAACGAACAGTGAAATCAGCGCCAGCAGAGTCAGTTTGGCGGACAGGTATTCCCAAAAGCGAAGTGGTGTACAGATCGTCGCGCCCAGCGTTCGCTCCTGCTTCTCGAAGAACACGGTGCCCGCAACGAAGAAGAACCCGATGATGCAGGTGTCACCGAGTAGGACATAGGGCTCAACCACCGGCCGTAGGCCGTGCGACAACGGCAGCAGAACCGCCAGCCAGATGAGACCCGAGAAGATCGCTGCGTGCAGGAACTTCTGCCGAACCTGCAACGTCAGCTCCAGCCGCAATGCGCTTGCCGCCCGGGTCATGACAGTTGCCGCCCAGTGGTCTCGACGAAAACGTCGTCGAGGCTGGCTTCCCTGCTGTGCAGGGTTTCGACGGTGTGGGCACGCAACAACGAATGGAACGACGGATCGTCGGCCAGGCTGTCCATCGGAAAGTCCGCTGACTGCAAGCGTCCCCCCTCGCCTCGGTACTCGACGCGTAACAGCCGCTCGCTGCGTGCGATTTTCAGCTCTGCCGGTGTGTCCAGAGCGACGATCTGGCCGTCGACGACGAAGGCCACGCGGTCACACAGTTCATCGGCAGTCGCCATGTCGTGGGTGGTGAGAAAGACCGTCCGGCCGCGCGCCTTGAGATCCAGGACGATGTCCTTGACCTTGCGCGCGTTGACCGGGTCGAGTCCGGACGTCGGCTCATCGAGGAAGAGCAGTTCCGGGTCGTTGATAAGCGATCTGATGAACGTCAGACGCATCTGCATTCCCTTGGAGTACTTGCCCACTCGGGTGTCGGCGTCGTCGGCGAGTCCGACGGCGTCCAGCAGCTGCATGGGGTTCAAGGTCTCGCCGTCGTAGAGCGAGGCGAAGAATCTCAGGTTCTCCAGGCCGGTGAGCTTCTGATAGTGATTCGGCAACTCGAACGAAACCCCGATGCGCTGGTAATAGTCCGGCCCCCATTTCAGCGGGTCCTGACCCCACACCGTCGCTTCGCCGCCGTGACCGCTGAGCAACCCGATGAGTAACTTTTGCGTGGTCGACTTGCCGGCGCCGCTGGGACCGAGAAACCCGAAGATCTCGCCGCGTCCCACCGAGAAGTCCATGCCGCGCACCGTCTGCTGCGTCGACTTCGGATAGGTGAAGGTCAAACCGCGGACGCAGATCACCTCGGCATTGGTGAACGGCGACATGGCCGCTGTGGCGACACTCTCCATGGACGGTCTCCTCTGGGTATGCAATACCAGTTCCGACCAGACTTCCCGGAGCGCCGCCGCTGACTATACTGACTTTTCAGAATTCTTTGAAGACTCTTACCGGAGATCGTTTTGACCTCGGATCCGCAGGAGACTGCCGAGCAACTCGCGCTCGTTCTCAGCTCGCATGGGCTGCAGCGGATGACCGCTCGCGTCCTGGCGTACCTGCTGTTCACCGAGCAGCCCACCACGACGATGGGCGAACTCGCCGACGAGCTGCGAGCCAGCGCGGGCGCGATCTCAGGGGCCCTCAAGATGCTGACTTCGGTCGGCCTCGTTGAGCGCGTCCCCGCACCGGGAAGCCGTAGGGATCACTACCGGCTGCGCGACGATGCGTGGGCCGTCCAATACACGAATCAGAACGAGGTCACGATCGCCGTCCTTGAGGCCGCCGAGGCGGGGATCGCGGCCACGCCCGACGGCGGCCTAGCTCATCAACGTCTCACGCAGATGCGTGACTTCTATTCATTCCTCCTTGATGAGATTCCGGCACTACTCGAACGCTGGCGGCAGCGGTAGCCCACCGTCCGGTGATGCAGTCCGATAGCGTCGGACCGAGATGATCGTCGAACGCCAGAGCACCGTAGACGCACCCGCCGACCGGGTGTGGGCCCGTGTGGTCACTCCCGAGGGCATCAATGACGAACTGCGGCCGTGGCTGACGATGTCGATGCCGCGCAGCGCAAAGAACTTGACCGTCGACACCATCCCGATCGGAACCCCGATCGGGCGCTGCTGGATGCGGTTGTTCGGCGTTCTGCCGTTCGACTACGACGATCTGATGATCGCCGAGTTGCGGCCGGGCCGTGGATTCGACGAGCAATCGACGATGCTGTCCATGCGCAGCTGGCGACATGAGCGAAGTGTCGAGCCCGACGGTGACACCAAAACCGTTGTGCGCGATCGCCTTACGTTCGAATTGCGCACTCCCCTGCGCGTGCTGACCCCCGTCATCGTTGCAGGCGTCCGCGCATTGTTCGGCCATCGGCAGCGACGGTTGCAGAGGCATTTTGCTAGTTGACGGGCACACGGCGTTCTCGATCGGAGATCGGCCATATATAGGGCAAATCGTCGGGCACTTCGGGGAAATAGGGCCGATAGTGCGCGGGTTCCTTCCGCAGGAGTGCTGATTGGTGGCTGCGGTGAAACTCCTTATCCCCCAGCCACGGTGGCAGCTCGCCCGCCGCCGCGAGCTCCTTCTGGGAGCGCGGTGTGCCCATCCCGGTCGTCTGCGTCAGGTCCGAGACGAGAGTGCCGGCACACGTGTCGGTCTTGCCTGCCGCGCACCACACGTCGCAGATGTCGAGTCCGTAGCGGACCAGCGCCACCTCGTACCCCGCCCACATCGCTGCTGCCGGGTGATGACGCCAGCCGTATCCGGGCACCGTGAGCGCCCGCAGGACCTGGATGGTCTCGACGCGTTGCTTGCCGAGCCGGCGCGCGTCGAGGACACCGGCCGTCTGCGCGAAGTCGGGATACGGCAGGAACGTCTGCATCGTGGTCGGATACCCGAAAATGGCCGACAGATCTCGGTGAGCCAGATCGAGAAATCAGATCGGCATCCGGTACCCGAAGAACTCGTGATCCTCGTTGTAACCACCCTGCCCCGCCCCGATGTGCTCGAACGACTCGACGAACTCGATCCCCTCGATCCACTTCACCTGCTTGAAGCCGAGTTCGATCTCGTTGCGCAATCGAAGTGGCGCACCGTGTGTTTCGTGTAGCGGCTGGTCGTTCATCTCGTAGGCCAGCAGCGCCATGGGGTCGCGCATGTGCTCGATGCGGTGGCAGTCGTAGTAACGCCCCGTTCCGGGGTCGGCCCCATCGGCAAACGAGTAGAAGACGACCCATTTCGCCGTTGTCAGCGGGCGTACGAGAGCCATTACGTCCGACATCCGCGCACCGCCCCATTTGGCCACGCCCGACCAACCTTGGATGCAGTAATGCTGGGTGATCTGCTCGTACTTCGGCAGCGCCCGCAACTGCTCATAGGAGATGCTGACCGGGCTTTCGACAAGACCTTCGATGCGCAACGCGAAATCGGCCCAGTTCGACCGCTGCAGCTCTCGATACCGTTCGGAGTCCGGTGGATGGCCATTGGGCCAGAAGTATGGCGAGATGTCGTCCTCCGAATACGTGGCTTTCGGATGTACCCATTCCATCAGTGCCTTCACCCATCCGACCATCCACCGGCCGGTTCGCTGAATGGCGGCGGGATATCGAATCGTCAACGGGGACGCGATCAGCCACAGCACGGCCAGGACCACCATGACGGTCAAATAGATCGCCAGTGCCCAGTACGAATTGGTGTTGGTGCCCAACACGATGTGATTGAGATTCCCGACGACGCCGGTGACCAGAACCATCACGGTGTGCACGACGATGAAGAAGACCATCCACAGCAGAATCGCGAAGTGGATGCTCCTGGCGACCTGTCGATTCAGCACCCCGCGGCCGAACCCGAATCTCGCCGCAATCGACGGTGCCTGCAGAAGGCCGGTGATGAACGCCAGTGGCGCGGCGACGAACACGGTGAGGAAGTATGCGATCATTTGCATACCGTTGTAGCTGGTGAAGCCCTCGTTCGGCGGCAGCTCCAGCGACGCATACTGCACCGCCGTCGACATCGCGTTGGGGATGACATCCCATGAGCCCGGGACGATGCGGCGCCACTGCCCCGTCGTGAACAACAGGACATAAAAGACGATGCCGTTGACGAGCCACAGCAGATCAAAGCTGAAGTGCCACCAGCGGGCAAGACCTATGGAATGACGGAAACCGGGTATTCCCAACCACTTCGGCAGGGCCACCGAATCGTCCTTCGCTGTCCAGACGTGCGCAGTGTCGCGGGTGTCCATCCGCTCGGCCGGCACCGGGTCGCGCATACGGAACCACTCTGTTCCCGGAGCGCAACCCGGATTGAGGTAGAGCCGTGGATGATCTGCAAGGATCTGCAGCCCCGCGCGGATGATGAACATCATGAACACGATGTTGAACAGGTGCTGCCACCGCAGCCAGGCCGGAAAGCCGGTATCGACCGCCGTCGCATAGCGTGCCGACGTGCCGGGGAACTGTGCGATGAACTCCTGCATCCATTCGAACTGTCGCAAGTGCTGCGCCAGCGCGATAGTGACGACCATGGCGGCGAGCCCCAGCGGAACCAACCACAGCGTGGAATACCAGCGACGGCCGATTCGCACCGACGGCACCCTCGCCTGCTCCTGCGGAAGTCCTCCCGCCCATTCTTCGATGTTGATCGGCCCGGCTCGCTTGTCGCCCGATTGTCGCTGGTCAACAAGCGATTGAAGCGAAGGCTCGGAGTCGGATTCGGGCGTGCGCGAGGGGTTGTCAGCCACGGACTTGCTCTCCTAGGAGTGCGCGATCGCGAAAGGCATTCGGTTCATGCAAGGTATCAAGCGGGCCGTCCCGGTAATGCCGAAAACAGTTAACGCGTGAGCACGGCGACGCATTCGACATGGTGCGTCAAGGGAAACGAGTCGAAGACGCGCAAGTCCTCGACCGCATATCCGTGTCCCCGGTAAAGCCCGATATCACGGGCGAATGAGGCTGCCTCGCAACCGACATGAATCACCCGTGGCACCTCGGCGGCAGCCAGCAGGTCGATCACCTCGCGGCCCGCTCCCGATCTCGGCGGGTCAAGCACCGCGACGTTGGGCCGTTGTCGCTGCGCGGTCAGTGCCCTGCGTACGGAGTCGGTGACGACCGAAACCCAGCCGAGGTCGGCCAGCGCCTCGCGCGCCGACCGGGACGCCCCCCGCGACGTGTCGACGGTGACAACCTTGCCGGTATCACCGACGGCCTGGGCCAGCACCGCCGCGAATATTCCGGCCCCGCCGTACAAATCCCAGGCTGTCATCCCGCTGCTCAGCTGGGCCCAGTCAGCGACCAAGTCGCTGTAGACCTGCGGAGCGTCGCGGTGCGACTGCCAGAACGCGGTCACCGGCACCCGCCACTCCCGCGGCCCGACCCGTTGCACCGCCTCGTACTGACCCTCGATCACGTGCGTGGTGATCTTTCGGCCTTCCCGAGGTCCGGACTGCACCACGTGCCGGTTGCCGTCGTCGTCGATCGCGACGTGCACGTGGGCGCCGTGCGGCCAGTGCCAGTCGTGGATGCCGTCGAGCATGCCGGGCGGCAACTGCGCGCAATTGAGATCGGTGACCAGTTCGTCGCTGTGATAGCGATGGAATCCCGCTCGGCCCTGGGGCGAGGTGTCCAACCGCACCCGGCTGCGCCAGCCGGTCACCCCGCGGTCACCGACCGGCTCGGCTGTCGCGTCGTCCTCGGCTCGCCAGTCATAGGAGCCCAACCGATTCAACTGGTTGGCGACCACCGCGCCCTTGATCCGCCGTACCGCCGCGGGCTCAGCGAAAGCCATATCGCAGCAGCCTGCGCCGTCCACACCCGCTATCGGGCAGATCGACTCGACGCGGTCCGGGGACGGTTCGATCACCTCCACTACGTCGGCGTGCCAGTACGATCCCCGATCCGAGGCACCGTCTCTGATTCGGACCCGGACCGTCTCACCGGGCAACGCGTAGCGGACGAATACCACCCGGCCGTCATGGCGCGCGACACAGCTGCCGCCGTTCGCAGGCGGTCCCACGGTCAGGGTGAGTTCGGACGGCGAACGCGGCGACCCGTCGATCATTTGTCGGCGCTCAATCGAGAAAGCCTCTGCGTGCGTCGCCCGGCGCGGACTGTGGCTGCAGTGTCTTGAGGCGCTCCGACGAACTCAGTTGCCACGGAACCGATGTCACCATCACGTTCGGCTCGAACAACAGGCGGCCTTTGAGCCGCAGCGCACTCTGATTGTGCAGCACCTGCTCCCACCAGTGACCGACTACATACTCGGGAATGAAGACGGTCACCACGGTGCGCGGCGACTCCTTGCTGACCCGCTTGACGTACTCGAGCACCGGGCGAGTGATTTCTCGGTACGGCGAGGCGATCACCTTCAGCGGTACGCTGATGTCGCTGTCCTCCCACTTGTGGACCAGGGCACGGGTCTCGCCGTCATCGACGCTGACGGAGATCGCCTCGAGTACGTCGGGACGGGTTGCCCTGGCGTAGGCCAGCGCTCGCATCGTCGGCAGGTGCAGCTTGGACACCAGCACGATCGCGTGGTTTCGGCTCGGCAGCACCATGCTGTCAGCCTCCGCGGCCGCCTGCTCTTCGAGTTCGCGCGCCACGGTGTCGTAGTGCTTCTGTATGGATTTCATGATGCCGAACAGACCCGCCATAGCCAGGATCGCGATCCAGGCGCCAGAAAGGAATTTCGTCACCACCACTATGATCAAAACTGTTCCCGTGCAAAGACACCCGATGGTGTTGATCACCCGAGACCGCTTCATCTTCGAACGCACGACAGGCTCGGTCTCGGTGCGCAACAGGCGGGTCCAGTGCCGCACCATGCCGATCTGGCTCAGCGTGAACGACACAAAGACCCCGACGATGTAGAGCTGGATCAGCGCCGTCACCTCGGCCTGGAAGGCCACGACAAACGCGACAGCGGCCAACGCCAGAAACAGAATGCCGTTGGAGAACGCCAACCGGTCGCCGCGAGTATGCAACTGCCGCGGTAGGTAACGGTCCTGGGCGAGGATCGACGCCAGTACGGGGAATCCGTTGAAGGCGGTGTTGGCGGCCAACACCAGGATCAACGCCGTGACGCCGGCGATCAGATAGAGCCCGATCGGGAAGTCGTGGAAGACCGCGTCGGCAAGCTGGGCGATGAGCGTCTTTTGGTGATAGTCGGCCGGGGCGCCCACCAATTGCGTTTGTGGATGCTCGACGATCTGCACGCCGGTTTCCTTGGCCAGCATGATGATTCCCATGAACAGCGTGACGGCGATGCCACCCAGCAGAGCCAGCGTCGTCGCGGCGTTGCGCGACTTCGGTTTGCGGAACGCCGGGACACCGTTGCTGATGGCCTCGACCCCGGTCAACGCCGCACTGCCCGACGAGAAAGCCCGCGCGACAAGGAATACCAGGGCGAAACCGAGGATTTCGCCGTGGTCGGGGTGCATCTCGAAATCGGCCGACTCGGCCTTCAGCGGTGTGTCGAGCGCGTAGATCTGGAAGAACCCCCAGCCGAGCATGATGAAGATGCCAACCATGAACGCATAGGTGGGAATCGCGAATGCGGTGCCCGACTCGCGGATGCCGCGCAGGTTGATCGACGCCAGTAGGAGGATCGCCACGACGGCGAACAACACCTTGTGCTGGTTGATGAACGGCACCGCCGACCCGATGTTGGACATCGCCGAGGACATCGACACCGCGACCGTCAGCACATAGTCGACCAGCAGCGCACTGGCCACCGTCAGCCCCGCGGTCGGACCGAGGTTGGTGGTGACCACTTCGTAGTCGCCGCCGCCGGACGGGTACGCATGCACGTTCTGCCGATAACTGGCGATCACAACGAGCATGACCCCCGCCACGGCCAGTCCGATCCACGGTGTCATCGAATAGGCGGTCAGGCCCGCCACCGACAGCACCAGGAAGATCTCCTCGGGCGCGTACGCCACTGAGGACAGCGCGTCGGAGGCGAACACCGGAAGGGCGATCCGCTTGGGCAGCAGGGTGTGCGACAGCTTGTCGCTGCGGAACGGCCTACCCAGAACCAACCGCCGCGTGACGGTCGAAAGCTTTGACACGAGTGCCAAGGGTAAGCGCAGCGGAGAATGGTTGTAGCGTTCTCCATTGCGCGGGTTCGACCGGAAGGGACCAACGGGTGCGAGTAGTGGTGATGGGATGCGGTCGCGTCGGCGCGTCGCTGTCGGACAGTCTGGCCCGGATCGGCCATGACGTTGCGGTCATCGACCGGGACAGCACCGCATTTCACCGTCTGTCCCCGGACTTTCCGGGCGAGCGGGTCCTGGGCATGGGTTTCGACCGCGACGTGCTGCTGCGGGCAGGTATCGAGGACGCAGGCGCCTTCGCCGCCGTGTCGTCGGGTGATAACTCGAATATCATCTCGGCGCGCGTGGCTCGCGAGACGTTCAGCGTCGAGCGTGTGGTGGCTCGTATCTACGACGCCAAACGCGCCGCGGTCTACGAACGGCTCGGCATCCCCACGGTGGCCACCGTGCCGTGGACGACCGACCGCCTGCTCAATGTGCTGACCCGTGAAACCGAGACCGCCAAGTGGCGCGACCCGACGGGCAACGTCGGCGTGACCGAGCTGGCGCTGCATGAGCAATGGGTGGGCCGTCGCCTGACCGCCCTGGAAAGCGCTACCGGTGGCCGCGTGGCGTTCCTGATCCGCTTCGGCGAGGGGCTGCTGCCCGAAGCCAAGACGGTCGTCCAGGCGGGCGATCAGGTGTTCATGGCCGCCATCGCCGGGCACATCGCCGAAGCGCTGGCCATCGCGGCGCTGCCGCCCAGCGAGGACGTCGACGCGCGATGAGGGTCGCCATCGCCGGAGCAGGCGCGGTCGGCCGTTCCATCGCCCGCGAGCTGGTCGACAGCCACGAGGTCACGCTGCTCGAGCGCAACCCGGCCCACATCGACGTCGACGCAATTCCCGCGGCTCAATGGCGCCTCGGCGACGCGTGCGAGCTGACCGTGATGGAGTCGGTGAACCTCCACGAGTTCGACGTCGTGATCGCCGCGACCGGCGACGACAAGGTCAACGTGGTGGTCAGCCTGCTGGCCAAGACCGAGTTCGCCGTGCCGCGCGTGGTGGCGCGCGTCAACGACCCACGCAATGAGTGGCTGTTCGACGAGAACTGGGGCGTCGACGTGGCGGTGTCCACGCCGCGCATGCTGGCGTCACTCGTCGAGGAAGCCGTCGCAGTCGGCGATCTGGTGCGGCTGATGGAGTTCCGCAAGGGCCAGGCGAATCTGGTGGAGATCACGCTGCCCGACGACACGCCGTGGGGCGGTAAGCCCGTCAAGCGCCTCGAACTGCCACGCGACGCCACGCTGGTGACGATTCTTCGTGGTCCGCGGGTGATCGTGCCCGAAGGCGACGAACCACTCGAGGGCGGCGACGAGCTTCTGTTCGTCGCGATCACCGAGGTCGAGGAACGACTGCAGGAGTTACTGCTCAATCCCGAGGCGCGCTGACACCGGAGCGCCAGGCCGGCGGCGGGGTCGTCCTGTCGTGACACGGTGCCGCCGCCTCGGGCGAGACGCGCTCGACGTGGCACTCATCGTTGCGGATGCCCACCGCCGAGGTCAGCCCGGCGAGTGCGAAGAGCCCCGCCGTCACCAGCATGCCCTGCCGGAACCCCGCGAAATCGACTGCGCTGATGCCGTTCCCGTCGCTTCGCTCGCCCAGGGAGATAATCACACCGGTGAACGCGATTGCGATCAGACCCGAGATCCGCGATAGCGCATTGTTGATCGCCGACCCGATACCGCTCTGCGCAGGATCGACGGCAGCCAGAATCGCCGCGGTGAGCGGCGAAACGGTGATCGTCAGCCCGAGGCCGAAGACCACGAGTCCGGGCAGCATCTGCGTCCAGAAATCGAACGGTTCTGTCGCTCCGGCCATCAGCAGATAGCCGATCGCCGCGACCAGCGGCCCGACCGCCATGAAGATTCGCGGACCGTGAACGCCTGCCAGCGTGCCGAACCGCCGGGCCAGCAAGAACGACAGCACCGGGACCGGCAGGGTGGCCAGACCCGCCGCCGTGGCCGTCAGGCCGGCGGTCTCCTGAAGGAACAGCCCCAATACGAGCATGCCGAGTGACACCCCCGCGTAGAGAAAGATCGTGGCCAAGTTCCCGACGGCGAAGTTGCGAGCGGTGAAGATGTGCAGCGGCATCATCGGCTCGGGGGTTCGCCACTCCCACAACGGGAAAGCGATCAGACATGCAATACCGGTCGCGAGAGCGACGACCACCGCGGGATGCGAGAAGCCCAGCCGCTGCCCCTCGATCAGGGCGTACACCGCACCGGTCAGACCGACGGCGTTCAGCGCCGCCCCGACGAAATCGACGCGCGTCGACCGATTCGCGGCGGCGAACTCCCCCGCAGGCGGCTTGGTCGTGAGATAGAGCGTGATCACCAGCGGCACGATGTTGACGCCGAAAATCCACCGCCAGTTCAGCGCGTCGACCAACGCTCCGCCGAGCAGCGGACCGACGACGAAAGCTGTTCCGGTCCAAGCGGTCCAGGTTCCGATCGCGCGGGCCTGGGCGGCCCCGGAGAAGCGGGCGTTGATCATCGCGAGCGAACTGGGCACCAAGAAGGCCGCGCCGACGCCCTGCAGGCAGCGCGCGGCGACCAGGACCCAGCCGGTGGGCGCCACAGCACACAGCACCGAGGACACCGCGAAAAGCGCGAGGCCCGTCCGCAGCACCGTGAGCCGGCCGAATTGGTCGGAGATAGCGCCCGCAACGAGAATCAGCGCGCCGAGGCCGAGTAGATATCCGTCGACCACCCATTGCTGCAGCGCCAGGCCGCCTCCGAAATCACGTCCGATGGCGGGCAATGCCAGGTTGACCACCGAACCATCGAGGAACGCCACGAACGATGCCAGTACGGCGACCGCGACGAGCGGTTTGTCGGTGTCGTCGGCGGGGCGCGGAATTCGTTCGCCGGGCTCAGTGGGCATCCGGCTGCGTCACGCCCGGATGCTCGCTGTGTGCGTCTCCCGTGAGGGCTTCGGGGGCTTCGGCGCTGTGCTGCGCGTGGATGGCGCGTTGTGCTGCCCGAATGGCCAGGTAGGTCACCAGCGCCGCCACCGCCGTCAACGGCCAGCCCATCGAGATGCGGGCGACGCCCAGCCAGCCTGTCTGATCGGCGTCGTAGAGGTGGTGCTGCACGACGAAGCGGGAGGCGAAGACGAGCACCCACACCATCGTCGCGATGTCGAAAGCCAGCACGGCCTTGCGTACTGTTCGCCAGTCACGGCCATGGTCGTTGACCCAGCCCCAGACGTACCCGACGACAGGACGGCGGATCACCACCGACAGTGTGAATACGGACGCCCACACCAATGACGACCAAATGCCAAGCAGGAAATAGCCTTTGGACTCGCCCATGAAGTACGCGATCCCGGCGCAGATTCCGACGCCGATGAAGCCGGAGATTGCAGGCTGAGTGGACTCCCGACGGATCAGCCGCCACACGAGGATGACGGCGGCCACGCCGAGAGCCGCAGCGATGGCCGTAGTGAGCCCGAAGAATTGCGAGACCGGGACGAATGCCACCACCGGTAGCGATGAATAGATGAGGCCGCTGATGCCGCCCATTTGCTCGAGGACGGCGTGTGCCTTGCTGGAACGCTCCCCCGGGTCGGTGCCGGGGTCACTCACTTTTGGATCTCGTAGTGGGGGTTGTAGATCGCCTTGCTGCCGTTGTCCAGTTTGCCGACACGGCCGTGCACCTTGAGGGTGCGACCCGATTCGATGCCGGGGATGCGGCGCTGGCCAAGCCAGACCAGCATCACGGTGTCGGTGCCGTCGAAGAGTTCGGCCTTGACGCCGCCCGCGCAGCCCTTGCCGTTGCACTCGACGCTGCGCAGGAGGCCGACCATCGTCACTTCCTGGCCGCGCTGACAGTCGATCGCCTTGGAGGCGCCGGTGTTGGCGGCGTCGTCGGCGAGCTCATCGACGTCGAGTTGATCCGGGGCCTCAGTCAGCCGCCGGGTCAGTCGGCGTAGATACCCTTCGGCCGTAGCCATGGCCTCTCCTGAATGTTCTGCAGATCTATCGTTGATCTATACCCCGAACAACGCCACGGTAGACCTCTTGGTTCCGATCTGCCATGTGGAGTGGGGTCGACGCGCCGATCGGCGTGTCCGCAGGGCACCATCGTGTGATGGCGGTCTCTCTGCGCGGTGTCACGACGGTGCTCCTGCCCGGCACCGGATCTGATGACGACTACGTCTACCGGGCGTTTTCTGCCGCTCTGCACGACGAGGGCGCTGTCGTCGTCACCCCGAAACCCCAACCGGGGCGGCTCGTCGATGGCTATTGCGACGCGCTGGACAACGCGGCGCGCACGGCGCCCATCGCCGTCGGCGGAGTGTCGATCGGCGCGGCTGTGGCAGCCGCGTGGGCGCTTGCTCATCCCAGCCGCGCGGTTGCGGTCCTCGCGGCGCTGCCCGCGTGGACGGGCGCGCCGGATTCGGCGCCCGCGGCGATAGCTGCACGCCACTCCGCCAGTGTGCTGCGACGCGACGGGCTGGCCTCGGCGACCGCCCAGATGCGCGCTGGAAGCCCGCAGTGGCTGGCCGACGAGTTGACGCGTTCGTGGGTGGGCCAATGGCCGTCGCTGCCCGATGCGATGGAGGCCGCGGCGGGCTACGTGGCGCCCACGAGCAGTGCGTTGGAGAAGTTGGCGGTCCCGATGGGGATTGCCTCGGCGACTGATGACCCGGTGCACCCCGTCGAGGTCGGCGTCGAGTGGATGACCGCGGCGCCGCGCGCGGCGTTGCGCACGATCACGCTCGACGAGTTGGGCGCCGACCCGGCGGTGCTGGGCGCCGCATGCGTGTCCGCGCTCATGGAGGCGTGATTTGTGTGCGTTCGCGTGCGGTGAGCGCACGAATACGCACACAAACCGCTAGCCGCCGGTGATGGTCCGCAGCTGCTGCATTGCCGACCCCTGCTCGCTGCGGCGCGCGGCCGGGCTCGCCGGCGGTGGCTCTGGCAACCCCGCCTGCTGAGCCTGCTGAGCGGCCGCCTGTTCAGCGGCGGCCCGCAACTGGTTGGCCATTGGTTCGGGCAACTCGACCGGCAGCGGAGTGCGGACCGGCAGCGGGGTGTCACCGCGGCGAACCACCGTCTCGGCCAGCGCCTCTCGCGCCTCTTTGGCCAGCGCGTCGGCGGTCTCCTCGGGGCCGTTGACGACGCAACGGATCATCCAGCGGTAGCCGTCGACACCGATGAACCGCACCACGCCGCCCGCTCCCTGGCCGCTCGGCGCCGCGCCGACGACCTCTCGACCCCACCTGCCGTCCTTGATCGACACGTCGGGGGCGTCCTTGCGCAGTGATTCCGACAGTTCGGCGGCGACCTCACGCCACAGCCCCGCACTCTTGGGCGCGGCGTAGGCGGCGACGGTGAACCGTCCGTTGGGCGTGACCACCCACACGGCACTGGGCACGCCCTGCGGCGTGAGCTCCACCTGAACCTGTCCGGCCTCGGGCAGCGGAATCAGCACCGAGCCGAGATCGAGCCGTCCCTGGGACGCGGCCGACGGGTCGTCGAAGTCGTCGATGTCGAACGGTCCGTCCGGACCATCGTCATCAATTCCGGGTGCCGGGATGACCTCATCGCCGCTGTTTTTCTTACCGAATGCCATTTCACAAACTCGCATGTCCGCCGGAGGAACCATGGCCGCCTTCGCCACGGGAAGTATCTGCCAGGCCGGCCTCGTCGAACGAGGTCACCTCAACCAGTTCGGGCAGCTCGACTCGCTGAACCAGAAGCTGTGCGATCCGATCTCCACGGTGCACGACGATGGGTTCGGCCGGGTCGAGATTGATCAGCGCCACCTTGATCTCACCACGATATCCGGCGTCGACCGTGCCGGGGCTGTTCACGATCGAAAGTCCCACGCGGGCAGCCAAACCCGAACGCGGATGAATCAGCCCCACCATCCCGTGCGGGATAGCGACGGCGATTCCGGTCGGCACGAGTGCGCGCTGACCGGGCGCCAGTTCGACGTCGAGCGCGCTGCAGAGATCTACGCCTGCGTCGCCGTGATGGGCACGACTCGGCATGGGCAGGTCAGGGTCCAGGCGCACGACCGCGAGAGTGGTGGACACGACGACAGAGATTACTCTTGGCCGCGTGTCCGACACGCGCGCCACGTCACAAACCGTGCGCTACCGCGAACGGCTGACGGTGCCGTGGTGGTGGTGGCTGCCCGGCCTCGGGTTGGCCGCGTTGATCGCACTCGAGGTCAACCAGGGCGTACCCGCGCTCCCCGTCTGGCTGCCGTTCGCCATCTTGTTGCCGATCGCAGCCGTCGTACTTCTGTTGTTGGGCAGCACCCAGCTGCGCGTGGTTGGCGGGGCGGGCGATACCGAGTTGTGGGTCGGTGACGCTCACCTGCCCGTCAGCGTCATCTCCCGGTCGGCCGAAGTGCCGCGCAGCGCCAAATCCGCCGCCCTGGGCCGTCAACTCGATCCAGCCGCCTACGTCGTGCACAAGGCATGGATAGGCGCGATGGTCCTGTTGGTTCTCGACGATCCGGACGATCCGACGCCGTACTGGCTGGTGAGCTGCCGACACCCCGACCGGGTGCTGGCCGCACTTCGCGGTTAGCGAATCAAGCTGCTCAGCGCGGTTAGCGAATCAAGCTGGTATGCGCGGTTAGCCCGGTCAGGCGGCGCAGTCCGTGCAGATCATCATGCCGTTCTTCTCACTGGCGAGCCGGCTGCGGTGATGAACCAGAAAGCAGCTCGAGCAGGTGAACTCGTCTGCTTGCTTCGGCACAACGCGAACAGACAACTCTTCGCCGGAGAGATCAGCCCCCGGCAGTTCGAAGGACTCGGCGGATTCGGACTCGTCGACGTCAACAACCGCCGACTGGGCCTCGTTACGCCGCGCCTTGAGCTCCTCCAGCGAATCCTCCGAAACTTCATCGCTTTCGGTACGCCGCGGAGCGTCGTAATCGGTAGCCATTTTGTGTCCCCTCCATCAGGCCTTGCAGCAGTGCTTTGTACCAGCGTCGAACGCATCCACCAAATGATTCGTGCCCGGACTGCAACACGTTGCACTGTGATTTACGTCACACTCTTGTCTATGCCACCGTAAGGCCGCAGCGGCGGGGCCCTTAGAGTGCACTCGTGGTCGCGCAAATCACAGAGGGTACTGCATTCGACAAGCACGGTCGCCCATTCCGCCGTCGCAACTATCTGCCTGGCATTTTGCTGCTCGCCGCCCTCTCGGTCGTGACGTTGACGATCTGGGTCGTCGCCCTGAACCAGCCGGTCGCCGTCGAGGAGACCGCCGCGTGCAATCCCCCGCCGGCACCAGCCGACCCGAATACCCCGCCAACGGCGATCGGCGAGCAGGTGACGCGCAGCCAGATGATCGACGTCACCCCGGCCAAGCTCGCCGACACCAAAATCCGGGTGCTCAATGCGAGCGGACAGGGCGGCCAGGCCGCCGAGGTGGCCGGTGCGCTTCGCGATCTGGGTTTCGCTGAGCCGGGTGCGGCGAACGACGAGGTGTACGCGAGCGCGCGGCTGACGTGCCAGGGCCAGATCCGGTTCGGGCCGTCCGGTCGGGCGGCCGCGGCGGCGGTCTGGCTGGTCGCCCCCTGTACCGAGCTGTTTGAGGACGAGCGCGGCGACGACACGGTCGATCTGGCGATCGGCACCGAATTCTCCGAGTTGAGCCACAGTGACGACATCGACGCCGCACTCGCCAGCCTGCGCCCAGAGGCGACGCAGACCGTCGACTCGGAGCTGCTGAGCAAGATTCACTCGACCACCTGCTAGGCGCAAATTCCGCTGGCGCCCAACGGTCTCCGTGATCTAGAGCGCCCCGGCCCCTTTCAGAACGGACGTCAGCGCGTTCGCGACTGCGGGTGCCGACGCGACGATGAACCCCGGTGTGCCGTCAGCCGACGGCAGGCGCAGCACCGCACCGGCCTCGGCGGCGATCAGAGCGGCCGCGGCCCAGTCCCACACGTGCACACCGTCCTCGTAGTAGGCGTCCAGACCGCCCGCAGCCACCATGCACAGATCGAGTGCGCACGATCCGAGGCGACGGATGTCGCGTACGGCGGGCAGGACCGAGGTGAGTACCTCGGCCTGACGTCTGCGTTGCTCGGCGTCATAGGAAAAGCCGGTGCCTACCAACGACATTGACAGCTCGGAGGCGGCGCTGGTCCGCAGCGGCGTCGTCACTCCCCCGCGCTGCACGTGTGCGCCGTGGCCCACGGCGGCGGAGTACAGCGCGCCGGTAGGTACATTCGCGACGGCGCCGGCCACCGATGTTCCGCTTCGCTGGACGCCCACCGACACCGCGTACGTCTCGATGTCGTAGACGAAGTTCACGGTCCCGTCGATGGGGTCGAGCACCCACGTGAGCCGCCCGTCGCCGCTGTCGTTCGATCCGCCCTGCTCTTCACCCAGGACGGGTTCCCCCGGACGCAGGACAGCCAGTCGGTCGCGCAGCAGCGCCTCGGTCTCGGTGTCGACGACGGTGACGGGATCGGTCGGCGTGCTCTTGGAACGCACCGACGGAGCGAAGTCCTGCGACGAGTCGCCGAACACTTCGGCGCGGCGCGCCCGGACAAACGCAGCCGCCTCGGTGGCCAGTTGCTCGGCTACCGAACGCAGCAGGACGGGATCGGTATCGTTTTCGACCACCCACCTATCGCAGCACAGTCCGCCCGTACGCGGACCGGTTGCGCAGCTGGACCCCCGCGTTGCCAATGGATCCCACACGAGTTTTCTCGAGCCATTAAGGTGTGGTGCGCGTCGCAGTGCCGTGCCGAAGCCGAGGAGCGCCGATGACAGCCACCGATTCACCCGCTGCCGAGTCGAACGGCGGCGCGGGACAGCGCCGTGGCTTCGGCATCGATGTCGGAGGAAGCGGAGTCAAGGGCGGAATCGTCGACCTCGACACCGGTCTGCTGATCGGAGACCGCTTCAAGCTCGAGACACCGCAGCCGGCGACCCCTGAGGCGGTCAGCAAGACGGTGGCCGCCGTGGTCCGCGAGTTCGGCTGGACCGAGAAGGTCGGCGTCACCTATCCCGGCGTGGTGACCGACGGAATCGTGCAGACCGCGGCCAACGTCGACAAGGGCTGGATCGGCAGCAACGCCAGCGAGTTCTACAGCAAGGCGCTCGACGGCCAGCGGGTGACGGTGCTCAACGACGCCGACGCGGCCGGACTGGCCGAGGAGCGGTTCGGTGCGGGCAGGGACAACACCGGCGTCATCGTGCTGCTGACCTTCGGCACCGGTATCGGCTCGGCGGTGATTCACAACGGTGTGCTGCTACCCAACACCGAATTCGGCCACCTCGAGGTCGGCGGCAAGGAAGCCGAGCACCGCGCGGCATCCTCGGTCAAGGAAAAGAAGGACTGGAGCTATGAGCGCTGGACCGTCGAGGTGACGAAGGTGCTGGTGGCGATTGAGAATGCGATCTGGCCGGACCTGTTCATCGCCGGCGGCGGCATCAGCCGAAAAGCCGAAAAATGGGTCCCGTTGCTGAAGAACCGGACACCGGTGGTGGCCGCGGCGCTGCAGAACACCGCCGGCATCGTCGGCGCCGCCATGGCTGCGGAGGTCGACGTCACAGCTACTGGCAAGTAGACGCGCCAAAACCATCGAATTTGCCGCTCAGCGCGGCAGTGGCTCACACTGTCGTTACAATGGACGACGGCGGCCGTAGCCCGGAAAGCGGCGAAATCAAACCGCCGATTATTCGACAGCCGACATTTTTCGATGGCGCATGATCCCGACCTGCGGTGGGGCTCCCAACTGCCCACCGAACGAAGCACGACGAAAGGGTGACGTGGCAGCGACAAAGGCAAGCCCGGCAACCGATCAGCCGGTGAAGCGCACCGCTACCAAGACCCCGGCCAAGAAGGCCCCGGCGGCCAAGTCCGCCAACGGTTCGGCGCCCGCCAAACGGGCCACCAAATCGACTGCGGCAAAGGCGACGACCGCGACCAAGCCGGCCAAGGCTGAGACGAAGGCCGCGCCGGCCAAACGAGCCGCGAAGGCCAAGGACGACGCTGCCCCCGCGGCCCGCGGTCGGGCCAAGAAGGCCACCTCACCGGAGGCGGACGCGACCAAGGCCGTCGACGGCGAAGAAGTCGAGACCGACGATGACGTCGAGGTAGAGCCTGACGGCGAACTCGAAGTAGAAGAGGTCGACAACGAGGATCTCGTAGTCGACGATGACGAGCCGGCCGCGGCTGAGGGTGCCGCCGCCAAGCCTGCCCCCAAAGTCAAAGTGGCAGCGCCGGCGACCGACGACGACGATATCGCCGAGCCGAGCGAGAAGGACAAGGCCTCGGGCGACTTCGTCTGGGACGAAGAGGAGTCCGAGGCACTGCGGCAGGCCCGCAAGGACGCCGAGCTGACGGCATCGGCCGACTCGGTCCGTGCCTACCTGAAGCAGATCGGCAAGGTGGCGCTGCTCAACGCCGAAGAAGAGGTCGAGCTCGCCAAACGCATCGAGGCCGGCCTGTACGCCACCCAGCTGACGGTCGAGAAGGCGGCAAAAGGTGAGAAGTTCTCGCCCGCCGAGCGCCGCGACATGTCGTGGATCTGCCGCGACGGTGACCGCGCGAAAAACCATCTGCTGGAGGCGAATCTGCGTCTGGTGGTATCGCTGGCCAAGCGCTACACCGGCCGCGGTATGGCGTTCCTGGACCTCATCCAGGAGGGCAACCTCGGTCTGATCCGTGCGGTCGAGAAGTTCGACTACACCAAGGGCTACAAGTTCTCCACCTATGCGACGTGGTGGATTCGACAGGCGATCACCCGCGCGATGGCCGACCAGGCCCGCACCATCCGCATCCCGGTGCACATGGTCGAGGTGATCAACAAGCTCGGCCGCATCCAGCGTGAGCTGCTGCAAGACCTGGGCCGCGAGCCCACGCCCGAAGAGCTCGCCAAGGAAATGGACATCACGCCGGAGAAGGTGCTGGAGATCCAGCAGTACGCGCGTGAACCGATCTCGCTGGACCAGACCATCGGCGACGAAGGCGACTCGCAGCTCGGCGATTTCATCGAGGACTCCGAGGCTGTCGTCGCGGTCGACGCGGTGAGCTTCACGCTGCTGCAGGATCAGCTGCAGTCGGTGTTGGAGACGCTGTCAGAGCGCGAGGCCGGTGTGGTGCGACTGCGGTTCGGCCTTACCGACGGTCAGCCGCGCACCCTCGACGAAATCGGTCAGGTGTACGGCGTGACGCGTGAGCGCATCCGTCAGATCGAGAGCAAGACGATGTCGAAGTTGCGCCACCCCAGCCGTTCTCAGGTTTTGCGCGACTACCTGGACTAGGCAACAGGCCCGATCTGTCAGGGTTTGGTGAAGCCCGCCACGCTCAGTGCCTTCTGGCCGGCTTCGCCCATGACGGCGTCGATGAACTTGCGGGCCAGTTCCCGGTTCGCCGACGATGTGAGCGTGGCGATCGGATAGGTGTTCACCGCATCGGCGGACTCGGGAAACGGCACCGCGGTGACCTTGTCCCCCGCACCCGTCGCATCGGTGACATACACCAGCCCGGCATCGGCCTGTCCCGTCGTCACCTTGTTGAGCACATCGCTGACCGACGACTCCTCACTCACGGGTTCGATATCCACCCCCGTGGTTTCCTCCAGTTTCTGGGCCGCTGATCCGCACGGCACCTGCGGTGCGCACACCACCACGGTCAGGCCGGATCTCGTCAGATCCTGAAATGACGTGATCTGCTTAGGGTTTCCCGGCGCGACGGCGATCGTCAACGCGTTGGAAGCGAAGTTCACCGGATCGCTGTCCAGCAGACCCGCTTGTGCCGCCCTGTCCATGTTCCTGGTGTCAGCCGATGCGAAGACGTCAGCGTGCGCGCCCTGAGTCAGCTGAGTGACCAGATCTGAAGAGCCCGCGAAGGAGAACTCCACCGCGGCTCCGGGGTTGTCGGTCTCGAACTGCTCGCCGATCTGCGTGAACGTCGACTTCAGTGAGGCGGCCGCGAACACCATGACCGTGTGGCCGTCTGTCGCGTTGTCGCTGCAACCGCATGCCGACAGAACCATCGCCAGTACCGCTGCGAACGCAAACGGCGTGGAATGCTTCACGATTGGCCTCCGGGAGTTTCGACGATCACGGTGGTGGCCTTGACGACGGCCACCGCGATGCTTCCCGGCTCCAGTTGCAGTTCGCGTACCGCATCTGTGCTCATGAGTGAGACGACAGTGAACGGGCCGCACTGCATCTCGACCTGAGCCATCACCGTGTCCGTGACGACCTTCGTCACGAGCCCAGCGAAACGATTGCGCGCCGAACTGGACACACTCAACGGGTCCTTCGGCGCGCCGCTGGCGTTGGCTCTGGCGAACGCGGCCAGCGTGGCGCCGTCGATCGCCTTGCGGCCCGAGCCGTCGAGGTGGGCGGCCAAGGCACCGTCGTCGATCCAACGGCGCACGGTGTCGTCGCTGACTCCGAGAAGTTCTGCGGCCTCGCGAATGCGGATTTCCGGCACGGCGGAAGTTTATCGACCCACCCTGAGCCGTATAACCGTATCCACGGTTGTATCGGCTCTAGATATCCGCTTTTGAGGACAAAAATGAAGTGCCACTAGCGAGCGGTAGGCTAGCGCTCCGTGTCCGATAAGCCCGCGAAGGTCCCGCCCGCCCGCGTCGTCCGCATCATCGAGTCCGCGCGCACGGCGCTGCAAAAACTCAACCGGGCCATGGTTCCCGGCAACATCGCATTACTCGAGACGGCGCAGGGCGCCTGGGTGTCGGCGGCCCTTTACGTGGCTGCCAAGCTCGGCATCGCCGACGAGCTCGCCAACGGCCCCAAGACAGCCGACCAGGTAGCCGCCAAAGTGGGCGCGCACCCGGACTCGGTGTTCCGCTTGATGCGCATGCTCGCCGGTCGGGATGTGTTCCGCCAACGGCGGGATGGCCGGTTCGAGCTGGCCCCCATGGGTGAGGCGTTACGCGCCGACGCCCCGGGGTCCCTGCGGTCGATGGTCCTGTTCATCGGCTCTCCCGAGCACTGGACGGAATGGGGCGAGCTGCTGTACTCGGTGCAGACAGGCCGGCCCTCGCCCGAAAAGCTCTACGGCAAGTCATATTTCGAGCATCTCGATGAGGCACCCGAGCAGGCTGCGATCTTCAACGACGCCATGTCGACGATGGCGGCCATGGCCAACGAAACGGTGCTCCCGGCCTATGACTTCTCCGGGTTCAAGCTCATCGCCGACATCGGCGGTGGCCATGGCCGGCTGCTCAGCGCCATTCTGCGGTCAGCCCCGACGGCTAGGGGCGTGCTGTTCGACCTTCCCTCGGTCGTCGCCGGGGCCGGGCCGGTGCTCGAGGCTGCAGGCGTCGCGAATCGTTGCGCCGTCGAGGGCGGTTCATTCATGGACTCGGTGCCCGACGGTGCCGATGCCTACGTGATGAAGTCGATCATCCACGACTGGGACGACGAGATCTCGGAAAAGATCCTGCGCAACGTCCGCACCGCGATCGCGTCGAACGGCCGACTGCTGTTGCTCGAACTCGTCCTGCCCGAGCGCGCGACCGCCAATTGGGGAGCCGTGCTCGACATGGAAATGCTCGTTTCGCCCGGCGGCCGGGAACGCACCCGTGCAGAGTTCGCCAACCTGTTGGCGCGATGCGGGTTCCGACTCACCCGGGTCGTCGACACCGCGACGCCGATGATGTCGATCGTGGAAGCCGCCCCCGCTTAGCGCTTCTTTTCGCGGACCTTGTACGTCGACGGCCACGACTCCCGGGTCTCGTCGCCGACCAGCGGTACGCCCTTGCTGCCGATCCTGATGTCGAACGCCTCTTTGCCCACGCCGACCTCGCGGTTGGCGTGTTCGGTGGCGAGGTAGATCAGCTGGTCGATCTCCGCCTCGGCGAAAGCGACGAACGTGGTGTTGCGCACGATCTCCTCCTCGGGCGGGGCCATCCGCTCGGGGAGCAGACGCGATGCCAGAGCCGCGAGCCCCAGCAGGGAGAACGGAACAACCCAGTAGCAGACGAACGACAGCGGCGTCTTGGTGTCCAGGATGGTCGCCTCGCCGTACACGATGGGCGGGATGGCCGACGACACCGTCATGCCCGCGAACGCGGCGACCCAGATCCACGTCAACACCGCGGTGATGCGCTTGAAGACGTCGGTTTCGGTGATTTCCTTGGGCTGGCCGACCTCGGCGAACTCACGTACGAACGGCCTGCCGACCAGCACGCTGCCGAGCGCCACGAGGAAGATGCCCGCGTTGCTCAGCGGCTGCATCCACTGCTGCATGAACTGATCAGTCAACGTGAAGGTCAGCACCGTCAGTATCAAAAACGTTGCGATAGCGCCGATTTCAAGTGCGCGTCCCGGCGTTCCCTTGACGCGTCCGATCACGAAGGACAGCAGCGCGATCGCGAACGCGACCAGCACCGCGGTGTGAAAGGGGACGTTGCCGACAAGAACCCAATAGACGATCCATGGCGCGAAGCCCAGAAGAATGCCCACGGTGGATCAGTTTAGGTTGTCAGTCAACGGCCCGACTGTAAACCCATTGCACCTGCCACAGCGCCGACTACTTTGTGACTGATGAAGCGCCGCAACGTGTCGTCCGGCTCAGAGTACGAGGCAACGGTCGGATACTCGCGTGCGGTACGGACGGGCCCGTACGTCGTGGTGGCGGGTACGACTGGCACCGGTGACGACGTCACCGCGCAGGCGCGGGACGCCTTGCAGCGCATAGAGATAGCACTTCGGGAAGTCGGCGCGTCCATGGCGGACGTGGTGCGTACCCGAATGTATGTGACCGATGTCTCTCTGTGGCGCGACGTCGGCGCCGTCCATGCCGAGGTGTTCGGCGAGGTCATGCCCGTGGCGACCATGGTCGAAGTGTCCGCCCTGATCGCGCCGGAACACCTGGTGGAGATCGAGGTCGACGCGTACGTCGACGGGGACCGATAGGCCGAGCGCGCACCGCGCGCTAGTGCGAGAGCGGGGCGAAGCGTCCGTCGGCCCCCGGCTCGTACGGCGTGACCGTAATCACAGCATCCCTAGGGAGTGGTCCGTACAAATGCGGGAACACCATCGCATCGGGATCGGTCGGAACGCCGGGTTCCCAACGGACTGGAGAGGACAACCGTGCCGGGTCGACGCGGAGCAGCACGAGGTCTGTGCGACCGGCGTAAAGCCGGTTCGCCGGCAGGTGCACCTGCTCGGGCGTGGACAGATGAACGAAGCCGCTCGAGGCCAGCGAATCGGGGCGAAGCTCACCGTGCGTCTGCCCAGCACGCCACTCTTCGGCACCGCAAATGTGGACCAGCACAGCCGGCAAGGGTTGCATACCGCCAGCCTGCCGCGTCGGCAACTTGGTGTAACGGTGAGACACGACACACCGGTAAACCATCGGGGAACAAGGCCAGAACCGAAAGCGTCTGACACAGTAGACATACGTGAGTAACCGATGGAGGTGCCATGACCGCAACGCTCTTTAGCCCGGAATTGACCAAGGCTGACCGCTGCGATCGCTGCGGGGCCGCGGCTCGCGTACGGGCAAAGCTGCCGTCCGGCGGCGAACTGCTGTTCTGCCAGCATCACGCCAACGAGCACGAAGCCAAGCTGGTGGAGCTCGCAGCGGTTCTCGAGTCGAGCCCGCTGGAGGCATAGCCGCCGACACGATGGCCCGCCCCGTTAGGAGGGAAGGGCCATCGTCAGGAATGCTGGGCTGGAAATGAGCGACCAGTCCCAACCGTTACCGTTGCCCCCGTCGCGCCATCACATTCGGCATATCGTCACGCGCACGCTCTCAAAAAGCTGGGACGATTCGATCTTTTCCGAGTCGGCGCAGGCGGCGTTCTGGTGCGCGCTGTCGCTTCCTCCGCTGCTGTTGGGCATGCTCGGCAGTCTCGCGTACATAGCGCCTTTGTTCGGCCCGGAGACCTTGCCGGCCATCCAGGACCAGTTGATCGGCACCGCGGAACGCTTCTTCTCCGCCAGCATCGTGGACGAGATCATCGAGCCCACGGTCCTCGACATCGTCAAGGGCGCCAGGGGCGAAGTGGTGTCGATCGGCTTCGTGATCTCGCTGTGGGCGGGCTCGTCGGCCATCTCGTCGTTCGTGGACTCCGTAGTGGAGGCCCACGACCAGACACCACTGCGCCATCCCGTGCGGCAACGGTTCTTCGCGCTGGGCCTGTACGTGGTGATGCTGGTGTCGGCGATTGCGGCAGCGCCGTTCGTTGCACTGGGGCCGCGCAAGATCGCCGAACAGTTGCCCGAAAGCTGGGACAACGCACTGGCCTTCGGCTACTACCCCCTGCTGTTCGTCACGTTCGTGGTCGGGGTGAACATTCTCTATCGGGTGTCGTTGCCCGAACCGCTACCCTCGCACCGGCTTGTCCTGGGGTCGATCCTGGCAACGGTCGTCTTCCTGGCGGCGACATTGGGCCTGCGGGTCTACCTGACCTGGATAACCAGCACCGGATACACCTATGGCGCATTGGCGACACCGATCGCGTTCCTGCTGTTCGCCTTCTTCCTCGGCTTCGCGATCATGCTGGGCGCCGAACTCAACGCCGCCATCCAGGAGGAGTGGCCTGCGTCGACCACCCATGCCAATCGGGCCCGGGCCTGGCTCAAGCGCAAAGCCGGCTCACCTAACGGTGACGATGAGCCTTCCGACGAAAAAGCGGTCGCCATCGCCGCTCCGCCAGCTGCGGCAGGATCGCCGGCTCCGCCAGCGGGGGGGACCGACGCCGCTACGTCTTGAGCTTCTCGTAGATCTTCTTGCAGTCGGGGCAGACCGGCGACCCGGGTTTCGCAGCCTTCGTGACCGGGAACACCTCGCCGCACAGCGCCACGACGTGCGTACCCATCACCGCGCTCTCGGCGATCTTGTCCTTCTTGACGTAGTGAAAGTACTTCGGGGTGTCGCTGTCAGTCCCGTCGTCGACGCGTTCGTCGGTGTCGGTGCGTTCGATCGTCTGGGTTCGCATGTCACCATTTTGCCTGCCGCGAATCCGGTCCGTACAGCAGACGATGAGTGTGGAACAGTGGAGGTATGAAACAAGGCCCTGAGCTGAGTTTCGATGATGACGGTCGGCCGATCCTGATCACCCGTGCCGCGCCCTCGTACGAAGTCCAGCACCGGCAACGGGTACGCAAGTACCTGGCGTTGATGTTCTGGCGGGTGCCCGCGCTGATCGGGGCCGCGGTGGCATACGGCATCTGGGAGAACGGACTCATCTCGCTGGCGATCCTGGTGGCGTCCATCCCGTTGCCGTGGATTGCGGTCCTGATCGCCAATGATCGTCCGCCGCGCCGTGCCGAAGAACCGCGTCGATACGAGTCCAAACGGCGAATTCCACTGTTTCCGACGGCCGAACGACCCGCGCTGGAGCATCGCGCTCACTCGGTGCGGCAATCCGGCGAGGGCGATCCGCCCCGCGATGTCGTGGGCTGAGGATTTTCTTTCGCTATTCTCAGCACATTCTCAGGTCGACTGCGAATAACCGCAGATCAGAAGGTGTGAATCGGCCGATGCGTGGGAACTCCTAGGGGCAGAAGAGCGTTATAGCTCTTGACAGTTCCACCCGATCAGGAGGCCGTCATGGCAAATGCCACCCTTAGCCGCATCGAGGGCGACCTGGACGCCCAGAGTCCAGCCGCCGACCTCGTACGCGTTTATTTGAACGGCATTGGCAAAACGGCGTTGCTCAATGCTGCAGATGAGGTCGAGCTCGCGAAGCGCATTGAGGCAGGGCTTTACGCGCAGCATCTGCTCGCCACTCGCAAGCGCCTGGGCGAGAACCGCAAACGTGATCTTGCTGCCGTTGTCCGGGACGGCGAAGCCGCTCGCCGCCACCTGCTCGAAGCCAACCTTCGCCTCGTGGTGTCGTTGGCCAAGCGCTACACCGGACGCGGCATGCCGCTGCTGGATCTGATCCAGGAAGGCAACCTCGGCCTGATCCGCGCGATGGAGAAGTTCGACTACGCCAAGGGCTTCAAGTTCTCGACGTACGCCACCTGGTGGATCCGTCAGGCGATCACCCGCGGCATGGCCGACCAGAGCCGCACCATCCGCCTCCCGGTCCACCTCGTCGAGCAGGTCAACAAGCTGGCCCGGATCAAGCGTGAGATGCACCAGAACCTGGGCCGCGACGCGACCGACGAGGAACTGGCTGAAGAGTCGGGCATCCCGGCGGAGAAGATCGCCGATCTGCTTTCGCACAGCCGCGATCCGGTGAGCTTGGACATGCCTGTCGGTAGCGACGAGGAAGCACCGCTGGGCGACTTCATCGAGGATGCCGAGGCCATGTCGGCCGAGAACGCGGTGATCTCCGAATTGCTGCACACCGATATCCGCCACGTGCTGGCCACCCTCGACGAGCGCGAGCAGCAGGTGATCCGGTTGCGATTCGGCCTGGACGACGGCCAGCCGCGCACCCTGGACCAGATCGGCAAGCTGTTCGGTCTCTCCCGCGAGCGCGTACGCCAGATCGAGCGCGAGGTGATGGCGAAGCTTCGCAACGGCGAACGCGCCGAACGGTTGCGGTCTTACGCCAGCTAGAGCGTTTTCCCTGAATGCCCGCCGGTTCGCCGGCGGGCATTCTTACTTGGTCGTGTCGGCTGGCGTAGCGCCGCAGTTCAGGCGACCCGGCCGGTAGACTCACCTTGACGGAGGGTTGTGAAATGAACGATCTGGTCGACACCACCGAGATGTACCTGCGGACCATCTACGACCTCGAGGAAGAGGGCGTAGTGCCGCTGCGTGCGCGCATCGCTGAGCGCCTGGACCAGAGCGGCCCGACCGTCAGCCAGACCGTCTCCCGGATGGAACGCGACGGCCTGCTGCACGTGGCAGGTGACCGGCACCTCCAGCTCACCGACAAGGGCCGCGGCCTGGCCGTCGCCGTCATGCGCAAGCATCGACTCGCCGAGCGGCTCCTGGTCGACGTGATCGGGCTGCCGTGGGAGGAAGTGCATGCCGAGGCGTGTCGCTGGGAACACGTGATGAGCGAGGACGTCGAGCGCCGCCTGGTTCGGGTCCTCGACAATCCCACGACCTCCCCCTTCGGCAATCCCATCCCAGGCCTGGCCGAGCTCGGTCTGGCCTCCAGCGGATTGGGCGCCGACCAGATCAACCTGGTGCGGCTCACCGAGCTGCCCGCCGGAATGCCGGTCGCCGTCGTGGTGCGCCAGCTGACCGAACACGTCCAAGGCGATGTCGAGCTCATCGGGCGACTCAAGGACGCCGGTGTCGTGCCCAATGCCCGCGTGACCGTGGAAGCCAACGACCACGGCGGCGTGATGATCGTGATCCCCGGCCACGAGCAGGTCGAATTGCCCCACCACATGGCGCACGCCGTCAAGGTCGAGAAGGTCTAGCCAGCGCGTCGCCCGAACGGGCGCCTGGGCGGCAACTGCACTCCCAGCCGGTTGGCCAACCGGTATCCCGTCGCGGCCAAGTCGCGGATCTGCTCTGGCCGCATCCCCGACTGCAGCGCGGTGTCGAGCATGCCCGCCATGCGATGGGTGTCGTCGCACCGTAACGCCGCGTCCAACGACACGCCCGCCAGCGGGCCATCGCCGCGCGCATATGCCGAGAACGCCAGCAGCACAAGCGCTTCCACGCGCCAAGGCTCCGGAAGCGTCCGTGCCAGCTCAGCCCACAACGACTCAGCGGCTCCGGCGTCCTCCCCCACCGCCAGCGCGTAGAGCGTGTCGCGCACCAGCGGGTCGGTCAACGCGCACGCCAGCCGCGCGGCCATGTCATCGGACAACGGCTGCCCGTCGGCGACACGGGCAGCCGCGGCGATCGCCGTTTCGACGTCGCCTCGCACGTCGGCATCCGGCCGGTCGACGTCGCAGCTTCCGATCGCCTCCGCCATGGCTGCGCTGCGGGCCGGATCGGCGACGGCAATGACGTCCTGCAACTCCGCGCGCCGCGCATAGAGCCTGCGCCCGTCCAGGACAGCCGCCACCGCCAACGGTGACGCGGACGGGTCTTCGACGGTGCCTGCGTGGCCGCAGCCGTCCGCGCAGTGCCACCGTCCCCCGACCGCGACCCGGTCGACGACATGGGCGGCCAGCAATTCGATGCCGCGCTCGGCCAACGCCGAAGACAGGGAGGCGGCCAGACGACGGTAGTCCTCGTTGCACATCCGGCACGTTGCGCCGCTCTCGTCGACCACAACTGCGATTGCTGCGTCGGGTTCTGCGGAGGCGGCCACTTCTGCGATGTGTTCGACCGAGTCGGACAGCTCACCGGAAAGATCAACGCGCATAACGCATCCCATCTCCCCGCGATCGACAGTCACCAAGACGAGCGACTTCTCGGGCACGAAGCCCAGAACTGCGGGCAGGGCGGCGATCAGCACGCCGGGTCGGTTCAGGCTGAGGTCGGGTGATTGCGATGTCATGCCCCCACCGTGGTGGGCAGGACCCACGTCCCAGCGCGCCACATCGTCGCGCGACGCATTCATGGGGATGAATATGAGGTTGGGGATGAATCGGGACTAACCGTCGCGGCGCAGCTTCACCACGGCGTCCCTGAACACCGCATCCAGCGACGACGTGTCCGCCTCGTCGGTTGCCGAACCCTGCAACCAGGTGGCGCTGACTCGCGTGTCGCCGACCTGGGCGGCGAATGTGAGTGTTGTGCGCTCGGATTCCGCTGACGTCACCGTCTGTTCGACGGCGTAGGTGTCGTCTGCGTCGACCGGCGGAGCCGGCAGCATTGTCACGTTCACCGTTGCAGCGTCCTCACCCTCACCCACGTCAAACGTGGGGCACCCGCGCAGTTGGTCCAGCCGCGCGGCCAACGGCGGGACCGGCCGGGTCACGACGACAATCAGCCTGCTTGCGGTCTCACTGTCGACGTTGTTGATGCCCTCCACGCCAACCGCCTCGCTATGCCACAGCACCGGCGGCGTGCAGTCGGCAGGCGTCACCGCAGAGCCCGTCAGAACACCGTCGATGTCCTGCAGCGCGCGGTCAACCGCGCTCACGTCGAGCACCGCGGCCGGATACTGAGGTGGGAACCGGTTGGCCTCGATGAGTAATTGCGCGATCGGGACGGGGGCTTGTCACCGCCGGCCTCGGCCGCCTGCGTCGTCCCAACGATCACCCGACTGCATGCGGCTTGCAGCACCGCTGCCATCAGCAGCGCGCATCCACGCAAGCACCGCGACAGCATGTCGACCATCGGCGTCATCGTCTCATCGGTCGGCCGGGCCGCCGGTCAGGCGCGCGTAGCGGACCCGAGTTGCCGAACGGGTGGTTAATTTCCCGTGTAGTTGCTGCCCGTCGGCGTGCAAGATCTGCGCAACCGGCGTAGACCTATTCTTCATGGGTGGCCTCGGTACCGCGCTCGAGTACGACCTCGTCGTCATAGGTTCGGGTCCGGGTGGCCAGAAAGCCGCGATCGCGGCGGCAAAGCTCGGCAAGAGGGTTGCAGTCATCGAACGTGGCCGGATGCTTGGCGGTGTTTGCGTGAACACCGGAACCATCCCGTCGAAGACGCTGCGCGAGGCGGTCGTGTACCTCACCGGTATGAGCCAGCGGGAGCTCTACGGCGCGAGCTATCGCGTCAAGGAGAAGATCACCACCGCCGACCTGCTCGCGCGCACCTCCCACGTGATCGGCAAGGAGCAGGACGTCGTGCGGTCGCAGCTCATGCGCAACCGTGTCGACCTCATCCAGGGCCACGGTCGGTTCCTCGACGCGCATACCGTGCTGGTCGAAGAACCCACGCGCGGCGAGCGCACCACGGTCAGCGGCGAACACATCGTCATCGCCACCGGCACCAAGCCGGCCCGGCCCGCCGGCGTCGAGTTCGACGAGGACCGCGTCCTGGACTCCGACGGCATCCTCGACCTGAAGTCGCTGCCGACCACGATGGTCGTGGTGGGCGCCGGGGTGATCGGCATCGAATACGCGTCCATGTTCGCCGCACTGGGCACCAAGGTGACCGTGGTCGAAAAGCGCAACGACATGCTCGAGTTCTGCGACCCCGAGATCATCGAGGCGCTGAAGTTCCACCTGCGCGACCTGGCGGTGACGTTCCGGTTCGGCGAGGAGGTCACCGCCGTCGACGTGGGCGCCGCGGGGACGGTGACGACGCTGGCCAGCGGCAAACAGATCCCGGCCGAGACGGTCATGTACTCCGCGGGCAGGCAGGGCCAGACCGAGCACCTCGACCTGCCCAACGCCGGTCTCGAAACCGACCCCCGCGGGCGGATCACCGTCGATAGCAACTTCGCAACCAAGGTCGACCACATCTACGCCGTCGGAGATGTGATCGGCTTCCCCGCGCTGGCCGCCACGTCGATGGACCAGGGCAGGCTGGCCGCCTACCACGCGTTCGGCGAACCGGCCAAGGGCATGACCGATCTTCAGCCCATCGGCATCTACTCCATCCCAGAGGTGTCCTACGTGGGTGCCACCGAGGTCGAGCTGACCAAGAAGTGTCTGCCGTATGAGGTCGGGGTGTCGCGCTACCGCGAACTGGCGCGCGGCCAGATCGCGGGCGACTCATACGGAATGCTGAAACTGCTCGTCTCCACCGACGATCTGAAGCTGCTCGGTGTGCACATCTTCGGGACGAGCGCCACCGAGATGGTCCACATCGGCCAGGCGGTGATGGGTTGCGGCGGCACAATCGAGTACCTGGTCGATGCCGTGTTCAACTACCCGACGTTCTCGGAGGCCTACAAGGTCGCGGCGCTGGACGTGATGAACAAGCTGCGCGCGCTGAATCAGTTTCGCCACTAGCTACCATCGAGTCCCCCGCGACCGGTCGAGGCTGGGGTCAGGCATTGCAGGAACGCAACATAGGCCACACTGGTTATCACGATGGGAAGGCGAATACCGCCCTCGCACCGTTGAGGAGGCGTGGAGATGACGGACGAAGCAGATCAACCGGAGCAGCATTACCAGCCGGATCAGACCGGCATGTACGAGCTGGAGTTTCCCGCTCCCCAGCTGACGTCAGCGGACGGCCGGGGACCGGTGATGCTTCACGCCCTCGAAGGTTTCTCCGACGCCGGGCACGCCATTCGGCTGGCCGCCGAGCACCTCAAGAACACGCTGGACACCGAGTTGGTGGCCTCCTTCGCCATCGACGAACTGCTGGACTATCGGTCGCGGCGTCCACTGATGACCTTCAAAACCGACCATTTCACCCACTACGAGGAACCGGAGCTCAGCCTCTACGCGATGCACGACAGCGTGGGCACACCGTTCCTGCTGCTCGCGGGCATGGAACCGGATCTGCGCTGGGAGCGATTCCTGACCGCCGTGCGACTGCTGGCCGAACGGCTGGGCGTGCGTCGAGTGATCGGTTTGGGAGCCATCCCGATGGCCGTCCCGCACACCCGCCCCATCACGATGACTGCGCACGCCAACAACAAAGAACTGATCGCCGAACATCAGCCCTGGGTGGGCGAGTTGCAGGTGCCCGGCAGCGTGTCAAACCTGTTGGAATTCCGGATGTCTCAGCACGGGTACGAAGTCGTCGGCTTCACCGTTCACGTGCCGCACTATCTGGCCCAGACCGACTATCCCGCCGCCGCCGAGGTGCTTCTCGCCGAGGTCGCCAAGTGCGGGTCACTGCAGATTCCGCTGGAGGCGCTGGACGCCGCCGGCGCCGAAGTACAGGCCAAAATCAATGAGCAGGTCGAGGGCAGCACTGAAGTGGCGCAGGTGGTGACCGCGCTGGAGCATCAGTACGACGCCTTCACCACTGCTCAGGAGAACCGTTCCCTGCTTGCCCACGATGAGGACCTGCCCAGCGGCGACGAGCTCGGTGCGGAGTTCGAACGGTTCCTCCGTCAGCAGGACAGGGGCAAGGACGACGACGCCAAATAGCGTCAGACCGAAAGGGCAGCTAAGTTGTCGCAATGGCTGCGCGATCGCCCAATCTGCGACCCGTGCGGGAACTCACACCCGAGTTGCAGTTCCGCACCATTCACGGATACCGGCGCGCTTTTCGCCTGGCGGGCTCTGGACCTGCGATTCTGCTGATTCACGGCATCGGCGACAACTCCACCACCTGGAGCACCGTCCAATCCAAGTTGGCGCAGCGATTCACCGTCATTGCTCCAGACCTGCTGGGTCACGGAAAGTCCGATAAGCCCCGCGCCGACTACTCGGTGGCCGCGTACGCCAACGGCATGAGAGACCTGCTCAGTGTGCTCGACGTCGATAACGTGACCGTCGTCGGCCACTCACTGGGTGGCGGTGTCGCGATGCAATTCGCCTATCAGTTCCCCCAACTGGTCGAGCGGCTGATCCTCGTTGGCGCCGGCGGTGTCACCAAAGACGTCAACATCGCATTGCGGATCGCCTCACTTCCGATGGGCAGCGAGGCGCTGGCGTTCCTCCGACTACCTCTCGTGTTGCCCACGTTGCAGGTCGCCGGGCGCGTGGCGGGCACCGTGTTCGGTTCCACCCCGCTGGGACGCGACTTACCCGATGTACTGCGGATCCTCGCCGACCTGCCGGAGCCCACCGCATCGTCCGCGTTCGCGCGCACGCTGCGGGCCGTCGTCGACTGGCGAGGCCAGGTCGTCACGATGCTTGACCGGTGTTACTTGACACAATCCGTTCCAGTGCAACTGATTTGGGGAAGCGGAGACTCGGTGATTCCGGTAAGTCACGCCCGCATGGCGCATGCGGCGATGCCCGGCTCACATTTGGAGATCTTCGACGGTTCCGGGCACTTCCCCTTTCACGACGATCCCGACCGCTTCGTCGAGGCGGTGGAACGCTTCATCGGTTCCACCGAACCCGCCGTCTACGACCAGGACTATCTCCGTGGACTGCTGCGAACCGGCATCGAAAAGGGCACGATTTCCGGCCCGGCCGACACGCGGGATGCCGTTCTCGACGCGATGGGCCACGACGAGCGCAGCGCCACCTGACGATTGCGGCGCGACTCCGGTAAGTAGCATCGGGGCCATGGCCATCGACGTAACAGTTCTGCGGGTATTCACCGACGTGGACGGCAACTTTGGAAATCCGCTAGGCGTAGTCGACAACAGCACTGTTGCCCCCACCGATCGCCAGCGGATCGCTACCGAATTGGGTTATAGCGAAACAATATTCATCGATCTACCGGCAGGCGGGTCCAACACCGCGCACGCACGCATCTTCACCCCGGTGGTCGAGTTGCCCTTCGCCGGACACCCCACTGTGGGCGCTTCGTGGTGGCTGCGCGATCAAGGTTCTGCGATCAACACCTTGCAGGTGCCGGCGGGCATTGTGCAGGTCACGTACGACGGCGAACTGACGGCCGTCAGCGCACGCGCGGAATGGGCCCCGGACTTCGCGATCTATGACCTTGCCTCCGTCGACGAACTGATGGCGGCGGATCCCTCCGACTACAGCGATGACGTCGAGCACTATCTGTGGACTTGGCTTGACCGATCGGCCGCAACGATCCGCTCACGCATGTTCGCCAGCCACCTCGGCGTTCCAGAGGACGAGGCCACGGGCGCCGCCGCGGTGCGGATCACCGACTACCTCAGCCGCGACCTCGAGATCGTGCAGGGCAAGGGGTCGATGATCTCCACCGAGTGGAGTCCTGAGGGCTGGGTGCGTGTCGCGGGACGCGTCGTCAGCGACGGCACGAAACAGATCGACTAACGGGCTGTTCAGCTCTGGGCCGGCTGCGGAGACTTGCGATGCTCCCGCAGCGCCTTTATCTCACGCTCGAAATCCTCGGCCGAGGTGAATCCGCGGTAGACGGAGGCGAACCGTAGGTACGCCACCTCGTCGAGTTCTCGGAGTGGCCCGAGTATGGCCAGGCCCACTTCATTGCTCGGCACTTCGGGCGAACCTGTGGCGCGCACGGCGTCCTCGACCTGCTGAGCGAGCAGGTTCAGCGCGTCGTCGTCGACCTGCCGGCCCTGACATGCGCGGCGCACCCCTTTGACGACCTTCTCCCGGCTGAACGGCTCGGTGACACCGCTGCGTTTGACCACGGCAAGCACCGCGGTCTCGACCGTCGTGAAGCGCCGACCGCATTCCGGGCATGATCTGCGGCGCCGAATCGCCTGGCCCTCGTCGGTTTCGCGAGAGTCGACCACTCTGGAATCGGGGTGACGGCAGAACGGACAGTGCATCACCGCTCCTTCGCCGCGCCACAAGACGATTAACTCGAACGCCTCTGAGCCTACCTGCGCAGCGTTGCGCGAGCCCAGATTCGAGTTGATTGGGGCGCATCCGGTGGGTGCATTTGCGAAACTCGCTGTGCGACCGATGTTTTCACCGCTCACAGCGCACCGTCAGGCGATCGGCGCGATCAGCGTCTGGCCGGCGTGAATCGCGACCGTGTCGAGTTGGTTGAGCTCGCGGATCCGGTCGATGACCTGGCTTACCGGCGCGTCGGGGGCGACCCGGCCGGCCACCTGCTGCAGCGTCTCGCCCGTCTGCACCTGGACCACCGCAAGCTTGTCGGGCACGGGGGCGGATTCACCGACCACACCGCCGAATTGCGCCACCAGCCCGAGCCACACGGTGATACCCGCGGCGACAACCGCCAACAGGACCGTGGTGACCGGCGTGATCGGCCGGCGCCGGTGCGAGGCACGTGATACCAGGACGCCGGAGTTCCGATACCGCACCGGGGCACCGCCCGGCCGACGCGACGCTGACCGCCGCCGTGCACCTGCCGGCCGGTTTACCGGCCTGACCACGGGCGTTGCCTGGATCTCCCGAGTGTCGAGAATGGTCATCTTCCTGCCTTCCGGTCCGAGGTCGTTCGCTCTTGTGTTCGAACATACTCGCTCACGTGTTCGATTAATAGAACATGTGATCGAACTGTTGCCAAACGATATCGGGCCCCACCGACAGGTCCGGCCAAGTCCCTGCGCCCGGCTCGGTCCACTCGCAATCAATGCGACACGCCTCGAACACATGTTTGATTATTCGACGGCCACGGGCTACATTCGCGCCATGGACTCCAACAGCGACACCCCCGGCGGCGCGGACAGTACGGGCGGACGCCAAGGGCTCGAAACGGGTCTGACTGAGCGTCAGCGCACCATTCTCGAGGTCATCCGCACATCGGTGACCAGTCGCGGGTATCCCCCGAGCATCAGGGAAATCGGCGACGCGGTCGGGCTCACCTCGACTTCGTCGGTAGCCCACCAACTGCGCACTCTGGAGCGCAAAGGCTTCATCCGCCGAGATCCCAATCGACCGCGCGCAGTCGATGTGCGCAGCGCCGAGGACGTCGCAGCGGCATCGATCGTCACGACCGACGTGGCTGGGTCCGACGCGCTACCGGAGCCGACGTTCGTGCCGGTGCTCGGCCGCATCGCTGCCGGCGGCCCGATCCTGGCCGAAGAGGCCATCGAGGATGTCTTTCCGCTGCCGCGTGAACTGGTCGGCGAGGGCTCGCTGTTCCTCCTCAAAGTGGTCGGCGACTCCATGGTCGACGCGGCAATCTGCGACGGCGACTGGGTGGTCGTGCGTCAGCAGAACGTCGCCGATAACGGCGACATCGTCGCCGCGATGATCGACGGTGAAGCCACGGTGAAGACGTTCAAGCGCACCCGCGGTCAGGTGTGGCTGATGCCGCACAACCCGGCGTTCGACCCGATTTCCGGCAACGACGCCGCGGTGCTCGGCAAGGTCGTGACGGTCCTCCGCAAGGTCTAGCGGGCAAGATCGCCGTCGGCGTCGAAGCCGTTCAGCCTCGCGAGTTCTTCAGTCGCGAACCAGATTTCGGCACTGGCGTCGTCATACAGGGCACTGCCGGGCGCCCAGTACACACCCGCCTTCGTATTCGCCTTGATCGGATATCCGTCCGGCGCCTCGTTCGGGTCGTCGAGCGGCAACACAAATGCCACGCGCTGCGGCGAAGGATCATCGTCGATTTCAATACGGGCGTGACGCCCGGTATCAGTGAGCGGATCACGCGTCATCGCCGCAGCGGCTGCGGCGGTGGCAACGGCCGTTTCGGTGGGAACGCGGGTCGGTGCGGTGTCGACCGCATCCGTATCGTCGTACTCACCTGGCTCGTCTTCGGGAGCAGGCGGCTGTTCCTCGTTCTCCTGGTCTTCCTGATTCCCTTCGATGCCCCCTTCGACCCTCGCCGGCGCTCCCCACAGGTCGTCCTCCGAAGGGGACACATCGCTACTGCCTGGCAGTGAATCCGAGCCCCCACTGGCATACCGGTCACCGAACATCGCCGCGGCATATTCGTCGTCGGTGGTCCCCCGTTCAGGAGCACCGACGGCGGCGCTGTAGGCGGGTTCGCCGTCGCCGTTGAACCGGGATTCGTCATGCACGAAGGAGCCGTCCGCCGCGAAGGGATCCTCCTTGCGCCGCCGCAGCCCGGTTACCAACAACACCACTCCGACCAGGGCCACCAATGGCACGAGGGCCAGCAGCCACCACAAGTTCGGTTTGAACCACTTGTCGCCGTTGGAATCCGATGCCTGCGGGGCGGCGCTCGGCGCGTCAGGCGACTTCTGCCCCGGCACCTCGAGTCCGGACAGTTCGGAAGCCAAATTCGCTGGTTCGGTGGTGAATGTGTTCTTCGATCGGTCCCACGAGACGACGCCGCCGCTGAATCGCTGCGTGACAATGTCACCGGCCTCGGTCTGGTCGGCCATCGGCGCGCCGAGTGCGCCCTTCGCCCCGTCCAGCTTCTCCCAGGCTGCTGCCATCGCGCCACGAACGATCACCGCGCCATGCTCGGGGGTCCAGAAGATGATCGGCTTGTCCTCGGCGGCGAAGCTGGACATGCGACTCTCGGTGGCGAGTCCACCGTCGACCTCGCTGGTGATGGGGAACCCGAGATCGCCCTCCGGCCCACCCACGCTCTCGTACTTGGCCAGCACCTGCCCGGTCACGACGTTCGCACCGGTGGCGGGCGTGTAGAAGATCGTGCCGCCGGCGAAGTTCTGCCTCAGTCCGTCCTTGCCGACGGGGTACGGCTCGCCTTCGGCAGCGCCCAGGGGACCCAGCGCTCCCCCGGCGGCACGCCGGGCTGCACTGATCTCCGCGGCGGGGTCATCGGGAAATTGCAGGTCAGCGAGCTTCGCGGCCAGATCTGGCGGCACGGTGGTGAAGGTCTTCTTCCGGATGTCGTACGACAGTTCGCCGGCGGTGAACTTCTGGCTGACGACGTCACCGCGGTAGACCTCGTCCTCCGAGGGCACGCCGAGCTCGCCGGCTGAGCCGCCCAGCTTGTCCCACGCCGCGTTGATCGGCCCACGAACCACTCGTGCCCCAGTCGTGGGCGTGAAGAAGATGACCGGTTTGTCCGTTGCGCTGAACGTGGTGTTGCGACTGTCCGGGGCCCGCCCGGGTCCCTCGTCGATGGTGGGGAATCCCAAATCGCTGTCTGCCGGGCCGCCTAACGACTCGTACTTCTCCAGAATCGCGCCTTGCATGATGCGCGCGCCCGTCGCCGGGGTGAAGAAGATCTTGCCGCCGGCAAAGTTCTGCCCGAAACCCTGGCCGACGGGATAGACGTCCCCGGACCTGGGTCCCAGTGTCCCACCATCACCGCCACTGGCCTCCCACGCTGCGGTTATCGCAGCGCCGGCGTCCACCTCCGGCTGCGCCGTTGCAGCCGGTGCCAACAAGAGGGTCATCGACGCTGCCAGCAAACCGATGCTCAGTCGATAGAGCAGCCTGCCGCGCCGACTCTTCTGCCCGCTCATTCACCCTCCCGCAGTCAGCGCAAATTCCGTTAAACAAATCGCGCTCGTCAACTGTCCGTCAGATGACGCTGATAACCAAGGAACACACGCAAACTCTGGGAAAGAAAATACCCCGGCAATACGCAAAAGCCTCGGATCTTGCGCCACGAAGCGCCGAATCAATTGTCTGGGGGTCAGATACGACAATTTTCGGGTGTATTACCGCCCCGGCGCAGATCGTCGCAACCGTGAACTCTGCGCCATGTTCCGAGGACTCGACGATTTTCATCCACATCACGACGGGCTCCACGTCTAGTGGTGGCCTGTCGGTTGACCAAATGCCTTGCGGTCCTTGGTGTACTGATGCGCGAGCTCACCCCTCGATTCCAATTTGCCGCAGGGAATTGACGTCCGGGTGCAATGTGACGTCAGCCACGGTGTGGCGGTGCGGGTTTAGTGAACCGGCTTCTGAGGGCATTCATGGGTCACCTATCAAGGAGGACAGCGCAATGTCGGACAACAACAGCGGCCCGGAAGAAGCCATCAAGGGCGTCGTCGAGGGCGTGAAGGGCAAGGTCAAAGAGGTTGCAGGCGCCGTCGCCGGACGCGATGACCTGTACCGCGAGGGCCAGGCGCAGCAGGACAAGGCCGACGCGCAGCGCAACGCCGCACAGAAGGAGGCCGAAGCCGAAGGTGCGCGTGCAGCGGCCAAGACCGCCGAGGAGCGTCAGAAGGCCGAGCAGCAGTAATTCGTAGGCGAATAGGTCCCGGATCCGTTGGAATCGGGACCTTTTCGTATGTCTGGATCGGACCAACGCCTTTAGTTTGTGTCGTGCTTCGCTGCGAAAGGGGTCCAGCTTCGCCGAAGTCGTGTCACAGCGTTTAGAACGTGGCGAACTCACCAAGCGTGGCTGCCAATGAAATCGGGACGTGTGCCTTGATTCTCGTGCCCTCGGCGGTGTGCTCGGTGGCATCCACTCGTCCGTCGGCATGCACCTTGTTGACCAGATCGCCGCGGTCATACGGAATCGTCACATCCACGACGGTGTCAGTCGGAGCGATCAGTTCGGCCATCCGCTGCTGCAGCTGTGTCAGACCGTCGCCCGTGTGCGCGGAGACGAACACCGCATCCGGGAGGGCCCGTCGCAGCTGCGCGAGCGCGAGGTCGTTCGCGGCATCGATCTTGTTGACCACCAACAGCTCTGGAACAGGCTTGCTGTCGCGCTCTTCAATGACCTCGTTGACCACCTGCCGCACCGCGTTGACCTGGTCCAGCGGCTTGAGGTCGGAGCCATCTACAACGTGTACCAGCAGATCGGCGTCGACGACCTCCTCGAGCGTGGAACGAAATGCCTCCACCAACTGAGTCGGGAGGTGCCGCACGAACCCGACGGTGTCCGTCAGGACGAAAGGCCTGCCGTCGGCGAATTCCCCACGGCGCGTTGTCGGTTCGAGGGTCGCGAACAACGCGTTCTCCACCAGCACACCGGCGCCCGTCAGCGCATTGAGCAAACTGGACTTACCCGCATTCGTGTAGCCGACGATCGCGATCGATGCCACCTCACTCGCCAGCCGACGGCTGCGCTGGGTGTCGCGGATCTTCTTCATGTCCTTTATCTCGCGGCGCAACTTGGACATTCGCTCGCGAATGCGCCGACGATCGGTCTCGATCTTGGTCTCGCCGGGTCCGCGGGTACCCACGCCGCCACCGGCTCCGCCGGCCCGACCACCGGCCTGCCGTGACATCGATTCGCCCCAGCCGCGCAGTCTCGGCAGCATGTACTCCATCTGCGCATACGCCACCTGCGCCTTACCTTCGCGGCTGGTGGCGTGCTGCGCGAAAATGTCGAGTATCAACGCCGTGCGGTCGATGACCTTGACCTTGACGGCCTTCTCCAGCGCATTGAGTTGCGCGGGGCTCAGCTCACCGTCGCAGATCACGGTGTCGGCACCGGTGGCCAGCACCACTTCACGCAACTCCTGCGCCTTACCCGAGCCGATGTAGGTCGATGGATCGGGCTTGTCGCGGCGCTGGACGAGGCCTTCGAGCACCTCCGAACCCGCGGTCTCGGCGAGCGCGGCGAGTTCGGCCATGCTTGCATCGACGTCCGCGGCGCTGCCCTCGGTCCAGACACCCACCAGCACGACGCGTTCCAGCCGCAGTTGGCGGTATTCGACCTCGGAGATGTCGGACAGTTCGGTCGACAAACCCGCCACGCGGCGCAAAGCGGCGCGGTCTTCGAGGGCGAGTTCACCCGCGCTGGGTATCTCGTTGTTTGGGAATTTGGGATACGTCATAAGTGAATACAGACTGGCACGGTCAATGCGGCCGATGCACATGATTTAACGCTGGGCAGCACGCCACCATTCCTCGGATAGTTCGCCGTTGGCCACCAGGATCGACGGACCACGAAGATAGCTGCTTGCGTCGGTGATCGTGACGTCGACGTCCCCGCCGGGGATGTGCACGTGCAGTGTGCCGGTGGTCGCGCCGCCGTACGCCAGCGCTGCGACCGCCGCGGCGACAGTTCCGGTGCCGCAGGACCGCGTCTCGCCGACACCACGTTCGTGTACCCGCATGGAGACCGCCCCGTCGGCGGGCGCCGTCAGCACCTCGATGTTGACCCCATCCGGGAACTGGACGGGGTCGAACGACACTGGCGCGGCGACGTCGAGCGCGGCCAGGTCACCGAGCGTCATGACGGGATCGACACAGGCCAGATGAGGGTTGCCCACGTCGATTGCCAGGCCTGCGAACGGCCTGCCACCCACGATCGCCTCACCGACGCCCAACTGGTTGGTCTTGCCCATTTCGACGGTGACGTCGGCGCTGGTGGCGTCCCAGTCGTGCAGCACGACGGGCCGCGGGCCGGCCAACGATCCGACGACGAATTCGTCGCGGCTCTCCAAACCCGAGGCACGGAGGTAGTGCGCGAACACCCGGACCCCGTTGCCGCACATCTGCGCGATCGACCCGTCGGCGTTGCGATAGTCCATGTACCAGTCGCTCGAGTCCACCCCCTCCGGGAGCCGCTCGAACACGCCCACCGCCTGTGCGGCCTGCGCCGTCGTCACCCGCAGCACACCGTCGGCGCCCAGACCCCTTCGGCGGTCGCAGAGCGCGGCCACCGCGGCAGGTGTCAGCGTCAGCCTGCCCTCCGGGTCGGGCAGCAGCACAAAGTCGTTCTGTGTGCCGTGCCCCTTGGCGAACTTCACCAGCTCAGGATACGTCGCGCCAGATGCGCAACGTTTCCGAGACAATGCCGTCCGCCGCCCCGTCGAGCCAGCTGATGCGGTGGTCGCGCCGAAACCACGACCGTTGCCGTCGCACATAGCGGCGGGTTCCGAAAAACGTCGGTTCGCGCGCCGCCGTCCCGTCGCCGCCCCCATCGAGATCGGCGAGCACCTGCGCATATCCCAGCGCCCGGGCGGCTGTCACACCGTCACGCAGGCCACGGTCGGCAAGTGAGCGGACCTCGTCCACCAATCCGTCGAGGAACATCTTATCGGTGCGCTGGGTCAGGCGTTCGTCGAGAACTGTTGTTTCCCAATCTAATCCGATGATAGCGGTGTCCCATCGCGGCGCACCGATCGCAGGAAAGGAGGCCGCGAACGGCTGGCCGGTCAGTTCGACCACCTCCAGTGCGCGGACGATGCGACGTCCGTCGCTGGGCAAGATCGATGCGGCCGCGTCGGCATCTACCGCGGCCAGCTCACGGTGCAGGGCGCCGACGCCGACCTCGGCGAGTCGGTGCTCGTATCTGGCGCGTACACCGGGGTCGGTCCCGGGGAAGGTCCATTCGTCGAGCAGCGCCTGGACGTACATCATCGAGCCGCCGACCAGGATCGGGACCGCGCCGCGACCGGCGATCGCCTCGATGTCGGCGGCAGCGGCCTGCTGGTAGCGGGCCACGCTGGCAGTCTCGGTCACCTCGAGCACGTCGAGCTGATGGTGCGGGATGGCGTGGCGCTCGGCGACCGCGAGCTTTGCGGTTCCGATGTCCATGCCGCGGTAGAGCTGCATTGCGTCGGCATTCACGATCTCGCCGCCGATCCGCTCTGCCACCGCGAGCGCCAGCGCCGATTTTCCGGTGCCGGTCGGGCCTACGATCGCGATCGGTCGCGTCACTCGGTTGATTCCCCGGTCGTCCCCTGCGCTGCGCGCGTGGGCCCGTCGCTCCTGCCCGCCGGGACCCAGACGCCGACGAAGTACCCGACGCCGTAGGGCGCCCCGCGGTAGAGCTCCTCGGCCGACCGAGGTCCTGGATCGGCAAGTCCGGCCAACACCTGATAGGCCACCCGGCCGACGATCGTGTCCGGCAGCCGCGTGAGTGCCGCCGCATCTCCTGCGGCCAGCGCGTCGTCGAGCGCACTCTGCACCGGAATCGAGTCCGGGTCATAGCCGCCGGGCGCGGGCGGGGTCAGCGTGTTCGCGCCGTCGGCGACGACGAGCACACCCACCGGATCGGCGGCTTCGTCGATTTCGGCGCGGAGCCGCCTGCCACGGTCCAGTGCCGCCTCGACGCCGTGATCGTCGGCGTAGACCCGCACTTCCGCGTTTGCGTCCGGTTTGACCTGGCCGCGCACCCATCCCGTCACCAACGCACACAGTGGTAGCTCCGTCGGCGGGTCGGCCGAGCCTGGCGACAACGTGATCGGCACGTCGGCGCCGTAGCCGGCGAAAGTGCCGGTCTGGTCAGATCCCACTACGGAGTCGGTGCGCCCGACCCCGACGGCGATCCATCGAGCGGGCAGTGCCGCCGCGGCTCCGAAGACCGCGTCCCTCAGATCGGTGAGCTCTGGCGCCGCGCCAGACGCCAGCTCAGCGACCATGACGGGCGCCGATGGGACGATCGAGATGGCGCTCAGCACGTGACCACGCTAATGCCGCGTCGCACGCGCAGCCGTGTCGGGCGCATCGGCCGCTTCGCCGCGGGCGAGCGCGCCGGTCGCGACGACCATCACCGCGAAGGCGACGACCAGGGTCAGCCAGCCCGCGTCGCCCGGCCGCAGCGACTCCCCCAAAATCACCACACCCAGCACCGAGGCCACCACCGGTTCGGTGACGGTCATCGTCGGCAATGACGCGGTCAGCGAGCCGGCCCGGAACGAGAACTGCTGCCACGCGGTGCCGGCGACGGCGACCAGGGCCCACGCGTACAGCTCCGGTGTGCCCAAAAGCGCGAGCACCCCGTCGTCGAGGCGATCCACCACGCCCTTCGTCAGCACGGCGAACACCCCCCAGAGCGCCCCGGACACCACCGCCAGCAGCACGGCACTGATCGGACCCTTGAGCACGCTTCCGCCGATGACACACAGCACCAGCAGGGGTCCGAGCACAGCGACCACCGCACCCCACGTCTCGAACGAGGCCCGGGAGTGACCTGCGGTCGGGTTGCCGACGGTGACGATGACCGCCACCGACGCTGCGAGCAGGGCCGCCCACGTCCACTCCCAGCGCGTCACGTGCCGGTGTGACAACCGGGCGTTGATCGGCAGCGCGAACAGCAGCGAGGTCACCAGCACCGCCTGCACCAGCAACACCGATCCGAAGCCCAATGCGGCGGCCTGCAACCCGAATCCACAGGCCGCCACCAGGCTGCCGAACCACCACCGGCGGTCGCGCAGAAGCCTCAGGAACAGAGCGGCGTGGCTGACCTGTTCGTCGGTGACCTCATGCGCCTGACGTTGGTGCATGACGTCACCGATCGCGATGAACAGCGCTGCGCCGAGCGCAAGGACGACAGCGATATCCGCCTTATCCATCAAGGTCCCTTCTGTCGTCGTCGATCAGAGCGTAGGCAGCCGCACAGAGGCGCATCGTGCAAGCAGTGTCCACGCGACGGGACGACCTGCTTGAATAGCGTGCGAAAGTGACAGCTAGCAGGCGCCGCGTCGCGCGGCAGTTGCGCGGATCACCGCGTGGAGGGTACGAGAAAATGGATATGACGATCAGCGAGCCAGGAGGACAGCCCTCCGCGCCCAGGCCCACGTCCGGGTCTCTCCCGCCCAAACCCGCGTCCGGGTCTCTCCCGCCCAAACCCACCCCGAGGCCAGGGCCGCCGCGTCCCGCCCCTCGGCCCGGAAAACCGGCGGCGACGATTGCGGCACCCCCCTCGAGCGATCCGCACCGCTTCGGCAGGATCGACCCCGACGGCACGGTGTGGCTGATCACCGGTTCCGGTGAACGCATCATCGGGTCGTGGCAGGCGGGTGACACCGAGGCCGCGTTCGCGCACTTCGGCCGTCGCTTCGAAGATCTGCACACCGAGGTCGCTCTCATGGAGAGCCGGCTCGAGTCCGGGACCGGCGATGCCCGCAAGATCAAGGCGGCGGCGGCCGCACTCGCCGAAACGCTGGCCGACGCCCATGTGCTCGGCGACGTCGACGCCGTCGCCGCGCGGCTGGCCACCATCGTCGAACACGCCGACGAAACAGCGCAGGCCGAGAAGGCGAAGCGCGAAGAACACCGAGCCGCCCAGGCGGCGCGCAAGGAAGCGCTGGCCGCCGAAGCCGAGGAGCTGGCCGCCAACTCCACCCAGTGGAAGGTCGCGGGTGATCGGTTGCGCGAGATCCTCGACGAGTGGCGCACAATCACCGGGCTGGACCGCAAGTCCGACGACGCGCTGTGGAAGCGGTACTCCGCGGCCCGCGAAGCGTTCAACCGTAGGCGCGGTTCACATTTCGCCGACCTCGACCGCGAGCGTGCCGGCGTCCGACAGGCCAAGGAAGCGCTCTGTGAGCGGGCCGAGGCATTGGCGGACTCCACGGACTGGGGACCGACGGCTGCCGCGTTCCGCGACCTGCTGAACGAGTGGAAAGCCGCGGGCCGGGCCGCAAAAGACGTCGACGATGCCCTGTGGCAGCGGCTCAAAGCGGCCCAGGACACGTTCTTCTCGGCACGGAACGCCGCGACCGCAGAACGCGATACCGAGTTTCGCGGCAACGCCGAGGCAAAGGAGAAACTGCTCGCCGAAGCGGAGCGCCTCGATACCAGCGATCTCGACGCGGCCAGGGCTGCCATGCGGACGATCGGCGAGAAGTGGGACGCGATCGGCAAGGTGCCGCGCGAGCGGGGCGCCGACCTGGAACGTCGGCTGCGCGCCGTGGAAAAGAAGGTTCGCGACACCCCGACCCGCGGTGTCGACCCCGAGGCGAAGGCCCGCGCCGATCAATTCCGTTCTCGCGCAGAGCAATACGAACGCCAGGCCGAGAAGGCCACGGCAGCTGGGCGGGAGAAGGACGCCGCCGAGGCACGGGCCAACGCCGAGCAATGGCGTCAGTGGGCCGACGCCGCGGCCGCGTCGCTGGGCCGGCGTTAACGCGCCCGCGCCTGCACCGCAACCCGTTGAGGCACCACCCGGTGATACAGAATCGGTTGTGCCGCAATACCGTTGGACTCGAAGGTGGCCAGAACGAAACGCCGGAACGACGGCCGCAGGAGCAGATGCGGTAGGAACGTGCGAAAGTGCGGCCAGCTAGCGTGATTGATGATGCCGTAGTCGTCCGGTTCGCCGGGTAGCGGTTCGAGGACCGTTGAGTCGGCGAGCGCCGTCTTCGCGACGAACCAGCCCGCGGTGTCCTCCCATACCGTCAGCAGTCGTCCGGAATCATCGGCATAGAAGAAGTTGAAAAAGAAGACCGAGTCCCGGCCGTGATCGACGTCGGCGATGCGTCGACTGTTTCGCGCGGCGACCTCGTAGATGCGCGTGGCGTCAATCGTGAGCCGCGCCTTCATATCCCGATATGCGGCGCTTTCCCGAAGTGCCAACGCACCTGCCGGATCGACGGTTTCGATGAGGACGACGATGTCGAATTGTGCGGGCGCAACCGAGCGCTTGCGAAGCAACTCACGCCCCATGCCCGGCGGCACCAGTTGGGCGTCAAAGAGATTCGCCTGCGTCACGCCCGGCACGCGGATGACATCGGCGAGATGTTCAGACAGCGCTGTGAGCAGTTCTTTCTTGCGGCGACTGTTCGGCAGAAACGGCAGCCTGAGATCCACCGTCGCCGCCAACATCAGGTAACCGTGGCCGTTGGGCGGCATCAACCGGGCCGGCATGGACTCGGAGCGGGGCTTGGGGACAGGCATTTCATAGTCCTTCCGAAGTTATTCAACGATGATGAATTAACTCTAGGACGGATGACTCTATAATTCAACTGTGATGAATAAAGGGCCCGAACGTCGAGGTCCCGGGCGCCGCACCGGCGGCTCAGACACCAGGGCAGAGATTCTGCAAGCCGCCCGCGCACGTTTCGTCGAGGTCGGATTCCGCGCGGCGACCCTGCGCATGATTGCCGCCGACGCGGGCGTGGACCCAGCCCTGATCAACTACTTCTTCGGCTCCAAACAAGAACTGTTCGGTGAGGCGTTCGCTCTTCGTGCCAATCCGGTGGCTGTCATTGCCGAGCAGATCGCCGGCCCGGTCGCCGACCTGCCTCTTCGGTTGTTGACCGCGTTGGTGCAGACGTGGGACGTGCCCGACAACCGGGCGACGTTGCTGGCGATCGCACACGCGGGCGGTGGCGGCGAAAGTCCCTCACTCACAAGAGGTTTTGTCGAAGCGGCACTCGATGCGCCGGTGGTGGCGAGGTTGTGCGACGAAGGCGTGCCCGCCGCCGATGCGCAACGACGCTCCGCGGTGCTGGTCACCCAATTGGTCGGTGTGATCTACGCGCGCTACGTGCTGGAGGTGGCCCCGATCGCCGAACTGTCGACGTCGGAGTTCATCCAGATGTACACGCCGGCGGTCAACGTCGCAGTGTCTGGGTTGCATCTGCCCGACCTGCGTTGCTCTGAATAGTTACCGAACTGCAACTGTTTGCCGTTTGCGACCAATATCGACGGGCTAGACCTTCGGCATGCTGGCATTGACCGCAAAACCGTCGGCGTCTGATTCGCTCCGCATTGAGGAAGTTCCCGATCCCGTGGCGGCGGCGCACGAAATGCTCGTCAACGGCCTCGCGATCGGAGTGTGCGGTACCGACAGGGAAATCGCGGGTGGCGAATACGGGTACGCGCCGCCGGGGCGCGACCGGCTGGTCCTCGGACACGAGTCGTTGGGCCGGGTACAGAGCGCACCGGCGGACAGCGGTTTCGATGCCGGCGATCTGGTCGTCGGCGTGGTGCGCCGGCCGGATCCGGTGCCCTGCGGCGCGTGCGCGCGGGGCGAATTCGACATGTGCCGCAACGGCCGATACACCGAACGCGGAATCAAAGAGATCGACGGCTACGGCAGCGAACAATGGTGCGTAGAAACCGACTACGCGGTTCGGGTGGATCCCGCCCTCGAGGACGTCGGAATGCTCATGGAGCCGACGACCGTCGTCGCCAAAGCGTGGGAACAGGTACGTCGGATCGGCGAGCGCGCCTACTTCGAGCCGCAACGGGTGCTGGTGACCGGCGCGGGGCCGATCGGCCTGCTCGCCGCCCTGCTCTCGGTGCAGCAGGGATTCGAGACCCACGTCCTGGACCGCGTCACCGACGGTCCGAAGCCGGGAATCGTCGAGGCGCTGGGCGCCACTTACCACCACGATGACATTGACGCCGTGGCGGAGAAATTGCAGCCGGATGTCGTTTTGGAGGCAACCGGGGCGGGCTCGGTGGTGTTCGGAGCAATCGCCGGCACCGGGTCATACGGCATCGTGTGCCTGACGGGCGTATCGCCGGCGGGACGCCACCTTCGCGTCGACGCCGGCGCGGTCAACCGCGAACTGGTGCTGGAGAACGACGCCGTCGTCGGGTCGGTCAACGCCAACCTGCGCCACTACCGGCAGGCCGCCGACGCGTTGGCGAGAGCGGATCGCGACTGGCTCGCCAGATTGATCACCCGGCGCGTACCGCTGCAGCACGCCGAGCAGGCGTTCGCCGCGCGACGCGACGACGTCAAGGTTGTCGTGACACTCGACGACGCCCGCTGAGAATGGCGAAGAGCGACGGTGACGCCGGCACCTGGCAACTGACACCGACATCTCAGCGCCCCGTGCAGAAGTAGTCGCCCAGGACGCCCAGTGGCCACTTATGCAGAAGTTGTGCGAGAAGGCCTGGCCATAGGTGGCCACTCGGCGGTCAGTCTTGCGGCCCGGGATCGTCGTCGAAGCCGTCGAGTAGACCCTTGCGCTGCTGTTCGGAGACGTGGCGACGGCGCTCCTCCTCGGCCGCGAGCTGAAGCGCCGTACGTGCCCAGACCGCGCGCGCCCAGTGATACGTCACCACGATGACCGCCAGCCAGGCGACGATCAACCCGATACCGGGGCCGGGGTAATCACCGGGCGCGGTCTGCCGCGACCACACCGCCAGCAGACCGAGCAACGACGACACCGTCGACCCGGCCAGCGCGATCCACGCCAGCGCCCAACGGCGCGTCAGAAGCGCCAGCATCGAGAAGCCGACACCGAACACCAGCGCCAGCCAGGTGAACACCCGCGAGGGCAGGGAGATCCCCTCGCGGATCGCGGCCTCGCTGCCAATGAGCACGTCCAGCCCCTTGGCGCCGCCGGTGTGCGGCAGTACGAACGACAGCAGAAGTACGAACACGCCGATGGCGATGACCAATGCCCGTGGGCCGGGGTCTATTTCACGCGCTACCCGGCGTTCGGCCGCTTCGATGTCACCCTTGAAACTATCGAAGTCGCCGTTGTCTGGCCTGCTCACCGGCCGCACCCAGTAGACGCCTGCGGTTCAGTTGGGGCGCCGACGCCGGGCATGCCCAGGCCGATGCCCGTGCGCGGGCGCTGCCCCGCCGCGTGGGCGTCGCCCGCCCGGGTGCGGCGGTGGGTTCCGATGGCGGAGTCGGCGATCAGGTGATGCGGTGCGGCGCCGGTGACGGTCGTCGTGACGACGTCACCGGGGCGGATCTGGCGGCCATCGGGGTTGAAATGCACCAGTCGGCCGTCCCGTGCCCGCCCCGACATCCGCGCGGTGGCGGCGTCCTTGCGCCCTTCACCAGTGGCGACCAGCAGTTCGACCGTGCGGCCGATCTGCGCCCTGTTTTCCTCGAGCGAGACCCGCTCCTGGAGTTCGATCAGCCGCTGATACCGCTCGGCGACAACGTGTTTGGGCACCTGGTCGGCCAACTCAGCCGCGGGAGTACCGGGCCGCTTGGAGTATTGGAAGGTGAATGCGCTCGCGAACCGCGCCCGCTCGACGACATCGAGTGTGGCCTGGAAATCGGCCTCGGTCTCACCGGGGAATCCGACGATGAGGTCGGTGGTTATCGCGGCGTGCGGGATGGCGGCGCGCACGCGGTCGATGATGCCGAGGTAGCGCTCGGCGCGGTAGGACCGCCGCATCGCCTTCAGCATTCGGTCCGATCCCGACTGCAGCGGCATGTGCAGTGTGGGGCAGACGTTGGGCGTCTCGGCCATCGCGTCGATCACGTCGTCGGTGAACTCGGCGGGATGCGGCGAGGTGAAGCGCACGCGTTCCAGCCCGTCGATACGTCCGCACGCACGCAGCAGTTTGGCGAATGCTCCCCTGTCACGGGGTTGTTCGGCCCATGTCGTCGGGTCCTCACGCAAGCGCTCGTCCGTGGCGAAGGAGACGCCGTAGGCATTCACGTTCTGACCGAGCAGGGTTATCTCGAGCACGCCCTGGTCCACCAGCGAGGTCACCTCGGCGAGCACGTCCCCGGGCCGCCGGTCGACCTCCTTGCCGCGCAATGCCGGCACGATGCAGAACGTGCACGTGTTGTTGCAGCCGACAGACACCGATACCCATGCGGCATAGGCGGACTCACGGGCCGCGGGCAGAGCCGACGGGAACTCCTCCAGCGCCTCGACGATCTCGACCTGGGCTTGCCGGTTGTGACGGGCGCGGTCGAGCAGTGCCGGCAGCGACCCGATGTTGTGGGTGCCGAATACGACGTCGACCCACGGCGCCCGCTTCAGCACCGAGTCGCGGTCCTTCTGAGCCAGACACCCGCCGACCGCGATCTGCATATCGGGTTCGGCGTGCTTGCGGGGCGCCAAATGGCTGAGGTTGCCGTACAACTTGTTGTCGGCGTTTTCGCGCACCGCGCATGTGTTGAATACGACGACGTCGGCGTCGGTGCCGTCGGCGGCCTTGCGGTACCCGGCGGCCTCCAGCAACCCTGCCAAGCGCTCGGAATCGTGGACATTCATCTGGCAGCCATAGGTGCGGACCTGATAGGTGCGCACCGACGAGCGGTCGCGCGAAGAGGCGACGGCGTCAGCCTGGCGAACGGCGTGCGATGAGCGCTCGCGCGAAGAGCCGACGAGATCGTCGGCCACCGCCTGCTGCGTCACCATCGAAGTCACGCGCCCCATGGTACGGACAGGTCAGCACGGCGACCTGAGCGGATTGACGAGTTCCGGGCACGTAAGGCCTTACCTGGGTAAGGTCTGCACCCATGGAGGCAGGCGGGTCGGAAGTAAGAGAGCTCGATCAGGCTCCGACTGGTGTGCCGATGGTCTCCATGGAGGGCGTCAACAAGCACTTCGGCAGCCTGCATGTGCTCAACGACATCAACCTCACCGTGGATCGCGGGCAGGTGATCGTCGTGCTGGGACCGTCGGGCTCGGGCAAGTCGACGTTGTGCCGCACCATCAACCGTCTGGAGACCATCGACTCTGGAACGATCGCGATCGACGGCGAGGTACTGCCCGCCGAGGGCAAAAGGCTGGCGCAGCTCCGCTCCGATGTGGGCATGGTGTTCCAGTCGTTCAACCTGTTCGCGCACAAGACAATTCTGGACAACGTGACACTGGCACCGATGAAGGTGCGCGGGGCATCAAAGGACAAGGCCCGCGAGGCCGCCATGGCGCTGTTGGAGCGCGTCGGGGTGGCCAACCAGGCCGACAAGTACCCGGCACAGCTGTCGGGCGGTCAACAGCAGCGCGTGGCGATCGCGCGGTCTCTGGCGATGAACCCGAAGGTCATGCTGTTCGACGAGCCGACCAGCGCACTGGACCCCGAGATGATCAACGAGGTCCTCAACGTCATGACGTCGTTGGCCAAGGACGGCATGACGATGATCGTCGTCACCCACGAGATGGGATTCGCGCGGGGCGCGGCCAACCGCGTCGTGTTCATGGCGGACGGGGCGATCGTGGAGGCGGCCGAACCGATCGAATTCTTCACCAACCCGAAGTCCGACCGCGCCAAAGACTTTCTCAGCAAGATCCTCAAGCACTGACTCGAAAGGGAACTCAAAGATGTCGTCAATGCGTACCTGGTTGGCCGCCGCCGTCGCGGCTGTCGCGCTCCCGCTCTCCCTCACCGCGTGTGGTGGCGGTGATTCCGGGGGTAGCGCCGCCTCGGGTGACAAGGAGAAGATCACCATCGGAATCAAGTTCGACCAGCCCGGCCTCGGGCTGAAGAACCCCGACGGCACCTACAGCGGGTTCGACGTCGACGTCGCCACGTTCGTCGCCGAGCAGTTGGGCTACGCACCCGACAAGATCGAATGGAAGGAAGCGGTCTCCGCTCAGCGCGAGAACCTCATCGACAACAACCAGGTCGACTTCATCGCCGCCACCTACTCGATCACCGACGAGCGCAAGAAGCGCGTCGACTTCGCCGGCCCCTACCTCGTCACCGGGCAGAGCCTGCTGGTGCAGGCCAACAACACCGACATCACGAGCAAGGACTCGCTGGCCGGCAAGATCCTCTGTTCGGTGAAGGGCTCGACACCAGCTCAAAAGATCAAGGACGAGTTCCCGACGGTCCAGCTGCAGGAGTACCCCAACTACTCGGCGTGTGTCGAGGCGCTCAAGTCGGGCAAAGTCGCGGCCGTGACCACTGACGAGGTGATCCTCGCCGGTTACGCCGCGCAGTCCCCCGGCGCGTTCAAGCTGGTTGGCGGCACGTTCTCGGAAGAGAACTACGGCATCGGCCTGAAGAAGGGCGACACCGAACTCCTGACCAAGATCAACGATGCGCTGAAGAAGATGGAGGCCGACGGAGCCTGGGCGGCGGCGTTCGAGAAGAACCTCGGCCCGGCGGGTATCGAGACGCCGGAACCGCCAGCCATCGCCGCGACCAGCTGACGCCCGGCGGTCTTCCAGCGGAGCGAGTATGGAGGTCTTCAGGGCCGGCGCGTTCTTCGACGCGTTCTTGGTCACCGTTCAGTTGACGTTGTTCTCGGCCCTGTGGGCGCTGATCATCGGCACGGCACTGGCGGCAATGCGGTTGTCACCGGTGCCGGTGCTCCGCTGGCTCGGTACCAGCTACGTGAACATTGTGCGCAACACCCCGTTGACCCTGATCATCCTGTTCACCTCGCTGGGTCTGTACACATCGCTGGGTGTCGTGTTGGCCGATCCGGGTTCACCGACGTTCCTGGTGGACAACAACTTCCGGCTGGCGGTGCTCGGCTTGTCGATCTACACGGCATCGTTCGTCTGCGAGACGCTGCGCTCGGGGGTCAACACGATCCCGTTGGGACAGGCCGAGGCCGCCCGGTCACTGGGATTCACCTTCAGCCAGAACCTGAGGCTGGTCCTGCTGCCTCAGGCGTTCCGGGCGACGATCATCCCCATGGGTTCGGTGCTGATCGCCCTGACCAAGAACACGACGATTGCGTCGGTTATCGGCGTGGCCGAGGCGTCGCTGTTGATGTCGGAGTGGGTTGAGAACTCGTCGGCGCTGCTCCTGATCGGCAGTCTGTTCGCGGCCGGATTCGTCGCGCTGACACTGCCATTGGGCCTGTTGTTCGGCTGGATGGGCAAGCGGATGGCGGTCGCCAGATGAGCGGATCGTCCGTCCTCTTCGATGCACCGGGCCCGCGCGCGAGGGTTCGCAACCATCTCGTGACCGCGGTCACCGTGCTGGTCGTCGGAGCGGTGCTTGTCTTCGTCGGCCTCGCACTGTGGGCGAAAGACCAACTGCAGTGGGCGAAGTGGGAGCCGTTCATCACGCCGAACGTCTGGGAGAACTACATCATCCCCGGGATCGAGGGCACGCTGAAGGCCGCCGCGCTGTCGATCGTGCTTGCGGGAATCCTAGGCGTCGCACTCGGAGTCGGGCGTCTTTCGACGCACGCGTGGATCAGTCGGCCATGCGCGGTGTTCGTCGAATTCTTCCGCGCCGTACCCGTGCTGATCATGATGATCTTCGCGTATTTCCTCTACTCCAGGTACAACCTCATCGACTCCGAGTACTCCACGCTGGCGGGTGTGGTGACCGGCCTGACGCTGTACAACGGCGCGGTCATCGCCGAGATCGTCCGGGCCGGGGTGAATGCGCTGCCCCGTGGACAGTCCGAGGCCGCATCGTCGCTCGGCATGCGGTGGGGCCAGACCATGCGCTCGATCCTGCTGCCGCAAGCGATTACGTCGATGCTTCCGGTGCTGATATCGCAGTTGGTCGTCGTCCTCAAGGACACGGCGCTTGGCGTCGCCATCACCTACCCCGAGTTGGTGTCGCAGGGACAGAACGTCGGCGCGGCGTTCACCAACTATCTGCCGGCACTCATCGTCATCGCGATCCTGATGATCGTCGTCAACTTCACGCTGTCGTCGTTCGCGGTGTGGTTGGAAGGAAGACTGCGCCGGTCACGCCGCGCTCCGACCCCGCTCGACCCGGAGTCAATCGAGCAGGAGGGCGCACCCGGCGCGAAGGTGAAGGTGGCAGAACCGGGCGGCTCGATCTGATCCACTAGATCAGTTCGGCGCAGCGCTGCAGCTGGCCCACCGACGGCGGCTGGTAGAACGACAGCACCGCGTGGTCGCAGCCAAGACTTGCCAGCTCCGGCAGCCGGGCCAGCTGCTCCTCGAGGTGACCGTCCTTGGCGGGCAGGACGAACAGTTGTATCGAGCGCCGGATCTCGGCGGGATCGCGGCCGACCTCAGCACATGCGTCGTCGAGCAGGGCACTGGTTTTCGCCCAGGCCGCAACGTCGCCGTGGCTCGGGACGTTCCATTCGTCGGCGTGACGGGCGATGACGCGCAGCATCTTCGGTTTTTCGCCGCCGATGACGATCGGCGGGTGCGGCTTCTGCAGCGGTTTCGGATTGGCCAGCGCATCGCGTAGGCGATAGTGGCGGCCGTCGAACGTGACAGCATCCTCGGTCCATAGGCGTCGAATGACGGTGAGTGCCTCGTCGAGCATCTCAACCCGCACGCCCGGGCTCGGAAAGTCGAGGCCGTATCCGCGGTGTTCCTCTTCATGCCAGCCCGCGCCCAACCCGAAATCCAGCCGCCCGCCGCTGATGTGATCGACCGTCACCGCCATCTTCGCCAGCACCGCCGGATGGCGGTACGTCACACCGGTGACCATGCAACCGACGCGGGCCCGGGTGACCACGCCGGCCATGGCAGCCAACGACGTCCACCCCTCATACGTCGGGTCCGACATATCCGCCAGCCCGTAGAAGTGGTCGTAGTTGGCGACCGAATGGAATCCCAGCTCGTCAGCCCGCGACCAGAACTCGTGGAGCACCGGATAGTCGAATGTCGGGGCGATCTTGGCCGATAGCAGCATGTGCGCAACGTACCTCGCGCTAGCCACCACACCCGAGAACTACACCCGGCGTCGCTCCCGTTCGGTGGCCAACTCGACACTGACAACGTCGAACGCCATGGTCTGGGGGTAGCCGCGGCGAGCCAGCATCCCCACCAACCTGCGCGTCAGCTTGAGGTCGTCGTCACCGAGCTTCTCGCGACGCAGCTTGTCACGAATCAGCTGTTCGGCGCGCTGACGTTCGGCACCCGCGTCGATGTCGGCCAACGCGGAGGCGATCACCTCGCTGTCCACGCCCTTGTTGCGCAGCTCGGCGGCTAAGGCGCGCTTGCCTTTCCCCGCGTGCACCCGCCGCGAGCGGACCCATTGCTCGGCGAAGTCTGCGTCATCGACCAACCCGACGTGCGCCAGTCGATCGAGCACCGTGGCGCTGACATCGTCGGGGTACCCCCGCTTGGCCAGCTGTCCCTCGAGTTCGGCGCGGGTACGTGCCCTCGCAGTGAGCAGGCGCAGACACAACGCCCGCGCCTGCTCCTCGCGAGAGGCCTCAGAAGTCGACGGGGACGGGCAGGGGTTCGACATTGGCGGGGCCATTGGCGGAGTCGTCGGTCAGCACAGCGCCGATACCGAGCTTTTCCTTGATCTTCTTCTCGATCTCGTTGGCCACTTCGCCGTTCTCCAGCAAGAAGTTCCGCGCGTTCTCCTTGCCCTGACCCAGCTGCTCACCCTCGTAGGTGAACCAGGAGCCGGACTTACGGACGAAGCCGTGCTCAACACCCATGTCGATGAGCGAGCCCTCCTTGGAGATGCCCTTGCCGTAGAGGATGTCGAACTCGGCCTGCTTGAACGGCGGCGCCATCTTGTTCTTGACGACCTTGCAGCGAGTACGGTTGCCGACCGCGTCGGTGCCGTCCTTGAGGGTTTCAATTCTCCTGACGTCCAGTCGAATTGAGGCGTAGAACTTCAACGCCTTTCCACCCGTTGTCGTTTCTGGACTTCCGAACATCACGCCGATTTTTTCGCGGAGCTGGTTGATGAAGATCGCGGTGGTGCCCGAATTGCTCAGCGCACCGGTGATTTTTCGCAGTGCCTGGCTCATCAGCCGGGCCTGCAGGCCGACGTGGCTATCGCCCATCTCACCCTCGATCTCGGCGCGGGGCACCAGCGCCGCCACCGAGTCGATGACCAGAATGTCAAGCGCGCCGGAGCGGATCAGCATGTCGGCGATCTCCAGTGCCTGCTCGCCGGTGTCGGGCTGAGAGACCAGCAGCGAATCGGTGTCCACACCCAGCTTCTTGGCGTACTCCGGGTCCAGCGCGTGCTCGGCGTCGATGAAGGCCGCGATACCGCCGGCGGCCTGCGCGTTGGCCACCGCGTGCAGCGCGACGGTGGTCTTACCCGAGGACTCCGGGCCATAGATCTCGACGACTCGGCCGCGCGGCAGCCCGCCGATGCCCAGCGCCACGTCCAGGGCGATGGAACCGGTCGGGATGACTGAGATGGGCTGGCGTACCTCGTCGCCGAGCCGCATCACCGAGCCTTTGCCGTGACTCTTCTCGATCTGCGCGAGTGCCAGGTCTAGGGCCTTCTCGCGATCTGGGGCTTGCGCCATGGTGGTCTCCATCCTCGTGCGTGATCGGTTTTCGATCGGTTGGCCGTGACGCTAGAGGTCGGTACCGACAAGTCGGCGTGACCAGACATCCCGCGCTGCCGCCCACAGTAGACGAACACCTGTTCGATTCAAGTTTGACACGCCGGGCGCGTTGACGAGCAGTCGCACGATCACCCGCCCACACCGGTGTATCGGGCCTATCGTGGGGTCATCCCGGCTGAAACGGGGCAACCGTGCACGAAATGGCGATAACCCAGAGTGTTGTCGACGCGGTATGTGAGCACGCCGCAGGTCGACGAGTGCACAGCGTCAAGTTGGAGGTCGGGGCGCTATGCGCGCTCGTACCCGACTCCATGCAGTTTTGCTTCGAGCTGGCCACCGCGGGCACCGTCGCCGATGGTGCGCATCTCGACGTGGACGTCCAGCCGGGCGCGGCGCACTGCCGCACTTGCGGTCAGAGGTTCGTACTACCGGACCTGATCCTGTTGTGTCCCTGCGGCAGTGCCGATGTCGACGTGGTCGCCGGGCGCGACCTGAAGATCCTCTCGATGGAAGTGAGTTGACCATGTGCGCAACATGTGGCTGCGGAGACGACGGCGCAACCGTCACATTGGCCGGGCACATCCATCACGACCACGTCCACGACCACGACCACGACCACGACCACGACCACCATGACCACCATGACCACCATGACCACCATGACCTCCATGACCTCCATGACCACCATGACCTCGTCCACACCAAGACCATTTCGTTGGAGCAGAAGGTGCTCGCGAAGAACGACCTCCTCGCCGAGCAGAACCGCATGTGGCTTACCGAACGCGACATCGTCGCGTTCAACCTCACCAGTTCACCCGGCGCGGGTAAGACGACACTGCTCGAGCGCACCATCCGCGACCTCAGCCGCCAGCGTCCGGTGGCGGTGATCGAGGGCGATCAGGAAACCATGCTCGACGCTCGACGCATCACGGCCGCGGGCGCGCGAGCCGTTCAGGTGAATACCGGCGCCGGATGCCACCTCGATTCCGAGATGGTGCGCCGCGCGCTAAAAACACTGGACCCGGCGCCCGGATCGATCCTCTTCATCGAGAACGTCGGCAACCTCGTGTGCCCGGCGCTGTTCGATTTGGGTGAGCAAACCAAAGTCGTCATCATCTCGGTGACCGAGGGCTCCGACAAACCGCTCAAGTACCCCCACATGTTTGCCGCGGCCGGGCTGGTGGTCATCAACAAGATCGACCTGTTGCCGTACGTCGATTTTGATCTTGAAAGTTGTTGCGGTTACGTGCGTTCGCTGAATCCGCGCGCACAGATTCTGCCGCTGTCGGCGACCACGGGCGATGGGACCGAGCAATGGTATGAGTGGATCGACATCCACGCAAACCCCTCGAATGTCGCTAAGACTCATTGACAAGACATATCCCCCGGAGTAAACCCAGGACTAGCGTCAATGTGATCGGCGCCACACAGGGAGCCGCAGCCCGGCTCCGGTCGTGAGGGCCCCAGCCCGGCCCCCGGAAAGCTGTGACCCATGCCAAGTGAGGCAGCAGTCAAAGCGGAAAAAGCCTTGATCCATGTGCTGTGGATCAATGCCGGATTGAGTTGCGACGGAGATTCGGTGGCGTTGACTGCCGCCACACAACCCAGCATCGAGGAGATCGCACTCGGCGCCCTCCCCGGTCTGCCGAAGGTCGCCGTCCATTGGCCCCTGATCGATTTCGAGTGCGGACCGAACGGGGGTGCCGACGATTTCCTGGAATGGTTCTTCAAGGCCGACAGAGGTGAGCTGGACCCGTTCGTCCTGGTCGTCGAGGGGTCGATCCCGAACGAGAAGATCAAGAACGAAGGGTATTGGTGCGGGTTCGGCAACGACCCGGCCACTGGCCAGCCGATGACAACCAGCGAATGGCTGGATCGGCTGACCCCCAAGGCGACTGCGGTGGTCGCGGTGGGCACGTGCGCCACCTACGGCGGGATTCATGCGATGGCTGGCAATCCGACCGGAGCCATGGGCGTCCCCGACTATCTCGGCTGGGACTGGAAGAGCAAGGCCGGTATCCCCATCGTCTGCGTGCCCGGCTGCCCCGCGCATCCGGACAACATGGCGGAGACGCTGACCTATCTGCTCTACATGGCCACCGACCAGGCTCCGATGATTCCGCTCGACGATGCACTGCGGCCCAAGTGGCTGTTCGGTGCAACCGTGCACGAGGGGTGCGACCGGGCCGGCTACTACGAACAGGGTGATTTCGCGACCGAATATGGCTCCCCGAAATGCATTGTCAAGCTTGGCTGTTGGGGACCGGTCGTCAAATGCAACGTGCCAAAGCGGGGTTGGATCAACGGTATCGGCGGCTGCCCCAACGTCGGCGGTATCTGCATCGGGTGCACCATGCCCGGCTTCCCCGACAAGTTCATGCCGTTCATGGACGAGCCACCGGGCGGCAAGGTCTCGACGGCGGCGTCCGGCTTGTACGGATCGGTCATCAGGAATCTGCGCAAGGTCACCGGCCGCACGGTCGACAAAGAACCCAAGTGGCGACACCCGGGCACGCAACTGACCACCGGAGCGACCCGCACCTGGTAGGTGCGGGTCTGAGCTGGCGCGCCCGCGGGGTACTGCTCACCTCTCGAATGCCCTGTGGCGCTTCTCATCAACGAAAAGAGAAGAGTTCGATGACAACGACCATCCCCGAACCGTCACATGTGAAGCGCGATCCAGGCCAACTGGTGGAGATGGCGTGGGATCCCATCACCCGCATCGTCGGCAGCCTCGGTATCTATACCAAGATCGACTTCGACAACCGCGAGGTCGTCGAGTGCCACAGCACTTCGTCGATCTTTCGCGGCTATTCGATCTTCATGAAGGGCAAGGATCCGCGCGACGCTCACTTCATCACGAGCCGCATCTGCGGCATCTGCGGTGACAACCACGCCACGTGCTCGTGTTACTGCCAGAACATGGCCTACGGGGTGCAGCCGCCGCATCTAGGCGAGTGGATCGTCAATTTGGGTGAAGCCGCGGAATACATGTTCGACCACAACATCTTTCAAGAGAACCTGGTCGGCGTGGACTATTGCGAGAAGATGGTGGCCGAGACGAATCCCAGTGTGTTGGCCAAAGCCGAGAACACCCAGGCGCCGCGTGCGGACATGCACGGGTACCGGACCATCGCCGACATCATGCGCTCGCTCAACCCGTTCACCGGTGAGTTCTACCGTGAGGCATTGCAGGTCAGTCGCTGGACCAGGGAGATGTTTTGCCTGATGGAGGGGCGGCATGTCCACCCGTCCACGCTGTACCCGGGTGGTGTGGGAACCACCGCCACGATCCAGTTGATGACGGACTACATGACGCGGTTGATGCGCTACGTCGAGTTCATGAAGAAGGTCGTTCCGATGCACGACGATCTGTTCGACTTCTTCTACGAGGCTTTGCCGGGTTATGACCAGGTGGGGCTTCGGCGCACGCTGCTCGGATGCTGGGGCTCCTTCCAAGACCCCGAGGTCTGCAACTTCGCGTACAAGGACATGGAGCGCTGGGGCAACGCCATGTTCGTCACGCCGGGCGTCGTTATCGACGGCAAGCTACACACCCATTCTCTGGTCGACATCAACCTAGGCATCCGAATCCTGTTGGGCCACTCGTATTATGACGATTGGGACGACCAGGAGATGTTCGTCAAGAACGATCCGTTGGGTAACCCGGTGGACCGGCGCCGCCCGTGGAACCAGCACACAAACCCGAGACCACAGAAGCGCGACTTCGACGAGAACTACAGCTGGGTGATGTCGCCGCGGTGGTTCGACGGCAAGGACCATCTGGCACTGGACACCGGCGGTGGCCCCCTGGCCCGGCTGTGGACGACCGCGCTGGCCGGCCTCGTCGATATCGGCTACGTCAAGGCGACCGGCCAGAGTGTGCAGATCAACCTCCCGAAGACCGCCTTGAAGGGTCCGGTATCGCTCGAGTGGAAGATCCCGGAGTACGGCAGCAACACACTCGAACGCAATCGCGCTCGGACGTACTTCCAGGCCTACGCGGCGGCGTGCGCTTTGCACTTCGCGGAGAAGGCGCTGCTCGAGATCCGGGCCGGCCGGACCAAGACGTGGGAGAAGTTCGACGTGCCCGACGAGGGCATCGGCTGCGGCTTCACGGAGGCTGTTCGCGGCGTGCTGTCCCACCACATGGTGATCAGGGACGGCAAGATCGCCAACTACCATCCGTATCCGCCGACGCCCTGGAACGCCAACCCGCGTGACAGCTACGGCACACCGGGACCGTACGAAGATGCGGTACAAGGCCAGCCGATCTTCGAGGAAAACGATCGGGAGCACTTCAAAGGGATCGACATCATGCGCACGGTGCGCAGCTTCGACCCGTGCCTGCCGTGCGGGGTGCACATGTACCTCGGTGACGGTAAGACGCTGGAGAAGCTGCACTCCCCGACTCAATCCGTCACAGGGGAATAACCTATGGCGGATCGCCCGGAAGAATTCGATCAGGACACGCGGTGGCGCACGGCGGGCGATCGGATACAGATTTTGCTCGACGCCACCGCGGCAGGCGGCGCCGCCGCGCGCGAGCGTGCCGAGCAGGTGGTCGGTGAGGTGGCCGACCTCTATGGGGCGGGGCTCGAGCGGATACTGCAGATCGCAACATCCGCCGATCCCGGGCTTGTGCAGAAGCTCGCAGGCGACGACTTGGTGGCCAGCCTGCTGTTGATCCATGGATTGCATCCGCACGGCGTGCGGCGTCGCATCGAGGACGCCCTGGACGGGGTCCGGCCGTATCTGGGTTCGCATGGCGGGGACGTCACCCTGCTCGAGGTCGTCGACGATGTCGTCCGGCTGCAATTCGCGGGTAGCTGCAAGAGTTGTCCGTCGTCTGCAGTGACCCTCGAACTCACCGTCGAGGATGCCGTGCGGGCGGCGGCGCCGGAGATCGCGTCGATAGAAGTGGTTGCCGCAGAACCGGTCCCGAGTGCTTCGGTGATACCAGCGGACTCACTGCTGAGCCGAGTGCACCGCAACGGTCACGGTCCGACCACCTGGCACGCCGTGCCCGATCTTGCCGGTCTCGCACCCGGGGAGGTCGGCGGGTTCCTTGTCGCCGGGACCGCCGTTCTGGTGTGCCGGGTCGGTGAGGTGTTGTTCGCCTACCGGGATCGGTGCGGTAACTGTGGCGAATCCTTGGCCGGCGCGGCGCTGCACCGCCCGATGGGTTCGCCGGTCGGTGCCGCGGTGCTGCGCTGCCCGCGGTGCCGCGCGCACTTCGACGTGGTCCATGCCGGCGCATGCGTCGATGCCCATGCCGATGCAGCCGTGCATCTCGATCCGATTCCCCTGCTGGTCCGCGACGGCGTGCTGTCGCTCGCAGTGGCCGTCGAACACACCGAAGCGGGCATGGCATGACCGGCGCGTACGACGTGTTGGCCCGGATCCGGGCCAATCGAACTGCTCCGCAGCCCACCGGCGAGCGGTGTGAGATGTGTTCTGAACAGATCGGCGACCAACACAGCCACGTGGTGAATGTCGAAGGCCGTCAACTGATGTGCGTGTGCCGCGGCTGCTACCTGCTGTTCACCGATCCCCAGGCGGCGTTGCGGTACCGGGCGGTGCCCGACCGATACCTGTCGTTTCCGGACTTCGGCCTCGGCCGCCGCGAATGGCAACTGTTGCAGATACCCGTCGGCCTCGCGTTCTTCTTCCGCAACTCAGCACTCGACCGCACGGTGGCCTTCTACCCCGGGCCCGCAGGAGCGACGGAATCGGAATTGGACCTGTCCGCCTGGAACGATATTCGGTCGGCCGACCCGCGAGTGAACATGCTGGCCGACGACACCGAGGCGTTGATTGTCCGGGTGCCCGAGGACGAGTCGCAGGCTCCCGCGTGCTACCTGGTCCCGATCGATGCGTGTTACGAGTTCGTCGGACGACTACGGCTGCTGTGGCGCGGTTTCGACGGCGGTCAGGACGTCCGGCATTTCATCGATGAGTTCTTCGAACACGTCGAGTCCCGGGGAAAGGTGATCGCGGCATGACCGAGGTCAGCTTCGCGGTACTCGACGTGGTCACCGAACCCTACGCGGTGACACCGGTACTCACCGCGCGCGTAGGCATCGAAGCCGACGGTGAGGACCCCGTGCATGCGATCGCCCTGCGCTGCCAGGTGCGCATCGAGCCGTTGCGCCGCGGATACACCGACGAGGAAGCGGCGGGGCTGTCGGATCTTTTCGGGCCGCGCGAACGGTGGAGCACCACCCAGCACAACTTCCTGTTCCTGCACAGCAGCGCGCTGGTGCCAGGCTTCACCGGCGTCACACAGGTAGACCTGCCGCTGGAGTGCACGTATGACTTCGAGGTGACCGCCGCGAAGTATTTCCACGCCCTACGCGACGGCATGATCCCACTGCAATTCCTGTTCAGTGGAACAATATTCGCGAAGGGCTCGAACAACTTCGCCGTCCACCAGATCCCGTGGGACCGGGAGGATCACTACGATTTGCCGGTCTCGGTGTGGCGAGATCTGGTCCACCTGCACTACCCGAACACCGGTTGGGTGCGCCTGAACCACGACACCGTGAGCGCGCTGGCCGCCTACAAGTCGGCACACGGCATGCTCGGGTTCGATGAGGCGGTCACGGCGCTGCTCGCAACATGTGCCACCGAGGACGCGCGATGACCACCGCCACCGATCGCGTCCGCGCCATCGCCGATGCGGTGCTCTACGAGGGCTACCTGCTCTACCCGTACCGTGCGACGTCGGGAAAGAACCAGTCCCGGTGGCAGTTCGGTGTGCTCGGACCCTCCGAAGCGGCTCAGCGCGGCATCGGCGAGGACGACGCGATGTCGACGCAGCTACTTCTGGACCCGGGCCCACACGCGGCGCTGACCGTGGTGGTGCGCTGCCTGCAGTTACAGCACCGCACCGCTGAACGCGACTCAGGTGCGGGCAAATTCGAGCCGGTCGACCAACTGACGGCCGGCTCCCAGTCTTGGATCAGCTGGGACGAGGCGGTGGAGTGTGAGCTCGCGTTCGGACCGCTCACGGTTTCCGACCTGGCGGCACCCCTGACGCTCGCGCTGCTCGTGGCCGGCGGCATCGATATCGAGATGGTCGACGGCGGGCGACTGGTCCGCACCCGCCGGGAACTCCGCGGCCAGATGACACTGTTGGCCGAACCCGACGGCGACCTGTTGCGAATCAGCCTCTCCGTGAGAAACACTGGGGTACCGCCCATCGACAAAGACGGCGCGATCGCTGCGTCATTCATCGGCACGCATGTCATCGCCCGCGTCGTCGATGGTGCATTCGTCTCCCTGCTCGAACCGACGGACACTGCCGTCGGCGCTGTGGCCCGCTGCGCACAACACCGCTGCTTCCCGGTGCTCGCCGGACCTCCGGGCGCGACCGACGTGATGCTCGTATCGCCGATCATCCTCTACGACCACCCCGAGATCGCCGAACAAAGCGAAGGCGCGCTGTACGACTCCACCGAAATCGACGAGATCCTCACGCTGCGCGTGATGACAATGACCGACGATGAAAAGGCGCAGGCGCGCGCCACCGATCCGCTGGCGGCCCAGATCATCGATCGCTGCGATTCGATGTCGCCGGAGGCGATGGCCAATCTGCATGGAGTGCTGCGCAATCCACACGCCCTGACCGGGCCGGACGCGCTGATCCCGGAGATCCCCGATGGCATCGACTGGTGGGATCCGCTGGCGGACAATGCGGTCCGGCCCGATATCGACGCCGTCTTGGTCAACGGTGTCCCGGTCAAGCGGGGCAGCCGGGTGCGGCTGCGACCATCCCGCAGGGCAGACGCACAGGACATCTTCTTCACGGGCATGAGCGCACGGGTCACCTCTGTACACGAGGACGTGGACGGTGAACAGCACGTCGGCGTTGTCCTCGAGGATGATCCGGCCGCAGACCTGCACGAGTGGTACGGGCGCTACCTGTACTTCGCACCCGATGAAGTCGAACCGCTGATCGAAGGGAGTTAAGAAATGGAAGCAGTGGGCTGGGTGGCCATCTGCATCGCGGCCGTAGTCGTCCTCGGAGGGGCCGTGATCGGTCTCCGCTCCATCCCGGATGCACGCAGATATATGAAGATGCGCCGCATGTGACTGTCAGCGAGGTGTGATCACGTCCAGAATATTGGTGGCCGGGATCGGCAACATCTTCCTCGGAGACGACGGCTTCGGCCCCGAGGTGATTCGCTACGTCCCGCGAGAGTCCGTCGACCCGCGCGTGCAGGTCGTGGACTACGGCATCAGGGGTATGCACCTTGCGTATGACCTGCTCGACGGATGTGCGGCGCTGGTACTGATCGACGCGATCCCCAACCAGGGTGAGCCGGGAACGCTACACATCTTCGAAGCCGACCACGAAAACGTGTCCACGACAGCAGGCCTCGACGCACATGCCATGGATCCGGGCGCAGTGTTCGCCAGTCTGAATGCGCTGGGCGGCACGCCTCCCCACACGGTGGTGATCGGCTGCGAAGTCGCCAACGTACAAGACGGCATCGGGCTGTCCGAGGTTGTCGCCGCTGCGGTTCCGGGTGCCGTGCGCGCGGTCCAGAGCGTGGTCGCCGATCTATTGGCACGCACCGTCGCGCAGGAGCGCTGAATCATGTGTCTGGGAATCCCGGGGCAGGTGGTGCGGATGCTCGAGGGCTACGGCGATCAACTCGCCCTCGTCAACGTCGCGGGAGAGGACCGCAAGGTGAACGTGGGCATGCTGCCCGAAGAGACGTTCGCCGCAGGCGACTGGGTGATCATCCACATGGGCTTCGTCGTGGAGAAGACCGATAAGGCAGGCGCCGACGAGGCGATGTCCGGTCTGCAGTTGATGGGCAGGGGTCAGGGTATCGAGGACCCGCCATGACCGCGCGGCGTCGACTGCGCGTCCTTGTGCACGGAGTGGTGCAGGGGGTGGGTTTCCGGCCGTTTGTGTATGCCTGCGCCGCCGCGCTCGGCCTGGCCGGTTCTGTGCGAAACACCAGTGCCGGCGCCGTCATCGAGATCGAGGGTGACAGCGCGGACGTCGACGATTTCCTGAATCGACTGCGCGACAACCCCCCTCCCCTGGCGGTGATTGAATCCCTTGATATCCAGTCAATTCCGGTCATCGGAGGCACTGGCTTCACGATCGCCGATACGACACGGACCGCCGGCGCACGCACACTGACATCGCCCGACGTCGCCATGTGCGCCGACTGCGCCGGTGAGCAACGCGACCCCGGCGATCGGCGCTACCGTCACGCCTTCATCAACTGCACGAACTGCGGCCCACGCTTCACGATCATCGGCTCACTTCCCTACGACCGCGCATCCACGACTATGGCACCGTTCCCGATGTGCGCCGACTGTGCCCGCGAATACGACGATCCCGCCGACCGACGATTCCACGCCCAGCCGATCTGCTGCCCGGACTGCGGGCCGTCACTGTCCTATTGCGATGGGCTCGGCCGCAGGATGCCCGGCGAATCCGGATTGCGCGAGGCACGCCGGGTGCTGCGCGACGGTGGCGTATTGGCGGTGAAGGGTGTCGGCGGCTACCACCTCGCCTGCGACGCGGGCAACGAAGGCGCGGTCGCGGCGTTGCGTATGCGAAAGCGCCGTGGCGACAAGCCCTTCGCCGTGATGGTCGGTGACGTTGCGGTCGCACACACCATCGCCGACGTGGCCGGCCCGTCGGTGCGGATGCTGTCGGGTCCGCAACGTCCGATCGTGCTGTTGCCCCGCCGTCCCTGCGCCCCGGTCGCCGACTCTGTCGCCCCGCACAATCCCGACCTCGGTGTCATGCTCGCCTACGCACCGCTGCACACCCTGCTTTTCGGTCTGGCCGATGATGAGCCCGGACCGCCGGTGCTGGTGATGACCTCCGGGAACGTTGCGGGTGAGCCGATCTGTTTCACCGACGATGCTGCGCTCCAACGGCTCTCGCATCTCGCGGACGGTTGGCTGATGCACGACCGCGTGATTTTGGTTCCGTGCGACGACTCGGTCATGCGGGTGGTGGTCGTCGACGGTGACGCTATCGAGGTCCCCATACGACGTTCCCGCGGATACGCACCACTTCCGGTCGCGCTCCCCGTGGCGGTGCCGCCGACATTGGCGGTGGGCGCCGACCTCAAGAACGCCATGGCGGTCGCCGACGGCAAGTACGCCTGGCTGAGCCAGCACATCGGCGATATGGACGACCTGGCCACGCTGGCCGCGTTCGACGCCACCCAGCAGCATCTGCAGGAGTTGACCGCGGTCGCGCCAGAGGTCCTGGTCGCCGACGCCCATCCGCTGTACCGGTCGACCGCGTGGGCGAACCGCAATGCCGCGGGCCGACCGCTTCGAACCGTCCAGCATCACCATGCGCACATCGCGGCGGTCATGGCCGAACACGGCCTCGATGGTTCGACCGAGGTACTCGGCTTCGCCTTCGACGGAACGGGTTGGGGCACCGACGGCGCGGTGTGGGGTGGCGAAGTACTGCTGGCGAATTACAAAGGGTTCCAACGCCTGGCGCAACTGGCGTATGTCCCCTTGGCCGGCGGCGATGTCAGCGTGTTGCGCCCCTACCGGATGGCCCTAGCCCATCTGTGGGCGGCCGGTATCGCGTGGGATGCCGATTTACCGCCGGTCGACACGTGTCCGCTCGAGGAACGGACAGCGCTGGCGCGTCAACTCGAAACCGGCTTCGGATGTATCCCGACATCCAGCATGGGCCGCCTGTTCGATGCGATCTCAGCACTGGCAGGTGTGCGACAGGTGGTGGCCTACGAAGCCCAGGCGGCGATCGAACTGGAAGGGTTGTCCCGCGGCGTGGACGGCGGGGCGAGTGCCTACGCGTTCGGCGTCGTCCGTGACGGCGACACCCTGGTGATAGATCCCGCTGCGGTAATCCACGCGGTGGTCCGCGACCGGCGTGCCGGGGTCGCCGCGGGCGTGGTCGGAGCGCGGTTCCACCGTGCAGTCGCCGACGTGGTCGTCGACCTGGCCGTCACAGCAGGTGACCCGTCACAGACCGTCGCCCTGTCCGGTGGCGTTTTCCAGAACGGCCTGTTACTCGAACTCACAGTGAAGCGATTGCGGGCCCGTGGATTCCACGTCATCACGCATCGGGTCGTGCCGCCGAACGACGGCGGTATCGCATTGGGACAGCTGTTGGTGGGTAACTGCGGATGAATGCTCTGACGACGGGCCAAGAACTGTTCGGCCGGTACGCCTACCCACCGAACGAACTCGGCTACTGCGGCCCCACAGACGGTGGCGGCACATCAGGACTCGCCTCACATGCCAAGGAGTTTGACGGCGCATGGCCATATTTGGCGGCGATCGCCGATGCCATCGGACATTCCGATCCTCTCGACCAGGACGTGGTGGGCAGCTACTGGGTCGGCGGCCCGGCTCTTTCCAAGGTCGATTCCGCGCAGCTGCTCGACCGGCTGCGCGCCGCATTCACGGGGCAGCTCACCGGTCTGCTGGACGACGTCCCCGCTACCGCGGAGGTACTGGCGCACCACAGCTTTCACGTCTTCGTGGTCTATCCATGGGCGCGATTTCTGCACCGTGACGCGGCCACCGCAGTGAAGGTGATGCAGAGCTGCCGCATCCGCTGGGGAACGGTCGAGTCGGTCGTAGCTGAGCACGCGGTGATCTGCTCGCAACCCTTGCGGTTCGACGACGGCCTGCTGATCCTAGGCGAGCCGGAGACCGAGACCGTCCGATGGAGGAAGGGCGACGTGTCGCTGGCGCCGGCACCGAGACCAGGGACGGTGGTCTCCGCACATTGGGACTGGGTGTGCGCAACGCTCACCGACACCGACAGTGCCGCACTGGCATCGGCCACGGCGGCCACCCTGGATCTGGTCAACGAGTGGTGCGAAACCGCCTTCCCCAGGTCCGGTTCGGCGCGCCTCGGCAGTTCGTCGACGGGAGGTCGCACATGACGGCAAACGCACGACCCGGCGGGTCGTACATCGATGACGAGTTGTCAGCGGATCTGGCTGCGGCCGCACTGGACATGGCCCGCCGCTTCCACAACGGCGCCACACTGTGGGTCATCTCACCGGAATGGGAACCACATGCCCACCATGTCGCCGTCGAGTTCGTGCATCCGGTCGTCGTGGGCAAGCGGGCGCTGCCGTCTGTCGCGCTCGTCGAGCCAGATCCGGTGGCGCAGGCGAGGGTGGCCAGTCAACCAGGAGATCTGCTGATCGCGGTCGCGTCTGCGGGCCAGCCCGCAGTGCTCGACGCCATGCGCCGCGCGCAGGCATGGGGCGTGCTGACGCTGTGGATCGGTTCCGGCCCGCGCCCGGCGGCAGGCGCTGCCAACCACATCCTGTGGATCGACTCGGACGACCCGATGCTGCCTGCCACCGGAACCTTCGTCCTGATGTACCACCTGCTGTGGGAGCTCACACACGTCTGCTTCGAGCACCCGGGACTGCTCAAACCCGGCTCCGACGAGTGCGCCGACGAATTGTGCGTGACATGCAGCGACGAGGGCCGTCTCGGCGAGGTTGTGCTCGAGCCGGTCGACGCCACCGGTTCCGCGCTGGTTCGGACCGCATCGGGCGAGGAATGGGTCGACGTCACGCTACTCGGTGCTGTGGCCCCCCACGATCTCGTTCTTGTCCACGCGGGCACGGCGATCACCCGGGTCGAATGCGAGGTGCACCGATGACCGAGCCCGAAAGTACTGGCTTTCTTTATCCGTTCATCGAATCCGAGGAATCCGATGCCACCGGCCTACTCGAGGATCTTGCCGCCTCGGCACGGGGCAAGGCCGCCGAAAGCGCACGGCTGCAAGGCGAATCTCTCCACGAATACGCCGACGCGCTCACTGCGGCGGGAACCGAGATGGCCGACCGCTTCCGCCGAGGCGGCCGCCTCTACACGTTCGGAAACGGCGGAAGCTCCACCGACGCAGCGACGCTGGCGTCGCTCTTCAGCCGCCCGGCGCGCGGCCGTGCGGTCGCCGCATGGTCTCTGGCGGCGGACAACGCCGTGGTGACCGCCCTGGGGAACGATGTCGGATTCGAATTGATCTTCAAACGACAGATCATCGCCCATGCCCGCGACCGCGACATCGCGGTCGCACTGTCGACGTCCGGAAACTCCGAGGATCTGATGACGGCGATCACCGAGGCGAAGCACCGGAATCTGCTGACGATCGGGTTCTCCGGCCATGACGGCGGCAGGATGGCGGTCGCCGAGGATCTCGATTACTGCTTCACAATGCATTCCCAGAGCATTCACCGGATCCAGGAGAGCCACGCAATGCTCGGCTACACACTCTGGTCGGTAGCCCAGGAGCGCATGGCCCGTCCCCTGAACGGAGTACAAGCGACATGACCAACGCCATGAGCGCCGCGGACCGCGAAGACCGTGTCCTGGAACGCATCGACAAGTTCCGCCAGCGTCGGCCACGCCTGCTCGATGAGGTGGTGACCCTTGCGCACGGTGCGGGCGGCAAGTCATCGGCGGCTCTTGTCGACGCGGTGTTCGTCGAGGCGTTCCGCAACGAGCAGCTCGAACAACTCGGCGACGCCGCGGTGCTGCGTACACCGTCCGGCGACCGACTGGCGTTCTCCACCGACTCGTATGTCGTTTCGCCGCGGCGCTTTCCTGGCGGATCCATCGGCCATGTCGCGGTGCACGGGACGATCAACGACCTCGCGGTCTCGGGTGCACGTCCGCAGTGGCTGTCCGCCGCCTTCGTCATCGAGGAGGGATTCCCTGTCGCCGAACTCCGCGAAATCGTCGCTGACATGAGCGAAGCAGGGGCGAAAGCCGGCGTGCAAATCGTCACCGGCGACACGAAGGTCGTGGGCAAGGGCGCGGGTGACGGCGTATACATCTCCACAGCGGGCGTCGGGTTGATTCCCGAGGGCCGACAGCTGTCTCGCGATCTCGTGCGGCCCGGCGACAAGGTGATGCTGTCGGGGACAATCGGCGAGCACGGGATGGCGGTCTTGTTGGCTCGCGGCGATCTTGCCATCGACGCCGACATCGCCTCCGACACCGCTCCGGTGCACCAGCTGGTGGAAATCCTTCTGTCGGCGGCACCGTCGACGCGGTGGATGCGCGACGCAACACGAGGCGGCGTCGGCACAGTGGCCAACGAACTCGTCAAGGATTGCCCGTTCGCGCTGATCCTGGATGAGGACAGACTTCCGGTCAAGCCGCAGGTGCTCGGCGCCTGCGACATGCTCGGCATCGACCCGTTGTACGTCGCCAACGAGGGCAAGTTCGTCGCCATCGTTCCTGCCGACGAGATCGAGGCGGCGGTCACGGCGATGCGCAACCATCCGCAGGGTGCCGATGCCGCGGTCGTCGGGGAGATCGTGCCCGAGCCGCACGGAATTGTCGCGCTACGAACGTCTTTCGGCGGTAGCCGAATCGTCGACATGCTTGTCGGTGATCCGCTGCCCCGGATCTGCTGAGAGGAGAAGCCGATGTGTCTTGGCATTCCCGGTCAGGTGGTCGACATCGTCGACGCCGAAGAATCCCTGGCCAAGGTCGACGTCAACGGTGTGCGCAGGATCATCAGCGTGCGTCTGCTGGCTGATGTCAACCCGCAAGTCGGCGATTGGGTGCTGGTGCACGTCGGCTTCGCGATGGCCAAGATCGACGAACGTGAGGCGAAATTGACGCTCGAGCAGGTACAGAAGATGGGCGCCGACTACGTCAACGAGATCGAAGCATTCAACTCCACCGAGATCGCTTGAGAGGCTTGACATGAAGTTCGTCGACGAATTCCGCGATCCGGCAGCCGCACGCGCTTTGGTCAAATCGATCACCGAACTCGCTGTCGGCGACCATTTCAAATTCATGGAGGTGTGTGGCGGACACACGCACACCATCTACCGTCACGGCATCGAGCATCTCCTGCCCGACACCGTCGAACTGGTGCACGGACCGGGGTGCCCGGTCTGTGTGATTCCGATGGGCCGTGTCGACGATGCGATGTGGCTGGCAGAGCAACCGAACGTCATCTTCACGACATTCGGCGACATGATGCGGGTGCCGGGGTCGAAGGGCAACCTCATCGAGGCCAAGGCACGTGGTGCGGACGTGAGATTCGTGTACTCCCCGCTTGATGCCCTCAAGGTCGCGCTCGACAATCCGGACAAGCACGTCGTGTTTTTCGCAGTCGGTTTCGAGACCACCGCCCCTTCGACGGCGGTGACACTGGTACGCGCGCGTGCACGGGGCGTGAAGAACTTCAGCGTGTACTGCAACCACGTCACGATCGTTCCGCCGATCAAGGCGATCCTCGAATCACCCGACCTCAGGTTGTCGGGGTTCCTCGGTCCCGGGCACGTCTCGACAGTGGTGGGACTGCGGCCGTACCGGTTCGTTCCCGACGTGTACGGAAAGCCAATGGTGGTAGCGGGTTTCGAGCCGCTCGACATCCTCGCATCGGTGCACATGCTGCTGCAGCAGATCCGTGAGGGACGTTGCGAGGTCGAGAATCAGTACACGCGCATCGTGCGGCCGGAAGGCAATACCGCGGCACTGAAGTTGATGTCCGAAACGTTCGAATTGCGGCCACACTTCGAGTGGCGTGGGTTGGGGTTCATATCGCAGAGCGCACTCAAGGTGCACCGCGACTATGCCGAGTTCGACGCCGAGCACACGTTCGAGATGCCCGGCGTACGCGTGGCGGACCCGAAGGCATGCCAGTGCGGCGAGGTGCTCAAGGGCGTGATCAAGCCATGGGAGTGCAAGGTGTTCGGCACTGCTTGCACACCGGAGACGCCGATCGGGACGTGCATGGTCTCCCCCGAGGGCGCCTGCGCCGCCTACTACAACTTCGGCCGGTTGCACCGCGAAACAGCGTTGGTGCTGGGTCAGCGTGCCTAGCTACGGCTTCCCTGCCAGCGCACGGGAACCATTTCAAGCGTCGCCGCGGCCGATGCGGCGAGGATGAGGAGTTGTCATGACAAAGCCGGAAGAACGGGGATCACGCGGCACCGGATCAGATGAACCATCGGGCGGGCCTGCAGACCGGCCGTCGGGATCGTACGAAGGCGACGAGTCGGTTCCAGCCCACGACGAAGGCGGAAAGCCCGACTTCGAAAGTGGCTTCACCAACGAGCCTCCGAAGGACGTCCAGCCCGAGATTCCGCCCTATGAGGGGCGACAAAAAGCGGCCAAGCCGGCCGACGGCGGAGACGAGACGGGCGAACGGACCGGCGGGGCAGTCAAACCCGTCACGGATGCCGACTACAAGTCGCCGCCCCCCGGCGATACCGCAGGCGGAACCACCACATCACCGGCCGACGAACAGTCGGCGTCGCAGATGCCGGAGTCTGACCGCGGCGACGACCAGGTTGGGCCTGCCCATACCGCCGGCACCGGTCGAGCCGAGGACAAACGCTAGCGACTCACCACTGATCGCGCGGGACGTCGAAGTCCGCGCACAGCGCCCGCCAGACGTCTCGCGGGTCGACGCCGTCCTCGATGGCCTGCACAGGGGTGCGCCCGCCGAGGCTCGTGAGCACATGGTCGACAAGCAGCGACCCACCACGAACCGACCCGAACTGCTCCTCGACGAGGACGTTGAATTCCGTCAACCGCACGCGGCCCAACCTACGCCGAAGCCGCGACCGCTTCATGGCACACCCGTACCGGATCGTCGACACCGGCCAGGGATGCCCCGGCCCGCCGCGCCGCCTCCCGATAGCCCGGCGTCGACAACACGTCACACACCGCCGTCGCCAACGCCTTGCCGGTCAACGGGCGTACGAGTAGCGCACTGCCCTGGCGCACAACGCGGTTCGAGATCTCCCACTGGTCGCCGCCACCTGGCACCACCACCAGCGGTACGCCCGCCAGCAGCGTCTTGGACACCATGCCGTGCCCGCCGCCGCAGACCACCACGTCGGCATTCGACAGCAGCTCGTCCTGGCGTCCGAGCCCGACCACCGCCCATGGCGGCACCGGAGCATCGGGCCCGCGTAGCCGCGACACCACGACCCGCGACCCCGCCGGAAGCACCTCCCCCGGCGTCAGGGTGTCCAGCGCCAGCTCAGCCAGCCCGCGGGCGCCGGTGGTCGCAGTCGACGGTGCGACGACCACGACCGGTCCGGAACCGGACGGAATCTCCAGTTTCGACGACGTCGGCTCAAAGTGCAGAGGCCCGACTATCACCGCCTCGGGAGGCCAGTCGGGTCGCGGCATCTCCAGAGCGGGCAGCGTGGCGATCAGCCGTCGTCGCGGACCGGGATCGGTTGCAGGTAACCCGATTTCGGCACGCGCCGCCTCTCGTTGCTGAAGTCCGGTCCGCCACGACCGGGCGGACAACGCGCGCAGCACCGCGTCGCGGACCTTGCCGCGGAGGCCGACGCCTGGTGCGAGCCCACTGCCTATCGGCGGAAGCCCCTTCGACGGCCGATACAACGGCTGGGGGTTGAGCTCGACCCACGGCAACCCCTGCAGCTCCGCAGCGAACCCGCCGGCCACGGTGATCACATCCGACACCACCAGGTCCGGCGCCAGCTGCCTCAGCTGCGGCACGTTGAGCACAGCCATGCGCGCCGCACGCTCGTTGATCTTCGCGCCGGCGTCGGCATCGTCGTCCCCGTCGGTCGCGTCCAGGCCGAGGAGTTCGACCGCGTCGACCCCGGCCTCTTTCGCCGTGGCCAGCCACTTTGTCCCGGTCAGAAGTGTCGGTGAATCCCCGTTGGCCAGGAAGCGAAGGCACAGCGCAATGGCCGGAAAGGCGTGCCCGGGATCGGGTCCGGCAACGACCGCGACGCGCATTGGGCCTACCATGCCACAGCGCCTGGCCATAGGCTGAGGACATGACCGACCAGGCTTCAACCGTGAGACCCGACCTCGACAACGTACGTACGGTGGAGACGTTTCTCTATGCATTGCAGGACGAGGACTTCGACACCGTCGACCGCTTACTCGCCGACAACATCGAATGGGAGAACGTCGGATTCCCCACCATCCGTGGCCGCCAACGCATCGTCGGCCTGTTGCGACGGGGCGAAGGCCGAATGGGCTTCGAGGTCAAGATTCATCGCATCGCCGCCGAAGGCAATGCGGTGCTGACCGAGCGCACCGACGCCATAGTGTTCGGACCGCTGCGCATTCAGTTCTGGGTCTGCGGGACGTTCGAGGTGCATTCGGGCCGAATCACCTTGTGGCGGGACTATTTCGACACGCTGAACTTTGTGAAGGGAACGGTCCGGGGAATCGCTGCGACGGTGTTTCCCTCGCTGCGCGCGACCATGTAACCTGCCGGATTGCTACCATTCGGACTCGACATGAACACCGAACCCGCGCGCACCCGGCCGAACCTGTTCGAATACATCGGCTACTGCTACGGCCGAGCGCTGCCCGCCTCGATGCACGACTGGGTGCGCAACGACCTGGCAGGCAAGGGCGCAACGGTCCGCATGATGATTCGCGTCTTCATTCCGGCGTTCATCATCCTGATCCCGTTCTGGTTCATCCCGACCACCCTGGACGTGCACCTGTCCATGACGCTGCCGATTCTGATCCCGTTCGTGTTCTTCTCACACGCGCTCAACAAGGTCTGGCGCCGACACATGTTGCGAAAGCACGGTCTGGACCCGGGCCTGGTCGACGCACTCTCCCGCGAGAAGAACGCCCACGTCCACGAGGCGTATATCGAACGCTACGGACCCCGGTCAGGACCGTCGAGTTCACACGACGTCTAGGCCCGGCGCAGGTGTCCGAGTTCGTCGAAGGCCTGCGCCCATCCGAGCAGGCGATCGGTCGCATTCGACAGCTCGTTACGGTAGCGCTGCTGCGCCATCGGTGAGCTCGACATCGATCCGGTGTTGGCCGCTGACACCAGTTGAGCTGCGGCGGTCACCATTTCGTTGTACTGACGGCTGCCTTGGTCCAGCTGTGCGGTGAACGCCTGAATCGTCGGGGCCAGATGGGCGCGCGACTGCGGTGCAGAGCTGATGGTCCGTTCCATCGACACCACTTCGTTGGCGGTCGCGGTCATGGTGGCAGCGGTCTGGTTGGCCGCGGACGTCAGCTCGCGAAGTTCTTCAGCGGGCAGCAGCCGGCCTCGCTCCATCACGCCGAGCAGCGAAAACAGGCCCCGTTCGGAGGCCGCCAGTGCGGCCATCGGCTGCCGTGCGGCCGAGCCCCACGCCGGAAGGCGACGAGCACTGCGAGATCGTGGCGGCGGCAACGGCTCGCCTCGCAACCAGCGATAGCGCAGGAATGACAGCGTCGCCAAGAAGGCCGCACCGACCGCGATGGGGGCCGGGATGAACAGTGCCCAGAACGGGGTCTCCCATGCTGAAAGCAGGCCGGTCACGCCGATCCAGAACACCGACGACACCGTGAAGAACACGCCGAGCCGCAACGCCCAGCGTCGCTTCCGCAACAACTTGGCGCGCGGATCCGCTGCGGCGTTGAGCTTTGCGGCCATCACATCGGACCACTCTGCCGCGGTATCCACACCGCGCTGCGCCAACGAGCGCCAGGCCTCCGGTCTACTCGCTCGCGATTTCACCACTGTTCCTCACAGAAGTTACTGCGACAGCGGATTTTCCGGTGTCGCTTGGGGATTGCTAGCCGGCGCCGCGGGCGCGGCGGCGGCGTTTCCACCGGCCGGCAGCTGCTCACCGCGCATCGACGCGCGGATCTGCTCGAGGCGTGAATGACCCGCCATCTGGACGCTGGCCGATTGCACCTCCATCATTCGGCCCTGCACTGAGTTCTGCGCCAGCTCGGCCGAGCCGATGGCATTGGCATAGCGACGCTCGATCTTGTCGCGCACTTCGTCGAGGCTCGGCGTGGTGCCGGGCGCGGCGAGCTCGCTCATGGACCGCAGCGACGCGCTGACCTGCTCCTGCATCTTGGCCTGCTCGAGCTGGCTGAGCAGTTTGGTGCGCTCGGCGATCTTCTGCTGCAGCATCATCGCGTTCTGCTCGACGGCCTTCTTGGCCTGTCCGGCGGCCTGCAGCGCCTGGTCGTGGAGGCTTTTGAGGTCCTCGACGCTCTGCTCGGAGGTCACCAACTGCGCGGCGAAGGCCTCGGCGGCATTGGTGTACTCGGTGGCCCTGGCGGCGTCACCGGCGGCGGTGGCCTGGTCGGCCAGGGTCAGCGCCTGGCGAACGTTGACCTGGAGCTTCTCGATGTCGGCGAGCTGGCGGTTGAGCCGCATCTCCAGTTGGCGCTGGTTGCCGATGACCTGGGCGGCCTGCTGCGTCAGCGCCTGGTGCTGGCGCTGGGCCTCTTCGATGGCCTGCTGGATCTGCACCTTCGGATCGGCATATTCGTCGACCTTGGAGCTGAACAGCGCCATCAGGTACTTCCACGCCTTGGTGAACGGATTGGCCATCGGTTCGTTCCGCCTTCGTGTCTGTCGTTTTGTCGGCCCTGGAGTCTCGGCCTTGGGCCGCCGGCTTACCGTGCAGCCCAATCTATCGGGTCGGCCACCCTTGCCGCACCTACACCGGCCTCGGCTGGTTAGGCGACCGCCATCGACACAACCTGCGGAATGACGACCTTCGTCGCGGCGTCGATATTGGCCGCGCCGATGGATTCGCGTTCGAACGCCGCGAATTCCTTGCGGCCCATCTCGTCGCCGGCCTCGAAGAGCACCTGCGACAGCGGCACGTCCAGTGCACTGCAGATGGCGCTGAGCAACTCGCTGGAGGCCTCCTTGCGCCCGCGCTCGACTTCCGAGAGGTAGCCGAGGCTGACCCGAGCGGAGTCGGACACTTCGCGCAGGGTGCGGCCCTGCTCGGTGCGGGCACGGCGAAGGACGTCGCCGATCACCTCGCGCAGCAATGCCGTCATCGTGCTCCCCTTCCGAGAGGTCCGTCGCTGGCTTCGTATTAGGGCAACGCCGCGGGCCTGCGGGTGGTTCCCGGATCGCGCAAATAGCTGACGTTCGAGCCGAAACCGCAGCAAGGAGACCCGACGTCAGGGTGCGGCCGGGCGGGCGCGCGAATCGCGAATCGCGGAGACGACATAGTCCACACCGGTGACCACCGTCAGGACCACTGCCGCCCACATCACCACCCAGGCCCCGATGAGCCAAGGGCCCGAAAGCGGCAGCACGAGCAGGCCGATGGCCACGCCCTGGACGAGGGTTTTCAGTTTGCCGCCGCGGCTGGCCGGGATGACCCCGTGGCGAAGGACCGCGAAGCGCAAAACTGTGATGCCGACCTCGCGCGTCATGATCACGATGGTGATCCACCATGGCATCTCGCCGAGCATCGAGAGACCGATCAAGGCGGCGCCGATGAGCGCTTTATCCGCGATCGGGTCGATGAGCGTGCCGAATTCGGTAACCATCCCGTAGCTGCGGGCCAGTGCACCGTCGAACCGGTCGGTGATCACCGCGACGGTGAACACGATGAATGCGGCTATCCGCCAGAATGTTTCGTGGCCGTCTGCGACGAAGAGGACGACCAGGAAGACCGGTACCAACGCCAGCCGCACACCGGTAAGCACATTGGCGATGTTCGCCACCCGGGCGCGCGGCACCACGGGATCGGTGGTTGGTTCGCCCGGCACCGCAACAGAATATCGGTTGCTCGCACCGATACTCTCCACGTGTGAGCGCAGATCCGGGTCAGGTCGCCATTCGGCGTGCCAGAACCTCGGATGTGCCCGCGATGAAGGCTCTGGTCGATATCTACTCAGGCAAGATCCTTCTCGAGAAGAATCTGGTGACGCTCTACGAGACCGTCCAGGAGTTCTGGGTCGCCGAGGTCGACGGCGAACTGATCGGGTGCGGCGCCCTTCACGTGCTGTGGGCCGACCTGGGCGAAGTGCGCACGGTGGCCGTACACCCCAAGGTCAGGGGCCATGGGGTGGGCCACGCGATCGTCGACCGGCTACTGGACGTCGCCAGGGATCTGCACCTCGAGCGGATCTTCGTGCTCACCTTCGAGGTCGAGTTCTTCCGTCGACACGGATTCCAGGAGATCGAAGGCACCCCGGTCACCGCGGAGGTCTACGAGGAGATGTGCCGCTCGTACGACACCGGTGTGGCGGAGTTCCTGGACCTTTCCTATGTCAAGCCCAACATCCTGGGCAACACCCGAATGATCTTGACGCTTTAGTGATTTGTGTGCGTTCGCGTGCGCTCACCGCACGAACACGCACACAAATCGGCGCTAGTCCTCGTCGTCGGCGCCCGCATCGCCGCCGCGGATCAGCATCAGCGTGCCTGCCAGCTCGTCGGGTTTGACCAGCACTTCGCGGGCCTTGGAGCCTTCGCTCGGACCGACGATGTTGCGGGTCTCCATCAGATCCATCAGCCGTCCTGCTTTGGCGAAGCCCACCCGCAGCTTGCGCTGCAGCATCGACGTCGAGCCGAACTGACTGGACACCACCAGCTCGACCGCTTGCAGGAACACGTCCATGTCGTCGCCGATGTCGGGGTCGACGTCGGTGCGCTCACTGGTGGTCTTCGCAGCAGTGACGCCCTCGGTGTACTCCGGTTCGGCCTGGTCCTTACAGGCGCTCACGACGGCGTGGATCTCCTCGTCGCTGACGAAGGCGCCCTGCAGCCGGATCGCCTTGTTGGCACCCATCGGGATGAACAGGGCGTCGCCCATGCCGATCAGCTTCTCGGCACCCTGCTGGTCGAGGATCACCCGGCTGTCGGTCAGCGACGAGGTGGCGAACGCCAGCCTGGACGGCACGTTGGTCTTGATCAGGCCCGTGACGACGTCCACCGACGGCCGCTGGGTAGCCAGCACGAGGTGGATGCCGGCCGCGCGAGCTTTCTGCGTGATGCGCACGATGGCATCCTCGACATCGCGCGGGGCCGTCATCATCAGGTCGGCGAGCTCGTCCACGATCGCCACGATGTAGGGGTAGGGCTTGTACACGCGCTGACTGCCGAGTGGAGTGGTGATCTCCCCCGACCGCACCTTCTTGTTGAAGTCGTCGATGTGCCGCACCCGGCTTGCCTGCATGTCCTGGTAGCGCTGTTCCATCTCCTCGACCAACCACGCCAGCGCGGCCGCCGCCTTCTTCGGCTGGGTGACGATCGGGGTGATCAGGTGCGGAATGCCTTCGTAGGGGGTCAGTTCCACCATCTTCGGGTCGATCAGGATCATCCTGACCTCTTCCGGAGTGGCCCGCGCCAGCAGCGACACCAACATCGAGTTCACGAAGCTCGACTTGCCCGACCCGGTCGAACCCGCAACCAGCAGATGCGGCATCTTGGCAAGATTGCACGAGATGTATTCGCCCTCAATGTCTTTGCCGAGGGCGATCACCAGCGGATGATGGTCGCTGCGTGTCGACGGGTCGGTGAGCACATCGGCCAGCCGTACCATCTCGCGATCGACGTTGGGTACCTCGATGCCCACGGCGGACTTGCCGGGTATCGGCGCCAGCATCCGCACGCTCTCCGTGGCCACGGCGTACGCGATGTTCTTCTGCAGCGCGGTGATCTTCTCGACCTTGACGCCCGGGCCGAGCTCGACCTCATACCGCGTGACGGTCGGACCGCGGGTGCAGCCGGTCACCGCCGCGTCGACCTTGAACTGCTGAAGCACCTCCGTGATCGAGTCCGACATACGGTCGTTGGCTGCAGTGCGCCGCTTCGGCGGGTCGCCCGCGGCGAGCAGTTCAAGCGGCGGCAGCATGTAGGGGCCCTCGACAACGCGATCGACGATCTTGGGCTTGGCCTTCTTCTTCCGTGCCCTGGCGGTGGGCTCGGGGATGGTCGGTGTCTCGTCCTCGATCGGGTAGTTGTCCATCGGTGTTCCGCCGTTGAATGTCGCCGGCCCCCCGGCTCCGCCGTTGAATGTCGCCGGCCCCCCGGCTCCGGTCGGCCACGCCGTCGCCTCGTCGTCTCCATAGCCTGCCGGGTCGTCGTAGTAGCCGTCGGAGAAGTCGTCGGATTCGGCGACGGCGGGTTCCTCGTCGTCGTAATACTCGTCGTCGTCGTAGTGCTCACCGCGCAGCGCGCGCGCGGAGAACATGGTCCGAAGGGTGTCGGGCACCTCGCGAATCGTCGTGCCGGTGACGAGAAGCAGGCCGAACAGTGCGGCGATGAACAGCAGGGGCACCGCGATCCACACGGTCAACCCGTCGGAGAGCGGACCACCCATCGCGAAGCCGACGAAGCCGGCGGCGTGTTGTCGCGCGACGGACTCCGCCGGGGAACCCGCCCACAGATGCCACAGGCCCAAAAAGGGCAGCGCAATCATCGCCGCACCGAGGATCAGCCGTGGCCGGGTCTCGGGGTCGGGCTCGGTCCGCATGAGCACCACGGCGATCACAGCCAGCGCGAGCGGCAACAACGCCACGGAGGAACCGATGAGCACCCGCAGGAACGTGTCGATCCACGCCCCGACAGGTCGCGCCGCATCGAACCAGGAACTCGCGGCGATCACCACGGCGGTGCCGAGCAGCGCCAGGGCGATGCCATCACGGCGGTGGCCCGGCTCGAGATCGCGGGCCCTGCCGACGGAGCGGGCCGTCGAGCCGGCGCCCTTGGCCACCATCAGCCAGCCTGCGCGCACACCACGGCCAACGGTGGCACCTGCCGACGAAATCGGTGAGGGATTCCGTCGTTGTGCGGGCTTCCGCTTCGCAGTGGTCCGCGTTCCGGCCCGTGCGCCGGACTTTGACCTGCTAGAACGGCTGCCGGAGCGCGCGGCGGTCTTACTGGGCATGTCTGTAAGACTAGTCGCAACAGCCCCACAATCACCATCAGCCACACGGGTCACAGAAAGGTATCAATCGCCGACCTGGTCCGTTGCAGCGTGTCCGAATGACTGAAAAGACCCAGGTCGCGGGGATTCCGGCCGCCGGCAAGGTACTTTGCGCTGTGTACGCGCCGATCTGCGCTGACGCCGGGGTGGCCGGTATTTAGTTAGGTTCGCTGAGTAGGGTGGCTCAGGTCCGGCCAGCACTCACCGAGGAGTACCACGCCCATGCCCGTCACCGTCGTCGCAACCATGAAAGCCAAGCCCGAGTCCGTGGACACCGTCCGCGACGCATGCAAGAAGGCCATGGAGGCGGTGCACTCCGAGCCGGGATGCGATCTGTATTCCTTGCACGAGGCGGACGGGACATTCGTGTTCGTCGAGCAGTGGGCCGATACCGACGCGTTGACGGCGCACAGCACAGCGCCGGCTGTCGCGACACTATTCGGCGCGATCGGCGAGCACCTCGACGGCGCACCGGACATCAAGATGCTGCAGCCGGTGGTCGCCGGAGATCCCACCAAGGGTGCGCTGCGTCCGTAATGCCCGCGCTCGACGGCAAAGTCGCGTTCATCACCGGGGCCGCCCGCGGTCAGGGCCGCGCCGAGGCGGTCAGGCTGGCCTCCGACGGCGCGAGCATCATCGCGGTCGATATCTGCGACCAGATCGCGTCGGTGCCCTATCCCCTTGCGACACCTGACGATCTCGCTCTCACGGTCAAACTCGTCGAGGACACGGGTGCTCGAATCGTGGCGCAGCAGGCCGATGTTCGCGATCAGCATGCGTTGATGAACGCGCTGACGGCCGGGATCGACGAACTCGGCCGGCTGGACATCGTGATTGCCAACGCCGGTATCGCGCCGATGCAGTCGGGGCCACAGGGGTGGCAGGACGTCATCGACGTGAATCTCACCGGCGTGTATCACAACGTCGAAGTGGCGATCCCGACACTTGTCGATCAGGGCGACGGCGGCGCGATCGTGCTCACCAGTTCAGTGGCGGGGCTGATCGGCGTCGGCAGCCACGACGCAGGTGCCGTCGGATACGTCGCAGCCAAACACGGCATCGTCGGGTTGGTCCGGCTGTACGCCAATCTGCTTGCTCCGCACAGCGTTCGGGTGAATTCGGTGCATCCCGCGGGAGTGGACACCCCGATGATCAATAACGAGGCCACCCGGCAGTGGCTGGGCAGCATCGCCGACAGGACTCCGCAGGAGATGGGCAACGCGTTGCCGGTGCAGGTGCTCCAGCCCGAAGACATCGCCAACGCTGTGGCGTGGCTGGTTTCCGACGAAGCGCGCTACGTCACCGGTGTGACGCTGCCCGTGGACGCCGGGTCGGTCAACAAGCGCTGATGGCGCACAACCCGGCCGCGCAAACTGCCTTCGGCCCGATGGTCCTGACCGCCGTGGAGCAGTGCGAGGCACCGGAGCGCCGACTCGTCAACGACGACTTGGCGTTTGCGTTCTTACCTGCTGGGCTACGCGCCGTGGTGAGTGCGACGCGGCTGGGTCTTCTCCGGCGCCTGCTGATCGGCGCGACCGAGCGGTCAGGCCCTGGACTCTGGGTGAATCTGGCTTGCCGAAAACAATTCATCGACGAGAAGCTCAATGACGCCTTGCCCGGCATCGATGCGGTCGTCATCCTCGGCGCGGGAATGGACACCAGGCCGTATCGCCTCGCCCGGCGGTCCGACGTACCGGTCTACGAGGTAGACCTGCCGGTCAACATCGGACGCAAGGAAGCCGTCGTACGTCGAGTGTTGGGCCAAGCACCTCCGTCGGTTCGGTTGGTACCGGTGGATTTTGAGCGTGACGATCTCGCCGCAGAACTCGCCAGGGCCGGGCATCGCGGCGACCAGCGAACCTTCTTCATCGTCGAAGGTGTGACGCAGTACCTGACCGCCGATGCGGTGCGCACCACCTTCGAGTACCTGCGGGCCGCCGCCTCTGGCAGCCGGTTGGTGTTCACCTACGTGCGACAGGATTTCATCGACGGCACGAACATGTACGGCGCCAGATCCGCCTACCGCAGGTTCCGCGAGAAGCAACAATTGTGGCAGTTTGGACTGGATCCCGCCGAGGTTTCCAGCTTCGTTGCCGAGTACGGATGGCAGCTGATCGAACAGGCCGGACCGGACTACTTTATGCGCCACTACGTCGAACCCGCCGGCCGCAATCTCACCGCATCGCAGCTGGAGTGGACGGCCTACGCCGAAAAGGCCTGACCAGTCTAGATCTCGATGACGGTTGGCACGATCATCGGCTGGCGGCGATAGACCTCGCCGACCCATTTACCGACAGTGCGGCGCACCGCCTGGGCGATGCGATTGACATCGGTTACCCGTTCTGAGGCAAGGGCTTCCAGCGCTTCCTCGACTTTGCGAATGGCAGGTTCTAGCGACTTCGGATCCTCGGAGAAACCGCGCGAGTGCAGGTGCGGCGCAGAAGCCAACTTGCCGGTGCCGCTTCGCAGCACCACCGTAATGCCGATAAAACCCGAAGACAGCGTGAGGCGTTCACCGACCACAGTCTCGCCGACGTCACCGCTGACCAGCCCGTCGACAAACATCTTGCCTGTCGGCACCGCACCGGCGACCGAGGCCAGGCCCGCCACGAGGTCGACGCTGACGCCGTTCTCCGCTAGCACGATGTTCTCCTCGGGCACCCCGGTGCCTGCCGCCAGTGCCGCATTGGCCCGCAGCATCCGCCAGGTTCCGTGCACCGGCATCACGTTGCGCGGCCGCACGCCGTTGTACAGGAAGAGCAGTTCCCCGGCATATGCGTGGCCGGTGACATGCACGCGGACATGGGCATTCGTCACGACGCGGGCACCGATCTTGGCCAAGGCGTCCAGGACGCCGAAGATTGCCTCCTCGTTGCCGGGAATCTGCGACGACGACATGATGATGAGATCGCCCGACGTCAGCGTGATGCTGCGATGTTCACCACGAGACATGCGCGACAGCGCCGCCATCGTTTCGCCCTGGGTGCCCGTGGTCACGAGCACCACACGTTCGGGAGCCATCATCTCCGCCGCCCCGATGTCGATGATGTCGTCGTCGTTGGCGAGCGTTATATAGCCGAGCTCCTTGGCGATCCCCATGTTGCGGACCATCGACCGTCCGACGAACGACACTTTGCGGCCCAGCGCAACCGCTGCGTCGATGATCTGTTGCACGCGACCGACATTCGATGCGAAACAGGCCACGATGACGCGCCCTTGCGCACCACGCATCAGCCGGTGGATGTTGGGGCCGATCTCACTTTCCGAGGGCCCGACACCGGGAATCTCGGCGTTGGTCGAATCACACAGAAACAGGTCCACACCGGAGTCGCCGAGTCGCGACATGCCCGGCAGGTCGGTGGGCTTGCCGTCGGGCGGAGATTGGTCGAGCTTGATGTCACCGGTATGCAGCACGGTGCCCGCACCGGTGTGGATCGCGATCGCCAAACAGCCGGGAATGGAGTGGTTGACGGCGAAGTACTCGCACTCGAAAACGCCGTGCCTCGAGCTCTGGCCCTCGTCAACCTCCTCGAACCTCGGCTTGATCCGGTGCTCGCGGCATTTCTCGTTCACCAGCGCCAGCGTGAACTTCGATCCGACCACCGGAATGTCGGGGCGCATCTTGAGCAGAAACGGGATCGCACCGATGTGGTCCTCGTGCGCGTGGGTGAGCACGAGCGCCTCGACGTCTTCGAGGCGATCGGAGATCAGGCGCAGGTCCGGAAGGATCAGATCGACACCGGGCTCATCGTGCGTCGGGAACAACACTCCGCAGTCGACGATCAGCAGACGGCCCAGATGCTCGAAAACCGTCATGTTGCGGCCGATTTCGCTGATGCCGCCCAGCGCGGTGACCCGCAGGCCCCCTGGGGCCAGCGGCCCCGGCGGTGCGAGTTCTTCGTTCACTAGCGCAGCACCGTAGCAGCCCGCATATCCGCGGCCAGCGCCTCGATCTGATCCGGCGAGGCCGGCACTTGCGGCAGCCGGGGATTACCGGCCTCGAAACCCTGCAATCTCAGGCCCTCCTTGGCCAAGGTCACACCACCGAGCCGAGCCTGCGCGTCGGCCAGGGGGCCAAGCGTGACGTTGATCTTGCGTGCTGTCGCGACGTCACCGGAGGCGAATGCCGACAACATGTCCCGCAGCTGACTGGCGGCCATGTGGCCCCACACACTGATGAAGCCGACGGCGCCCATCGCCAGCCAGGGCAGATTCAGCGCGTCGTCGCCCGAGTAGTACGCCAGTCCCGTCTCGGCGATGATCTGCCCGCCACCGTGAAGATCGCCCTTGGCGTCCTTGATCGCCACGATGTTGGGATGGCGGGCCAGCGTGCGGATGGTGTCCCACTCGATCGCAACGGCAGACCGAGGCGGAATGTCGTACAGCACCACCGGTAGCGCCGTGGCGTCCGCGACGGCGGTGAAATGCGCGACCAGTCCGGATTGCGGCGGACGCGAGTAGTACGGCGTAACGACCAGCAGGCCGTGCGCACCCTCGCCCTCGCATGCCCGGGCGAGTTCGATGCTGTGCTCGGTGTCGTAGGTTCCCGCGCCGGCGATGATGCGGGCCCGGTCCCCGACTGCCTCCAGTACCGCCCGCAGGAGCGTCAGCTTCTCGCCGTCCGTCGTCGTCGGAGACTCACCGGTGGTGCCCGAAAGCACCAAGCCGTCGCAGCCTGCGTCGACGAGATGAATCGCCAGCCGCGCCGCGGCCTCGGTGTCCAGGGTGCCGTCGGGCTTGAATGGCGTAGCCATCGCGGTCAGCACGGTGCCCAACTGGGCTGTCACGTCGAATCCGCCGGTGCTCACGAACAGTGAGATTACTCGCTCGGCCTCACGCTTCTGTGGCTAGCGGGCTGGTTGCCACCTCTGTGCCGTCAGCCAGCGCATAGATCTCGAAGTCCGAGAACGCCTGCGGGGCGACGTCGATCAGTTGGCGCAGGCACTCGATGGCCAACCGGCGGATCTCGATGTCGGCGTGCTCGCTGGCCCGCATCGCGATGAAATGCCGCCAGGCGCGATAGTTGCCGGTGACGACGATGCGGGTCTCGGTGGCGTTGGGCAGCACCGCGCGGGCGGCCTGTCGGGCCTGCTTACGTCGCAGTAGCGCTGACCTGTCCCCGGGCTCACCGCCCAGTTTGGCCTCGAGTCTGCTCAGCAATTCCGTGTACGTCGCGCGGCTGGCGTCGGCGGCGTCGGCGAAGATTTCCGCAAGCTCGGGATCGTCCTCCATTCCCGGGGGCAGAACGACCTGCGAGTCGTGCTCGGGGACGTAGCGCTGAGACAGTTGCGAGTAGGAGAAATGGCGGTGTCGGATCAACTCGTGGGTGGCCGACCGCGAGATGCCGGTGATGTAGAACGACACCGACGCATGTTCGAGCACCGAGAAGTGACCGACGTCGATGATGTGTCGCAGATAGGCGGCGTTGGTCGCGGTTCGCGGGTTGGGCTTTGACCAGCTCTGATAGCACGCGCGGCCGGCGAACTCGACCAGCGCGGGCCCGCCGTCGGCGTCGGTGTTCCACGGCACGTCCGACGGCACCATGAAGTCGGTCTTGGCGATCAGCTGCACGCGCAGCGGCGCGATCTCGGCCACGGCTCACCCTAACGTGGGGGCCTTGCTGCGGCGATGACCGACAGCTGCGTTTGGATTTCGCATTCAAAGGGAATTATGCGGTCCTCGCGCGGCGTTAAACGCAACACCGATCTTGGAGGGAGTGTGGCCGATGCCCACCGATTACGACGCACCTCGCGCCCAGAACACTGATGAGAGCGACCAGTCGCTGGAGGACATCGCTGTCCGCCGGCGTGAGCAAGCCGACGTCGCGGTCCTCGACGTCGATGACGGCGATGCAGTCGACGCTATCGACCTACCCGATATCGACCTGTCCGGTGAGGAGCTCATCGTCCGGGTGATACCGAAGCAGGCCGACGAATTCACCTGCTCCAGTTGCTTCCTGGTGCATCATCGCAACCGTCTGGCGCTGCAGTCGGGCGAGAAGATGGTGTGCTCCGACTGCGTCTGACGATGCGGCGTCACCATTCCCATTAAGGTGACGCCATGGCATCCCCGACCGTGGCATCACGCCTGCTCGACGTCATGGAATTCGACGTCCTGCCGATGACCGAGCGCGGTGTCGCGGCGGGCAACAAGGTCTTCGGCGCAGCACTACTGCGCAAGTCCGATATGTCGCTCGTCGTAGCCGGCACCAACAGCGAGACCGACAATCCGCTGCTGCACGGCGAGATCAGCACCCTGAATCAGTTCTACGAGATGGCCGACCGACCCCCCACTCGCGACCTGATATTTCTGTCCACCCATGAGCCCTGTCCCCTGTGTCTGTCAGCCATCACGTGGGCGGGGTTCGACAATTTCTACTACTTCTACACCTACGAGGATTCCCGGGACGCCTTCGGCATCCCCCACGACCTGTTGATCCTCAAAGAGGTGTTCGGGGTCGAGGACGGCGCCTACCGGCACGCCAACGCGTTCTGGACCTGCTATTCGATCCGTAGCCTCGCCGAAGCCGAACCCGAGCCGCTACGCACCCAGCTGCTCGAGCAGGACCAGCGGATCCGCGATGTCTACGCCGGGCTGTCGCAGAAGTACCAGGACACCAAGGACAACAACGATATTCCGTTCAACTGAGGGCTCTCACACCCAGTGTTGGATTGGTGCACACCTTTTCGATGACGAGCGTGTGTCAATCCAACACTCGGCGCAGATCGGCCACCAGATCGCCGCGCTTCCCGACCGTCACGTCGGCCAGTCCCAGCCACGACGCCATCGTCTGTAGCTCTGCCGCCAGCGGCGGCGTTATCCGTGCCGGCTGCTCCCCCGGTTCGGCGAAGGCGCCGACGACGTTCAACGCCCCCGTTGCGCGTTCGGCCTTCAGATCGACCCGTCCGACGAGCCTGCCGTCGAGCAGAAACGGCCAGACGTAATAGCCGAACTGACGCTTGGGCGCCGGGGTGTAAATCTCTATGCGGTAATGGAATTGCCAGAGCCGTTCCACCCGCGGCCGGAAGAAGATCAGCGGGTCGAACGGGCACAGCAGCGCCGTTCCGCGGTCACGCCGAGGCACAATCTGGCCCGCGCGCAGATAGGCCGGCGCCGCCCAGCCGTCGACCTCCACCGGTTCCAACTCGCCGTCGGCGACGAGCTTGGCGATCGCCGGCTTGGACAGTTTCGGCGACAGCCGGAAGTAGTCGCGGATGTCGGCCTCCGTCGCGACACCGAGCGCTCCGGCGGCGCGCAGCGTCAGCTCCCGCACCGCCTCGTCGTCGTCGACCTCCCTGGCGACCACCTCCGGCGGCAGCACACGCTCGGTGAGGTCGTAGTGGCGGGCGAACCCGATGCGGGTGGCCGTCGTCAGCACACCCGACGACCACAGTGCCTCCGTCACCCACTTGGTCTCGCTGCGGTCCCACCACGGCCCTTTGCGGCCGCGCTGTTCGGCGCCGAGGTGGGCTTCGATCTGACCGGCGGTCGACGGTCCGAGTTCCGCGATGGCGGCGACGACATCGTCGGCCAGCCGCGCATTCTTCTTGACGATCTCTTTGCCCCATCGGCCGTGTTGGTACTCCCGCATCCGCCAGCGCAACAACGGCCAGTCGTCGACGGCCATCAATGCGGCCTCGTGCGCCCAGTACTCCACGAGCAGGCGTGGTGACCGTGCGCTGTGGCTCCACGCCGCACGATCCAGCACTTCGCGGTCGTAGGGGCCGAGCCGGCTGAACACCGGCGCGTAGTGGGCCCGGACGGCCACCGACACCGAATCCAGTTGCAGCACTTGGATCCGCGAGACCAGCCGGCGCAGGTGTGCCCGCGTTACCGACCCGGTAGGTCGCGGTTCGGCGAAACCCTGCGCCGCAACGGCGATCCTGCGGGCCTGCGTGCTGGTTAGCGTGCTCACGGGCGAACGTAGCTGAAGAACCGATAGCGCAACCCGGAGGAGCTGGTCAGCCACTCCCCTTCGGTGCCAATCCAGTGTTCATCCAGCGTGGGCGCCACCGCATCGCCGTCGTCACGGGGCAGGTCGATCTCCACCTCGGTGACCTCGCACCGCGTCGCGAGCGGCAGCGCGAGTGCGTAGATCTGTTCACCGCCGATCACCCAGGTGATGTCGTCGGTCAGAGCGTCCTGAAGCAGGGGAACCACGTGCGCACCGTCGGCCATGTAGTCAGCCTGCCGGGTCAGTACGACATTTTTTCGCCCCGGCAGCGGGCGCACCTTCGCAGGCAGAGACTCCCAGGTCCGGCGCCCCATCACGACGGTGCGCCCCATCGTGAGTTCCTTGAAGCGGGCCTGGTCCTCGGGCAGCCGCCACGGGATGCCGCCGCCGCGGCCGATGACACCGGAGCTCGACTGGGCCCAGATCAGCCCGACCGTCGTCATACGGCTCTCATACTGCGACGGGGGCCTTGATCGCCGGGTGTGGATCATAATTCTTGATCAGGACGTCGTCGTAGGTGTAGTCGAAGATCGAATCACGGGGCGCCAGAACTAATTCCGGATAGGGTCGCGGATCCCGGCTCAGCTGTTCGGTGACCTGCTCGACGTGATTGTCGTAGATGTGGCAGTCACCGCCGGTCCAGACGAACTCGCCCACCTCCAGGTCGGCCTGCGCCGCCATCATGTGTGTCAGCAGCGCGTAGCTGGCGATGTTGAAGGGCACGCCGAGGAAGAGGTCGGCACTGCGCTGGTACAGCTGGCAGCTCAGCCGCCCGTCAGCGACGTAGAACTGGAAGAACGCATGACACGGCGGTAATGCCATCTGAGGGATCTCGCCGACGTTCCACGCCGAGACGATATTGCGTCGCGAATCAGGATCGGACTTGAGCAACTCCAGGGCGGCGCTGATCTGGTCGATGTGCTCACCCGACGGCGTGGGCCACGACCGCCACTGCACGCCGTATACCGGGCCCAGATCACCTGTGTCAGAGGCCCATTCGTCCCAGATCGTGACACCGTGCTCCTGCAGCCAGCGCACATTCGAGTCGCCCCGCAGGAACCACAGCAGCTCATAGACAATCGACTTGGTGTGCACCTTCTTGGTGGTCAGCAGTGGAAATCCGGCGCTCAGGTCGTAGCGCAGTTGGTGGCCGAACAGGCTGCGGGTACCGGTACCGGTGCGATCTGATTTCGGCGTGCCGCGCTCCAGCACCAGGCGAAGGAGGTCCTCGTACGGCGTGCTTATAGAACCAGTGACCGGCACTCGGTCAGCTTACGTCGGCAGGGCAGGAGTAGAACGAAAGGCATGCCGACCATTACCGACAGCATCACCACCGCCGACGGCGCCTGCCCGGTCACCCTGCACACCCCCGACGGGGACGGCCCGTGGCCGGGAATCGTCATGTATCCCGACGCCGGCGGCGCGCGGCAGACGTTCCGTGAGATGGGCGACAAACTGGCCGGTCTCGGCTATGCCGTGCTGGTGCCCGATGTCTACTACCGCGATGGCGACTGGGCGCCGTTCGAGATGGCGACAGTGTTCAGCGACGACGGCGAGCGCAGGCGGCTGTTCTCGATGATCTCGAAGGTGACGCCCGACATCATGGCCGCCGACGCAGGCGCGTTCTTCGACTATCTGGTGTCGCGGCCCGAGGTCAGCGGCCAGGCATTCGGGACCACCGGCTACTGCATGGGTGGGCGGACATCTCTGGTGGTCGCGGGCCGGGTCCCCCAGCGGGTCGCCGCGGCGATGTCGTTTCACGGCGGCGGCCTGGCGGGCGACGATCCGGGCAGCCCGCACCTCCTCGCCGACCAGATGACGGCGGCCGTCTACGTCGGCGGTGCCGAGAACGACGCATCCTTCACGAAAGAGGCCGCCGAGACGCTGGACAAGGCCCTCACCGCGGCAGACGTCGAGCACACCATCGAGTTCTACGACGCGGGGCACGGGTTCGCCGTGCCCGACAATGCGCCGTATGACTCCGCGGCGGCGCAGCGGCACTGGGACGCCATGAAGTCGTTCTTCGGCGCACACCTGGGCTGACCCGGGTAACGCCGTCGGCGGCCGGTGCGCAACCATGAACCGATGGACGACCAGGCCACTGCAGAGCACCCGGATTCCGGCGAGGGATCGCGCATCGACCCAGTACTCGCCCGCAGTTGGCTGCTGGTCAACGGCGCGCAGTACGACCGCTTCGCACCGGCGGCCGCATCTCGCGCCGACATCGTCGTCCTCGATATCGAGGACGCGGTCGCCCCGAAGGACAAATTGAGCGCGCGGGACAACGTGATCCGATGGCTGAGCGAGGGCAATAGCGACTGGGTCCGCGTCAACGGGTTCGGCACGCCGTGGTGGGCCGACGACCTCGAGGCCTTGGGCAAGTTATCGCTCGGCGGGGTGATGCTCGCGATGGTGGAGTCCGTCGACCATGTGACCGAGACCGCCAAGCGGCTGCCGAACGTGCCCATCGTGGCGCTGGTGGAGACGGCGCGCGGTCTGGAGCGCATCACCGAGATCGCCGCCACCAAGGGCACGTTCCGGCTGGCCTTCGGAATCGGCGACTTCCGGCGTGACACCGGATTCGGGGACAATCCCATGACCTTGGCGTACGCGCGTTCGCGGTTCACGATCGCGGCCAAGGCGGCGCATCTGCCCAGTGCGATCGACGGACCGACGGTCGGTTCGAGTGCGCTGAAGCTCAGCGAGGCGACAGCGGTGTCCGCCGAGTTCGGCATGACGGGAAAGATATGCCTGACACCTGACCAGTGCTCGACGGTGAATGAGGGACTGTCACCGTCTGCAGAGGAAATCAGTTGGGCCAAAGAGTTTTTCACCGAGTTCGAGCGTGACGGCGGAGAGATCCGCAACGGGTCCGACCTGCCGCGGATCGCCAGGGCCAACAAGATCCTGGACCTCGCCCGCTCCTATGGGATTCACGAATCAGAGTTCGACGACGTCGACGACCCCGCGCACATCCCGGCGCCGTCGGACACCTACCACTACTGAGATTTGTCGTCGTCGTTACTGCGGATGAACGAGCTCACCGCGCGCGCGATCCCGCGGCCGGCGTAGATGCCGGCGACGATGGACAAGACGATCATCGCGATGAACATCACCAGCCAATTCGACCGGCTATGGCTGACGTTCCACCAGACGATCGTGAACAGGATGGCGCAGATGAACACCACGATGTCGCGCCAGTTCCCACCGTAGGAAACTGCGGCTTCGCGTAGTTTTCGCGACCGCTCCGTTCCCTCCACCAGATCGCCGATGCGTTCGGTGATGCTCGCTTTCAGCCGCGCCTTCAGCTCTGGCTGATCGTCGGGGATCCGTTCGAGCAGATCCATGTCCTTGGCGATCATGGCGCGGACATCGGGGCCCTTGAAGCTGCCCGCCGCGGCGCCCAGCAAGGCACCGCCGGCGATCGGCGCTGCGCCCAAGGCGAGGTCGGCGATACCCGGCATGCGTCTACCTCCGTCAGGGTCGCGGTCGATTGCACGCTACATGTCGACGATCTCGTTCAAATAGCGATTCGGACTTCGGCGGCTTGAGCGCACCGGAAATGTCGCCGAGGTTGGCGGTTGATCGTTTCAACACATCCAAGACCGGATACCTACCGAAAAGTAGGTTTTGGGCCTACCCATCCAAGCGTTTTCACCCGGTGAGCCGGAAGAGAAAGAGTATGGCCGAACGCGGTGCCGAACCACCCGTCCCACGTGGTCGTCGGCTATTCCTGCGGGCGGTGCGGCACCTGTTCAGTCCGTTGCGCCCCGACGATTATCTCGAGTTGGTCAACCCGTTGTGGACGACCAAAGAGCTACGCGGAAAGGTCGAGCGAGTCGAGCCGCAAGGCTCGGAAGCGGCCAGCGTGCTGATCCGTCCCGGATATGAATGGCCGGGTCACGAGCCCGGCCAGTATGTGCGTCTGGGCCTCGTGATTGACGGCCGGTACCACTGGCGTGCGTATTCGCTCACTTCAGACCCGCGCCCGGAGGATGGCCTGATCAGCGTCACGCCCAAGAAGGTCGACAGCGGCGTGGTCTCGCCGTACCTGGTGCACAAGATCCAGCCCGGAGAGCTGGTACGGCTGGGCGAAATAGAAGGTGTCTTCACGCTGCCTGAGCCGTTGCCCGCCAAGATGCTGTTCATCAGCGCCGGCAGTGGGATCACGCCGATCATCAGCATGCTGCGAAGCCTTGATCACCGCGGCGAGATGGACGACGTAGTGGTTATTCATTCGGCCCGCACCCGCGAGCAGGTCATGTTCCTGTCGGTACTTGAAGATCTCGACCGTCGGCACGAGGGCGTGCGCCTGGACCTGCGGCTCACCTCTGAACGTGGCCGCATGTCGGCCGGCGATCTGGATGAAGTGTGCCCGGACTGGCGTGAGCGCGAAGCGTTCTGTTCGGGTCCGAGCGAACTGCTCGACGCGATGATCGATCACTGGGAGGACCATGGCGACCCCGACCGGCTGCACTTCGAGCGGTTCCAGCCGAAGATCGGCGGCAACGCCGCTGACGGCGAGGGTGGTGAGATCACGTTCCTCGACAGCGATACCACGGTCGAAAGTGGCGGTGGTACACCCATTCTGGAGGCCGGCGAACAGGCCGGTCTGAACCTCGCATATGGCTGTCGGATCGGTATTTGCCATACCTGTGTCGGAACGCTGAAGTCGGGGAAGGTCCGCGACCTGCGCTCCGGAGATGTCATCCAGCCGATCGGGCAGGACGTGCGGATCTGTATCCACTCCGCTGAAGGTGACGTGGAATTCGAATTGTGATGATCAAGGAGCCAAAATGACCACGACTGTCGAGAGTCCCCTCGCTCGTCTCGGCGAGCAGGAACTGGAGAAGCTCGCCAAGGAATTCGATGCGATACACGATGACGTCTTCGCCGAGCTCGGTGATCGCGACCGCCAGTACATCAAGACGGTGATCTCGGTGCAGCGCCAGATCGTCGTCGTCGGACGCGTGCTGCTATTGGGCTCGCGGTCACGAACGGCGTGGGTGCTCGGCACAGCCTGCCTGGGGATGGCCAAGATTTTGGAGAATATGGAACTGGGCCACAATATCCTTCACGGCCAATGGGATTGGATGAATGACCCCGACATCCATTCCTCGGTCTGGGATTGGGACACCGCCTCGACGGCGCAGTCGTGGAAGCACTCGCACAACTACATCCACCACACCTACACCAACATTCTCGGCAAGGACCGCGACCTCGGTTACGAGATCATGCGGATCGATCCCAATCAGCCGTGGCATCCGGTGTGGCTGGCCCAACCAGTGTTCAACCTCCTGCTGACGTTGCTCTTCGAATGGGGGGTGGCCGTCCACGACATCGACTTCAGGGGTGTGCAGCGAGGCGAGAAGCCCTGGTCGGAGGTGCGTGAGGGCCTGAAGGGAATCCGCGGTAAGGCACGCACGCAAATCACCAAGGACTATCTTGGCTGGCCGGCGGTCAGCGCCGGCGCGTTCGCTTTGGCTCAGTTGGCGCTGCGCGGCCGTCTCGATCAACCGGCGCAGTCACGGCTGGGGCGTCGACTCCGGAAGATTTCGAGCAAGGGCCGGATCGGCACCACCGCGACCATGATGGACCGGTTGTTGCCAGGCGTCGAAAGCACGTTCCTGCGAACCTTGGCGGCCGACGCCCTGGCCAACCTCATCCGCAACGTGTGGGCGCACGCCATCATCTTCTGCGGACACTTCCCCGACCAGACCTACACATTCAAAGAAGAGGACGTCGAGAACGAAACACGTGGCGGTTGGTACGTCCGCCAGTTGATCGGCGCAGCCAACATCGAGGGCAGTCCGCTGTTCCACGTCATCAGCGGCAACCTCGGGTACCAGGTCGAGCACCACCTGTATCCAGACATGCCCAGCAGCCGGTACTCCGAAATCGCGCCGAGGGTCAAGGACATCTGCGAGCGCTACGAACTGCCCTACAACTCCGGACGATTTGGCAAACAGTGGTTCACGGTGCACCGCGCAATTTTCCGGCTTGCCTTCCCCGGGGGGAAGCCGCGGCCCAAGCCTGGGCCCTACCGCAGCGAGGAGCGGCGCCCCGGGCCTAGCGGTCCCAGTGAGGCCAGCCGATTCCGCGACCGGGTCCCGGCCGAACATCCCGATGCAGGCCCCGAACACGAGTCGGGCGGCGTCTTGGTACAGCCACCGCCGCGTGGCAACGACTAGCACCGCACACGACTCAAGCAAGATCGATGCCAGAAGTAAAACGGCTCGGCGAATGGGGTCGTGGGTACTTCACGAGTGGAGGGGCTTCAATGCCTCTTCAATGCCCCTTCAATGCCTCTTCAATGCCTCTCCATCAGCGTCGCAGCGACCGTCGCACCGAGGTTCCAGCACGCCTCGAGGTCGGCCTTGCTCGGCTTGCCCGAGACGACGACGTATTCGGCGGCCTTCGTCCAGCCCAGGCCGGTCGTGATGGCGGTGACTCCGTTCTCGGCGCCCTCGGTCCCCTCGTTGCCGTGGAGGTACAGCCCGAAGGGTCGCCCACGCGTCGCGTCCAGACATGGGTAGTAGATGACGTCGAACGCATGCTTGAGCGCACCGCTCATGTAGCCGAGGTTGGCGGGGCTTCCGAGCAGGTAACCGTCGGCTTCCAGGACATCGGTCGCGGAAACGGTGAGCGCCGGCCTCCGCACGATGTCCACACCGTCGATTTCTGGGTCACTGGCGCCGGATACGACGGCCTCGAACATCGCGTGGCAGTGCGGGCTCGGCGTGTGATGGACGATCAGCAGGGTCTTGCTCACTCGCGCTCCTCCATCTCGACTGCCTTCTTCATGGCTTCCCGGGCGCGGCTGCGATCACCGGCGTAGTCGTAGGCACGAGCCAGCCGATACCAGCGTCGCCAGTTGTCCGGATCGTTGTCCAGTTCGTCGCGCACTGTCGCGAAGAGCGCGTCGGCGGCGTCGCGCTCGATCCGCCCGGATGCCCTCCTCGGTAGCGAGCTGACGTCGAGTTCCATGCCCTCGTCTTTGACAATTCTGCCCAGCCGCTGGTGCGTGAGGCCGGCCCGCAACGTGGCGACCATGACCCAGATGCCGATCAGCGGCATGATCATCAACGCCAGACCGAGCCCGATCGCGGCGGGTTCGCCAGAGGTGATGAACGCCAACGCGATTCGGCCGAGCAGAAAGAAATAGAGAACCAGCGCGACGCACATGAAGCCGATCAGCAGCTGAATGCGCACCGATCGCGATTTCTCACTCATCAGAGGTCGAGCAGCGGCTCGATACCCACAGTCAGGCCGGGCCGCTCGGCGACCTTGCGGACCGCCAGCAGCACCCCGGGGACAAACGATGTGCGGTCGAGGCTGTCGTGCCGGATCGTCAGTGTTTCGCCTTGCGTGCCGAAGAGCACCTCCTGGTGCGCGACGAGACCGGCCAACCGCACGGAGTGCACCGGGATTCCGTCGACATTCGCGCCTCGGGCGCCGTCGAGGCCGGTGCTGGTCGCATCGGGATTGGGCGGAAGTTCCTTGCGCGCTTCGGCGATTAGGCGAGCGGTGCGCGCGGCCGTGCCCGACGGCGCGTCGGCCTTGTGCGGATGGTGCAATTCGATGACTTCGACGGATTCGAAGAACCGGGCGGCCTGTTGCGCGAAAAGCATCGACAGCACGGCCCCGATCGCGAAGTTGGGCGCGATGAGCACCGCGACATCCGGCTTGGCGGCCAGCCACTGTCGGACCTGGCTCATCCGTTCGTCGGTGAATCCGGTGGTGCCTACGACCGCGTGGATTCCGTTGTCGATCACGAACTTCAGGTTGTCCATCACGACATCGGGATGCGTGAAGTCGATGACGACGTCGGTGCGCGAGTCGACCAACTCGCTCAGCGAATCGCCGGCGTCGATCCCCGCGGTGAACGTCAGGTCCGAGGCGTCGGAGACTGCCCCGACCATCGTCGCGCCGACCTTGCCTTTGGCCCCCAGCACCGCCACTCGCATGGGGCAACCCTAGACGGTGACCCCGGGCCACGCGGGCGCCTACTAGAGCGGGGAGGCGCCGCGCAGATGCTCGAAGATCAACGACGTCTGGGTGCCTGCCACGTCGGCGTCGGCGTTGAGGTTTTCCACCACGAACGACCGCAGGTCGTCGGTGTCGCGTGCGGCGACGTGCAGGATGAAATCCTCTGCACCGGCCAGGAAGTAGACGTCCATCACCTGGGGTTTGCGTCTGATCTGGTCGATGAAGCTGTGAATCTTGCCGCGGGCGTTGGACTGCAGGCTCACCGAGATCATGGCCTCCAGGGTCAGGCCGATGGCCGCCGGATCGATGTCAGCGTAGAAGCCCCGAATCACTCCGAGGTCCTGCAGCCGCTTCAGCCTGGCGTGACACGTCGACGGGGCGACGCCGACAGCATCTGCCAACGCGCTGTTGGAGATGCGGGCGTCGTGGTGCAGCGTGAGGAGGATTCGCCGATCTACCTGGTCGAGGTCGACGCGCTGAACATCCTTCGGCGAGCGTGACGGACGCACCATCTCGATCGACGTTTCTTCGCTCATATCCCGACTCTAACGAATCATCATCGGAGTTATTGCCATTCCATCGAATGTTCTTCACACTTTAGGAGAAAATTCGACTAAGGAGCGATCATGCGCGTCGGCATTCCGACCGAGATCAAGAACAACGAGTTCCGTGTTGCGATCACCCCCGCCGGTGTCGTCGAGCTGGTGCATCGGGGCCACGAGGTGCTCATCCAGGCCGGTGCCGGTGAAGGCTCGTCGATCTCGGATGCCGACTTCAAGCGGGCCGGCGCGCTGATGATCACCAGCGCCGACGAGGTCTGGGAAGAAGCCGACCTTCTGCTCAAGGTCAAGGAGCCGATCGAGGCCGAGTACGCCCGCCTGCGTAAGGGCCAGACCCTGTTCACCTACCTGCACCTGGCCGCCTCCAAGCCGTGCACCGATGCGCTGATGGCGTCCGGAACGACGTCGATCGCCTATGAAACCGTCCAATTGGCTGACGGATCCCTTCCGCTGCTCGCCCCGATGAGTGAGGTCGCGGGCCGACTCGCGGCGCAGGTCGGCGCCTACCACCTGATGCGCACCCACGGCGGGCGCGGCGTCCTCATGGGCGGCGTCCCCGGCGTAGCGCCTGCCAACGTCGTGGTGATCGGTGGCGGAATGGCCGGCGACAACGCCGCCGCCGTCGCCAAGGGCATGGGCGCCCGCGTCACCGTCTTCGACCTGAACATCAACACCCTGCGCAAGATCGACGCCGAGTACGGCGGCAGCATCGAGACCCGGTACTCGTCACGCCTCGATCTCGAGGACGCGGTCAAGGAAGCCGATCTGGTGATCGGCGCGGTCCTGGTCCCCGGCGCCAAGGCGCCGAAACTCGTCACGAATTCGACCGTCGCGCACATGAAGTCCGGTGCGGTGCTCGTCGACATCGCGATCGATCAGGGCGGCTGCTTCGAGGATTCGCGGCCCACCACCCACGATGACCCCACCTTCGCGGTGCACGACACCTTGTTCTACTGCGTGGCCAACATGCCGGGCGCGGTGCCGAGCACGTCGACCTATGCGCTGACCAACGCCACGATGCCGTACGTGCTGAAGCTGGCCGACAAGGGTTGGCAGGCCGCCTGCCAGGCCGATCCAACGCTGGCGAAGGGTCTGTCGACGCACGAAGGCTCGCTGCTCTCCGAGCAGGTCGCCACCGATCTGGATCTGCCCTTCACCGATCCGGCCACCCTGCTGGCCTGATCACCTGAACACCTCCCCGTCCACGTAAAACCACCGACGGGCTCTCACGGCGAAGCGGGACCGCTCATGCATCGTTCCGTCGGCGACGGCAGGAGCAGATTGGCCTGCACGTCTGTGTACGTAATGGGCGCGGAATTCGACCTCGCCCGACTCGTCGCCGCTCAGCCCTTGGGCGGTGTCGACGATCTCAAGCCCGGTCCACGTCAATCCGGCCTCCGCTGTCGGCTCCAGTGGCCGTGTCCGCGGATGCCACGTCTGCCAGACGTAGTCGAGGTTGTCGACGGCATAGGCGCTGTAGCGCGCCCGCATCAGTTGTTCGGCGGTCTCGGCCTGGCGTTCACCGAGGTGCAGCGGCAGACAGCAGCGACCGAACGGCTCGTCGGACCCACATGGACACGAAGCGGTTGGGCCCATGCTCACAGTGTGCCAATGACCGCCGCGCACAGGGCGACCTGGTCGGTTTGCTGCTCAAACGCGAGCGATCCCGGAAAAACATAGGGAATCACCCGATTCCTCCCCGCCGATGAGTCCCTACTGTTGAATCGATCGCAGCCCGATCGCTGATATGGGGAGTGGTTTGTCAAGTGGGCAGGGTGAAGCGGCGGCCGCAACCGTCGCTGCGGCCGCCGCTTCGTTGACCAGGTGAGCGTTCGTGGGTGCCGAGCGTGTCGTGTCGACGCGTGTCAGTCTGATATGCGCGGGTTGGTTACCGCAGGACGGGTCTTCGAGTCGGAGTGGATCGCAGGTCTAGTAATCGAGCGTGATCAGTTGCAGGGCAACATGATTGCTCATAGCGATTTCCGCGGGTCACTCCAAGACGCTTGCCGATCACCTCGATACGGACACCTGGACGATTCAGTTGTTCTCAGTCGTCCATGACGGCCAACGACCAGCACCAGCCGGCCAACTCGCGGGCGATGGCGGCATTGGCCACCACTGGACGCTTGCGGCGTTCGTTGAACCGCAGCCAGCGGGCGTGCAGTCGCCGGTTGGCGGCCTGCCCGCGAGCTCGCGCTGCCGGTGGGGCGGCATCCCAGCGACGCCGCATCACCTCACCGGGCCGATACGACGGCCGGTGATGCCAAGCCGCCTCGATCAACAACCGGCGGGCGTGGCCGTTGCCGGTGCGGGTCAACCCGCCCTGGACCCTGTTGTCTCCCGAGGAGTACTCGCATGGCACCAGCCCCAGATAGGCGCCGATCGAACGCCCGCTCAGCCGGTGCCAGTCGCCGATCTCGGTGGCCAACCCGAACGCCGTCAACGTCGAGACCCCGCGCAGACACCCCAGCCGCGTCACCACCGGGGTGAACGTGGAATCGGCGGCCATCGCGGTGATCGCCGCATCCAGGCGGCCCCGGCGAGCGGTGGTGGTCAACACCGTGTCGAAGGCGGTGTCATAGGCGATCGCCAGCGCGGGGTCGTCGAACCGCTGGCTCTGCAGCCACCGTTCGTGATTTCGTGACCAGGCCGTTCCGCCGTAGTAGACGATCCCTCGGCGCAGCAGCAGCTTCGAGAGCCGATGACGGGCGGCCATCAGGTCCTTGCGGCAGGCCTCCCGCGCCCGGAACAGATCACGCGCAGATTCCTGCTCCACGCTGGGGATCTCGACTTCGACGATCTCGCCCAGATGCAACAACCGGGCCAGATGACGGGCATCGCGCTTATCGGTCTTGACCCGATCGCCGACCGGGCGCTGCAACTTCGACGGCGCGGCGACCGAACACCTGATCCCGGAGGCATTGATGCTGCGGGCCAACACGAAACCCGTCGGGCCCGCCTCATAGGTCGCAGCAACCGGCCCGGGCAGATCACCCAACCACGCCAGAATCTCCCCGTGATCCGGAGTCAACCGCCGCTCGAAGAGCTCCCCGGTCTCACCATCAAGACCGCATGCGACCACCGATCGTGCGTGCACATCCAAACCAACACTCGTACGCTGAACCTTCACTGGGGCCTCCCACATCTGTGGCTCTACCGGCCAGGACCACATTCCTGTCGGCAACCCACGTTCACATGTGAGCGGGGCCCCAGCCCCTCATACCGTCTAGCGGGTTAAACTGCCGCTGACCAGGCACACCTGACCGTGAGGGGGAGTCAGGTGTCCTGGTCGACGGGTCTCTACCCGAGAAGCGTCGGCATCACCAGCGCCGTGATCTCTCCGATCAGCGGGCGCATGTTCTCCGCTTTCGGGTCATTTGCTTGCGATCGGGTCAAAATAGCGAGCACAACACGTTGGCCGTCGGGCCCGTATGCGATACCGACATCGTTGGTGCTGCCGTAGTCTCCGCTGCCGGTCTTGTCGGCGGTGGTCCAGCCCGGCGGAAGCCCGGCCCGCATGCTCGACGTCTGGTTGGCGCGCATCCAGTCCTCGAGCAGCCGGCGCCCGGCCGGTGCCAGGACGTCCCCGTCGAGCAACGCCCGATAACCCCCACCGAGCGCCTCGGGCGTGCTGGTGTCGCGGAGATCGCCGGGAATCGCCGCGTTCAACTCGGTCTCCCACCGATCCAGCCGCGACCGTTCGTCTCCGATGCTGCGCGCGAACGCGGTGATCGACTGCGGGCCGCCGATCCTGTTCAGCAGGATGTTGGCGGCCGCGTTGTCACTCTGTTGCAACGCGGCCTGACATAGCTCGGCGAGCGTCATCTCACCGCCGGCGCGCGGTTCGGTGACGGGTGAATTCGGCAGGATCGAAGCCGGGTCGACGAACATCTTGTCGTCGAGCGATAGCTCGCGGTGCTGGGCCATCTGCAACACTCGCGCCGAGGCGTAGCCCTTGAAGGTCGAACACATGGCGAAGGGATCCTGCGCGCGGTGGGCAACGGTTTTGCCGGACACCAGGTTTGTCGCAAAGATGCCAATCAAGGCGTTGTGCTGTTGCTCCAGGCCCTGGATTGAAGCGTCCACCGACGACGACGGCGCCACCGGATCGGCCAACACAGGATTCTGTGAGGTTGCGGCGACTGCGGCGAGTGTCAATCCACCGAGTAGAACGTTCCGCCGGGACAGTGCCTGGATCTCGGCGCCGGAGCGCCTCCTTCGAGTCATCGGTCCCAGAGTAAACGATCAGCGAGTGATGGCCCGAAGCGGCTGTGGCAGCATCCTTTTCGAAGTTTGCGGACCGAGAACAGCGCCACCGTAGGGACGGGTCAGCAGTTTGCGCGCGACGGTGTTCACCTGATCGAGCGTCACCGCTTCGATCTTGGCGAGCGTGTCAGCGATGGTGCGGTGGGTGCCAAAGTTCAGCTCGCTGCGGCCGATCCGGTTCATCCGGGAGCCGGAATCCTCGAGACCGAGCACCAGTCCGCCACGCAGTGAGCCTTTGGCGATCCGGTATTCGGTCTCCGTGATGCCATCGCGGGCCACGGCTTCGAGCACATCGACGGTCACCCTGGTGACTTCGTCGAAGCGCTCCGGTAGGCACGCGGCGTAAATCGACAGGGCGCCGCTGTCGGAGAAGGTGTCCACCGTCGAATAGACCGAGTACGCCAGCCCTCGTGTCTCCCGGATCTGTTGGAACAGGCGGGAACTCAGCCCCCCACCCAATGCGGTGTTGAGCACCGACAGCGCCCATCGGTGCTCCCAGTGCCTGCCCGGCGTCCGGACGCCGAGCGACAGATGGGTCTGCTCCGCATCCTTGGTGACGACCTGCAGTGTCGGGCGGCCCGCGACACGGCCGGTGCCCTTGCGCGGGGGCACGGACTTGCGACCGCGAACCAGCCGAGGACCGAAGTGCTCGCGCACCAGCGCCATTACCTCGTCGTGGTCAACATTTCCCGCAACCGCAACGACCATCCGCTCCGGTGTGTAGCGACGCATGTGGAACGAATGCAGTTGCGCCCGGGTCATCGCCGCGATCGACGCCGCGCTGCCGATCACCGGGCGCCCGACAGGATGGGCGCCGAACATCGCCGAAAGGAAGACGTCGCCGAGGGTGTCCTCGGGGTCGTCGTCGCGCATCGCGATCTCCTCGAGCACCACATCGCGCTCGATCTCGACATCGTCTGCGGCGCAACGCCCACGCAACACCACGTCGGCAACCAGGTCGACGGCCAGTTCGAGATCGGTGTCGAGCACGTGCGCGTAGTAGCACGTGTGCTCGCGGGCGGTGAACGCGTTCAGTTCACCGCCCACGGCGTCGACGGCCTGCGCGATCTCGACCGCCGAGCGCGTCGGCGTCGACTTGAACAGCAGGTGTTCCAGGAAGTGCGCGGCGCCGGCAACGCTGGGTCCCTCATCGCGGGAACCGACGTCGACCCACACCCCGACCGATGCCGAATGCACCGATGGGATGTACTCGGTGACCACGCGCAGGCCACCGGGCAACACGGTGCGACGCACCTTGGAAGGATCCCGCGTGGGTGATTCCGTTTTGCCTGCGCCGCGGCGCAAACCTCTAACTGGTGGCTGCTGCGGCATCTGCCGGTGCAGACTCCGAGGGTGATTCCGCCGCTTCGTCTTCGGCGACGAGGACCAGCGAGATCTTTCCGCGGTTGTCGATGTCGGCGATCTCCACGCGCAGCTTGTCGCCGACCTTGACCACGTCCTCCACCTTGGCGATCCGCTTGCCGCGGCCCAACTTGGAGATGTGCACCAACCCGTCCCGACCAGGCAGCAACGACACAAAGGCGCCGAAATCGGTTGTCTTGACCACGGTTCCGAGGAACCGCTCGCCGATCTTGGGCAGCTGCGGATTGGCGATCGCGTTGATCTTGTCGATCGCAGCCTGGGCCGCTTCACCATTGGAAGCGCCGACGAACACGGTGCCGTCATCCTCGATCGAGATCGATGCACCGGTCTCCTCGGTGATCGAGTTGATCATCTTGCCCTTGGGCCCGATGACCTCGCCGATCTTGTCGATCGGCACCTTGATCGTGGTGATGCGCGGTGCGTACGGGCTCATCTCATCGGGCTCGTCGATGGCCTCCGCCATCACTTCAAGGATGGTGATGCGTGCGTCCTTGGCCTGGGACAGCGCGCCTGCCAGGACCTGGGAGGGAATCCCGTCCAGTTTGGTGTCGAGCTGCAGCGCGGTGACGAACTCCTTGGTGCCAGCGCACTTGAAGTCCATGTCGCCGAAGGCATCCTCGGCGCCGAGGATGTCGGTCAGAGTGACGAAGCGGCGCTCGGTCTTGCCGTCCACCTCGACATCGTCAGACACCAGACCCATGGCGATACCCGCGACCGGAGCCTTCAGCGGCACACCGGCGTTCAGCAGCGACAGGGTCGACGCACACACCGAACCCATCGACGTGGAGCCGTTGGAGCTCAGGGCCTCCGATACCTGACGGATCGCGTAGGGGAACTCCTCGACGCTCGGCAGCACGGGCATCAGGGCCCGCTCTGCCAGCGCGCCGTGGCCGATCTCGCGACGCTTGGGCGAACCGACGCGGCCGGTCTCACCGGTCGAGTACGGCGGGAAGTTGTAGTGGTGCATGTAGCGCTTGCTGGTCTCGGGTCCCAGCGAGTCGATCTGCTGGGCCATCTTGACCATGTCCAGGGTGGTGACACCCATGATCTGGGTCTCACCACGCTCGAACAGCGCACTGCCGTGCGCCCGCGGGACGACGGCCACCTCGGCAGACAACGCTCGGATATCGGTGACGCCGCGACCGTCGATACGGAAGTGATCGGTCAGGATGCGCTGGCGCACAAGCTTTTTAGTAAGCGATCGGAACGCGGCGCCGATCTCCTTCTCGCGGCCGGCGTACTGCTCGGTCAACCGGTCCAGCACCTCGCCCTTGATCTCGTTGGTGCGATCGTCGCGCTCTTCCTTGCCCGCGATGGTCAACGCCTTCGACAGCTCGTCGGTGGCCACCGAGGACACCGCGAAGAACACGTCTTCCTGGTATTCCGGGAACACCGGGTAATCGGCCGTCGGTTTGGCGGCCTTGGAGGCCAGCGCCTCCTGTGCGGTGCACAGCGCGGCGATGAACGGCTTAGCGGCCTCGAGACCCTCGGCAACGACGGCTTCGGTCGGCGCGCCTGCGCCGCCGGCGACCAGCTCGATGACCTTGTCGGTCGCCTCGGCCTCAACCATCATGATCGCCACGTCATCGGCGGTCTTACGGCCTGCGACCACCATGTCGAAGACCGCTCCTTCGAGCTGCTCGACGGTCGGGAACGCAACCCACTGGCCTCCCTTGTTTTCAGGAGTCGAGATCAGCGCGACACGCACGCCGCCGACGGGGCCGGAGAACGGAATTCCGGAAATCTGGGTTGACGCCGACGCGGCGTTGATCGCCAGCACGTCGTACAGATCCTTGGGGTCCAGGCTCAGGATGGTGACCACGACCTGGATCTCGTTGCGCAGACCCGAGATGAAGGTAGGGCGCAGCGGCCGGTCGATCAGGCGGCAGGTCAGGATCGCGTCCGTCGACGGCCGGCCCTCACGGCGGAAGAACGAGCCGGGGATACGTCCGGCGGCGTACATCCGCTCCTCGACATCGATGGTCAAGGGGAAGAAGTCGAAATGGTCTTTGGGCTGCTTGCTGGCCGTGGTGGCCGACAGCAGCATGGTCTCGTCGTCGAGGTAGGCGACGACAGCGCCGGCGGCCTGCTTGGCCAGCTGGCCGGTCTCGAAGCGGATGGTGCGGGTGCCGAAGCTCCCGTTGTCGATCACGGCGGTGGATTCGTACACGCCGTCTTCAAGTTCAACTACAGACATAGGTGTCCGTATGGCCTCTCTGGATCACAGTCTTCACTGTTCAGCTGTTTTCGCGTTGTCACAGCGTGTGAACCACCGGCCTCGATTTGGCCACGGCCATCGATCGAAGCTGTCGGGTATCAGACCCGGCAGCCACTACCGAAGACCGCGCGATCAGGCATGTCGTTGATCCAACACAGTCCGATGTGACACGCGGGAACGGCGCTCGCGGTACTGCGAAGGCCGCACCCAAAACATTCGAGCCGAAACCGGCTGTCGAACTCAGCCATCCTACATTGCAGCAGGTACGGCACCGAAACCGCCAGACCCTCAGGTCACATCCTCCACGCACACGGTGAAGTTGCGCTCGTCGTAGGGGTAGCCGACACCGCTGGCACACTGGTCGACGTTGGCCACACCCTCCAGGATCTGGGTGGCGCGTTGACGGTTGGGCACCGAGGTGTCGTTGCAGTCTGCCCGCAGTGGATCCTTGTCGTTGTTCGGGTCGATGCTCATGCAGTCCCCGACCACCCAGTCGATATCCATGCAGATCGTGGTGCTGGTGTCGGAGAACGTACCGCGCATCGAGTAATACGAGTCGACGTCCGCCGGGCACTGTTCACTGGTCTCGGTGCCGTTAAAGCTGGCCACCACCTTGAAATTGGCCTCGGGGCTACCGCAGTCGACCCTAGTCACTTCGGGCCGCTCCGGGGTGCCGCCGGTCTTCAGGCAGTCCCCCACGGCCAGATCCGCGGCCGAGGAGGACGAACAGCCGGCCAAACTTCCGATCGCAATGATCGCCCCCACGCCGGCCGCGGGCAGGCTATGCACCTAAGTGGTGTCAGCGACGCAGCCCGAGGCGCTCGATCAACGAGCGGTAGCGCGCCACGTCGACCTGCGCGATGTACTTGAGCAGGCGGCGCCTGCGACCGACCAGCAGCAGCAGACCACGTCGTGAGTGGTGGTCATGCTTGTGCATCTTCAGATGCTCGGTGAGGTCGGAGATCCGCTTGGTCAGCATCGCGACCTGGGCCTCCGGCGAGCCGGTGTCAGTGTCATGCAGGCCGTACTCGCCCAGAATGGTCTTCTTTTGTTCGGCAGTGAGCGCCACGAAATTACTCCATCAAATCGGTCCGCGAACATAGGTAACAAGAGGCCTTTCGGCCCCCTTGAAAGCGCAGCCACCGCGAACTGCAGCACGCGCTCGGTCGGCCAGAAGTCTAGCAGTAGCGCGCTGAGCTGCGAAATCGTCTACTTCGCTGCCAGGATGTCGCGCGCCCGTTCGGTGTCGGCGCCCATTGCCGTGACCAGGTCCTCGACCTTGGCGAATTTCTCCTGCCCGCGGATGCGTGCGACGAAATCGACCGCCACGTGCTGGCCGTACAGGTCAGCCGAGGTGTCGAGCACGAACGCCTCCACTGTGCGGGTCCGTCCCGAGAATGTCGGGTTGGTACCGACCGAAACCGCGGCCTGATAGCGCTCGCCTGGGACGACGGCGCCCGCGATCGGGCCGTGGCCGAGCACCGTGAACCACGCCGCGTAGACGCCGTCGGCGGGAATGGCCGAATACATCGGCGGTGCCACGTTGGCCGTCGGAAAGCCCAGCACCTTGCCACGTCCGTCGCCGCGGACCACCACGCCCTCGACCCGGTGCGGGCGCCCAAGGGCCTCGGTGGCGGCGACGACGTCACCGGCGTCGACGCAGGAGCGGATGTAGGTCGACGAGAACGTGACCGTCTCGTCCCGGCTGGTGGCCGTCTCCCCGAAGGCCTCGGATACCAACGTCATGCCCTCGACCGCGAAGCCGAACCGCTCGCCGGCTTTGCGCAGCAGGTTGACGTTGCCCGCTGCCTTCTTCCCGAAGGTGAAGTTCTCCCCGACCACGACCTCGACGACGTGCAGGCGCTCGACCAGCAGTTCGTGGACGTAGCGCTCCGGCGTGAGCTTCATGAAGTCCGAGGTGAACGGCACGACCAGGAACACATCGATGCCCATTTCCTCGACCAGCTCGGCGCGCCGCGTCAACGTCGTCAGCTGGGCGGGATGGCTGCCCGGGAAGACGACCTCCATCGGATGCGGGTCGAAGGTCATCAGTACCGTCGGCACGCCGCGCGAGCGACCCGCCTTCACCGCGTGATTGATCAGCTCTTGATGACCTCGATGAACACCGTCGAATACGCCGATGGTGACGACACATCGGCCCCAGTCCGTCGGGATCTCGTCCTGTCCCCGCCAGCGCTGCACAGCGCAAGCCTACGGCGCAGGCGCCGCGGCGGGCTCGGTAGATCGCCAGATCAGGCGACAACTGCCTAAACTTCTCAGGTGTGAGTACGAACGGTGATCCGCGCGACCTGACGATGGTCGCCCAGGATTACCTCAAAGTGATCTGGACCGCCCAGGAATGGTCGCACGAAAAGGTCAGCACGAAGCTGCTGGCCGAGCGGCTCGGCGTATCCGCCAGTACGGCCTCGGAGTCGGTTCGCAAGCTCGCCGATCAGGGTCTGGTCGATCACGAGAAGTACGGCGCGGTGACGTTGACCGACGCCGGCCGGGCGGCCGCACTGGCGATGGTCCGCAGGCACCGGCTCATGGAAACCTTCCTCGTCCGCGAACTCGGATACAGCTGGGACGAGGTGCACGACGAAGCCGAGGTGCTCGAGCACGCGGTGTCCGATCGGATGCTCGAGCGCATCGACGCCAAGCTCGGACATCCGACGCGCGACCCGCACGGCGACCCGATCCCCGCCTCCGACGGCCGGGTTCCCACCCCCGATGCCCGCCAACTGTCGGTCTGCCGCGACGGCGACACCGGAACCGTCGCGCGAATCTCGGACTCCGATCCGGAGATGTTGCGCTATTTCGACAGCGTCGGTATCAGCCTGGATTCGCGGCTGTTGGTGCTGGCTCGCCGGGACTTCGCGGGCATGATCTCGGTGGCCGTCAAGTCCGCCGACGCGGGTGAGCATGAAAAGGGCTCCACTGTAGATTTGGGAAGCCCTGCGGCAGAAGCTATTTGGGTGGTCGGCTAGGTCACCTGGCGGCGACAGCCTGCTTGAGACCTGCGGCGCGAACGAGCGCTGCCAGCACCACGGCCACCAAAAGCAACGCGGGCACGTCGCCCCACAGATGACCCATGTGGTGACCATGGCCGAATGACTGCACCGCCATGATCACCGCGTGCACCAGCGAGGACCAGACGGCGAACCAGATGAAGCTCAGGTTCGCTTCGGGCTTGCGGGCGGCGTTGAGCAGGAAGACGCCGATGGTGGCGTAGAGACCGACGATCATCATGAAGTACTGCGACTCGTAGGGCACACCGGCATGCCATGCCCATCCCGACGGCCAGACGACCGACAGTGGATACAGAAGCAGTGCGACCACGCCGAACAGGGCCAGTGCGATCTGAAGGAGTTTGTAGGGGTTCGTCATTGCAGGCTCCAATTTCGAAAAACCGAAATCAGTATGCTCCGCAGGTCCTCACAACGTGGCCGGTCGCAATACGACAACCGATTTCGCCCGCTTGCCCTCATCACGCAGCAGCGCGATGACGTGCCCATCGGGCGCCGTTGCGGCATACACACCGTCGATGCCCGCCGGCTCGAGCGGTCGGCCATGTCGGGTGTCCTCGGCCTCGCTCGCCGACAGGTCACGGCGGGGGAACGTCAGCAGGCACGCCTCGTCGAGCGGGTACGACAGCCGTGGCCGCTCGGCGAGTTCGTCCAGGCCGGCGGCCAGGTCGAGCCCGAAGGACCCGACACGGGTGCGCCGCAGCGCGGTGAGGTGACCGCCCACACCGAGTGCGGCGCCGACATCACGTGCCAGCGCGCGGATGTAGGTGCCACTGGAACAGTGCACCTCGACGTCCACGTCGACGAAATTCCCTTGGCGCCGAACGGATAGCACGTCGAATTTGTCGATACGAACCCTGCGCGGCGCGAGTGCGACGGCGTGTCCTTCGCGGGCCAGCTTGTAGGCCCGCTGGCCGTTGACCTTGATGGCACTGACCGCCGAGGGAACCTGGTCGATCTCGCCGCGCAGCGCGGCTACCGACTCCTCGATCTGCGCCTCGTCGACACCGGCGGCCGACACCGTCTGCAGCACTTCGCCTTCGGCGTCCTCGGTTGACGTGGTCTGACCGAGCCGGATCGTCGCGGCATACGACTTGTCGGTCGCCGTCAGCATGCCGAGGATCTTGGTGGCCCGTTCGATGCCGACGACCAGTACCCCCGTTGCCATCGGGTCGAGAGTGCCTGCGTGACCGACCTTTCGGGTGCCGAAGATTTGCCTGCAGCGACCGACGACGTCGTGACTGGTCATCCCCGAAGGCTTGTCCACGACGACAAGGCCGGCTGCGACGATTTTCCGGTCGCTTCGCTCTTGCCCGCCGGAGGTCACAGGACGATGGCCGTGAGCGTCAAACCGTCGCGCACCGACCAGCGTCCCGACAGCGTCTGCAGAGGTGGCCCGGAGGGCACGGACGGATCGACCAGGATGCGCGACTCGAACCCGCCCGAAGTGCCGTTACCGTCGACATCGAAGGTGATGTGGGCATCCTCGAACCCCAGCCAGCGATGCGTCACCGGAAACCATGCCTTGTAGGTAGCCTCCTTGGCGCAGAACAGGATTCGATCCCAGTGCAGCCCGCTCGGCAGCGCCTGAAGTTCGCTGCGCTCCCCCGGCAGGCTGATGGCGTCGAGCACCCCTCTGGGGAGCACGTCATGCGGCTCGGCGTCGATGCCGACGGATCGAATCGCGTCGTGTCTGGCCACTGCCGCACCCCGGAAGCCTTCGCAGTGGGTAAGGCTGCCGACGATACCGTCGGGCCAGCACGGTTCGCCCTTCTCCCCCTTGAGAATCGGCACCGGCGCAACACCGAGTTCACCCAGCGCCTCGCGGGCACAGTAACGCACGGTGATGAACTCGTTGCGCCGCTTGGCCACCGACCTCGCGATCAGTGGCTCTTCTTCGGGCAGTGGCGCGAGTTCCGGCGGGTCTGTGTACATCTCGGCGGCGGCGAGTGCCTGTCCATCTGCGGGTAGCACACCGCAGAGCAGTGTCGCCACCACCGTCACGACTGCCTGGCCTTGATGCGCTGCTGCATCTTCTGGGCGTGCTCGCGCATCTCCTGGGTGATCTCGAAGTGTCCGCCGAACTCGTTGAGATAGCCGGGCGCATACATCGGGTCGGGCAGTATCTGCCGCAGCCATCGATACGGCTTGCGGCGGCGCCACTCTCGGGGATACCCGACGGAGACCTCTTCGTGGCGTACCCCGTCGTACCACGTGGTGCGCGGGATGTGCAGGTGCCCGTACACCGAACACACCGCGTTGTAGCGGGTGTGCCAGTCGGCGGTCGCCGTGGTGCCGCACCACAGCGCGAATTCGGGGTAGAACATCGCATCGCACGGTTCACGTACCAGCGGAAAGTGGTTCACCAGGACGTTGGGCGTCATCCAGTCGAGTTCCTCGAGCCGCTTGCGGGTATAGGTGACCCGATCGCGACACCACGCGTCACGCGTGGCGTAGGGCTCGGCCGACAGCAGGAACTCGTCGGTTCCCACCACGTTTCGCTCGCGAGCGATCGCAAGGCCCTCCGCCTTGGTCGCCGCCCCCTGCGGCAGAAACGTGTAGTCGTACAGCAGGAACATCGGCACGATGGTCGCCGGGCCGCCCTCTTCGGTCCACACCGGGAACGGGTGCTCCGGGGTGATGACACCCATCTCGTCGCACATGTTGACGAGATAGTCGTAGCGGGCCTTGCCGAAGATCTGCATCGGGTCGCGGTTCGTGGTCCACAACTCGTGGTTACCCGGCACCCAGATCACCTTGGCGAAGCGCTTACGTAGCAGGTCCAGCGCCCAGCGGATCTCGTCGGTACGTTCGCCCACGTCGCCCGCCACGATCAGCCAGTCGTCGGGAGTCGCCGGATACAGCGATTCGGTGACCGGCTTGTTGCCGGTGTGACCGGTGTGGAGATCGCTGATGGCCCAGAGGGTGGGCTGCCGGCCGTCGCGTGTCACAGCCCTCCAGCCTACGTGCGACCGACAAACCTCTCCGCACCCCAACTAGAACATGTTCTCGTTTCCGCTTCGGACAGTCGCCACAGGCCGCTACACTCCCCGGGCAGGATCGGACCAGATGCCGGCGGCGCGCCGCCACGACAGCAGGGGGTGTAATGATCGCCAAGCTGCGCGTTCTTGCAGCGCTGTGCGCGCTCGTCGCAGCGGTGATCGTGCTGGGCCAGTCCGATCCGGGCGAACCGCTGCAGGTGCGCGCATCGGACATTCCGATGACCAACGTCACAACCAGCATCAAATACCCGGTCATCGACATCACCGATCCTGACCCGTTCAACCCCTGCCGCGACCTCCCCCTCGACGTGATGGGATCCCTCGGCCTTACCTTCACACCGCCGATCCCCGAGGAAGGGATGCGGTGCAAGTACGACGCGGGCAACTACCAGATGACCGTCGAGGCGTTCGTGTGGAAGACGTTCGAAGAGGCCTTGCCTGCGGACGCCATCCAGCTCGATATCGCGGGTCACCGCGCTGCGCAGTGGTGGGTGATGAAGCCGACTGACTGGAACAACCGCTGGTGGGTCACCTGCGCGATCGGGTTCGACACTGACTACGGCCTGATCCAGCAGACGATCTTCTTCTCGACGATCTACTCCAACCCCAACCCCGATTGCATGCAGACCAACTTGCAGCGCGCCCACGAGTTGGTGCCGTATTACAAGTTCCAGGGAGACCCTAACGAGTGATCTTGTCCATCGGGCTCGAGCGTTCGAGCATGCCGATGGCTTCTTCACCGTTCCACCGGTAGCGCACGCCGGCCTGCTGTAGCGCAGGAAACGTCCAGTTCGCCATCTTCTCTGCCATCTCTGCGGGAACGTCGCCGGCATCGGTGATGTCATGTGTCGACACCACCGTCTCCCCCTCGATCCGGACGGTGCCGCGATCGGTTTCGAGTACGACCGAGACGTCCTCACCTCGTGACTGCAGCCGGGTCAGCCACGGTGCCTGCACGGCACGCGCCGGGATCAGCCCGCCGTCACCGTCGAACAGATAGCCCTCATTGAAGGCGGGCTCACCGTCGGGCCGTGGCGGATAGGCGATGTAGCCGAATGCCCGTCCGCTTGGAAAGAGCGCCGACTGCCAGCAGTGGCCCCAGAAGCCCTCCAACCGGCGCACGCCCTGGCGGCGGATCCGAAGGCCACTTCCATCGAACGCGTGCTGTTCGCCGGCCACGTGCACCGAGCCGGTCGCCCGGAACAGCTGCTCGTAGCGGGGCCCACCCATCAGGTCGCCCACGATCGACGTCTTCAGCTGTGAATCCGCATCCGCCTGCAGCGCGCCCTGCACCCACGGCGGCACGGCCATTCTCGCCTCGACCTCGAACCGCAGGTCGACCCGCGGCCCATCCTTGCGCCCCGCGATGAGTTGGCTCGACGACGTCGCGTCGGCCTGTCCGTCGAACGTCATCGTCCATACGTCGAACGGTTCGACGCACGTGAACGCGAGCGGGCCTGCGCCCAGCACCGTGGGCCGACCGTCGGGGCCGGTGGGCGGCAGGCTCGCGCCCTCGTCACGCAGTCGGTACACCCGCCCGTCGGCGAAGGCGACGTTGACCTGGACGCCGTGCGCCTCCCAGTTCGCGGCGACGGCTTCGACACCGATGCGTGGCAACCCCACTTCGCCGCGATCGTCAACGACCCAGAAACTCACCGAATCCCGCATCTCGGGGTCATCCGGCCGCTCGGCGAACACGTACTCGCGCTCGGGGTCGATGCCACCTGTCAGGTCAATTGGCATGCGGCCTCTTCATATAGGTGTCGACATACGTGGCGAACAGTGGCCGAATCATGTTGAGGTCCAAGCCGAATGCCTGTGGATCCGCCCTCGGATGCGGTTCACGATTCTCGGCATTCTCGGCCCACCACGCGCGCATGCCGTCCTCGAACTCCTCGGTCACGGGTTCACCGAGCCAGCCGTACAGCCGACGCACTTCGCCGATCGGATCGTCGGTCATGGCGCGAAAGTCGATGTCGTAGAAGCGATCATCGGCACCACCCGTGCGGAACTTCAGCACGCGGTCCATCCCCGTCGACCACTGCTTGACGTTCAGCTCACCGAGATAGGAGCGGTCGACCTCATCACTGAATCCTCCGACGATGTCGGCGTATACGTCGGCGACTGAAAGCATCACGTCGGTCGGGTCGCGGTGCGTCATCACGAAACGCGCATCGGGGAACACCCGGTCGAGATAATCGATGCAGATCACGTGGGCCGGTGACTTCAGCCGCCACGGCCGCCTCGGCTCACCCCACTGCAACAGCTTCAGGACGCGCCGCTCGTAGAGGTAGGTGGAGGTGAAATCGGCACGCTCCAACAGCCAATCGGAGTACGACGGAATCTGCGCGAACGCCTGAAACATCTGCGACTTGAAGTCGAGCGCCATCAGGTCAAGGCATTCCATCGGGCCCGCGATGTCGTTGGGCACGTGATGTCTGGTGCCGACGACGACCGGGCGTTGATCCGGCGGGATCCTCGGATCGTCTCCACTCACCGTCGACGGCGGCGGACACGGCCGGGTTGACTCCCAGCTGCGTAGGTAGCGGATGTGCGGATCGCGGGCCAGCAGGAAAGACAGCGCGGTCGAACCGGTGCGGGGCAGACCGAGCCCGAACAACGGCGCCGCGATCGGCTCGTCGTCGATCTCGGGATGACGGCGATACCAGTGCTCCACCTGCAAGCGCTGGCACAGATGCAGCCCGAGGCGGTCATAGACGAACCGTTCACCGCGCGCATTCAATCGGGCCTCGGCCTCCAGGGCGCGCAGCAGGATCTCCAGGCCCTCACGGAAGGTGTCGTCGCCGAAGTCGTCGAGCCCGGTGCGCCGGACTGCGGCGGCCATCAATTCATCCGGTGATGCCACGGTGCACCTCCCAAGCCCAATTGGTGACAGTACACTGTCATTATTATGAGCGAGTCGTCAATAGCGAGCCGACGCACCTACGACAACCGCGCGCGTCAGGAGAAGGCGGCGCAAACGCGGCAGCGCATCGTCGCGGCGGGCAGCGAGTTGGTGCACGACTTCGACTCCTGGAATTGGCGGGATCTCACGTTCAAGGCCGTGGCGGAACGCGCGGGCGTCGGTGAGCGGACCGTCTACCGGCATTTCCCCACCGAGCGGCACCTGCACGACGCGGTCATGCAACGCCTGGAGTCCGAGGCGGGTCTCTCGTATGAGGATGTCGACCTGACCAACATCGGTGACGTCACCGGCCGGGTATTCGCCTCGCTGCAAAGGTTTGCGGTGCGCAAATCCGTTCAGACGCCGCAGGACCCGACGTTCGTCGGCGTCGACGTGCGCAGGCGCGAGGCGCTCATGCGCGCGGTGTCGGCGGCGGCGCCCGCGTGGTCGGCCGACGAACAGCAGGTGACGGCGGGCCTTCTCGACGTGCTGTGGAATGTGCCCAGCTACGAGCGACTGGTCGGAGAATGGGATATGGACGGGACAGACGCAACCCGCGCAATCGGCTGGCTGATGGCAAAGGTCGTTACCGCAATCGAGGACGACGACCCACCCCCTGCGTAGCCTTTGTGGAATGACCGCGGTTTCCGATCCCGCCACCGCATCACCCACGGGTGGCAAGTTCAAGGCATTCACCGAGCGGACGCTGACCCGACTGCTGCACCTACCGCCGCCGACCACCGAGTACACCGTGCATCGGCGCGTGCAGGTACCGATGCGCGATGGTGTCGAGTTGCTCGCCGACCACTACGAGCCGACTACCGCCACCCCGGCAGGAACGCTGTTGGTCCGCTGCCCGTACGGTCGGGGCTTTCCGTTCTCCACGATGTACGCCAGCCTGTACGCCGCGCGCGGTTATCACGTCGTGTTCCAAAGCGTGCGGGGCACATTCGGCTCCGCGGGCAACTTCGAACCGATGGTCAACGAGAAGGCCGACGGAGCAGACACCGTCGAGTGGCTGCGTCATCAGCCGTGGTTCACGGGTTCGTTCGCCACCATCGGCCTCTCGTATCTGGGCTTCACCCAGTGGGCCCTCCTCGCGGACCCGCCGCCCGAGATGAAGGCCGCCGTCATCACGGTGGGCGTCCACGATCCCAGTGGCCCTCGTTGGGGTACCGGCTCATTCGGGCTGAACGACTTTCTCGGCTGGAGCGACCTGGTTTCCCACCAGGAGGATCCGAGGCTGCGCACGGTGCTCAGGCAGGCACGCGCGCGGCGTGCGCTGGCGCGCGCGACAAGCGGATTACCCGCAGGAGAGGCGGGACGAGCGCTGCTGGGCGCCGGCGGTGCGGCGTGGTGGGAGGACTGGCTCGACCATCCCGAGGCGACCGACCCGTTCTGGGCGCAGAGGAATGCCTGGGATGCGTTGAAACGCGCCGACATTCCAGTGTTGCTGATCGGTGGCTGGCAAGACGTGTTCCTGGATCAGACGCTCACGCAGTACGACGCACTGAAGCGCCGCGGGGTCGACGTCGCCATGACCGTCGGTTCCTGGACCCACACACAGATCATGTACAAGGGCGCAGCTACGGCGACCCGTGAATCGCTCGATTGGCTGGACGCCCACCTCGGCGGCAGAGGCACGACGCGCAGTCCGGTCCGTGTCGAGATGAACGGGAAGGGCTGGGTGGACCTGCCCGAGTGGCCGCCGGCGATGCCCGAACGGCTGCTCTACCTCCAACCCACCGGCCGACTCGGCGATGCGGCGCCGCCGGACACCGCTCCCCCCAGCCGATTCACGTACAACCCCGTGGATCCGACCCCCACGATCGGCGGCCGACTGCTCGCACCGGAGGGCGGCTACCGCAGGGACGCCAAACTCGCCGAACGGCCCGACGTGCTGTGCTTCACCGGCGACCGGCTACCGGCAGATCTGTATGTCGTCGGGACACCGGTGATCGAGCTGTCGCATTCCTGCGACAATCCGTACCACGACCTGTTCGTACGCGTGAGCGAAGTGGACGCCAAGGGCGTCTCCCGCAACGTGAGCGACGGATATGTTCGCAGCACACCAGGTTCGGCGAGGTCGGAAGGTTCTGACAGCGTCCGGATTGAGCTGGACGCGACCGCGCACCGGTTCCGCGCCGGATCGCGCATCCGGGTCTTGATCGCCGGTGGCTCGCATCCGCGGTTCGTGCGCAACCTGGGCACCAGCGAGTCGTTGGTCAGCGGCCGCGAGCTCATGGTGTCGACGCACACGGTGCACCTCGGCGACGGTGGAGTGTCGCGGCTCGTGCTGCCCGCAGGCCTAGAACCGCCGTCAGGCCACTGAGCGGCGCACCCGCTGGGCGATCTCGACGAGCGCCTCATCGGAGTACACCGGTGGCGCCCAGTCCGGATCGATCTGTAGTGGCACCCAGCTTTTACAGCCCGCGTAATCGGGGATACGCGCCAGCCGCACCGGCTCCTGCAGCGGACTGGCCTGCACCACCAACACGGTGAGGCGATGCTTGGGCCGGAAGTCCAGCCGGTCGGCCCGGACCGACTCGGCAGTCCAGATGTGTAGTGATTCGATCTCGTCCAGGCGCTCGGGCCGGCTGACCTCGATGGCGGCAACGACCTTGGCGCCGGCCCGCACGATGACCTCGTCGTCGGTGCTGTCGGCCGCGGCGGCGTCGAGCAGATCGGCGTGTTCGGGCCTCACTCGCTCGGTGTGGCTGTGGGCGACCGTGGGGAAGAGCAGGAAGCGAGACGCCGTGAGCGCGAACCGCTTTTCGTGGATGCCGCCCTTGCGCAGCAGCACGGTCTGACTGCCGTGCAGCAGGCCGTGTACCGCCGCGCCCCACTCTTTCAGTGCGGGCTGGGTGAGGGTCGCCGTCATGGGGTGGCTAGTTGACTGCGGCGTCGAGGCGCGCCCGCACCTCGGGACGCCGCAGCGGCGGAACGGTTTTCGGTGGCTGCCGACGAGGCGCCAGGTCAGCCAGCAGCCGGGTGGTGATCGCGGTGACCTCGGTGACCGCCTCCTCGAAGGCCTCGACGTTGGTGCCCGACGGCCGCGTGATGCCGCTGACCTTGCGGACGTACTGACGCGAGGCGGCCTCGATTTCCTCTGCGGTGGCCGCCGGCTCCAGGCCGCGTAGCTCGGTGATGTTTCGACACATGCCCCCACGATAGGTTGAGGCCATGACGAACGAGCATGTACTGCTGATCGACACCGCGGATCGGGTTCGGACGCTGACGCTGAATCGCCCACAGGCCCGCAATGCCCTGTCGTCGGCGCTTCGCACGCAGTTCTTTGCGGCGCTGCGCGAGGCGGAGAGCGCCGATGACGTCGACGTCGTCATCTTCACCGGCACCGATCCGGTGTTTTGCGCGGGGCTGGACCTCAAGGAACTCGGCGACTCCACGGAGTTGCCCGATATCTCGCCGAAGTGGCCGGCGATGACCAAGCCGGTGATCGGTGCGATCAACGGCGCCGCGGTGACCGGCGGACTGGAGCTGGCGCTGTACTGCGACATCCTGATCGCCTCCGAGAACGCCCGGTTCGCCGACACCCACGCCCGCGTCGGTCTGCTGCCAACCTGGGGCTTGTCGGTGCGGCTACCGCAGAAGGTCGGTGTCGGTATGGCCCGCCGGATGAGCATGACCGGCGACTACCTCTCGGCCACCGACGCCCTGCGGGCCAGGATGTTGCACTGGATGTCCTGGGTGGCATACAGGATCTGCTCACCGGTCGGTGTGCCCTTCCATTTTCGGGAAAAGCTGGCACCGGGTTTGATCCAGTCGTTCCACCCACTGGCGGTAGTGGTCACTGCCACTGTCGCCGCAAAGTGAAGCGTCAGTTCCGTTTCCAATACCTCTGCGTCTTCATCACTCATCCGGAACTCCTTGTCTGACAGAGGTGGTCGACCGCGGCGTCAATGAATCCCTCGGCGCGATCCACTCTGTTCTCCCATTCGGTATCGATGGTCGTCGAGCTTCTTGTGGGGCCCGCCATCTCCCAGGCGATGCCGAGGTGGGTGGTGTTGTAGAGGGACGGTTGGCTGGCGATGGGTTTCAGCTCGGCGCAGATGTGTTGTGCCTGCGACAGTGCGGCGCTGTCGTCCTGATAGACCCCGGCAACTCTGTTGTCGGCCAGGAACGCTCGCTCGGAGGGATCGGGTCGATTGACGTACCAGATCCATATCCCTGCTGACAAAATAACAGCCAGAACTGCGACAACGATGGTGGTGGCTCTCTGATTTCCGGTCATGGGCGGATAGTAGCCCGGCTGTGGATGACCGTAAATGAAAACGGTTCTCACGTCGTGTCCGGTGGCTCGTCGCCGGACTCTGCGGCCCCCTGCTGCATTGCCATGATCTTCATGGTCAGCGAGTCCTGAACCAGCCGGGTCTCGATGGGCGTGAAGTCCTTCATCATGGCCAGACCGTGCTCCCAGTAGGTTGCGATCGCCACCAGCATCGAGCCGATGGAACCGATGTCTACCCGGCCTCGACCCAACTGATATTCGGCAAGACCGATGGCTTCTCGGATGGCTTCGGCCGCAGAGATATTGGGCTGGGGCTCGGACTGTCCACCGGTGCCCTCCCACATCATCTCATCAGCCAGGTCGACCCATGTCTCCACGAACTGACGGAAGGACTGTCCGACCTCGCCCTCTGCCTCCAGCTCGGCGCACTGCAACTGCCAGATGGCTTCGTCGACGACTTTCACGAGATCACGTAGTCCGCGATAGCTTCGGCCATCAGACGTAGTTTTCTGGATTCGTAATGGCTTTCGACGTCGGGCACGCGGTGTGTGGGACTGCCCTCTTCGTCGACCACCCACACCTCGGTGTGGAAGGCACCGTCCTTCACGAGCATCTCTTCGATGTCGTCGACCACGCGGCGGCGGTAATCGAATTCGGCCGCCCTCTCATGGGGCATGGCCTGCTCCGCGGCGTCAACATCGATGGACATGGTCTCGTCCAGAAGTTGGTGTTTGCGCTCTCTCAGCGTAGTCATAACGACCTCGGGATCCGCCGACCGCGGACAGCGACGTAGATACCCCAGCGCCAGATAGTGATACCGAAGCTGTGGTCCTCGAACTGAGCGTGCCAGTGCTGGCCGTCGAAGAAAGGATCGAACTGTCCGGTGCGATCGACCAAGCTCAGATCCACCGCGATCTTGGGGCCGATGTAGTCGCCGCATTCAATTTCTGCTTCTGCGAACACGTCGCCGACGATCACACGCAGATTTTTGGTGTAGTGGTCAATCCACTCGCGCTGATACCAGCGCTTCTTCCCATCCCAGCCCACCTGATCGCAGCGATCGAGATACTCGGTGAGTGGTGAGAACCACTGCGCTACAGGACTCATCCGACCCTCCACACACACGAGACATCGGTGCCGTCGCCGCGGTCAGCGAAGTCGTACATCACTCGAACCCCGCTGACGTACAGCGTGCACGACGCCCACTGCACTCCGTAGGGCGGGGCTGGTCACCGAGGTCGTGCCTCACGACGAACTGATGCCCACGGCGCGGCGGGTGGCGGCGTCGATCGTCGGCAACAACCAGAAAGCGGTACGCGCGCTGCTGGCGTCGTATCACCGCATCGACGATGCCGGCACCGCAGAAGGGCTAACGATCGAGGCCGAGTCGGCCCTTGACTGGATGCGCTCGGCCAGCGGCGACGACATCGCCGCCAACCGCGCCGCAGTGTTCGAGCGCGGACGGGCGCAGGTCCGGTGAACGAGGCGCACGAGCGCTGCGGCAGCGACGAGTGGCGCCAGATGATCCGCGAGGTCATCTTGCCGTGGGCGTTGGGCCAAACGGACCTCGGCGACGACGTTTTGGAGGTCGGGCCCGGGTACGGGGCCACCACCGATGTGCTGAGCGAGTCGGTGCCGCGGCTGACGTCAGTCGAGATCGACGAAGACCTTGCCGCCATGCTGGTCGATCGCTTCGCCGAGGTGGCCAGCGTTCAGATCGTGCGCGGTGATGCGACGGCGCTGACGTATGAGGACGACCGCTTCACCGGCGCAGCATGTTTCACGATGCTGCATCACGTTCCGACCGTCGAGCTGCAGGACCGACTGTTCGCGGAGGTGGCCCGCGTGCTCCGCCCAGGCGCGCCGCTGGTGGCCAGCGACAGTCTGGCCAGCGACGAGCTCGAGGCGCACCACGAAGGCGACACCTACAACCCGGTCGACCCGTCGACACTGCCGTCGCGGCTGGAGGCAGCGGGTTTCACCGCTGTGGATGTGCGCACGAACGAGTTCGGCTGGGCCGTCATCGCACGCGTCGCCACGTAAATGCGATTTCGGTGCGCACACAGCCGGGTGGCGACTGTGCGGGCACCGAAATCGCCTCACGGGCTGGGTTGGGCCTCGATGTCGACACGGACCACCTGCTCGATGCCCGGCTGATACGTGACGGGCTCAGACGGGGTCGGGCCGAACGTCGGACCCAGCTCGCCGCCGGGACCGGCGAACTGGACATTGAACGCAGGCATGACGGGGGCGCTCGTGATGTAGAGCGCCTCGCAGACACCGTCGGTGAGCCTCGAGCGGAAGAACTGACCGACGGCAACTTTGCGGGTGTCGGCCACCGTCGCGCCCTCGGAGAGAACCACCGACGATCCTCGGCGAACAGGTCCAAGCGCTAACGTCCCGACGCATTGGTCGGCGTCGTCGACCACTGCGAACGACTGGCGGATCTGCACGTAGACAGCGGTGCCAACGGTCGGCTCCGCCGTCGATGGCGGCGCCACGACGAGGCTTGCCGATGCTAGGACGGCAAAACCGAACGCAAGCGCTCTCATGGCGCCCACACTAGCCAGTCCCCGGAATGAGCCAACGACCGGAAACCGCCCGCCAGCCGACGAACACCAGCCGCAACACCATGAACGTCGACAATCCGGCCCAGATGCCGAGCAGGCCCCAGCCGTATCCCAACGACAGCCAGATCAGCGGCAGGAACCCCACCAGCGCGCTGATCAACGTGGCGTTGCGCATGAACTTGGCGTCACCGGCGCCCAGAAGCACCCCGTCGAGCGCGAAAACGATTCCGGCGACGGGCAGTTGAGCGACCATGAACCACCACGGGATGCCGATGGCGTCGAGCACCGAACGGTCGTCGGTGAACACGCTCGGGATTACCGAAGCGCCAACCGCGAACACGCCTGCCAGCATGGCGGAGGCCAGCGTCGAGAAAATGGTGACTCGCCATGCCACCGACTTCGCGTGGGCCAGGTGGCCCGCGCCCAGCGCGGCACCCACCAACGACTGCGCAGCGATGGCCAGCGAGTCCAGCACCAGGGCGAGGAAATTCCACAGTTGCAGCACCACCTGATGCGCTGCGACCGCGGCAGCGCCGAAGCGGGCAGCGACAGCGCCCGCCGAGACGAAGCAGGCTTGAAACGCCAAGGTACGCAACAAGAGATCGCGGCCCAGCACGACCTGCTCGCGCAGCACCGTCGGCTCGATCCGCCACGACACCCGCTCAACGAACAACGCGCGCAGGAAAAGCACCGCGGCGAGCCACTGCCCGACGAGGTTCGCAACGGCCGACCCCTCCAGCCCAAGCCGTGGCATACCCAGCCAGCCGTACACCAGCAGCGGGCAGAGCACCGCCGACAGGGCGAAGCCCGTGACGACATAGCGCAGCGGGCGCACGGTGTCCTGCACGCCGCGCATCCAGCCGTTGCCCGCCGCCGAGATCAGAATTGCGGGCACTCCGAAGATCGCGATCCGCACCCACGGCAACGCCTCGTCGGCGATCTCGCCGCCCTCAGAAGCGCCAGCGAGCGCGGACACCACCGGGACGGCCGCGGCCTGCACGACCGCGACGATCAGCGCGCCCAAACCCAGCGCCAGCCAAGTGGCCTGGAGGCCCTCGCCGACCGCCGCCCGGCGATCGCCCGCCCCGAAGAACCGCGCCGACCGGGCGGTGGTGCCGTAGGACAGGAACGTCATCTGCGAGCTGAGGGTGGCCAGGATCAGCCCGCCGATCGCCAGGCCCGCCAGCGGCAGAGCACCCAGCCGCCCGACGATGGCGATATCGAAGAGTAGATAAATCGGCTCCGCGGCCAGCACCCCGAGCGCGGGTAACGCCAGCCCGGCGATGCGGCGGCCGGTTGCGGTCGGTGCCGCTGAGCCTTCGGCCGGTTCAGGCAAGGTGCCGGCTGGTGAAGGCGCACGGGGACGGAGTCAGCGGAGAGCCTCGCGAAGCGCCGCAACGACGTCGTCAGCAGACCCGGTGGCTGAGTAGCCGGCCGCGAGCAGGTGCCCGCCCCCGCCGAATCCGCTGGCAACGGTGGCCAGGTCGTATGACTTCGAGCGCATTGACACCGACCAGTGCCCGGGCTCGATCTCCTTGAAGACCGCCGCCACCTCGGCCTGTTGGGTGGTCCGCACGATGTCGACGATGCTCTCGACTTCCTCCGGCCGTGCGTTCTTCCATTCCTGGTGTCCCACAACGGCATACACCAGACCACGACCGTCCGTGGCGTCGGGCAGTAGCTGCGCCGAGGCCAGCACGCGCGACAGCATCGGCAGCCACGCGAACGGGTGGCTGTCCAGCAGCGCGCGGCTGATCGACGCGTTGTCGACGCCGAGGTCGACAAGCCGGCCGGCCAGCCGGTGCGCCCGTGCGCTGGCCCAGCGGAACGAACCCGTATCGGTGGTCAGCCCGGCGTACAGACAGTGCGCGACGCCGAGATCGATCGGCTTGCCCCAGGCGTCGAGGAGTTCGGCCACCAGCATCGTGGTGGAGTCGGCCGACGGGTCGACGAAGTTGGCGGTGCCGAACAGCTGGTTGGAGGCGTGGTGGTCGATGACCAACACCTCACGGTCGGGGCCGGCAAGCTCGCGCAACGCCCCCAGCCGGTTGATGCCGGGAATGTCGACGGTCACCACCAGATCGGCGTCGCGGCGGATCTCGTCGGGCGTGACGAGCAGGTGTGCGCCTGGCAGCGACTGAAGCGATTCGGGCAGGTTCGCGGGTGCCGCGAAGCTGACCTGAACGCCCTTGCCGGCATTGTCGAGTACCTGTGCCAGCGCCAGTCCGGAGCCGAGTGTGTCGGCGTCGGGAAAGACATGGCAGACGACGCTGACGTTTTGCGCGGCGGACAGCAGGTCGGCGGCGGCACGGGCGTCGACACGATGGCCCACTGCGCTTCCTATTGCGGCGTCAGTCGCTTTGTCGATCGCGGTCACCGGTGTCCTCAGCATCGAACTCGTCGTCTCGGTCCCCCGCGAATGTTTCCGTTGCCTGCGCCCCGTCTATACGGTACGGGTCGGAATCGCCGGCGTGCTGCGCACCTTCACGAACTCTCGCCAAATCCTCATCCGCGGCCTTCGCCCGAGCGAGGAGCTCCTCCATCCGGTCTGCCACGTCCGGGACCATGTCACGTTCGAACGCCAGCGTCGGAGTGAATCGCACACCGAGCGCGGCACCCACCCGCGTACGCAGCACACCCTTGGCGCTGTCAAGCGCAGCCGCAGCCCCGGCGTAGTCGGGCTCTTCGTCAAGACTGCGACCGAACACCGTGTAGAACAGCGTCGCGTCGTGCAGGTCGCCGGTGACTTTGGCGTCGGTGATCGTCAATCCGGTCAGCCGCGGGTCCTTGATTTCGAACTCGATCGCCGAGGCGACGATGGTCGCGATGCGCTTGGCCAGTCGCCGTGCCCGTGCCGGATCAGGCATGCCGGACCGTCTGCTCTTCGCCCGAGGGGCTCGTCGCTGCCACGCGCCTACACACGCTCTTTTTCGACAAGCTCGTACGCCTCGATGACATCGCCTTCCTTGATGTCGGAGTACGTCAGTGTCAGACCACACTCGTAGCCGTCGCGCACCTCGGTGACGTCGTCCTTCTCCCGCTTCAGCGAGGAGATCGTGACAGTCTCGGCCACCACCACGTTGTCGCGGAGCAAGCGTGCCTTCGCGTTGCGGCGGATGAGACCGGAGGTGACCAGGCAGCCGGCGATGTTGCCGACCTTCGACGAGCGGAAGATCGCGCGGATCTCGGCGCGGCCGAGTTCCTTCTCCTCGTAGACCGGCTTGAGCATGCCCTTGAGCGCGCTCTGGATCTCGTCGATGGCCTGGTAGATCACCGAGTAGTACCGGATGTCCACGCCTTCGCGGTTGGCCAGCTCGGTGGCCTTGCCCTCGGCGCGGACGTTGAAGCCGATGATGATCGCGTCCGAAGCCGACGCCAGGTTGACGTTGGTCTCGGTGACACCGCCGACGCCGCGGTCGATGACACGCAGTTCGACCTCGTCGTCGATCTCGATACCCAGCAGGGCCTCTTCCAGCGCCTCGACGGTGCCGGAGTTGTCGCCCTTGAGGATCAAGTTCAGCTGTGAAGTCTCCTTCAACGCCGCGTCGAGATCGTCCAGGCTGATCCGCTTGCGCGTGCGCGCGGCCAGTGCGTTGCGCTTGCGCGCGCTGCGCCGGTCGGCAATCTGCCGAGCGATGCGGTCTTCGTCGACGACGAGCAGGTTGTCACCGGCTCCTGGCACCGACGTGAATCCGATGACCTGCACCGGGCGCGACGGCAGTGCCTCTTCGACGTCCTCGCCGTGCTCGTCGACCATGCGACGGACGCGACCATAGGCGTCGCCGGCCACGATCGAGTCACCGACGCGCAGCGTGCCACGCTGGATGAGCACGGTGGCAACGGGTCCACGACCGCGGTCCAGGTGCGCTTCGATGGCCACACCCTGGGCTTCCATGTCGGGGTTCGCCCGCAGGTCGAGTGCGGCGTCCGCCGTCAGCAGCACCGCCTCGAGCAGCGCCTGGATATTGGTGCCCTGCTTGGCCGAGATGTCGACGAACATGGTGTCGCCACCGAAGTCCTCCGCCACCAGGTTGTACTCGGTGAGCTGCGCCCGGATCTTGGACGGGTCGGCGCCCTCCTTGTCGATCTTGTTGACCGCCACCACAATCGGCACGTCGGCCGCCTGCGCGTGGTTGATGGCCTCAACCGTCTGCGGCATGACGCCGTCATCGGCCGCGACCACGAGGATCGCGATGTCGGTGGCCTTCGCACCACGGGCACGCATGGCGGTGAACGCCTCGTGGCCCGGGGTGTCGATGAAGGTGATCGGCCGCTCGCTGCCGTCGTGCTCGACGGCCACCTGGTAGGCGCCGATGTGCTGGGTGATGCCACCGGCCTCGCCCTCACGCACGCTGGCGTTACGGATGGTGTCGAGCAGTCGGGTCTTGCCGTGGTCGACGTGCCCCATGACGGTGACCACCGGCGGCCGGAACTCGAGATCGTCCTCGCCGCCCTCGTCCTCGCCGTAGGTGAGGTCGAACGACTGGAGCAGTTCGCGGTCCTCGTCCTCGGGGGACACGACCTGCACGACGTAGTTCATCTCGCCGCCGAGCAGTTCGAGCGTCGAGTCGTCTACCGACTGCGTAGCGGTGACCATCTCACCGAGGTTGAACAGCGCCTGCACCAGGGCTGCCGGGTTCGCATCGATCTTCTCGGCGAAATCCACCAGCGATGCGCCGCGGGCCAAGCGAATGACCTCGCCATTGCCGTGCGGCAGCCGCACGCCGCCGACGACGGGCGCCTGCATGTTCTCGTATTCGGCGCGTTTCGCCCGCTTCGACTTGCGTCCCCGCTTGGGCGCACCACCGGGACGACCGAAGGCACCCGCCGCGCCACCGCGCTGGCCGGGACGACCGCCACCACCGGGCCGACCGCGATAACCGCCGCCGCCAGCTGCTGGTGCGGCGCCGCCACCACCGCCGGCGCCACCGCCGCGGTAGTTACCGCCACCGCCGCCGCCACCGGGACCGCCGGGACGTCCGCCACCGCCGCCGCCACCGGGACCACGGCCACCGGGACCTGGACGAGCTCCTCCGGGACGACCGGCGCCGGCGGCACCGGGCCGTGCGCCTGCCGGACGCGGAGGCATATTGCCCGGCGACATGCCGGGGCGCGGAGCTCCGGGCCGAGGGGCGCCAGGACGAGGAGCCTGCGGACGCGGCGCCGGCCGCTCGACCGGCGTCTGGGACGAGAAAGGATTGTTGCCGACGCGTGGTGCGCGCGCCGCGGGCTTCGGTGCCGGGCCCGGTCGCGGACCAGGCGTAGCGCCAGGAGAGGCGGCGGGCTGCTCCGGGGGTGCGGCGGGCGCCGCAGGCGGAGCCGCAGGGGCCGCAGCCGCCGCAGGAGGCGGCGCGGGGGCCGCAGCCTCTACAGGCGCTGCCGGCTTGGGTGCGGCCGGCTTGGCCGGTGCTTTTGCGGCCGGCTCGGCCGGCTTGGCCGGAGATCCAGCCGGAGATCCAGCCGGAGATCCAGCCGGAGATCCATTGGCGGCGCTCGTGACCTTGTCGGCGGCCGGCTTGGCGCCGCCGAAGGCTTCACGCAACCGGCGCGCAACGGGGGCCTCCACAGTGGAGGACGCGGATTTGACGAATTCACCCTGATCGCTCAGACGGGCGAGAACTTCTTTACTGGTGACACCGAGCTCTTTAGCCAACTCGTGTACACGGGCCTTACCTGCCACTACAACTCCTGTCTAGGAGGCGGCAGCGGTGGTTGGCGCCGCGCCTCGGGTTAGCTATGACGCATGGTCATCGAGACTTCACGGTGTGCTCATGTTCTTCGCTACCTGTCTTGTTGCCTCGGTGTGCGGGCCCTTGAGCGCCTCTAACAGCGCTCAAGTGCTCGACCACCGCGGTGGTGTCCGGTGAACCGGTGATCCGCAACGCTCGGACGAATGCTTGCCGTCGAATTGCTGCGTCTAGACACTGCGGATCGAGATGCAACCAGGCACCCCGCCCCGGCAGTTTTCTGGCGGTGTCAACGGTCACGGCGCTCTGGCCATTCCCGCCGTCCGCAGCGACCACACGAAGCAGTTCGACGGCCAGCTCTCGCTTTCGGCAGCCGACGCACGTACGGACAGGTCCTTTAGGGACGTCTGTCGCGAATCGAGCCTCAGCAGCCGAAGTCTCGCGCTGGATCACGGTTCAGTCTAGCCATACCTGGTCGTTGCGCCTAAATGACCGGCACTGTCGACGGATCACCCGGTCGGTACGGCCTCCGCATCACTGCGAATGTCGATGCGCCAGCCGGTCAACCGGGCGGCGAGCCGGGCGTTTTGCCCCTCCTTACCGATCGCAAGCGACAGCTGGAAATCCGGGACGACGACGCGAGCGGCGCGGGCGACCTCGTCGATGACGCTCACCGACACCACCTTGGCCGGCGAAAGGGCGTTGGCGACGAACTTCGCCGGATCGGGGTCGAAGTCGATGATGTCGATCTTCTCGCCGGACAGTTCGCTCATCACATTGCGCACACGCTGGCCCATGGGCCCGATGCAGGCGCCCTTGGCGTTGAGCCCCGACACCTTTGACGCCACCGCGATTTTCGAACGGTGGCCGGCTTCACGTGCGACCGCCACGATCTCCACCGACCCTTCGGCAATCTCGGGAACCTCGAGTGAGAACAGCTTGCGCACGAGGTTGGGGTGGGTGCGCGACAACGTGATCAACGGCTCGCGCGCGCCGCGGCTGACCCCGACGACGTAACAACGCAGCCGGTCGCCATGTTCGTAGCGCTCCCCCGGCACCTGCTCGGCCGACGGAATGACACCCTCGGATCCCTTGGTCTCACTGCCCATTCGGACGACAACCAAGCCGCGGGCGTTGGCCCGAGCATCGCGCTGGATGACACCGCCGACGATGTCGCCTTCGCGGGCCGAGAACTCGCCGTAGTTCTTCTCGTTCTCGGCATCGCGCAACCGCTGCAGGATCACCTGACGCGCGGTGGTCGCCGCGATGCGGCCGAAACCCTCTGGCGTGTCATCCCATTCGGAGATGACGTTGCCATCCTCATCGGTTTCGCGCGCCAGCACCTGAACCATGCCGGTCTTGCGGTCGATCTCGATGCATGCGTCCGCCTCGTGCCCCTCGGTATGTCGGTACGCAGTCAGCAGTGCTGACTTGATTGTTTCGACGACGACGTCGACGGAAATTCCCTTGTCAGCCTCGATCGCGTGCAATGCCGCCATGTCGATGTTCACCGCGGATCCCCCTTCCCAGATAGGCCGGCCAGCTCCAGCTCGCGTTTGTTCGGAGGTGAAAACTCAACCTGTACAACTGCTTTGGTGATGCTTTCCATCGGCAGCTCGCGCACCGATAGATCGGCACCGCGCCGTTCGCGCACTACCAATCGCACGGCGCCGCCGCTGGTTTCACCCAGCCGGCCAGTCAATTGGGTGCCGTCGGACAACGTCAGCTCGACCTTGCGACCGCGGGCGCGCCGGAAATGCTTTTCTGTGGTCAGCGGCCGGTCCACTCCCGGCGAGGTGACCTCGAGGACATACGGCGCGGCCTTGTCGTCGACACCGTCCAGAAGTTCGGATGCGGACCGGGCCAGTGCGGCGGCCGAATCCAGATCAAGTCCATTGTCACCGTCGGCGACCACCGTGATGCGCGGCGGGCGAGCGGCCGCGTCAATGACCACGTCTTCGATCTCATAGCCTGCGCGTGCGAACTCACCATCAAGTAGCTCGACGACCTGTTTCTGCGAAGGTAATCCCGCAGACCGCTCCGTCACGGCGAGCTCCTCATCTTGAATTGTCTCCGACACTGGTTCGGCGTGCCCTGGAACCAATGGCAACCGACACTGGAACCGCCTGTCAACGATACGCCAGCGCCGCCGCAGTAACGGCAAAAGCGCGGTGGCACTCGAGGGTCTCCGCAATGGCAAGATGTTGCACGTGCCGAGCCCCAACCCGACCGTCAGCAGGCGGCGAGTCCTGGTTGGGGCGGCGACGTTGGCGCTGCTAGGCGTATCTGTAGCCGCCTGTGGCTCGTCGTCACCGCCGCCGGAAGTCGACGAGCTGGCCGCGCAACTCGAGCGGGCCCGCTTCGACGGTCAGCTGGCGACCGATGCAGCGGCCGCCGAGCGTGGCGCGACTGTAGAGGCGCTCAACGCGGTTGCGTCCGAGCGGTCAGCACACGCTCAGGCCCTGTCTGACGAACTTGTCAGGATGCGCGGAGCGGACGCGCCCACCGCGACCCCGACCAGCACCACGGCCGCGCCCGTCGAGCCTCCGACTGTGAAAGACGTCATCGCCGCGCTGCGTCAGTCAGCGGACAGCGCGACCGAACTGGCCGCCAAAATGTCGGGATACCGCGCGGGCCTGCTCGGCTCGATCGCCGCGGCCTGCACCGCGGCGTACACCGTCGCACTGGTCCCGCCGGAGAAACCGCAATGACGTCCCCCGAACCGACACCCACCACGACGACGTCGTCGCGGGCCGCCGAACCGACCAGCCCCTCGCGGCCGCCGAATGCCGCCGACGCCGCCCTGTTCGACGCGATCGCGACCGCGCAGGCGTCGATCTACGGATATGGGATCGTGTCGGCGCATACGGTCCCCGACACGAATTACCTGGTGTCGTCATCGATGACCCAGCATCGCAAACGGCGCGAGGAGGCGTTGGCGATGCTGGCGGCCCGATCGGTGGACGCCCCGCTGCCCGCGGCCGGCTACCAGTTGCCGATCGAGGTCGACAACCCCACGGATGCGGCCAATCTCGCGGTGCGGATGGAGGAGGACGCCGCCGTCGCGTGGCGAGCCGTCGTCGAGCAGGCGACCGACGAATTGGAGCGGGCGTTCGCAGTCAGCGCGCTGACGGATTGCGCGGTCAGGGCAGCGCGGTGGAGCCGCGTTCTGGGCACGACTCCGATCACGGTCGCCTTCCCCGGCGGCTCCGAATAGTCCTGCTCGGCTGCCGAACGCTAGAACTAGAGCGCCGTCGCGATGTCGGCCGCCGCGTTCTCGACCGGGATCTCCCGGGTTTCGCCGGTGAACCGGTTGCGCAACTCGACGACGCCGTCGGCCCAGCCGCGACCGACCACGACGATCCACGGCACACCGAGCAACTCGGCGTCCTTGAACTTGATCCCGGGTGAGGCTTTCCGGTCATCGAGCAGCAGCTCGACACCCCGCCCGTCCAGCTCGGTGGACAGCGCCTCCGCACCGGCGCGGGCAGCGTCGTCCTTGTTGGCGATCACGACGTGGACATCGAACGGCGACACCGACGACGGCCAGCGCAACCCCAGCTCGTCGCGGTGCTGCTCGGCGATCACCGCGACCAGTCGCGACACCCCGATGCCGTAGGACCCCATGGTCAGCCGCACCGGCTTGCCGTTCTCGCCGAGTACATCGGCCTCGAACGCATCGGCGTACTTGCGGCCCAACTGGAAGATGTGCCCGATCTCGATGCCGCGCGCCGACACCAGCGGCCCCGCGCCGTCGGGTGACGGATCGCCGTCGCGGACCTCGGCGGCCTCGATGGTGCCGTCGGCGACGAAGTCACGTCCGGCGACCAGGCCGACGACGTGCTTACCCGTCTCGTCGGCTCCGGTGATCCACGACGTACCGTCGACCACCCTCGGGTCGACCAGATAGCGAACCTTGTTGGCCAGCAACGCTTTCGGGCCGATATAGCCCTTGGCCAGGAATGGGTGCTTGGCGAAGTCGGCATCGTCGAGCAGCGCGTACTCGGCAGGTTCCAGCGCGGCGCCCAGCCGTTTGTCGTCGACCTCCCGGTCGCCCGGCACACCGATCGCGAGCAGCTCCCACTCACCGCCGGGTACGCGTGTCTTCAGCATCACGTTCTTGAGCGTGTCCGCGGCGGTCACCTCGCGGTCCAGCACGGAGTTGGCCCACTCGACGAGCGTGGCGATTGTCGGGGTGTCCGGGGTGTCGTACACCTTGGCCTCGGACTGGTCATCGATCGGCAGCGACTCCGGGACGGCCGTCGTGACCGCCTCGACGTTGGCTGCATAGCCGGATTCGTCGCAGCGCACGAACGTGTCCTCGCCGATGTCGCTTTCGGCCAGGAACTCCTCTGACGCACTGCCACCCATTGCCCCGGACACCGCAGAGACGATCACGTAATCGACGCCCAGCGTGTCGAAGATGCGTTGATAGGCCCCGCGGTGCGCCTGGTACTGCGCGCGCAACCCGTCGTCGTCGACGTCGAACGAGTAGGAGTCCTTCATGATGAACTCGCGGCCGCGCAGGATGCCCGCCCGCGGTCGCGCCTCGTCGCGGTACTTCGTCTGGATTTGGAACAGCAGCAGCGGGAAATCCTTGTAGCTGCTGTACTCCCCCTTCACCGCCATGGTGAAGAACTCTTCGTGGGTCGGCCCCAGCATGTAGTCATTGCGCCTGCGGTCCTGCAGCCGAAAGACGCCGTCGCCGTATTCGGTCCATCGATTGGTGACTTCGTAGGGCGCCTTGGGCAGCAGCGCGGGGAACAAGATCTCCTGACCACCGATGGCGTTCATCTCGCCGCGGACGACCGCCTCGATCTTGCGTAGCACCCGAAGCCCCAGCGGCAGCCAGCTGTACAGGCCGGGCCCGATCGGCCGGACGTAGCCGGCCCGGATAAGCAGCTTGTGGCTGGCCACCTCGGCGTCGGCGGGGTCGTCACGCAGCGTGCGCAGGAACAGCTCGGACATGCGGGTGATCACAGCCGACAACCTTACTGATCGGTTGACCTAGAGCTCGCCCGCCTCCACCGCCTCGCGAGTGTGCTGGGCTGCCGCGATCTGGCGCGCCGAGAACCCGATCCAAAACGCCGTGACGCCGACGATCACCGCGACGCCCGCCACCCAGAGCAACGAGTAGGTGTAGCCGTACCCGAGGGCGTCGAGTTGAGCAGGTGTCATGTCCTTCACCGGACCCGTCGTCCCGCCGAGATACAGCGTGCGGGAGGTCTGCACGGCCTGAATCACGACCAGCACCACCGGACCGCCGAGGTTCTGCACCATCAGCGTGATGGACGACACCGGGCCGATCTCCTTTGGTCCCACCCCGGCGATCGCACACAACGGCAGGATCACCGCAATCGCGCCGATGCCGAAGCCACCGACGACGACGACTCCGAACAGGTCCGGAAGGTATGCGACGTCGCGGTCCAGCGTCGAGCCGTAGAGCATGGCGGCGAGCACGAACAACCCGCCGCCGAGGATCAGCCAGCGCGGCGCGACATGAGGTGCGAGCTTGGCCGCCACGATGCTGCCGATGCCGAACGCGATAGCAAACGGGATGAAACTCACGCCCGCGCGCAGCGGCGAATAGCCGAGCACATCCTGCACGAGCAGGCCGACCATCACGCTGAGCGTCAACATGACGCCGCCCGCAAGGAACAGGGAGATAAAGGTCATCACCCGGTTCCGATTGTCGAACACCGAGAACGGCACGATCGGGTGGTCGGCAGTGCGCTCGACGATCAGGAACGCGAGGAAGAAGCCTGCCGACGCGACGCCGGCGCCGATCACCCACGGGTCCACCCAGCCTCGCGGCGGGCCCTGCGTGAACACCAGTACCGCCGACGTGCAGCCCAGCGTGGCCAGGATGGCGCCGGTGACGTCGAGCTTCAGCCGTTCATGATGGGTCTCGTTGATCTTGAGAACGGCGACGATGATGATCACGATCCCGATCGGGATGTTGATCAGGAACGCCAGCCGCCACGAGATGACGGTCAAGGCGCCGCCGAGCACCAACCCCAGGACCGACCCGATGCCCTGCATGGCGGCCGACACGGCCATGGCGCGGTTTCGAGCTTGCCCGACCGCGTACGTCGTCGCGATGAGAGCCAGGCCCGTCGGTGCGGCGATCGCCGCACCCGTGCCCTGTACTGTGCGCGCGACGATGAGCGTGACGCCGTCGGTGGCCACGCCGCACACCAACGACGCGATCGTGAACACGCCGACACCCGAGAGGAACGCACGTTTGTGGCCGATGGCATCGCCGATGCGCCCGCCGAGCAGCAGCAGCCCGCCGAAGGCGAGCACGTAGGCGGTGATGACCCAGCTCTTGCCTGCGTCGGATAGGCCGAGGTCGGCCTGCATTCGCGGCAGCGCGACGATGACGATGGTGCCGTCGAGCGTCGACATCAGCTGCATGCCGGTGATCGCGATGATCGCCGGGCCCAGCACCGTTGACGACAGCGGTTTGGTGACCCGGTCCGACCCTGAGGAACCGCCCACCGCAGACATGGCTTGCCAGCCTACCGAGACACGGATTCAGCGCGCCCGTAGACGCCCAGCGGGCGTGCGCGCGCCGAAGTCGCTTCTAGAGCTCTCCCAGCCAGATGTCGAGCTAAAGCTCTCCCTGGCCAGATGTCGAGCTAAAGCTCTCCCTGGCCGGATGTCGAGCTAAAGCTCTCCCTGGCCAGATGTCGAGCTAAAGCTCTCCCTGGCCGGATGTCGAGCTAAAGCTCTCCCTGGCCAGATGTCGAGCTAAAGCTCTCCCTGGTCGATCGCGTCCTTGACTTCTTGCGCGTGCGCCACCTGCGCGGCGGTGTATCCGATGAACAGCGCAGCGACGCCGACGATCACCGCGACCGCGGCCACCCACAGCAGGCCGTAGGTATAGCCCTGATCCAGAGCGTGCAATTGCGCAGCGTTCATGTCCTTGACCGGCCCGCTGGTGCCGCCCAGGTACAGCGTGCGCGACGTGATGACCGCCTGGATCACGGCCAGCACGACGGGACCGCCGAGGTTCTGCAGCATGAGCGCGATCGCCGACACCGGACCGATCTGATCGAATCCCACCCCGGCGATCGCCGAGACGGTCAGCGGGACGACGATCATGCCGATGCCGAATCCGCCGACCGTGATCGGAATGACCAGGTTCGGGAAGTACGGGATGTTGGCGTCCAGCGTGGAGCCGTAGATCATCGCGGCGAGCACCAGCACGCCGCCGGCGATCACCAGCACGCGCGGCGGGAACTTGGACACCAGCGCAGACGACACGCCCAGCCCGATGCCAAGTGCGATTACGAACGGAATGAAGCCGATGCCCGCGCGCAATGCGCTGTAGCCCATGACGTCCTGGACGTAGAGCCCGATCAGCACGGTCAGCGTGAACATCACACCGCCGGCCAAAAACACGGCGGCGAACGTCGCGACCCGGTTGCGGTCCTTGAACAAGTCCAACGGCATCACCGGGTTCTCGGCGGTGCGCTCGACGTAGACGAAGGCCAGCAGGAACGCGCAGGCAGCCAGCCCCGAACCGATCGTCACCGACGACACCCAGCCCTGTTCGGGCCCCATCGAGAACGCGAACACCGCGGCGGTACACCCGAGGGTGGCCAGGATGGCACCGGCGGCGTCGAGCTTCAGCCGCTCGCGGTGGGTCTCGCGAAGCGTCCTGCGGGCCAGGTGGATCATCAGCAGCCCGATCGGGATGTTGATCAGGAACGCCCAACGCCACGACACCTCGGTCAGCGCGCCGCCGACGATCAGGCCCATGACCGATCCGATGCCCGTCATCGCGGCGAAAATCGCGGTCGCGGCGTTACGCGGAGGTCCCTTCGGGAACGTGGTCGCAATCAGCGCCAGAGCAGTAGGTGACGCGATCGCCGCGCCGACGCCCTGCAGCAGCCGAGCGGTGACCAGGGTCGTCTCGTTCCACGCGAGCCCGCACAGGACCGAGGCGATGGTGAACAGCGCGACGCCGACGATGAACGTGCGCTTGCGGCCGATGATGTCCCCGAGGCGACCGCCGAGCAGCATCAGCCCGCCGAAGGTCAGCACGTAGGCGGTGATGACCCAGCTGCGACCCGCGTCGGACAGGTTCAGTTCGTCTTGAATCTTAGGAAGCGCGACGATGGCGACTGTGCTGTCCATGGTGGCGAGCAACTGCATGCCGCCGATGGCGATTACCGCGGCGAAGAACCGCCGCGACGGCAGCCAAGCCGGGTACCTGCCGCTTCGCTCCTTGCCGGGGTAGCCCACGTTCACAGGGAACGACCGGTTTGCCCCGCCTTCGGCGTCGCGGTACATCGCTGCCCGCTCTGCGTCATTGAGAGCCGTCATAGCGGGTTACCTTACAGTAATCTTAAGAATCCTTTAACCCGCCGAAGGCCGCCACGGGGCCGATCACGATGATCGCGGGCGGCCGAATGCCGTCTTCCCGAATGCGTTCGGGGGCGTCGGCGAGGGTGGCTCGCAAGGTCCGCTGCGCTGCGGTGGTGCCGTGCTGGACGACCAGGACCGGCGTATCCGCAGGTCGGCCACCCTCCCGAAGCACCTTGGCGAATTGCTCGATGCGCTCGACGGCCATCAGCAACACGATTGTTCCGGACATCGCGGCCAGCGCATTCCAATTCACTAACGATTCCGGATGCTCAGGCGCAACATGGCCGCTGACCACCACAAATTCGTGCGTGATCCCTCTGTGGGTAACCGGAACGCCCGCCAACGCGGGTACCGCTATGGCACTTGTCACACCCGGCACAACTGTGACAGGAATCCCAGCGTCAGCGCACGCGATGACCTCTTCATAGCCCCGCGCGAACACGAACGGGTCGCCACCTTTGAGCCGCACGACGAACTTGCCCGCCGTGGCCCGGTCGATGAGCACCTCGTTGATCGCGTCCTGGGCCATCGCGCGCCCGTACGGGATCTTCGCGGCGTCGATCACCTCGACGTGCGGTCCGAGTTCGGCCAGCAGTTCCTGCGGCGCCAGTCGGTCGGCGACGACGACGTCGGCGTGGGCCAGCATGCGCCTGCCTCGCACGGTGATCAGTTCAGGGTCGCCGGGTCCGCCGCCGACCAGCGCTACCCCGCCGGGGAGTACACCGGGCGTCTCGGCAGCGATGAGCCCCTGCTGCAGGGCCTCGTGGATCGCCGAGCGGATCGCCGCCGACCGGCGGTGCTCCCCGCCGGCAAGCACGCCGACAGACAGGCCTTCGTACTCGAATGACGCGGGGGTCACCGCGGTACCTTCGCGCGCCACGTCGGCGCGCACGCAGAAGATCCGGTGCTGCTCAGCCTCGGCGACGACGGCGGCGTTGACGGCCGGATCGTCGGTGGCCGCGATGGCGTACCAGGCACCTTCCAAATCACCGTCGCGAAACTCTCTGAGTTCCAAGGAGATTCCACGCTCCTGCTGACTCAATGCCTCGACCGCGGGGGTCACACTGCGGGCAATGACGTGTACATCGGCGCCGTTGGCGACCAGCAGCGGTAGCCGTCGCTGCGTCACGGTGCCGCCACCGACGACGACGACCTTCCTGCCATCAAGGCGCAGGCCGACGAGGTAGGCGTTCTCGCTCACCCGGCGAGCCTAGACGTTGCGGCGGCGAGAGTAGAAGCGCGCCTGGGCCGCGGCCACGAAGCGGGTGGCGGCGCCCGGGTGTGCGGCCGGATGGGTATGGAGGTAGCTCGCGTGGACCCCGGCATTCACCGCGCCGTCGGTGGTCGGGCCGACGGGGCGGCCGCTGTACGCCCAGGCCGGCGGATAGTCTTCGGTGAATCGCACTGTGCTGCGGTGAAACTCGTGACCGACGGTGCGGTCGCCGATGGCATACAGCGACGATTCGGCAACTGCGACCGCATCGCGGTAGCCCAATGTGAGGCGGTCGGTGAAATGCGCCGAACCGGACAACACTGCGCACATCGGATGGCCGTCGAGATCGTCGACCAGATAGGCCAGACCGGCGCATTCGGCGTGCACAGGCGCACCGGATGCGGCGAGGCTCTTGATCTGCTGACGCACAATTTCATTGCCCGACAGTTCGGTACCGAACTCTTCGGGGAAGCCGCCGGGCAGCACAAGGGCGTCGGCCTGCGGCGGCAGCGGTTCGGTCAACGGGTCGAATTCCGCGACTTCTGCGCCGGCCCCGCGCAGGAGTTCGCGATGCTCTGCGTAGCCGAAACTGAACGCCTTGCCCGCCGCGAGTGCCACGGTCACGCCGCCAGACACAGGGGCGGCCGCGGCCGGATCCCAGGGTGTGTCGGCGACCCGGGATGCCGCGATCTCGGCGATCCCCATCAGGTCGACGTGGCGGGCAACCTGTCCGATCATCGCCTCCACCGCGACACGGGCCGCATTGCCGTGCTCGACGGCGGTGACCAGGCCGAGATGCCTTGATGGAACGGATAACTCGTCGACGCGCGGAATGGCACCGAATACCGGCAGACCGGCATGCTCGCAGGCCTGCCGCAGCACCTCCTCGTGGCGCGGGGAGCCGACGCGGTTAAGGATGACGCCGGCAACGCGGATCTTCGGGTCGAAAGTCGAGAAGCCGTGCAGTAGCGCCGCGGCGCTGTGGCTCTGACCTCGGCCGTCGACCACCAGGATCACCGGCGCACCCAACAGGGCAGCCACGTGCGCGGTGGATCCTTCGGCGGTCCCTGTGAATGTCCTTCCAATTCGGCCGTCGAACAGCCCCATCACACCTTCGATCACTGCGATATCGGCCGTCGCGCTGCCGTGTCGGTACAGCGGGCCGACCAGCTGTTCGCCGACGAGCACCGGGTCCAGGTTGCGGCCCGGTTGCTGCGCGGCCAGCGCATGGTAGCCAGGATCGATGAAGTCCGGTCCGATCTTGAACGGTGCCACGGTGCGGCCCGCTCGACGCAGGGCGCCCATCAAACCGGTTGCCACGGTGGTCTTTCCGCCGCCCGAAGCAGGGGCGGCGATGACAACGGCCGGCGTCGACCCACTCATGTCGCCCTACTCACGTCGACCTTGCGCGAGCGGGGGTGTCGTCACCACTCGATGCCCTTTTGGCCCTTGCGACCGGCATCCATCGGGTGTTTGACCTTCGTCATCTCAGTGACGAGGTCGGCGGCGTCGAGAAGTGCCTGCGGGGCGTCGCGGCCGGTGATGACCACGTGCTGGATGCCCGGCCGCGAGGTGAGCACCGCGATCACCTCGTCGACGTCGACCCAGCCCCACTTCAGGGGATAGGTGAACTCGTCGAGGACATAGAAGTCGTGGCGTTCCTCGGCCAGCCGACGGGTGATCTCCGCCCAGCCGTCGGCCGCGGCGGCCGCGTGGTCGTCCTCGTCGCCGTGCTTACGCGACCAGGACCAACCCGCGCCCATCTTGTGCCACTCGACGGGGCCGCCGACGCCGTGCTCGTCGTGCAATCGGCCCAACTGGCTGAACGCAGCCTCTTCGCCGACCTTCCACTTCGCACTCTTGACGAATTGGAACACCGCAACCGAAAAGCCCTGATTCCACGCCCGCAACGCCATGCCGAACGCGGCGGTCGACTTGCCCTTGCCCGCTCCGGTGTGCACCGCGAGCAGTGGAGCGTTGCGGCGAACGCGGGTGGTCAGTCCGTCGTCGGGAACGGTGGCCGGTTGACCCTGAGGCATGCGTGACTCCTCCCCTTAGGCGGCGGTGCGCACCACGTTGGTGAGGTTATCCGCACGCAGCTGCGCCAGATGCACCGCGGGCGCACCCAGCTGGGCGGCCAGCTGCTCTGCCAATCCCAGTCGCACATAAGAAGTCTCGCAGTCCACCACGACGGCGGTCGCGCCCTCGGCCACTAGCCGGGCGGCCGCCTCCCGCGCACGCCCCAACGGGTCCGGCCCGCCGGTGGCGCGACCGTCGGTGAGCACCACCACCAGGCTGCGTCGTGCGCGGTCGCGCGCCTTCTCCCGGACTACCACGTCGCGCGCGGCCAGCAGACCTTGGGCCAGCGGAGTTTTGCCTCCGGTGTCGAAGCGGGCCAATCGGCGACTCGCGATGTGCACCGACGAGGTCGGCGGCAGCAGCAGCCTGGCTTCTGCCTGACGGAACGTGATCACCGCGACCTTGTCGCGCCGCTGGTACGCGTCGCGCAACAACGACAGCGCGGCCCCACTGACTGCCGACATCCGGTCGCGCGCGGCCATGGATCCCGACGCGTCGACCACGAAGATCACCAGATTGCCTTCGCGGCCTTCGCGAACGGCATGGCGCACGTCCTCGGGTGTGGGCCGTGGTCGCCCCGGCACCCGTTGGTGTCCGACCGCGGCCAACAGTGTCCCGAATACGTGTAGCCCATGGCCCTCGGTCACGAGCGTGGTCGAAGAGACGACCGTCCCCGTGCGGTTGCGCGCGCGAGATCTGCGTCCCGGTGCGCCCTCTCCAACACCGGGAACTACGAGCGTCCGGGTCTGGAACACCGCCGACGGCGGCGCGCTGGGTCGCGTGGCCGAGCTCGAATTCCGCTGCGGCACAGGATGATCAGACGCCTCGCTCGACGGTGATTCACCGCCACCTGGCGGATCAGGCTCAGGTTCGGGCTCCTGGTCGGCGGACTCCCCCGCCTGTTGCATCGCCTCGTCGAGCTGTCCGGGATCAAGGCCCGGATCATCGAACGGATCGCGGCGACGCCGGTGCGGCAGGGCCAGTTCGGCCGCCACCCGGACGTCTTCCTCAGCGACCGTGTCGACCCCGCGCCACGCGGCGTGCGCGACCGCCGTCCTGGCGATCACCAGATCGGCACGCATCCCGTCGACATCGAAGGCCGCACAGAGGACGGCGATACGCCGTAACTCACTGTCGGGCAGGCTGACCGAGCTCACCCTCTCGCGCGCGGCGGCGATGCGGCCAACCAGTTCGGTGTCCGCATCGGCATAGCGTTCGGCGAATCCGGCTGGGTCGGCTTCGAACGCCATCCGCTGCCGGACCACCGCCACGCGCACGTCGACATCGCGCGAGGCGTGCACATCAACGGTCAACCCGAACCGGTCGAGCAACTGTGGACGCAGTTCGCCCTCTTCGGGATTCATGGTGCCGACGAGCACGAAACGCGCGTCGTGGCTGTGCGAAACGCCGTCTCGCTCCACGTGCACCCGGCCCATCGCGGCGGCATCGAGAAGCACGTCGACCAGGTGGTCGTGCAGCAGGTTGACCTCGTCGACATAGAGCACGCCACCGTGTGCGCGGGCCAACAGGCCCGGGGAGAACGCGTGCTCGCCGTCGCGCAGCACCTTCTGCAGGTCCAGTGAACCGACGACACGGTCCTCGGTCGCACCGATCGGCAACTCGACCAGCGCGGCGCCGTCCACCGCGGCCAGCACCTTGGCGAGGCCCCGCACGGCGGTCGATTTCGCCGTGCCCTTCTCGCCGCGGATCAGCACACCGCCGATCTCGGGACGCACCGCGCACAGCAGCAGCGCCAGGCGCAGGCGGTCGTGACCGATGATCGCACTGAAGGGGTATGTCGTCATGACTTGATCATCGGGACGTGCGGAATGCCGTCGTCGAGAAACTCCGCCCCGTCACGGACGAACCCGTGCTGGGCGTACATCTCCTCGAGATAGGTCTGCGCATCGATATGGCACGGGTAATCGCCGACCTCGGCGAGTGCGGCCTGCAACAGCCGAGAGGTGTGACCCTGGCCGCGTGCCGCGCGTTTGGTGCAGACCCGGCCGATGCGAAAGCCCTTCTGGCCACCCGGATGTTCTTCCATCAGCCGCAACGTACAGATGACTTCGCCGTCGGGTCCCTCGAGCCAGAAATGACGGGTCTCGGTGAGCAGATCCCGTCCGTCCAGTTCGGGGTACGGAGTCGCCTGCTCGACAACGAAAACCTCGACGCGCAGTTTGAGCAGTTCGTAGAGCGTGGCGGCGTCCAGGTCCTTCGCCCAACTTCGGCGTAGCGCGACCGTCATCGGGCGGTCACCGGCCCGCCATGGCCCTCAACGACCGCATGGCCCTCGACTACCGAGTTCTTGGCTACCTGCGGGTCAGACACCCGAAAGATCATCCTCCGTGGTCGGTTTCTCGTGGCTTAGTGGTTTTCAGGCTATCCCGCGGCCGTCTGCCCACGTTGGCCCAGGTCGGCCGCAAGCCGCGACTAAGGTGGCTTTGTGACCGAGTGGGAGCCGGATGTGTTGGCCGGTTACCGGCAGCAGACATTCGAATTGGGACCTGATCCCGACGGGGAAGGGCAGCTCGTCGCCACGCTGGTGCGCCGCGGCGAGGCCAACCCGTCGGCAGCCCACGCCGTGCTGGCGGTACACGGCTTCACCGACTACTTCTTCCACACCGAACTCGCGGATCACTTCGCCAGGCGCGGATACGCGTTCTACGCGCTGGATCTTCACAAATGCGGACGGTCGTGGCGGGAGGGACAGACTCCGCACTTCACCACCGATCTGGCCCGCTACGACCGCGAGTTGATCCGCGCGTTGGACGTCATCGACGCAGAATCGTCGGCCGACGTGGTCGTGTACGGGCACTCCGCCGGCGGGCTCATCGTGTCGCTGTGGCTGGATCGGCTGCGCAGCGGGGGCATGACGGAGCGCAAACGGGTCGCCGGTCTGGTGCTGAACAGCCCCTGGCTGGACCTGCAGGGTCCGGCATTCCTGCGCGCGGCCCCCACCGGCGCGGCGATCGCGGCGCTGTCGCGGATGCGCAAGATGACCGTCGTGCGCCCACCGGTGGCCGAGGGCGGCTACGGTTCGACGCTGCACCGCGACTACGCGGGCGAATTCGACTATGACCTCCGCTGGAAGCCGATCGGCGGATTTCCCGTCACGTTCGGCTGGATCAACGCGATCCGGCGCGGACACGCCAAACTGCACCGCGGCCTCGATGTCGGTGTGCCCAACCTGATCCTGCGCTCCGATCGCAGCGTGCGCGAGGTGGCAGACCCCGACATCATCCAGCGCGGCGACGCGGTGCTCGACGTCAAGCAGATCGCCCGCTGGGCCGGGTGCATCGGCAACCGGACCAATGTCGTACCGATCGTTGACGCCAAGCATGACGTGTTCCTCTCCGTCCCGGCGGCGCGGCAGGCGGCCTACGGTGAACTGGATCGTTGGCTCGACACCAATATCGCCAACGGCAATAGCGTCGAAACCGCCGACTCGACAACACAACCCGAACAAGGAGCGGCGAGATGACCCATTTCGACATCGCGATCATCGGTACCGGCTCGGGCAATTCCATCATCGATGAGCGCTATGTGGACAAACGGGTCGCGATCTGCGAACAAGGGGTGTTCGGCGGCACCTGCCTCAATGTCGGCTGCATACCCACGAAGATGTTCGTCTACGCGGCCGAAGTCGCCCAAACTGCCAGGGAATCAGCACAATACGGTGTCGACGCGCACATCGACGGTGTCCGGTGGTCCGATGTGGTGTCGCGCGTGTTCGGCCGCATCGACCCTATTGCAATGGGAGGCGAGAATTACCGACGTTCGTCGCCCAACGTCCAGGTGTACTCCAGCCACACGCGGTTCGCGCCGACCAAATCCGATGGTAGGTATGCGTTGCGGACCGACGACGGCGATGAGTTCACCGCCGACCAGGTGGTCATTGCCGCCGGCTCGCGGGCCGTGGTGCCCGACGCCGTCACCGCGTGCGGGGTGCCGTATCACACCAGCGACACCATCATGCGCATCGCCGACGTGCCGGAGCGCTTGATCATCGTCGGGGGCGGCTTCATTGCGTGCGAGTTCGCACACGTCTTCTCAGCACTCGGCAGCCACGTGACGCTGATGATCAGGGGCAGCACCCTGCTTCGCGGTCACGACGACGACATCTCGATGCGTTTCACCGACATCGCGTCCAAGAAGTGGGAGATCCGCAACCACCACGAGCTGGCCGACGCGCGGCAGGTCGGCGACTGCGTCGAAATCACCTGCCAGGACGGCTCGAAGGTGCGCGGCGACATGCTGCTGGTCGCCACCGGGCGCGTACCCAACGGTGATCTCCTCGACGCAGAGAACGCCGGCGTCAAGGTGAACGCAAACGGTCAGGTGGTGGTCGACGAGTTTCAACGCACGACCGCACGCGGCATCTTCGCCTTGGGTGACGTGTCATCGGACTTTCAGCTCAAGCATGTGGCCAATCACGAGGCCCGACGGGTGAAGCACAATCTCCTGCAGGACTGGGACGACACCGACGCACTCGTGCCGTCCGACCATCGCCACGTGCCATCGGCAGTGTTCACCGATCCGCAGATCGCCAGCATCGGCCTCACCGAAAATGAAGCGCGCGCAAAGAATCTCAACATCCGGGTCAAGATCCAGGACTTCGGCGACGTCGCGTACGGCTGGGCGATGGAGGACACGACAGGCATCGCGAAGATCATCGTCGACGACGACAGCGGCCTGATTCTCGGCGCACACATCATGGGACACCAGGCGTCGTCGCTGATCCAGCCGTTGATCCAGGCAATGGCGTTCGACCTACCGGCACAGGACATGGCCCGCGGCCAGTACTGGATCCACCCCGCGCTGCCCGAGGTCATCGAGAACGCGCTGCTGGCGCTCTGTGGCGAACCGGCCTGGCCCCCGTCCAAAAGGCATTGACCGCCCCTGTCACGGGCTCGGTGGTCGAATCGGCGCCACTGGGCCGGCATCTGCAACGACTGGTCATCTATGCGCCCGAGCTGGATCGTCTGCATTTGCCGTGGTTCGGAGACGCAGCCCTCGGAATCTATTTTGCCTCGCCTGGAAATTCCGCGCCCACGGCACGGACCTACACTGTGCGCGACCACGATCCGTCGGCATCCCGAATCACCGTGGATGTCGTCCTACATGGCGACGCGGCAGGGACACGATGGGCGACCAACGCTACGCCGGGCGAGCGTGTCGAGCTCGCCCACGCCAAGTCCTGGTTTCGTCCCCCGCGCCATGCCGATCGCCACGTCCTCGCTGCCGATCTCGCTGGTCTGCCGGCGATCGCGCGGCTGATCGAACAACGTGGGCACGGTGATACCACCGCGATCGTGGAAGTGCGCCACGAAGACGATCTCGATTACCTGCCGAAGCAGCGCACCGTAAAGCTCATCGCTTCGATCGGAACCGGAAACGGTGTGACCGACAGCGTTTTGCCGCAATTGGTCGCGCAGCACTGCTCAGCCGTCGGCCTTGGATATTGCTGGTTCGCCGGTGAAGCCTCCGAGGCGCGCACGGTCCGCAAGTTCCTGCGCCACGAGCAGGGTTGGACGACGGAACAAACCGATGTCGTCGGTTATTGGCGACGTGACGCCGACCGGTGGTCCGATCGCTTCGCACCCCACGGCCCACGGATGTACTCGATCTACGAGAAGGCCGTCGCGGAAGGCAAGAGCGAGAAGGTCGCACTCGAGGAGTTCGACGAGGCGCTGGAACGTCTGGGACTGTAAGCGGCAAGCGCGGACTCACCGCTCCCGAACGGAAAAACCCCACGGCAGTTCGAGGCGATGTGCCGCAAGTAATTCTGGGTCCGAAAGAATGTCGGCGATCGCTCCGTCGGCGACGATGACACCGCCGTCCATGATCACCGCCCGGTCGCACAGCTGCGCCGCGTACGGCAGGTCATGGGTGACGATCAACATGGTCGCGTCCAGTTCCGCCAGCGTTTCGGCCAGTTCGCGTCGAGCGACCGGGTCCAAGTTTGCCGACGGCTCGTCGAGCACCAGGATGTCGGGCTGGCAGGCCAGCACGGTGGCCAGTGCGGCTCTTCGCCGTTGACCCGCGGACAGGTGCGTGGGACTGCGTTCCGCGTCCTCGGACAGCGACACAACCGCTAGTGCGCTGGCCACCCTGGCGGCGAGCTCTTCGCCGCGCAGCCCGAAGTTCGCCGGTCCGAATGCGATGTCCTGAGCGACCGTGGGCATGAACAGCTGATCGTCGGGGTCCTGGAACACCAGCCCGACGCGCCTGCGGATGTCGTGAAGACTCTTACGCTCGAGCGGAATTCCGCTGATCTGTACCGACCCGGTGGTCGCCGTGAGGACGCCGTTGAGATGCAGCATCAAGGTTGTCTTGCCAGCCCCGTTGGGTCCCAGTACTGCCACCCGCTCGCCCGCTGCCACCTCGAGGTCGACGCCGTCGAGCGCCACGTGTCCGTCCGGGTACACGTGCCGCAGTCGCTCGATGCGGATCGCGGTCATAGCGTCACCCACGCCGCCACCGACACAGCGACTGCTGCGGCGGCCGGCAGCATCGCCACCACCCACTGGGCTGCGGCGGCCTTCGGTGGGGCGCCGATCACCGCGAGATCCGGTGCTTTGCCGTCGAATCCGCGCGACAGCATCGCCGCATACACCCGTTCGCCGCGCTCGTAGGAGCGCAGGAACAACGCACCGACGCCGGTCGCGATCGCGCGGGCCTGATGCAGTGCCCGCGGCGAGTCACCCCGGGCGATCCGGGCCATTCGCATGCGGCTCACCTCGGCCGCCAGCAGGTCGATGTAGCGGATCATCAACACGAGTACCGATGTCACCACCGCGGGGACAGCCAACCGACTCAGAGCCGCGGGAAGCTCGGTCGCGGATGTGGTGGCTGCGAGTGTCAACGCGGCCGCGACACCGAGCGTGCCCTTGATGACGATGCCCCATGCCGCCCACAGCCCCGTCACTGAAAGCTGCAGTCCCGCAACCTCGATGCGGTGGCCGCCCTCGGCGAACGGCAACAGGACGGCAAGTACCAGGAAGGGTGCCTCGATCAACATGCGCGGCAACACCCACCGCAGGGGTATCCGTGCGAGCCGCCATGTCGCAACGATGATCGCGCCGTAGATCGCGAACGGCCAGAACATCTCTCGCGGGGTCGCGACCACCGCGAGGACGAACACCAGGAGACAGACGATCTTGACCTCGGCGGGTGTCCGGTGCACGGCCGACTCGTCGTGGCGGTAAAGCGGATGCGCGCCCGCGCCCATGCGTCAGGTCTGCTTGTCGTCCGCGGACCGCCGGCTTCTCGCAATCAGCCAAAACGCCGAACCCGCCACGACCACGGTGACAAGGACGCCGAGGATGCCCGCGAAGCCGCCGGTGCCGTCCTGCCCGCCGATCGCGTAGTCGGCCAGCGGCGACGTGGACATGGCGTGCTCGGAGGCGTGTTGTGCGATGCAGTCGCCGGTGAGCTGTTCACCGTCGGCTGTTTCGGTGACCTGGCAACCCTGCAGCGTCGCGGAGTCCAGCCCGTCGGGGCTGGAGCTGGCGAAGTAGGAGACGACGCCGGCGATCAGCACCGTTGCGGCCGCGAACGCAATCCAGAACGTCCACCGCTTCATGCCGGCACCTTCGCCCGTGCGCCACGCAACAGATAGACCAGGTCGGGTCGCGAACGTGCCACTGCCATGACGGTGACGGCAGTGATCAATCCCTCCCCGATGCCGATCAGCGCATGCGTGCCGAACATGTAGCCCGCCACCGTCGGAAGCGATGTGATACCGGCACCGCCGATGGCGTATTCGAGAACAAATGCCATTGCCGCACATACCGTTCCGATCAGTGCGGCGATGAACGAGATGACGCCGAGCGCGGGCACCGGCAGATCGGGCGTGCGCCGCCGAGCGATCGCGTAGAGCGCGACGGCTGCCGCGTATCCCGCAGCGACGCCGACGACGGCCATGTTGGTGATGTTGGTGCCCAACGCGGTGATCCCGCCATCGGCGAACAACAGCGACTGCACGATCAGCACGATCGCGATGCACAGCGCACCCGTGTACGGGCCGACCAGGATCGCCGCGAGCGCGCCGCCGAGCAGGTGTCCGCTGACGCCGGGCAATATCGGGAAGTTGACCATCTGCACGGCGAAGATGAAGGCCGCGACGAGGCCGGCGAGCGGCACCGTGCGTTCGTCCAACTCGCTGCGCGCTTTTACCGCGCACAACCCGACGGCAGCGACAGCGATGGCGCCGAAGATCACCGACGTCTGCGCGTTGACGATGCCGTCGCTCATATGCATGGCGACCGAGTTCACAACCACCAGGCGAGCCTAGAACCCACACCGAACACCTGTCTAGCTGAACACATGTTCATGTGTGGGTTGCAGGCGTCCTAACGCTTGGTGGCGGTGACCAAGAGATACTCGGCCTCCCATACCGCGCGCTGCGCATCGCCGGAGTTCCAGCTGGTCAGGAACTCGAGGAAGTCGGCATCCAGGGCCTCGACCGTCGCGGGTGCGTCGGCGTTGAACTTGTATGTAGCGATCGTTGGCCCGTAATTGCGCTTCCAGTATTCGCGAAACTCGGCGGGTTCCGTGCAGTGGTCGAGCACCACGGTCCGGCGCTGCATCGTCAGATTGGTGACCCGATCGCCGAACAACTCGCGCACGTGGTCCTCCGAACCCCACAGCGGCGCCGGGCTGGCACCGGGAGGAGGCGGCGGGGCGTACGGCTTCATCGTCTTGAACAGGTTGCCGATGAACCCTTCGGGCGTCCAGTTGATCAGCCCGATCGTCCCGCCGGGCCGAACCACGCGAATCAACTCGTCGGCGGCCGCCTGATGATGGGGCGCGAACATCACCCCGACGCAGGAGATCACGGCGTCGAACCCGTTGTCGGCGAACGGCAGCGCCTCGGCGTCGGCTTCCACCCATTCCAGGTCGACACCGTGTTCTGCCGCAATGCGGCGACCGGCGTCGAACAGTTCGGGCGTCAAATCGCTTGCGGTGACGATCGCCCCGGCCTCTGCCGCCGGAATGGCCGCATTGCCCGAGCCGGCCGCGACATCCAAAACCCTGTCCCCCGGGCGTATCCCGGAGGCCTTGACCAGTTCGGGTCCGAGCGCGGGGATCAGCTCGGCGGCAACGGCGGGGTAGTCGCCCGACGCCCACAGCGCGCGGTGCTTGGCTTTGAGCTCGCGGTCGAGATCAGGTGACGTCGGCGCCGCTTGTTCGGTACTGCTCATCTCGTTCCTCCTTGAAGTTGACCTTAGACGCCACAGTCTTGGCCGAGCAGTTTCGGCAGGATCTCGGCAAATGTGAAATGTCCTGGTCAGGGCTGGATGATCCGCCACTCCGGCCGCCCTGCGAGGACCTCCGATGTTCCCGCATGCAGTTTGACGTGGGGATTCCACGGTTGCATCAGGGTCGCTGCAACGTCGCCAAGCACAGTTGAGCCCTCGGTGATTAGGCCAACCGTTGGCCCACCAACCTAAGGAGACAGAAATGACCGCATTGAAGAACATCGCGTCACTGATCGGGGGCGCGGCCGTTCTCGCCGCGGCCACCATCGGGCTGAGCGCCGGGATTGCCGGCGCCGAACGCGTGTGGGACATCGGCGAGTATGACGACTGCATGCGCAAGACAATCAGAGACGTCGACGCGTGCTGCATCATGTCGGGCGGAGAAGTCAGCGAGTCGCAGGGGTGCGTGGCGCCCGCCGCAATGCAGGTGCCGCAGGATCCGGGATCAGTGCCTACGCGGATCAATACCGGCACGCTGCCCACCGTGGCGACCGATGCGCCGGCCACCACCGCGCCTGGCAGCAGGGCCCCTGGCCGCGTGCCATCTGGCGGGGTCGCCGCCCCGTGAATAGGCCGCCCCTCGGCCGTTCTGACATCCGTATTCACGGTTACGCCAGGGTCGTTGAAACCTCTGCGTGCAGAAACTGCACGCAGAGCGACCGTTCCATCACCGGGCCAGATGATGGCCCACCAACGTTAAGGACAAGGAAATGAACACAACGAAAACCATTCCACTGATCGCGGCGGCAGCCGCGCTCGCCACCATCGGGCCGACTGCAGGACTCGCTCCGGCGTCCGCGGCCCCGACGCAGACGCCAGGGACGACTCTGGTTGTCTATCAAGACCCGGACAACGCCGGATATAGCCGGCTGGCGGTGAAGGGCATGTTCCCGATGAACGAGTACGACGCCCACGGCTTCATCAACAATCTCGAAACCGGCGCGTACCCCGGCGGCATCGACTACGGACTGCACGGCGACGACCCCGACTCGAACGATCGCCTTCTCGGCAATATGTACGCCTACCGCGGTGCCGCCCCTCGTTCAACGGGCTATCTCACCGCCGAATCGGATGGCATCCACTTCTTCCAAATAATCAGCGTGCCCAAGAGCCTCCTCAACGAAGACGACGGCGTGTTCGACGACACCGACGAGGTCTACGTCGTGGCGGAATTCGTCGACGGTGATGGTGGAAAGCGGAGCGCCTACAGCAACCCGGTTTCCGGCACCTTCTAACCCGGTGGCCGACACGAGCCTGTCCGGTAGGAGTGGCCAGCGCATACCGGGCAGGCTCAGCCGTACCTGAGCAATGCCGTACGCGCCCGTGCGACGGCCGCGGCTCCACTCAACGCCCCCGACGATTCTTTGGTGAAAAAGTCCGCGGACCCCAGTGGCGACGACCGACCGGCTGCGAGCAACGCACCGTGAAGCGCCGCAGCGTCCTCTGCGGCTTCGACACGGAGGAGAAACCGGGTCACGTAGCGCAAGTTCAGCCACTGCTGGCTCCAGTCGCCTACCCGGTCCCAGTGGTCGAGCACCTCGACGAGGGCACGCGCCGCGATCGCGGGGTCACTGTGTACCGCTCGGGTGGCCGCACCTTCCATCAGCGCGATCCCGTGCCACCAGAAGTTCTGCACCGACGCGGCCAACGCCGCCGCCTCATCGAACAGTGTGAGCGCGCGATCCGGCTCGGACTTCTTGAGTACCAAGCCCAGCGCGTAGCGCGCCATGGATTGCGCCGTCGGATTCTGGGTCGCCTCAGCAACCGCCATCGACTCCTCTGCAGCGGACACGCCGTCTTCAGGAGTGCGCAGCGCGGCCTGGCAGATCGCGACGTAGAACAAGGTCCACACCAACCGGATCGGGTCGCCATCCCGGCGCGCGCGCTCTACCTCGCCGTCGTAGTGCGCGAGGGCGGCCGCCGCGTCGCCCTCATAAAGCGCCACATCAGCGAGGACGTCGGCCGGGTACGCGACACGTCCCGTCCCCCGGCCTGGCACACGTCCCTGCGCAAGGGCTGCCAGTGACTGTGCGCGCGAAAACTCGCCGCGGTTCCACGCGCCCCGTGCGGCCACGCCGACAGCTGCGGTAAACAGTGGGTGGTCAGAGTGCGCGAGGACGATCGCCCGTTCCGCCCATCCGGCGGACTCGTAACCGACGCGCAGGTGCGCGAGCTCGGACAGCGACGTGACCAGTCGAAGAGCAAGGTCGATATCGCGGTCGGCCATCGCGCGCTCGAATGTGGCGCGGAGGTTGTCGTAATCGGGCAGCATCCGCTCAACCCAGGCCCGTTCGTCCGCGCCGTGCATCCCAGCGGCTGCGCGTTCGACCAACTCGGTGAAGTAAACCGCATGCCGAACGCCGCAACGATCGTCGATGTCGTTGTCCCGCAGACGATCACGGCCATACGCGCGTAGCGTCTCCAGGACGCCGTAGCGGGTCCGGTCGGTGCCACTGCGCACAGTCACCATCGATTTGTCGACGAGGCCGGTGAGCAATTCGAGGGTGTCGTCCTCGGTTGCCCCGTCCTCGCCGCACACGCCGTGTGCCGCATCGAGATCGAACCCGCCTGCAAAGACAGACAGCAGCATGAACAGTGACTGCTCGGGTTCAGCGAGCAGCCGGTAGGACCAGTCGATCGTCGCAGCGAGGCTCTGCTGTCTCGGCAGCGCACCGCGGACCCCACCGCTGAGCAAGCGCAACTTGTCCAGCCGACGGGCTAGGTCGAGGCTGCTCATCACTCGCATCCGGGCGGCGGCAAGCTCGATCGCGAGTGGCAGGCCGTCGAGCCGCCGGCAGATCTCATCCACCGCACCCAGCGGCTCGTGATCGAGGTCGAAGTCCGGCCTGCCGGCCCTGGCCCGATCGGCGAACAACGCGGCGGCATCCTCGACGGTCAGCGGAGGGACTTGCAGAATCCGCTCCCCCTCAATCCCGAACGCTTCCCTGCTCGTGGCCAACACCGATACCCGCGGGCAGTGCCGAACGATCTGGTCGAGCAAGCGCGCTGCGGCGTCCAGGACGTGCTCGCAGTTGTCCACCACCAACAGCGACTCGCGCGACCGCAGATAGTCGATCACCGTGGCCTCGATACCGAGGCCCTGTTGTTGCTGCAACCGCAGCGTGCCCGCAACGGCATGAGTCACCGCAGTGCCGTCTTCGACGGGCGCCAGTTCGCAGAACCACGCGCCGTCCTCGAATCGGTCCTGGCTGCGTTCGGCCACCTCGAGAGCGAGCCGGGTCTTGCCGACACCACCCACACCGGTGAGCGTGACCAGCGGGCCGTCGACAAGGGCAGCATCGACACGAACCACGTCGTCGTCCCTGCCGATGAGTCGGGTTGCGCGCCGGGGCAGACCTCCGCGGGCGCGGGTGCCGACGCGCGCCGACGTAGCGGGTCGCGCGATGGGAGGGGCCGGGTCACCGTCGAGAATCTGCCGGTGCACCGCTTGAAGCGACGGGCACGGATCGACACCGAGTTCTTCGACAAGCCGCTCGCGCATGGTGCGGTAGGTATCCAAAGCATCGGCCTGGCGACCATTGCGGTACTGGGCCAGCATCAGCTGGCCGGCCAGGCGTTCATCCAGCGGGTTCGATCGCAGTGATTCGGCGAGACCGACAAGCAGCGCCCCGTGTCGCCCGATCTTCAGGAGTGCGTCGTTTCGGTCCAGGAGGACCGCCAGATGCTCTGCAGAAAGTGATGTACGCACGTCGTTGACCCATGGAGTGTCGAGCGATCCGAACGCCTCGCCGTGCCAGAGTTCCAGCGCTTGATCGAACAGGTGCGCGGCGGCGGCAGGGTCGACGGTCGCGCGGGCCCGGTTCGCCAATTGCCTGAAACGGTATAAGTCGACCGTCATTGGGTCCGCCGTCAGAACGTATCCCCCCGGCTGGCGGGCGATCTGAACATCACCGTCGGTTTCCGCCACCTGACGAAGTCGGGATACATAGGAGGCCAAGGCGTTACGGGCGCGGTAGGGCGGTTCGTCCGCCCAGATCCGGTCGATCAGCTGGTTCGCCGGAACGGGGCGGTTGACATCGACCAGCAGCGCCGCCAGAACGCACCTCTGACGGGCATGGCCGATGTCGAGCCGCCGCCCGTCGAGGCGGGCCTCGACGTCGCCGAGTAGCCGGAACTCCACCGTCACGGCCTACAGCCTCCCCCAGACCATCGGATATGTCCGGCGAAACCGCAGCGATTAGCGCCGGATTCGCTTGTTGGCCGGGTCGTACAGCGGTCGCAGCGACACCGAGATCGGGTACAACCGACCGCCGACGTTGACCTGGTAGCTGCCGTTCTTCACCCAATCCGCGTCGACGACACCGCCGTCGGATCTGCGCACGTACGCCAATCCGACACACGCGCCGGTCGTCTCACCCCATGCCGCCGATGTGACCTGCCCCGCCACGACGCCGTCGCGCCGAATCAATTCGCCGCCCCACAGCATCGCCTCGGAATCGTCGACCTTGAATCCGACCAACTTGCGGCGCGGCCCCTCGGCCTTGGCCTTCTCGACGGCTTCGCGACCCAGAAACGCGATGTCGGTCTTGAGCTTGCACGCGAACAGCAGACCGGCCTCGACGGGATTCTCGCTGGGAGTCAACTCCCGTCCGAATGCGCGGTAACCCTTCTCCAGCCGCAGCGACTCGATGGCGTAGTAGCCGCCGCGCCCGACACCGAACGCTGCTCCCGCCGACATCAGATCCTGATAGACCCCGACCGCGAACTCGGCGGGAACATAGAGTTCCCAACCCAATTCGCCGACGTAGGTGATACGCGTCGCGCGCACCGTGGCATATCCGAGCGAGATCTGCCGACTGGCACCGAATTCGAAGGCCTCATCGCAGAGATCGGCAGAGGACAGGTTCGCCAGTAGCTCTCGCGATTTGGGACCCATCACACCGAACACGGCGTAGGCCGACGTCACGTCGACCAAGGCTGCGTTGGCGCCGGCCGGCAGGTTCGCGCGGATGTGGTCCTTGTCGCGTTCTGTCGTTGCGGCGCTGCTGACGATCAGGAATTCCTCGGCAGCGGTTCGGGTGACCGTCACATCCGACTCGTAGGTGCCCCGCTGGTTGAGCATGCCGGTGTATACCGAGCGGCCGACCGGCACGCCGACGTCCGCGGTGCACAGCCACTGCAGCGCCGCCTCGGCATCCGAGCCTGCCAGGATGTATTTCGAGAACGACGTCTGGTCGAACACGGTGACGTTGGTCCGCGTGTTGGACTGTTCAGCCGCCGACCACGGCAGCCAGTTCGGCTTACCCCAGGTGTATTCGATGGCCGGCTCGAGACCGCGGGGGGCGAAGAAGTTGGCGCGCTCCCACCCCATCCTGCTGCCGAAGTTCGCGTTCGCGGCCTCGATCAGATGGTGCACCGGCGAGCGCCGGAACGGCCGTGCAGTCGTCATCTCCCTGTTCGGCCAGGGAATCTCGTAGTGCAACCCAAGGACTTCCGCGACGCGGTCGTGCAGCCACCTGGTGTTGCCGTTGAACGGCGCAAATCGTCGGATATCGACCCCCGTCAGGTCGCCGGTGGGCGCGCCGTTGACGATCCACTCCGCCAGTGCGCGGCCCGCGCCACCCGCGGTGGCGATACCGACGGAGTTGAAACCCGCCCCGACGTAGAAGTTTTCGAGCTCGGGCGCCTCGCCGAGGATGAACTGGTTGTCCGGTGTGAAGCTTTCCGGACCGTTGTAGAACTTCTTGATTCCCGTCGTTTCGAGCGCGGGAATCCGCAATAGCGCACTGTTCATCAGCACTTCGAAGTGCTCCCAGTCCTCGTCGAGGAGCTGGAACTCGAACGGGTACGGGATCTGGTCCGGCGAGACCCACGGCTTGGCCTCGGGTTCGAAGCCGCCGATCACCAGCCCACCGACCTCTTCCTTGAAGTATGTGTAGCCGTCGGGATCGCGCAGGATCGGCAGGTCCGGATGCACACCCTCGATGCGCTCGGAGACGACGTAGAAGTGCTCGGCCGAGTGCAGCGGAACGTTGACGCCTGCCATCGCGCCGACCTGCTTCGCCCACTGGCCGGCGCAGTTGACAACGATCTCGGCCTCGATGTCGCCGGCATCCGTGCGCACGCCGATCACCCGGCCATCAGCGCTGAGAATGTCACGCACCCTGGTCTTCTCATGGATACGCGCACCGCGCATCCGCGCACCCTTGGCCAGCGCGAAGGTCAGGTCGGTCGGGTTGGCTTTTCCGTCGCCGGGCAACCAGATCGCTCCAACCAGGTCGTCGACGCGCATCACCGGATAGTGCTCGAGCGCCTGTTCGGGGCTGAGCAGTTCGCATTCCATGTCGAACGCCTCGGCGCTCGCGGCGGTGCGGCGCAGCTGCATCATCCGGTCCTCGGTGCGCGCGACTGTCACTCCCCCGCACCGCTTGTAGCCCGCCGACAGCCCCGTCTCGTTCTCGAGCTCCGCGTAGAGTTGCGTCGAGTACTGGACCAGTCGCGTTGCGCTCTCGGTGGCACGCAGCTGACCAACCAGCCCCGCGGCGTGCCACGTCGTACCGCTCGACAATTGCCCCTGTTCGAGCAGCACGACATCGCCGATGCCGAGTTTGGTCAGGTGGTAGGCGACGCTGGTGCCGATCACACCGCCGCCGATGATGACGACGTGGGCGCGGCCGGGAAGCGCGGCCGCCATCACTCGGCAGCCTGCACGTCGTCGAGCAGCCGAGCCAGGTTCGGTCCCTTGAACTCCGCTACTGCGCCCTCGTACCGTTCCATCGCCCATCCCCAGAAGTCGAAATCGATTGCACTCGAACCGTTTTGTATACAGCCCCACAGTGTCCAGCCGTACTTGCCCACGATGCCCTGCAGTTGAGCCCGGGCGGTCTTGTTACGCAGCCGCCGTCCGTAGTACGCGGCGACGAACTCGTCAAGCTGATCGGTGGACAGCTCACACTCGGCCCACGTGTTCCCCAGCTCGAAACACGGATCGTTGTTGCCTGCGTATTCGTAGTCGATCAGCCAGATCCTGTCGCCGTCCTCGATGAAGTTTCCGGCCAGCAGATCGTTGTTGCACGGCACGGTGCCCTCGTCGGTGATTACCAGCACGCGGGCGATCTCGGCGAAGGTGTCCGCATGATCGAGGTAATCATCGGGGATGCGGAATCCGTTGTCCGTCACGGTTTTCAGGTAAGCCGGCTGCCGCTCGAACATGTCGAAGCGGCCTGCGAACCGGGGTCCGTCGTGTAGTTTCCGCACCGCGGCGGCCGCCTTGGCGATCACACCCGGCCGTTGAAAGTCGTCGTTGGCCAGCGTCTTTCCCTCGAGATATCCCAGCAGCAGAATGCCGAGGTCGGGACGGTAGTCGATCACGGGCGCGCCAACGCCTGCTTGTTCGGCCGCCCTGGTGTCGTGGCATTCGTGGTCCCGATCGATGCCCAGCATGTTCGACGACGTGTCGGTGCAGCGCGCCACGTATATCGCGTCAGGTGTGGTGATCTTGACGTTGCGATTGGTCAGCCCCCCGGAGAGCTCGTCCAGGCGCCGAGGCTGACCGGCCAAGGCCTGAATCTTGTCGAACATCTCGTTGAGTTGTTCGTCGGTCAACGTCATCGGCATGCGTTGCTCTTCAGCCGTGCCGGGCGCCGATCCAGTGCAGTAGGTCGTGCACGGTCTCGTCCTCGAGGCGGTAGCTGACGGCGCGGCCCACCCGGGTGGAGCTCACCCAACCCTGCTGGCGCAACACCCGCAGAGCCTGCGACACGGCATTCTCCGAGCGGCCCAGCACAGAGGCCAGGTCGCCGACGTTGATGCCGGGTGCGCGGTGCAGCACGAGCAGAATCTCCAGGCGGTGGGCGTCTGAGAGCAGGTCGAATCGCTGCGCCCAGCCGCCGGTGTCGACATCGGCCAGCGCCGACGATGCCCGCCGCACCACCGCCCCGACGTCCGCTTGGCCACCTGCCACCGGTCAAATCTAACCCTCCTGGCATCCGGAAGGGCCGCGATGAGGTCTGTGTTTGCGCTGCGGGCGGATTCATTTCAATCCAGGAAGCCGTGCAGGAGGGTGGCCGAACCCTCGACGTGGGCGAGCATGGCCGACGCCGCACCATCACAGTCGCCGGCCAGAATCGCCATGACAATCGCTTCGTGTTGTTCGTCGGAGTGTGCGATGTTGCGCGGCAGCAACGGGATCTGGTCGAGCAGTCCGTTGAGGCGCATCCTGTTCTCGGCCACCAACGGCACCAGCGACGGCGATCCGGCGGCTTCGGCGATGGCCAGGTGCAGCCTGGAGTCCAGCCGACGGTAGTCACCGGGAGCGGCACCTGCGACGTCGGTCAGTCGAGCCCACAACTCCTCGCGCTCCGACGCGGTGAGAGTTCGATTGGCGGCCAGCCGCGCGGCGCCGACCTCGAGAATCTCCCGCAGTCGCAGCGCGTCGTCGATTTCGGCACGGGTCACCCCGTCCGTGTCCTCGGTGTGCCGCGGCAATTCGTCGGCCAGGAAGGTGCCGCCGTAGCGGCCCCGCCGTGACACCAGATACCCGGCGTCGGACAGCGACTTGATGGCCTCCCGAACGGTGTCCCGGCTGACGCCCAGTCGCGACGCCAGCTCGCGCTCCGGCGGCAGCGATTCGCCGGGGGCCAGCACGCCGAGCCGGATGGTCTGGAGAAGCCGTCCGACAGTGTCCTCGAACGCGTTCCCGGGCCGCACCGGACGCAGCAGAGCCTCACTGGCAAGGGGTACGTCCGGGTCGGCAGTCATGATTTCTACAGGTCTACAGGGGGGTCACGTAGGCCGAGCTGATGCCGCCGTCGACCAGGAAGGTCGACCCGGTGATGAATGATGCGTCGTCGCTGGCCAGGAATGCGACGGCGGCGGCCAATTCCTCCGGTTCGGCGAACCGCCCAACCGGGATATGGACCAGGCGACGGGCCGCGCGCTCGGGGTCCTTGGCGAACAGTTCCTGCAGCAGCGGTGTGTTCACCGGCCCCGGGCACAACGCGTTGACGCGAATTCCCTGACGCGCGTATTGCACTCCCAGCTCCCGCGACATCGCGAGCACCCCGCCCTTGGACGCGGTGTAGGAGATCTGCGACGTCGCCGACCCCATCACCGCGACGAACGACGCGGTGTTGATGATCGAGCCCTTCTGCTGCGGAACCATGTGGCGCAGCGCGGCTTTGGAACAGAAGAACACCGACTTCAGGTTGATGTCCTGCACCCGCTGCCACGCGTCGATGCCGGTGTTCTCGATCAGGTCGTCCTCCGGCGGGCTGATGCCGGCGTTGTTGAAGGCGATATCGACCGATCCGTATGCCTCGGCCGCGGTGTCGAACAGGGCGTCCACGGCGGCCTGGTCTGACACATCCACCGGGACAAAGGTTCCGTTGAGGTCGTCTGCGACGGACTTCCCGGTCGTCGGATCGATGTCACCGATGACGATTCTGGCGCCCTCGGCGCGCATCCGCTTGGCGCTCGCCAATCCGATCCCGCTGGCGCCACCGGTGATCACGGCGACCTTGCCCGCCAGTCGTTGGGTCAGATCCATCACAGATCTCCGATCGCGTAGAAGACGTTTTTGGTTTCAGTGAATGACAGCGGCGCATCCGGCCCGAGTTCACGGCCCAGTCCTGACTGTTTGAACCCGCCGAACGGAGTGTTGTACCGCACCGACGAATGCGAATTGACCGACAGATTACCGGCTTCCACCGCCCGCGATACGCGCACGGCCCGCGACAGGTTGTCCGTCCAGATCGACCCGGACAGGCCGTAGGGGGTGTCGTTGGCCAGAGCGACGGCGTCGGCCTCGTCGTCGAACGGAAGCACCGCCACCACCGGCCCGAAGATCTCTTCGCGCACAGTGCGATCGGAGCGCTCCGGGGTCAGCACGGTCGGCGGGAACCAGTAACCGGCTCCCGACGGTGCGTCACCGCGGAATGCGACCGGCGCGTCATCGGGCACATAGGACGTCACGGTGTCCCAATGCGACCTCGATACCAGGGGACCCATTTCGGTGTCCTTGGACGCCGGATCGCCGACCACGACGCCCTTGACGGCGGGTTCGAGCAACTCCATGAAACGATCGTAGACGTTGCGCTGCACCAGAATTCGGCTGCGGGCACAGCAGTCCTGACCGGCGTTGTCGAACACCCCGTATGGCGCGGTGGCCGCGGCCTTCGCCAAATCGCAGTCGTCGAAGACGATGTTGGCGCTCTTACCGCCCAGCTCGAGGGTGACCCGCTTGACCTGAGCCGCCGCGCCCGCCATCACATGGGTGCCGACCTCGGTGGATCCGGTGAACACGATCTTGCGGACGTCGGGGTTGGTGACGAACCGCTCGCCGACCACCGACCCCTTACCCGGCAGCACCTGGAACAGATCCGCGGGTAGACCCGCCTCGACAGCAAGTTCGCCGATCCGGATCGTGGTCAGCGGCGTCCATTCCGCGGGTTTGACGAGCACCGCGTTCCCCGCGGCCAGGGCAGGTGCGAAGCCCCACACTGCGATCGGCATGGGGAAGTTCCAGGGTGTGATCACACCGATGACGCCGAGCGGCTCGTTGAACGTGACGTCAAGACCGCCCGCCACCGGAATCTGCTTGCCCGACAGCCGCTCCGGCGTCGCGGAGTAGAACTGCAGGACGTCGCGGACATGGCCGGCCTCCCACGTCGCGTTACCGATCGGATGCCCCGAGTTGGCGACCTCCAGCGCAGCCAACTCGTCGACGTGCGCGTCGACCGCGGCGGCGAAGGACCGCAGCGCCGCGGCGCGATCGCCCGGCGCGAGCCGCGCCCAGTCGCGTTGTGCGGCCTTGGCGCGCGCCACCGCATCGTCAACGCCCGCGAGACTGGTCTGCTCGACGGTGCGCAGCAGTTCCTCGGTCGCGGGATTGATCAGCTCACTAACCGTCACGCGGTCACCTTTTCTCTTGAATACGCCGCGGCCGCCTCCACCAACGCAGCGAACAGTCGCAGATCGTCCAGCCTTTCCTCGGGATGCCACTGCACCGCCAGAAGGAAGTTGTCACCGGGGGTCTCGACGGCCTCGATCACGCCGTCGGAATCCTGCGCACTGACGATCAGGCCCTCACCGAGGCGGTCGATGGCCTGGTGGTGGTAGCACTGCGCGTCGGATGACTCGCCGATAAGCGCCGCCAGCCGCGTGCCGGGCACCGTGCGTATCGACGATGTCGAGAACACCGCGTTGCCCTTCTGGTGGTCGGAGTGACCGACGACCTCGGGCAGATGCTGGTGCAGGGTGCCGCCGAGTGCGACGTTGACCACCTGCGCGCCACGGCAGATCCCCAGGATCGGCAGGCCGCGCCGGATGGCACCGGAGAGTAGTTCGAATTCCCACGCATCGCGCAAGCGGTTGTCTTCGTTGGCCTCATCGGTTGCGGGGTGCGGCGGCTGGCCGTAGCTGGCGGGGTCGACATCGCGCCCGCCGGTGACGATCAGCCCGTCGAGCCCGTCGAGCACCCGCTCCGCAATTGCGACGTCCACGGTCTGCGGCGGCAGCAGTACCGAAATCCCGCCGGCCAGGCCAACACCCTCGAAGTAGATAGCGGGCAGAAAACTGGCGCGGACATCCCACACCCCGGTCTGCGCCTTCTGCAAATAGGTGGTGAGACCTATGACAGGTCTAGAGCCGCTCAAAGCCCCGCACCTTTTCCCAATCGGTCACCGCCGCGTCGTAGGCGCTGAGCTCTATGCGCGCATTGTTGAGATAGTGCTCGACGACTTCGTCACCGAACGCCGCACGGGCCACCTCGGATTCACCGAACAGCGCCGCGGCCTCGCGCAGTGTGGTCGGAAGGCATTCCGCGCCACTGGTGTAGGCGTTGCCTTCCAACGCCTCGGGCAATTCCAACTCATGCTCGATACCGTGCAGGCCACCGGCGATCAGCGCCGATACCGCGAGATACTGGTTGACGTCGCCACCGGGCGCTCGACATTCCACCCGCATGCCGTGACCGTGTCCGACGACCCGAAGTGCGCAGGTGCGGTTGTCCATTCCCCATGCGATCGCGGTCGGCGCGAAGCTGCCAAGCGCGAACCGTTTGTAGGAGTTGATGTTCGGCGCGTAAAACAACGTCAGCTCGCGAAGAGTTGCCAGCTGACCGGCGATGAAGCTCCGGAACATCGGTGACATGCCGTCCGCTGCATCAGAGTCGGCGAACACAGCGCCACCATCCTCACTTCGCAACGAGATATGGATGTGGCAGCTATTGCCTTCGCGCTCATCGAATTTCGCCATGAAGGTCAGGCTCTTGCCGTGCTGATCGGCAATCTCCTTGGCGCCGTTCTTGTAGATCGTGTGGTTGTCGCACGTGGTCCTGGCGTGGTCGTAGCGGAAGGCAATCTCCTGCTGGCCGAGGTTACATTCACCCTTCACACCCTCGCAGTACATGCCCGCGCCAGTCATTCCCAGCCGAATGTCACGCAGCAACGGCTCCATTCGGGTCGAGGCGAGCATCGCGTAGTCGATGTTGTAGTCGGTGGCCGGCTTCAGATTGCGGTACCCCTTGGCCCAGGCCTCGCGGTAGGTGTCGTCGAAAACCATGAACTCGAGCTCGGTCCCGACGTAGGGCACCAGGCCGCGTTCGGCCAGCCGGTCGATCTGGCGGTTGAGGATACTGCGCGGCGCGACCGTCACCGGTTTGCCGTCTACCTGCTCCAGGTCCCCCATCACCAGCGCCGTGCCCGGCACCCATGGCAGGCGCCTCAACGTCGAGAAATCCGGCTTCATGACCATGTCGCCGTAGCCGGATTCCCAACTCGACATCGCGTACCCGTCGACGGTGTTCATATCCACGTCGACGGCCAGCAGGTAGTTGCAGCACTCCGCGCCATGCTCAGCGGTGTCTTCGACGAACAATCGCGCCGACACCCGCTTGCCGGTGAGACGTCCCTGCATATCGCAGAACGCCAGGATCACCGTGTCGATCTCACCGGCGGCGACCAGTTGCTCGAGGTCGGCTTGCGACAACATGCCGGGTGTCTGGCCCATGCGGGACCTTCCTCTAGAAAACCGATGATGACGGGCAGCCAACCATTGGAGTTTGCTCGGCGGGGCCTTCTCCGGATTCCTTTACAGAAATGTCATTCCAAAGGTAGGACAGCCGACCAATAGCACTCTATTGTCCCTACTCAGTGAGCGCGAGTCCCTCCCCGCTTGACGGCTCGGTAGGGCTTGAAAAAAACCGAAGGAGAACGCGGTGCCAGAGGGTCACGAACAACACGAGTCGCTTTCTGACGACGAGAAGCATCTCGCCAAGCTCGGCTATGTCCAGGAATTGCAGCGGTCCTGGTCGGGCTTTTCGAACTTCGCAATCTCGTTCTCGATCATCTCGATCCTGGCGGGCTGTTTCACGTCGTTCGGCCTCGGCTGGAACAACGGCGGCCCGGCTGCGATCGCCTGGGGTTGGCCGATCGTCTCTGTCTTCATCCTGATCATCGGCCTGTGTATGTCCGAGCTCGTCTCGGCATACCCGACCTCGGGCGGAATCTATTGGTGGGCAGCCAAACTCGGTGGACCAAAGGCAGGCTTCTACACCGGCTGGCTGAACCTGATCGGCCTGATCGCGATCCTCGCGTCGGTGTCCTACGGCTGCGCGACGTTCATCGACCTGACGCTCGGCACCTTCAGCGAGGGCTGGCTGGCCGGATACAGCCTGACGAGGACATTCGGGATTTTCGTGGTCGTCCTGGCCCTCTCGGCGCTCGTCAACATCTTCTCGTCTCACCTGCTGGCGGTGATCAACAACGTCTCGGTGTGGTGGCACGTGATCGGGGCGTCCGCCGTGGTGCTGATCCTGATCTTCATTCCGGAGCAGCACGCCAGTTTCTCCGACGTCTTTGCCAAAACCATCAATAACACCGGCATGTTCGGTGGGTCGACGGGCTTTGGCTGGTTGATCTTCGTGCTGCCGATCGCGGCGATCCTGACGCAGTACACGATCACCGGCTACGACGCGTCCGCGCACCTGTCTGAGGAGACGCACAGTGCGGCTGACGGGGCGGCCAAGGGTATCTGGCGGTCGATCTTCTACTCGGCGATCGGCGGCTGGATCCTGCTGCTGGCGTTTCTGTTCGCGGTGCAGGACGCCGACGAAGTGTCCGCCAGTGGTGGCGCGGTGGTCACGATCTTCAACCAGGCCCTGAGTACCAAGTGGGTCGGCACCATTCTGCTGATCTCGGCCGCCGGTCAGTTCTTCTGCACCACCGCCTGTCAGACAAGCGCGTCACGAATGCTGTTCGCGTTCAGCCGCGACCGCGCGGTACCCGGCCACCAATTGTGGGCCAAGGTCAGCAAGAACCGGGTGCCGGCCAACGGGGTCGTCGTGACCGCCGTCCTGGCGGCGACTATCACGCTGCCCGCGCTGGTACCGGTCGACGTCAACGGTGCGCCGGTCCCGGTGGCCTTCTTCGCAGTGGTTTCGATCGGCGTCGTCGGCCTCTACCTGTGCTTCATGGTGCCGATCTACCTGCGGTGGCGAATGGGCGATTCGTTCGAGGTCGGCGCCTGGAACCTGCGCGGACATCACAAGTGGATGGCCCCTGTCGCTGTGATCGAGATCATCATCACCTCCATCATCGCGTTGTTCCCGTACAGCAACGCCGGGATGCCCTGGGATCCGGCGTTCGAGTGGAAAGCGGTGAACTACACCCCGATCCTGGTCGGTGGAGTGTTGATCCTGCTCTGGATCTACTGGCACGCGTCGGTGAAGAACTGGTTCACCGGCCCGGTCCGGCAGGTCGACGAATCCGGACAGCGACTCGAAGGTGTGGGCTGACGTGTCCTAGGGCACACCGCTTCCTGGTTTCCCGTCCGTCAACAGGGGTACTGTCCCTTTCGTGTGCGGAGCCACCGGCGAGGTGCGGCTCGACGGCCATACACCTGATATCACCGCGGTCTCGGCGATGGCCGAGGCCATGGAGCCGCGTGGTCCTGACTCCGCAGGCGTGTGGTCTCAGGGCAGGGTCGCGCTTGGTCATCGTCGCCTGAAAATCATTGATCTGACCGAAACCGGCGCACAGCCGATGATCGACTCCGATCTCGGGCTGTCCATTGCGTGGAACGGCTGCATCTACAACTACAAGCAGTTGCGCCGCGAGCTGAGCGAGCACGGCTACCGGTTCTTCTCCCACAGCGACACCGAGGTGTTGCTCAAGGCCTACCACCACTGGGGTGACCGTTTCGTCGACCGCCTCTTCGGCATGTTCGCGTTCGCGATCGTCGAACGGGACAGCGGGCGGGTGCTGCTCGGACGCGATCGGCTGGGCATCAAGCCGCTCTACATCACCGGGGACGCGTCCCGAATCCGGTTCGCGTCGTCGCTTCCCGCGTTGCTGGCGGGCGGCGGTGTCGACACCCGAATCGATCCCGTGGCCCTGAACCACTACATGTCGTTTCACTCCGTCGTCCCCCCGCCGCGCACCATCCTGCGCGGCGTGTCCAAGGTGCCGCCCGCATCGCTGGTCGCCATCGAACCGGACGGGCGCACGAAGACCGTCACCTACTGGGAACCTGATTTCTGCCGCCGCGAGGATCGGGCCGACTGGTCCGAACGTGACTGGGAGGACGCCGTTCTCGCCTCCCTGCGGGTGGCGGTCGAGCGCCGCCTGGTCGCCGACGTGCCCGTCGGGTGTCTGCTGTCCGGCGGAGTCGACTCCAGCCTGATCGTCGGGCTGCTCGCCGAAGCGGGCCAGCACGGACTGGCGACTTTCTCCATCGGCTTCGAGTCGGTCAACGGCGTGGCGGGCGACGAGTTCAAGTACTCCGACATCGTCGCCGAGCGCTTCGGCACCGATCACCATCAGATCCGCATCGACACCGACCGCATGCTGCCCGCACTGGACGGTGCGATCGGCGCCATGAGCGAGCCGATGGTCAGCCACGACTGCGTCGCCTTTTATCTGCTCAGCCAGGAAGTGGCCAAGCACGTCAAGGTGGTGCAGTCCGGGCAGGGCGCCGACGAGGTGTTCGCGGGCTACCACTGGTATCCGCCGATGGCCGACGCGACATCGCTGGACGGCGCGGTCACCAACTACCGCAACGCGTTCTTCGACCGCGATCTCGCAGGCATCGCAGGGCTCGTCGCGCAGGACTACCTCGCCGAGAGCGACCTGAGCGAGCAGTTCGTCACCGACCACTTCGCCAGGCACGGTGCCGAAACCGGGATCGACCGGGCGCTGCGCCTCGATTCCACGGTGATGCTGGTGGACGACCCGGTCAAGCGCGTCGACAACATGACGATGGCCTGGGGTTTGGAAGGCCGGGTGCCGTTCCTCGATCACGAACTCGTCGAACTGGCGGCCTCCTGCCCGCCCGAGCTGAAGATCGCACATGACGGCAAAGGCGTGCTGAAGCAAGCTGCCAGGAAGGTGATCCCCGCGGAGGTCATCGACCGCCCCAAGGGTTACTTCCCGGTGCCGGCGCTGACGCATCTCGAAGGGCCCTACCTCGATCTGGTGCGCGATGCCCTCTACGCACCGGCGGCCAAGGACCGCGGGCTGTTCCGTCCGGAGGCCGTCGAGCGACTGCTTGCCGACCCGAACGGTCGCCTGACTCCGCTGCGTGGCAATGAGCTCTGGCAGCTCGGGCTGCTCGAACTGTGGCTGCAAAAGCACGGCATCGGTGGCCCCGCCCTATGACAGCAATCAATCCCGACAGCACCGAAGCGATCACCCTGGGCCTGCACGACGCGTCACCCCAGCACCTTGTCGACGCCATGGCCGACGACGTGGCCATTGAAATGGGCTGGGGTCGACTGATATTCGGGCAGACGTTCGCGGACCCGGCCGAGCTCGCCGAGGTGTTGCGGCAGGAAGGGCATGGTCGTCGCGACATCTGCATGTACGCCCGCGAGCCGCACGTCCTCGTCGCGATGGCGCCTGCCGAGTTGTTCATCGATCCCAGCCACACCTACCGGCTGAGGTTCACCGACGAAGACGAACCACCCCCGGCTCCCACCGGATTCACCGTCCGCTCGCTGGAACGGCGCGAAGAAGCCGAGGAGATCAACCGCGTCTATGTGCGCTGCGGCATGGTTCCCGCCCCCGTCGAGGTGTTGTGGGACAACAGCAAAGACCGTGATGCGCTCGACTATCTGGTGGCGGTCCGCGTCGACGACGGGTCGCTGGTCGGCACCGTCACCGGCGTCGACCACACACGCTTGTTCGACGATCCGGAGAACGGCTCGAGCCTGTGGACGCTTGCCGTCGACCCGACCACCAGCCTGCCGGGTGTCGGGGCCGCGCTGACCCGTGCGCTGGCCGCGTTGTACCGCAGGCGGGGTCGGTCCTACATGGATTTGTCGGTGGCTCACGACAACGAAGCCGCTATCGGGCTGTACGAGAAGCTGGGCTTCGAACGCGTGCCGGTCATGGCCGTCAAGCGCAAGAACGCCATCAACGAACCGCTGTTCACCCATCCGCCGGAGACCGTCGACGATCTGAATCCGTACGCGCGGATCATCGCCGACGAAGCGATGCGTCGCGGGATCTGGGTCGAGATTCTCGACGCGGGAGCCGGCGAGATGCGGCTGTCACACGGCGGCCGCAGCGTCATCACCCGGGAGTCGTTGTCGGAGTACACCTCCGCGGTGGCGATGGCACGGTGTGACGACAAGAGGCTGACCCGCCGTCTGGTGTCGGAGGCCGGAATCCAGGTTCCGAAGGGACGTCTGGCCACCTTCGACGAGCACGACCATGCGTTCCTCGAGGAGGTCGGCGACGTCGTCGTCAAACCCACTCGCGGGGAACAGGGCAAGGGCATCACCGTCGGCATCAGCGGAGGCGAAGAGTTGGACGCGGCGCTGGCGCGGGCCCGCGAAGAGCACCCCGCAGTGTTGATCGAGCAGCGCGCGCCCGGCGATGATCTGCGCCTGGTGGTGATCGACGGCAAGGTGGTGGCCGCTGCGCTACGCAAGCCCGCCGAGATCACCGGTACCGGCCACCACACGATCCGCGAACTCATCGACGCGCAGAGCCGGCGCCGCGCCGCCGCAACCGGCGGCGAATCCCGCATACCCATAGACGACGTCACCATTGCGACTGTCGCCGAGGCCGGGTTCACGTTCGACGACGTCCTGCCCGAGGGGCAGATCCTTCGCGTGCGTCGAACAGCGAACCTCCACCAGGGCGGCACGATTCACGATGTGACGGCCAAGGTGCATCCACATCTGAGCGAGGTCGCGGTGACGGCCGCCGACGCCATCGGGATCCCGGTGACTGGTATCGACCTGTTGGTTCCCGACGTCACCGCGCCGGAGTACGTGTTCATCGAAGCCAACGAGCGTCCCGGGTTGGCCAACCACGAGCCCCAGCCCACCGCAAAGGCTTTCGTCGACTTCCTGTTCCCGGGCAGTCCCGCGCTGCCGCAGGCCTGGACGCCTTCCGAGGCGCCAGTGAGCGACCACGCCGGCTAGACCTACCAGGTGCTGGTGCGCATCACGATTTCGGCCGCGATTTGCGCCGTGGATTCCTGGGCGTTTCGTCGGCCCAGCAGATCGACCAGCCGGTAGTCGCCGTACACGTAGCGCTGACTGGCCTTGGCGACGGCGCGTGCCGCGGCCGTACTGACCAACGCGGTGGTGTTCATTTCCACGGGCGGACAACGGTCGTCGCGGACCGCCCCGGTGGGGTCGGGGACGCGCGGGTGGCCGCGGTCGATGACGACCAGCCCGATGAAGCGGTCCAGCCGCGTGGCGGCCAGCTCCCACGCCAGTTCGCCGCCGACGCGGTCACCGACCAGCAACGCCCACTTCACGTCGAGCGCATCGAGGACTCCGATCACCGCCTTGGCCGTCAACCGTGGGTCCGGCGCGATGACCACGGTCCGCAGCGAGGCGGTGTGCAGCCGCTGACACACAGCCTCATATGCGGCAGGTGCATGATGTGCGGCGCCAAGCACCACGACGACGGAGCCCTTTTCGGGACCGGCGACGTCAACGGACACGCCAACGCCATCGACGGTGACGGTGGTGGGCGGCATTCGGCCACGCTACAGGCGGTGATCATGGAGCGGGTGGTTTTTCGCACCGAGCTGACAGACTTCAGTCCAATCGCGCGCGGTCGGCCTGCTTCGCGGTGATATCCAGAAACGTCTGCGGCAGCGAACCTTTGACGGGGATCGACTGATTGGCTGTCGGGAACGCGACTCCGAACACCGCGGTGTCCCCGAGGTTCTCGAAGGAGAAGTAGACGCTCTCGGTTATGCCGCCCAACCGCATGGTCTGCTCGTACACCAGCGCGTCGGCGCGCGGGGTTTCCATTCTCGTGGTGGTCATCGGAATGCCGGGGGTCGACGGATCGAAGAACGTCTCGAATTCGGCGCATCGATCGGCGACCGCTGCCAACCTGTCGAGGTCCAGTCGCCACGTCAGCACCGTGATGACCATCCGCGCACCGTCGTAGGCGACGAGGTACTCCGCCGCGCTGCCCGGGCCGCGTTCGGCCGAGTCGGCGATAACCCGGGTCAATCCGTCCGAGCAGCCGTCCGGGCGGGACAGCATCGCGGGCGGCGCGCCGGCACCGTCGGCCTGGCCGGGCTCGCGAGTGATGCGTTCATACTGCACACCTGCAGGGAAGTCCGCGGGGGTGAGCAGCACCTTCTCGAGTCGAGCGCCGGGCCAGGTCGCAGTGCCCGCGATCGGTTGGGCGCAGCCCCCCACGAGTAGTGCCGTGGCGAGGAGGACCAGCACATTGCGCCAGGTCATGGTGTCAGCCTAGTGGCGATCGTTGGCAGTCCCGGTGGCCCATGCTCCAGCAGCGCGAGCACGGCGGCGACGTCCACATGGCTGGTGATCAGGTCGGCCATCACGTCGAGTTGGGCGTCTCGGCGCGCGCGGACATCGACGTCATCGGCGACCACGAACCCGTCTCGGCCCGCTGCCGCCGCCGCTGCGGTGAGCCAACGTCGCCTCACGTCGTCGTTGTCGAGCAGACCGTGCCAGTGGGTGCCGTAGACCGCACCGCTGCGAATTCCGACGCCGAGCCAGTTGTCCTCGGTCGACCGGCTGAGGCGCCCGTGGTGAATCTCGTAGCCGTGCAACGGGGCTTCGGGGTGGTGCTGCCCGTGGTGCTGCAAGGTCTTCTCCGGAGCGAACTCGATGTCGGCGTCGAGCAACGCAAGTCCGTCGACGCGTCCGGCCGCTGATTCCACCGTGTCGTCGATGCGGCTGCAGAGCATCTGGAATCCGCCACAGACACCCAGCACCGGTTTGCCGAGGCGAGCGTGCGCCACGACGGCGTCGGCCAGTCCACGTTCCCGCAACCAGGCCAGGTCGGCAATGGTGGCCTTGCTGCCGGGGATCACGATGACGTCGGCATCGGCCAGTTCGGCCGGGTCGCCGGCCCAGCGCACCAGTACGCCGGGCTCGCAGGCCAGCGCCTCGACGTCGGTCGAGTTGGAGATGCGCGGCAGCCGGATCGCCGCCACCCGCAACCACTGCTGCCCGCGTGGGGTCTGCGGGTCGCCGACAACACGATGCGCGAGCACGGAGACGGAATCCTCGGCGTCGAGCCACAGCCCGTCGCTGTACGGGATCACGCCGTAGGTCGGCCGACCGGTCAGATCCCGCAGCTGCGTCAGTCCTGGGGCCAACAGCGTGGGGTCGCCGCGGAACTTGTTGACCAGGAACCCGCAGATGAGCCGCTGGTCCTCGGGTTCGAGCACCGCGACCGTGCCGTAAAGGTGCGCCAGCAGCCCGCCGCGGTCGATGTCGCCGACGATGACGACTGGCAGATCAGCGGCACGGGCCAGCCCCATGTTGGCGATATCGGTCGCGCGCAGATTGATCTCGGCGGGTGAGCCCGCACCTTCCACGATGACAGCGTCGAATTCGTTTCTCAGAGCACGCAATTCGTCGGCGACCACGGCGGAGAGCCGCTCACGGTGGGTGAAGTAATCCTTGGCGCCGACGGTGCCGACCACGCTGCCGCGGACCACCAGTTGCGAGGTGCGGTCGCTGCCCGGCTTGAGCAGCACCGGGTTGAAGCGAACGCTCGGCGCCAACCCGGCGGCGCGGGCCTGCATCGCCTGGGCGCGACCGATCTCACCACCTTCGACGGTGACCGCTGAGTTGTTGGACATGTTCTGCGCCTTGAACGGCGCGACGCGAATGCCCTTGCGCCCCAGCAGCCGGCACAATCCGGCGACGACCATGGACTTACCGGCATCGGACGTGGTGCCGGCGACCAGCAGCGCCCCGGAGGTCACTCTTCTGCGCCGAGTGTGCGGTTTCGTACGCAACACGCCGAGGATGGCGTACGAGAGCGCACACTCGACACGACTATGGCGCCAGGGTCAGGATTTCGGCGCCGTCGTCGGTGACCACCAGCGTGTGCTCGAACTGCGCGGTCCACTTCTTGTCCTTGGTGGCAACCGTCCAGTCGTCGTCCCAGATCTCGTAATCCAGCGCGCCGAGGTTGATCATCGGCTCGATCGTGAACGTCATGCCGGGCTCCAGCACGGTCTGCACGGCGGGCTGGTCGTAGTGCAGCACCACCAGCCCGTTGTGGAATGTGGTGCCGATGCCATGGCCGGTGAAATCGCGAACCACGTTGTAGCCGAACCGGTTTGCATACGATTCGATGACACGGCCGACGACCGAAAGGGCGCGCCCGGGCTTGACGGCCTTGATCGCGCGCATCGTCGCCTCGTGGGTGCGTTCGACGAGAAGCCGGTGTTCCTCGGACACGTTGCCCGCCAGGAAGGTCGCGTTGGTGTCGCCGTGCACGCCGTCGATGAATGCGGTGACGTCGATGTTGACGATGTCGCCGTCCTCGACCACCGTCGAGTCGGGGATGCCGTGGCAGATGATCTCGTTCAGCGAGGTGCAGCAGGACTTCGGATAGCCCTTGTAGCCGAGCGTCGACGGATAGGCGCCGTTGTCGATCATGTACTCGTGCGCGATGCGGTCCAGTTCGTCAGTGGTGACGCCCGGCGCGACAGCCTTACCCGCCTCGGCCAGCGCCGCTGCCGCGATACGTCCTGCGACGCGCATCTTTTCGATCACGTCCGGGGTCTGCACCCACGGCTCGCTGCCCTCCCGCGCGGTCGCCTTGCCCACGTATTCGGGGCGCGCGATCGAGCGGGGCACCGGCAGCGTCGGTGACACCACGCCGGGACGAAGAGCGGTACGAACGTCCATGACGCCAGGATAGTCGGCTGAGCCCGACCTACTCGACGTGCAGTGACGACAGGGCCGACCGCACCCGGTCGGGCAGCGATCCGCCGTGCACGAGCCAATCGTCCAGCGCGATCCTCACCGACGCCATGGCCATCGCTCCGATGAGCCGCGGACGCGGGTCGTCGGCCGACAGATCGCCGATACGCGGCGCCACCAGGTCCGCGATCACGGCCTCGTAGCGCAGGTAGATCTGCAGTGTCCAGGCGCTGAGCACGGGCGACGACCGGGTCAGTGTCGCCAGGTCGCGCACCTGATCGCTGACCGCCTCGAACCCGTCGCCCAGGTCGCCGAAACCCGCGACCACAGCCTCGCCCGCCGACAACTGGGGCGGTTGCTTGGCGATGACCGCGGTGATCGCATCCAGCCAGTGCGTCGTCATCCCTTCGGCGACGGCATCCTCCTTTGAGCTGAAGTACCGGAAAAACGTCGCGCGTCCGACCTCCGCCGCCGCCGCAATCTGTTCGATCGTCACGCCTGCAAGGCCGTTCTCACAGACCCGCTGGGCGGCCGCCGTGGCGATTCGGGCGCGGGTGGCCCGCTGCCTGCGGACGGTGAGGCTTTCCCGCGATTTCTCTGGTGAGACGACGTCCATGATGAGACTATGTCTCACCATGGACACCAAGGGCAACCAAGCCGCGCCGAAAACTCTGGAAGCATGGCGGCTGGTTCAGCAGATGCTGGCCGACCTCACCGCGTCAGTGATCGAGGACGCGATCGACGAGCGAGAGCTGATCGAAGGCCTCCAGGTCGTCGCGAAGATCACCGGGCTGTGCTCGGAGTTGTCCGTCCAGGCCGATCCTGAGCGGCCGGCTTTCTTCGACATGTGCTCGGACACCCGGATGATCGGCGGCCCGAACCCCGATGGCCGGTATCTGTTGGCGATGATCCGTGGCGATCGCGCCTATCGCGTCACCGGGACGCGCGGCACCACGGCCTATCTCGGGTTCCAGGTGCTCGCCGGCACGGGTCTGACACCGCGCCGCATGGCGGGCTATCTCAGCGACACCGAACTCGATCTCGACTCGGGTGCATTCGAGGTGATGTTCTCCCCCAGCGAGCCGTCAGCGGCAGATCTCGGGTCGGCGCAGTGGGTGCGCATCCCGGAAGACGCCTCGTCGATCGTCGTGCGCGAATACGTCGGCGACTTCGCCGCCGAACAGCCCGCGACCATGCGCATCGACTCCGTCGACCCCGATGAGCTACGACCGATCACCGATGAGGTTGCCGCACAACAGTTCACGGCGATGGCGTGGACCATCGTCAAGCTGGCCACGATGCACCGGACCATCAAACCCGAACTGCTCACGCAGCCCAACGAACTGGTCACCGCCGCGGCCGCCGAACTCGGCGCCGCCGACACCACCCCCGACAACCTGTACATGATCGGCACCTTCGGATTGGAGAGCGACGAGTCACTCGTCCTCGAATTCCAACCTCCCGACACCCGATACTGGAACGTCACCCTGGAGAGCATCTGGCACGAATGCCTCGAGCCCAGGCACCGGCACAGCTCGGTCACCAACAAGGCCGCCGCCGCAGACGCCGACGGCATCGTGCGGATCAGCATCGGCGCCAAGGACTTCGGGCACGGCCACTGGCTGGACACCGGCGACCGGCGCCGCGGCTTCGTCATCCTGCGATGGCTCGACAACCCCGAACCGTTCGAGGTGCGCACCAGCCTCCGTCGTGGCGAGAAGACACCTTGAGCGCCGAGCGTTTCCAGCCCGACCTGCTCGTCGAGCAGGCCTGCGAACAAGCTGGCAGCGACGACTTCGGCGACGACAACAGCTGGCGCGAAGGGCTGGCCCTGCTGTGTGACGGGCTGGTCACCGAGGCGCGGCTGAACGATCTGGGCGTCGAGATCGCGGTACCCGACCTCGTCCGCCCCATGGTCAGCAGGTTGCAGATCACCAAGTGGCGCAAGGAGAATCCCGACGTCGCCACGCAACCGATCAGCCGGCCGATCTTCATCGTCGGGCAACCACGCACCGGCACCACGATCCTGTTCGACCTCCTCGCCCAGGACCCCGAGCTACGGCCCCCGCTGACGTGGGAGGTGGACAACCCGTACCCGCTGCCGCGGCCGCAGACATACGACACCGATCCGCGCATCGCCGAATCCCAGGCGAGCATCGAGATGTCCGAGCAGATCGTTCCCGGATTACTCGCGTTTCATCCGATGGGCGCGCTGCTCGGCCAGGAGTGTGTGCGGATCACCGCGGGACAGTTCGCCAGCATGATCTTCTCGGTGCAGTACCGGCTGCCTACCTATTACCGCTGGCTGCTGTACGAGGCCGACTATCAACCGGCTTATCGCTATCACCGAAAGTTCCTGCAGCACTTGCAGTCCGGAGTGCCAGGCCAGTGGCTGTTGAAATCGCCCGCGCATCTTTGGCAACTCGATGCACTGCTCGCGGAATATCCCGACGCCCTCATCGTGCAAACCCACCGCGACCCGCTCAACGTGATCTCGTCGATCAGCGCACTGACACACCACCTGCGCAGGCTCGCGTCCGACGACAGTTCGATCTCTGACTGCGCCGGACAATCCTGTGAGGAGATCGTGGTCGGTCTCGAACGCGGCATGACGTTGCGCGATTCACCGGCGCTGGCCGGAAAGGAGATCGTCGATGTGCAGTTCGCCGACTTCATCCGCGATCCGTTCGCGACCATCCGCACGCTGTACGCCGAACTGGGACGTGAGCTATCGCCCGTCGCCGAGACGAACATGCGTGCACACTTGGCCGCCCACCCTGGAGATGGTGGCGGCGGCCGCTATACATGGACCGACACGGGTTTGGACGCGGGTCAGGTGCGTGAGCAGGTGCGCGAATATCAGCAGCGGTTCGGGGTGCCCGACGAACCGCTCAAATGATCCGCCCGAAATGCAAACCCTTGCGCGGACCGCGGATATCAACCGAACCGCACACCACCTTGCCGGTCAGGATCACATGCGGTGTGCCCTCGGCGGGCGCGTCCTTACGGTGATCGCGGGCGCTGCCGACGACCACCTCGACGTCGTCGATCGACGCGCTGGCGCCGTCGGGTAGCCGGAGGTCGAGACCACCGAATTTTAAATCGAGTTCCACCACAACCATCGGGCCCGCGAAGCGCGCCTTGGTGAGGTCGAGGTCGACCGAGCCCATGCGCCGGTGCAGCGCCAGCCGCGTCGGCACGGTCCACTCCCCCTGACGCTTGAGCGAGCCGAGCACACCGCGCAGTTCGACCCGATCGGCGGCGTTCGTGACGATCGCGCCGGGCCCGGGCAGATCACCGACGAGGGTGTCGAGGTCGGAATGCATCCGGGCAGTGGATACCAGCGCCGAACGCTCCTCGAACTCGTCGATGTCGATCAGCCCGAGGGCCACCGCGTTGTGCAGCCGGCGCAGCGTCCCGTTGCGGTCCGCATCGGAGACGCGCATCGCGGCATGATCATCGAGCCCTGTCATAACGGTTCAACGGTACCGCCGCGGCGGTGTGCGATCGAACCCACGCAGGCTCACGCCAGGTAGCTCGGCGGCAGCGAGTCGAACATGCCCTTGAGCATTCGTACCGCGTACTCCGAGGACCCGCCCCCGACGATCAAGGCGGCGAACGCCATATCGCCGCGGTAGCCGGCGAACCACGAATGCGAGCCGCCCGCGAACTCCGCCTCACCGGTCTTACCCCGCACGTCGCCCGCTCCCTGGAGATCCTTGGCGGTGCCGTTGGTGACAACCAAACGCATCATCGGCCGCAGGCCGTCGAGAATCTTGGGACCGATCGGCGTCTGGTCGCCGGTGACTGTCGTCTGTCGACCTTCGATCAGTTGCGGCACAGGCGTTTTCCCGGCGGCAACGGTTGCTGCGGCCAGCGCCATCCCAAACGGGCTGACCACCACCTTGCCCTGCCCGAAGCCGTCCTCAGTGAGTTCGGCCAGGTTCACCGTCGGTGGCACCGAGCCGGTCACCGTGGACAAGCCCTCGATCACGTAGTCCGTCCCGATGCCGTACTTGGCGGCCGCCTGCGTCAACCCGCGCGGCGGCATCCGACTCGCCAGTTCGGCGAAGGTGGTGTTGCATGAACTAGCGAAGGCCCGCGACATCGGCACGGTGCCGAGGTCGAAGCCGCCGTAGTTGGGCACCGTGCGATGGCCGATGTCCATGGTGCCGGGGCAGGGCAGCAGCGTGTTCGGGGTGGCCATGTCACGTTCGATGGCCGCTCCTGCCGTGACCATCTTGAACGTCGACCCCGGCGGGTAGAGGCCGGTGGTGGCGAGTGGCCCCTGCGCGTCGGCCGAGGAGTTCTGCGCGACGGCGAGGATCTCGCCGGTCGACGGCTTGATCGCCACGATCATCGCCTGCTTGCCAGTGGTGTTGACGGCATCCTGGGCGGCGCTCTGGACGGCCCGATCCAGGCTGATCGTCACCGAGGGCGCCGGCTCGCCCGGCACCTCGTTGAGCACGTCGACGTCGACGTCGTTCTGGTTGACGCTGACCACACGCCATCCCGCTTGGCCGTCAAGTTCGTCGACCACCGCCTTCTTGACCTCGTTGATGATGGCCGGTGCGAATTTTTCGTCGGTCGGCAGCAATTCGGCCTGCGGCGTGATCACCACACCCGGCAGCGCTCCGATCGCACCGGCCACCCGGTCGTGGTCGGACTGACGAAGCGTGATCAGGTACATCGGCTGCTTCGACGAACTGGCCTGCTCGGCGAGGCGCTGCGGGTCCAGCGTGTTGTCGAACGGCCGCAACGCGTCGACCACGGCGCGCGAGGTCGTCATCAGCGAGCCGGCCGCGGCCTGGGCGTCGAGCGAGAAGTTGTAGAGGTAACCGGGCACCAGGACGTCGGTGCCGCCACGTTCGTTGACCGAGGCCCGCCTTGGCGGGTCGGCGCGCAGTGCCAGCGTCTGGTTCTCACCGAGCTTGGGGTGCACCCCGGTGGCGCTCCAGCGCACTGCCCACTGGCCCTCGTTGCGGACCATGTTCAGTTGTCCGTCGTAGGTCCAGGTGCGGTCCTTGGGCAGATGCCAGGTGTAGCGGTAGGCGACGCTGCCGGTGTCCTCGGCGTACTTCGAGCTCAGGATCACAGCGTCGAGATGGGTGGCCTGCAGCCCCGCCCACGCGTCGTTGAGTGCCTGACGCGCATCTGCGGGCCGGTCACTCAACTCAGCGGCGGCACCGGTGTCGCCGGCGACGAGGGCGGCGAAGAATTCCTCAGCTGTCGGCTCGGGTCCGTTGGGTTTGGGTGTACATGCGGTGCCGAGGGCCCCAAAGGTCATGCTCAACACCGCGACCATCACAAGGGCCGATACGCGTGATACTGAAGTTGCCATTGAGGCAGATGTTACGAATCCGAGACCTCAACGTCGGGGAGGCGCGCAACGAAATCGACGAATTGCAGAGAAAGTTCGAGTGCAGCCCTGCATTTCGTGGTTTTCGACGCGGGGATAAGGCCGCGCGACGCCCGAGCGACGCGTCAAGATCCCGCGGCGGGGGCGCGCACGACCAACGGCACTGCCGGGAAGTAGGCGGCCATCTCCGAGCGCGACTTGCGAAGCACGGCGGTGCCGAAGCCCCGCTTGCGGTGGTCGGGATGGATCCAGATCCGGACGTTGACCTCACCGGAAACCAGATCGCCGAAGATCATGCCTATCTTCTGTGGACCGTGGGTTGCGACGAGCCATGCCGCGTCTTCGGCATCGACGCGCCGCAGGCCGGCCCGGATCTCGTCCTCGAGGTCCCCGGCAGGGGCACGCGACCCGTCGCCCGCCTCCTGCACATCGGCGGTGCGCGCAGCGAAGATGTCGCGATCGGCGTCCGCCGAGAAGGGGCGCAGCACCAGGCTGTCGGGCGACCTCGCGGGATCGCCCATGGTGAAACTCAGCTGATTGTTGAGATCCTCGAGTTCGGCGGCGATCCTGCGGCGCGCAACCTTGGTGAGCCGATCGAATGACAACCGCAACACTGCCTCGGCGGCCGTCGTCGATGTGCCGAGATGGGTTGCGATCGAATCGATCGCGGCGTCGTAGTCCTCCGCTTCCACGACGACATCGAGAAACTCATGGCGACGCTCGAGCGCGCGTACGAGCGCGTCGGCGATCTCGCGGCGCGCAACTTTGGGATCGTCGTCAGTCATGCCTGTGAGCGTAGAGGCAGTCGAGAATCAGTCGAGCAGTACGGTCGCGAACGTGCCGACCTGAGTGAAGCCGATTCGGTCGTAGGTGGCGCGGGCGACGGTGTTGAAGCTGTTGACATACAAGCTCGCGGTGCGCCCGCTGCGCACCACCGCCGATGCCAGTGTCGCCGTGCCCGCAGTGCCGATCCCGTGGCCTCGCCAATCGGGATGCACCCATACGCCCTGGATCTGGCTGACGGACGGCGACTGGGACCCCACCTCGGCCTTGAAGATCACCTGGCCGCGTTCGAAGCGGGCCCAGGCGCGGCCTGCGGCAATCAATCCCGCCACCCGGCGCCGGTAGCCGCGGCCGCCGTCACCGATCCGGGGGTCGATGCCGACCTCGCCGATGAACATGTCGATTGCCGCGACCAGGTACGCATCGAGTTCGTCGGCGCGGACCTGGCGCACGGCGGGGTCGATCGCGCAGACGGGCGGCGTGCTCAGCGCCATCAACGGCTGGTGGTCGCGGACGTCGCGCGCCGCACCCCAGGCCTGCTCGAGTCGCTGCCACATGGGAAGCACCATCTCGGCGCGGCCGACCAACGACGAGCAACGCCGCGCTGTGCTCATGGCCTTGTCGGCGAATGCATACATGTCGTCGGTGCCGCCGCGCAGTGGGATGAGATTCGCGCCCGCGTAACAGAGGGATTCGGTCGGTCGCCGACGGGTCCAGAGCTCGCCGCCGATCGCCGCGGGCTCGATTCCGTGTTCGACGACGCGCGACGCGACCATGCAGCCGCCGACCGGATCCTCGTCGAGAACGCGATAGACGTCACCGGCTTCGCGTACGACAGAGACCCGTCGCTCATCGACGCGGCGAAATAGCGGCGGAGCCGACATGGAGACTCTTTCTAACCGATCCCGGGCGGTGCGGTGACCCCTGTTCGATGTCGCCGCCGGGGCGGTTCCGTGCTCACAGGGCCATGCTCAGCTTACGGTCACAATCGGCGAACCGCTGGCGTCTGATTCGGGTGATGTCCCCATTTTTTCGGCGAGTCGCAACGCTTCCTCGATCAGCGTCTCGACGATCTGCGCCTCGGGCACCGTCTTGATCACCTCACCCTTGACGAAGATCTGGCCCTTGCCGTTTCCGGATGCGACGCCGAGGTCGGCCTCGCGGGCCTCACCGGGTCCGTTGACGACGCAGCCCATGACCGCGACACGCAGGGGAACCTCCATGCCCTCCAGTCCGGCGCTCACCTCGTTGGCCAGCGTGTAGACGTCGACCTGCGCGCGACCGCACGACGGGCACGAGACGATCTCCAGGCCACGCGGGCGCAGATTCAGCGATTCGAGGATCTGGTTGCCGACCTTGATCTCCTCGACCGGGGGCGCCGACAGCGAGACGCGAATCGTGTCGCCGATGCCCTTGGACAGCAGCGCGCCGAACGCGACGGCGGACTTGATGGTGCCCTGGAAGGCCGGCCCGGCCTCGGTGACACCGAGGTGCAACGGATAGTCGCTCTTGGAGGCCAGCAGTTCGTAGGCGGCGACCATGACGACGGGGTCGTTGTGCTTGACGCTGATCTTGATATCGCCGAAGCCGTGGTCCTCGAACAGCGAGGCCTCCCACAGCGCCGACTCGACCAACGCCTCCGGCGTGGCCTTGCCGTACTTCTCCATGAAGCGCTTGTCCAGCGAGCCCGCGTTCACACCGATGCGGATCGGAATACCTGCTGCCCCTGCGGCTTTGGCGACTTCCTTGACTCGGCCGTCGAACTCCTTGATATTGCCCGGGTTGACGCGCACGGCAGCGCAGCCCGCGTCGATCGCGGCGAAGATGTACTTGGGCTGGAAATGGATGTCGGCGATGACGGGGATCTGCGATTTCTTCGCGATCGCGGGCAGCGCGTCGGCATCTTCCTGACGCGGACAGGCGACGCGCACGATGTCGCAGCCTGATGCCGTGAGCTCGGCGATCTGCTGCAGGGTCGAGTTGATGTCGTGCGTCTTCGTGGTGCACATCGACTGCACGGCGATCGGATGGTCGCTGCCCACGCCGACGTCGCGCACCATCAGCTGGCGAGTCTTGCGGCGTGGTGCCAGGGTCGGCGCGGGTGGCGCCGGAATCCCCAGACCTACGCTTTGGGTGGAGGTCAAGAGTGTTCTCCTACTGGAACAACCTGATCGGATTGACCAGGTCAGCGGTAACGGTAAGGAGCATGTAGCCCACCACGAAGAACAGGATGACGTAGGTGGCGGGCATCAGCTTGAGGTAGTTGACGGGCGCCGCGGCCACCTTGCCGCGCGCCGACCGGATCAGATTGCGGATCTTCTCGTACCACGCGACCGCGATGTGTCCGCCGTCGAACGGCAGCAGCGGAACCAGGTTGATCGCGCCGAGCACGAAGTTCAGCTGGGCCAGGAAGAACCAGAATGCGACCCACAGGCCGGCGTCGACGGTGTCGCCGCCGATGATGCTGGCGCCGACCACGCTGATCGGCGTCTCGGGATCACGCTCGCCGCCGCCGATCGAGTGCACGAGCGCACCGATCTTGGTCGGGATCTTGGCCAGCGACTTGCCCAGTTCGACGGTCAGGTCCCCGGTGAACGCAAAGGTGGCCGGCACGGCCGACAACGGGTTGTACTCCGTGGGCCCGAAGCGCGCGGCGGCGATACCTATGGCGCCAACCGTGGTCGCCTCGTCGCCCTCGCCGGTGAACCGCTGTGTTCTGGTGACCTCGACGACCGTGCTGGCCGGTTGGCCGTCTCGCTCGTAGACGATGGTGGTCGGTCCGGAGGCCCCCTGAAGTGCGGTTCTGGCTTCGTCGAAGGTGGCCACGGACGTGTCGCCGACCTTGACGATCACATCGCCCGCTCGGATACCGGCTTCAGCCGCCGGGCCGGGGCCGGTGCAGTCGGCCACCTGGTCCTTGCTGATTTGCGCTGCGACACAACCTGTTTCACCGACGAGCGCCTGCGTGGGCGGGTGCAGGTTGGGCAGCCCCCAGATCACGGCGATGCCGTAGATCAGCACCAGGCCGACGACGAAGTTCATGGCTGGACCCGCGGCCAGCACGGCAGTGCGCTTCCACGTCTTCTGCCGGTACATCGCGTAGGGCTTGTCCTCGGGTGCGATTTCGTCGATCGAGGTCATGCCTGCGATGTCGCAGAAGCCCCCCAACGGGATGGCTTTGACTCCGTACTCGGTCTCGCCCAGCTTGTTGGGCCGCCGCGTCGACCACACCGTCGGGCCGAAGCCGACGAAGTAGCGACGCACCTTCATCCCGGTGGCGCGCGCCACCCACATGTGGCCGCATTCGTGCAGTGCAACCGACAATAGGATGCACAACGCGAATGCGATGATGCCGAGCACGAACATCATTTGGTGAGTAGTCCTTTTCTTGAAATCTCCCGCTCGACTTCTCGCTTTGCCCGGTCACGGGCCCAGCGCTGAGCATCGAGTACCTCATCCACGGTAGCGGGTTCGACGGCCCACTGGTCGGCAGCGCGCAGGACCTCGGCGATTGTTCGCACTATGGCCGGAAAACCGATGCTCTCATCGAGGAAGGCGGCCGCCGCCTCCTCGTTCGCTGCGTTGTACACCGCCGTGAGGCAACCACCGCCCTGGCCGGCCTGCCGGGCGAGGTCGACGGCTCCGAACACCTCCGCGTCCAGCGGCATGAACTCCCAGGTCGAGGCCGTGCCGAAGTCGCATGCCAGCGCCGCGGCGGGCACGCGCGCCGGCCAGCCCAACGCCAGCGCGATCGGCAGCTTCATATCGGGCGGGCTGGCCTGGGCCAGGGTCGAACCGTCGGTGAACGTGACCATCGAGTGAACAATCGACTGCGGATGGACCACCACGTCGATGTGGTTGTAGTCAATGCCGAACAGCAGATGTGTCTCGATGAGTTCGAGGCCCTTGTTGACCAGCGTGGCGGAATTGAGCGTGTTCATGGGGCCCATCGACCAGGTGGGATGCTTCCCCGCCTGCTCGGGGGTGACCGAGTCGAGGTCTTCGGCCGACCAGCCCAGGAACGGGCCGCCCGACGCGGTGAGCACGATCTTCGCTACTTCGTCTGCGGTGCCGCCGCGCAGGCACTGCGCCATCGCGGAGTGTTCGGAGTCGACGGGCACGATCTGGCCGGGTGCGGCGGCCTTGAGCACCAGCGGCCCACCCGCTACCAGTGACTCCTTGTTCGCGAGCGCGAGCCGGGCGCCGCTCGCCAACGCCGCCAGCGTGGGTTTGAGGCCAAGCGCGCCGACCAGCGCGTTCAGCACGACGTCAACGCCGCCCTTCTCGCAGGCGTTCTCCACCAGGTGGGTGACGGCGTCGGGCCCTGAATAAGTGACGTCGCCGACCTGCGCGGCAACTCGAGCGTCGGCGACCGCGACGTTCGACACCCCGGTCTGGGCCACCTGTTGGGCGAGCAGGCCCGGATTGCCGCCGCCGGCTGCCAGCCCCACGACCTCGAAGCGGTCCGGGTTGGCGGCGATGACCTCCAGCGCCTGGGTGCCGATGGAGCCGGTGCTGCCGAGAATCAGCACGCGCACTCGGTTACTCACCGATCCATTGTGACGCGTCGGGCGGGTGACGCCCCCATCCGCCGGGGATGCCCCCCACCCGGCGGCGACAAATGTGACGCAACTGTGACCGAAGGTGCGGTCGGCCATCCGTGCGCCGCGACACCTCGAATCCCCTTCGTCAACCACAGGATGGCAACGCAGGCCATCAACAGACAAGGGATGGGAAACCAATGAGAACAGTTCACCGCAACGCGGTCGCCGCTGCTGGTCTGGGCGCACTCGCGATCTTCGGTGCAGTCTCGTGTTCGGCCGGTTCGGCCGAGTCCACGACGTCGGCCGCCGCGCAGAGCACGACGTCTGCAGCCGCGCCGCCCGCGACGACGATGGCCGGCCCTGCCGCCAATCTTGTGGGAACGGCGTGCGCCGCATACGCCGAGCAGGTCCCGACGGGGCCGGGATCGGTGACAGGCATGGCCGCGGACCCCGTCGCGGTGGCGGCATCGAACAACCCGATGCTCAAGACGCTGACCCAGGCGCTGTCGGGTCAGCTCAATCCGAACGTGAACCTCGTCGAGACCCTGAACAGCAATCCGGGGTTGACGGTGTTCGCGCCGACCGATGACGCCTTCGCCAAGATCGACGCCGCGACGCTCGAGACGCTCAAGACCGATTCGGATCTGCTGACCAGCATCCTGACCTACCACGTCGTCGAGGGCCAGGCCGCTCCCACTTCGGTCGCCGGAGACCACAAGACCCTCGAAGGTGGCTCGGTGAATGTGACCGGAGCCGGCCCCGACCTGAAGGTCAATGACGCCGGCCTCGTGTGCGGCGGCGTCCAGACCGCCAACGCGACGGTCTACATGATCGACACAGTCCTGATGCCCCCGGCCAGTTAGGCCACGTCCCACTTCTCACCGCGAGCTGGGCCCACAGGGAGTCGGGCCCAGCTCGCCCTGTCCAAGGAACACCCATGACGACGCTCGCACTGATCGGCTTTCTCGGGGGATTGATCACCGGCATCTCGCCGTGCATCCTGCCCGTGCTGCCGGTGATCTTCTTCTCCGGTACGCAGAGCACCCGTGCCGGCGCCACCGGCGACCTCGCAGTCGAGGCCAAGCCCACGCTGTCGGACAGGCTGCGGCCGTACCGCGTGATCGGCGGCCTGGTACTGAGTTTCAGCGTTGTCACCCTGGCGGGTTCGGCCCTGCTGTCACTGCTGCACCTGCCGCAGGACGCCATCCGATGGTTCGCACTGATCGCGTTGGTGACGATCGGCGTCGGGTTGATCTTCCCGAAATTCGAGGCGCTGTTGGAGAAGCCTTTTTCAAAGCTTCCGCAGAAGCAGTTCGGCTCCAGCAGTAGCGGTTTCGGGCTCGGGCTTGCGCTCGGCGTGCTCTATGTGCCGTGCGCGGGGCCGGTGCTTGCGGCCATCGTCATCGCGGGAGCAACCGGGACCGTTGGGTTGCCTACCATCGTCCTGACGCTGGCGTTCGCCGTCGGCGCTGCGCTACCGCTGCTGTTCTTCGCGCTGGCGGGCCGTCGCGTCGCCGAGCGGGTCGCGGCGTTCCGGAGCCGCCAGCGCGAAATCCGGATAATTGCAGGCGTTGTGACGATCCTGCTGGCGGTGGCGTTGGCGTTCAATGTGCCCGCCGCACTGCAACGCGCGATCCCCGACTACACGAGCACGCTGCAGGAACGCGTGGGCGGCGACCAGCAGATCCGTGAGAAGCTCAACCTCGCCGGCCTGGTCAACGACCAGAACAGGGACCTCGCGAACTGCACCGACGGCGCGCCCGAGCTGGAAAGCTGTGGCACGGCACCAGATATCAAGAACATCACCGCATGGTTGAACACACCGGACGGTTCGGCCGTAGATCTGAAAACGTTGCGCGGCAAGGTCGTACTCATCGACTTCTGGGCGTACTCGTGCATCAACTGCCAGCGCGCCACTCCCCACATCGTCGACTGGTACGACACCTATCGTGACCTCGGATTCGAGGTGATCGGTGTCCACACGCCGGAGTACGCCTTCGAGCGTGTCGAGGGCAACGTGGCTTCCGGTGCACGCGATCTGGGTATCACCTATCCGGTGGCACTGGACAACGGGTACTCGACGTGGACCAACTACCGAAATCGGTACTGGCCGGCCAAGTACCTCGTCGACGCAACGGGCACCGTGCGCCACATCAAGTTCGGAGAGGGCGATTACGACACTACTGAGCGCCTGATACGCCAGTTGATCTCGGATGCCAAACCTTCCGCTCAACTGCCACCTGCAGTCGACGCCGATGACACGTCACCACTAGCCAAAACGACCCCAGAGACATATCTGAGTGTCGGCAAGGTCGTGAACTACGCAGGTGTCGGCACTTACGACGAGGGGTCGTTCAGTTTTAGTTACCCACAACAACTTCCAGCCGACAGCTTTGCATTGCAAGGTGACTGGGTCCTCGACTATCAGGGCGCGACGTCGCGGGGCGCGAAGTCCGGCATTGCACTGAATTACCACGCCAGGGATGTCTACATCGTGGCCGGCGGTGAAGGCGCTCTGAAGGTTACCCGCAACGGTAGGACATCAATCGTGCCTATCAGTGGTCCGCCGACTCTTCACCAGATCGTCGATGACTCGGAAGTCGCGCGAGGACAGCTTGAAGTCGCAGTACCTCCTGGTTTACAGGTGTTTTCGTTCACATACGGATGACGACCCATCCGCGGTATGGATGGCTCCGAATACCTAACGGAGTGGAAATCAGGGCGGCACAAGCCGTTCCCAACGAAAGGAAGCGAATTCATGTACGCAAAAAAGACCTTGGGCGTCGGCTTCGCAGCTATTGCCGCGGTCGGATTGTCCCTCGGTACCGCAACGAGCGCCCAGGCCGAGATGGTGGGGACGGGTTGTTCGGCCTACGCGCAGCAGGTGCCAACGGGACCTGGTTCGGTGCAGGGCATGGCGATGGATCCCGTGGCCGTGGCCGCATCCAATAATCCGATGCTGACCACGCTGACCAAAGCGATTTCCGGACAATTGAATCCGCAGGTGAACCTCGTCGACACGCTCAACGGCGGTCAGTTCACGGTGTTCGCTCCCACCGATGATGCATTCGCCAAGATCGATCCGGCGACCATCGAAAAGCTCAAGACCGACGCTCCCTTGCTGACGAGCATCCTGACCTATCACGTGGTGCCCGGTCAGGCCGGCCCGGCACAGGTGGTCGGTACGCACGCGACGGTGCAGGGTGCTGACCTGACTGTCGCCGGCATGGGCAACGACCTGGAGGTCAACGACGCATCCGTGGTCTGCGGCGGGGTGCAGACGGCCAACGCCACGGTCTACCTGATCGACACCGTTTTGATGCCGCCAATGAATTAGCCTGCGGCACACCATGAAGCAGGAAGGCAGCCCGTGCACCCCGTGCGGGCTGTCTTTCTTGCGCTCATCGAGGTATCGCAGCCGCGGGATCCACGGACGCCTCGATCTTCAGAATCTTGTTGTCCCGCAACGTGAACACCAACACGGCGAACAGCCGTCGGTTCATGAAAGCCAGCAGCGCGGGCTGCCCGGCCGGTCCGCTGACCAACGTGGCGCCGTGCCCGAGGTAGCGCAGCAGATTGACCGCGACATCGTGCGGGCCGTGGTTGACCTGAGGCGGCGGGGCTCCGTCGCCCATCGCGGTCCCGACACCCCACACTGCCGGATCCAGGATCGCGGTCAGTGCCTGCAAGTCGCCGTTGGCGCACGCGCTGATGAACTTCTCGGAGACCAGCTGATGTTCGACGTCGCCGACATCGGCCAGCCGCGGTGACGCGTCGGAGAACTTCGCCCGTGCTCGCCGCGCCAGTTGCCTGCAGGTGCCGACGGGCCTGCCCACCGTCTCGGCGATCTCCTCGAACGGCAGTTGGAAGACATCGTGGAGCACGAATGCGACGCGCTCGCCCGGGCTGAGCCGTCGCAGTACCTCCAACAGCGCCGTGCGGACGTCGTCGTCGAGCGTGACCCGGTCGGCGGGATCGAGGTTGGGCGAGGCCACGGTATCGAGCGCACCGGACTCGTCGGGGTATTCGTGGCGGACGCGCGCCGATCGGATCTGGTCAAGGCAGAGGCGGCCGGCGACGACGGTCAGCCAGGCGCGAACGTCGTCGATCTGGGCGACGTCTGCGCGCGCGAGCCGCAGGAAGGCCTCCTGGGCGACGTCCTCGGCCCCGCCGACGTCGCCCAGCATCTGGTAGGCGAGATTCACCAGGTAAGGGCGGTGCTCGCGCCATGCGGCGTCGATCGACAGTGAACCGCTCATGATTCAAGGACGAAACGCAACGACGAAAAGTTACGGACTCCAACACGTAACTTTCGCGGTGGCTGCGCCGTCCTAGCTGCCATGAACGCAATTCTTGTCACAGGCGCCACCGGCAATGTCGGTCGCCCCCTCGTCGCACTCCTCGCCAACGCGGGGGCCAACGTCCGCGCAGTCACCCGCCATCCGGGCACCGCGGGGTTTCCGGCCGGGGTGGAGGTGGTGGCCTCGGCCGATGCCGGTCTCGACGGCGCGTCGGCGGTATTCCTCAACTCGCGCGCGCTCGGCGATGAACTCGATTCGGTCGTGAGCGCCGCGCGACGGGCCGGCGTGACGCGCCTCGTCGCACTGTCGGCGATCAACGCCGACGACGACTTCTCGCGGCAGCCGTCGCGCTTTCGCGGCGACCGCAACAAAGAAGTCGAGGAGCTCGCCGTCGATTCCGGCCTCGAGTGGGTGAGCCTGCGCCCCACCGTGTTCGTCACCAATTTCTTCGGCATGTGGGCACCTCAGATCTGTGCGGGTGACGTGGTCGCCGGCCCGTTTGCCGACGCGTCGACGGCGCCGATCGCGGACCGCGACGTGTCCTCGGTGGCCGCACGTGCTCTGCTCACTGACGAGCTTGTCGGCCAACGGATTCCGTTGACAGGACCGCAAGCCATGACGAACACCGAGCTGGTCGAGACCATCGGCGGCATCCTCGGCCGTCGACTGTCCTACCGCGAAATTCCCGCCGAACAGGTGCGGCATCGCTTCGTCGCCATCGGCTTTGCGGCCGAGTTCGCCGACGCCTACATCGCGCTGCTGGCGGCGACGGTCGATAAGCCTGCTTTGGTGACCCACGACCTCGAGAAGATCCTCGGCCGTCCCGCCGAGACGTTCGCCGACGCAGTGTCTGCGAACCAAGATTGGTTCGCGAATCACCAAGGGAGAGAAGATGTCTGATCGTCGCCGCCCACCGTGGTACCTCAAACCGATGAACCGGTTTCTCAAGGCGATCCAAAAGCTTGGTATCCCAGCGGGACCGTCGCAGATTCTGACAGTGCCGGGCCGGAAGTCGGGCAAATTGCGGAGCACGCCGATGACACCGTTCACACATAACGGCGGCCTCTACACCGTCGCCGGTTATCCCGGCGCCGACTGGGCGGCCAACGCACGCGCGGCGGGCACCGGAACCCTGACACGCGGCCGCAAGTCACGTCACGTCAGAATCATCGAGCTCAACGCCGAGGATGCGAGGCCTGTGTTGCGCAGCTTCGCGGTCGAAGTGCCCGTCGGAGTCGGTTTCGCGAAGAGGTCGGGCCTGGTACGCGAAGGGACGCCGGACGAATTCGAGGCGCTGGCGGGCGAGCTCGCCGTGTTCCGGTTCGATCCGCCGGACTAGACCGCCGACTCCCCCTTCAGCTGTTGGTATAGCCGGTGCATGTCGAGTTGGCCGCGGTGGGTCACCAGCATGTCCCCCTGGAAGCGGTCGATGTGAATCCCGGATATCGACACCGCGGCGCCGGTCGGCGCGATGCCACGGAACTCGCCGGTATGCGTGCCGACGAACCGGCAGCGGGACACACCGTGCGACCCGTCGACGAGAACCTCGTCGAGTTCATGGCGACCGTCGGGAAAGGCCGTGAAGAACTCCTGCAGGCGGCCGAGCCACTCATCCCATCCAACCGGAGCACCACCGCCCACGTCGATCACCACCCGTTGTGACACCACCGCCTCGAGCGTCGACCAGTCCTGTCGGTCGATGGCTCCGTACAGGCACTTCACGAGGCCGCGGACCTCGTCGGCTTCAAAGCTCATCACCGCACCTTTCCGATGATGTTCTCGGCGAACCGTTCAATAGGTTCCCGCAGGCGCTCGACATCGCCGTCGGGCAGTTCTGCCCCCATCCACGGAGCGCACATCACCGCAGTGATACCTGCGTCCTGGGCCTTCTTGTACAGATCCGGCGACGGTGGTTCCAGCAGCGCCAGAATGATGTCGAACGGCTCACTGTCCCTTCCGTATTCGTGTCGCAATTTAGTGAGCTTGTCCACATAGGAGATCGCTTCGTCCCAGCCGTAGGCATACCCGACCCAGCCGTCGCACAGTCGCACCGCTCGCCGCAATGCCGCATCGGACTCGCCGCCGCAGAGTATGGGCACCGGCGCGGGTGGATGGGGTTCGATCATCATCTCGGGCACCTGGTAGTACTCCCCGCTCCACGAAACCCAGCCGCCACGCCATAGCGCGCGTAGTGCCGGGATCATCTCGTCGAGCCTCTTTCCGCGGTTGGTGAACTCCTGGCCCATCAACTCGTATTCCTCGCGCATCCACCCGACTCCCGCGGCCAACGAGACCCGTCCGCCCGAGATCACCGACGCCGAGGCGACCAGCTTTGCCACTTCCAGCAGTGGCCGTGCAGGCGCGACGTAGACAGCGTTGGAAAACCGGAGTCGCTCGGTCACCGCGGCCATCGCACCGATCTGCACCCAGCAGTCCGGCCAGGCCGTTTCGGGTGCCCACGGCGGCTTCGCGCTCGGGGAGTCCGGGTACGGCGAGGACAGCTCGCGCGGATAGATCATGTGATCCGAGCACAGCATGCCGTCGAATCCCGCCTCGTCGAGCATCCGCGCCACGGGCACAATTTCTGACGTCTTCATGAACGCGGTGCCAGACCAGAACTGCATCCTGTTTCTCTACAGGGAAATTCGGGCAGCATCAATGGCATGCCCGCATTGTTGTGGTTCAGGCGCGATCTGCGGTTGCATGACCTGCCCGCCCTGCTGGACGCGGCGGCAGCCGACGGCGAGGTGCTCGCCTGCTACGTCCTGGACCCGCGGTTGGAGGCATCCTCGGGGCGGCGCCGACTGCAGTACCTCTACGACGCCCTTCGCGATGTGGACGACAACCTATGCGGCCGCCTCCATGTGAGCCATGGTCATCCGGAGAAGCGAATTCCGGCATTGGCGAAGGCGATCGGCGCCTCGGCGGTGCATGTGTCCGCGGACTACTCGCCGTTCGGCCGACGGCGCGACGACGCGGTGCGCGACGCGATGGCAGGTGTAGCTCTCGAAGCCAGCGGTTCGCCCTACCTGGTTTCGCCAGGGCGAGTCACCAAGGACGACGGCACGCCCTACAAGGTGTTCACCCCGTTCTTTGCCGCCTGGCGTGAACGTGGATGGCGCTCACCCGCGTCGTCCGGAGCGGAATCCGCGCGGTGGATCGATCCCAAGGATGTACCCGGTGGGGTGAAGATCCCCGATCTCGGCGTCGAGTTGGAGCTTCCCGCCGGCGAGCGCGCGGCGAGGCGGCAATGGAAGTCGTTCGTGCGCAAGCAACTCGACGGCTACGCAGAGGGTCGCAACCGGCCGGACCTGCCCGCCACCAGCCGGATGTCGGCGCACCTGAAGTTCGGCACCATCCATCCCCGCACCATGGTGGCCGACCTCGGCAAGAGCGCAGGCGCGGAGGCCTATTTGCGCGAGTTGGCGTTCCGCGACTTCTACGCCGCCGTGCTGCATGAATGGCCCGACAGTGCCTGGTGGAACTGGAACAAGTCGTTCGACAAAATTGAGGTCGACGATGACGAGGACGCTCGCGCGATGTTCGACGCGTGGAAGGCAGGCCGCACCGGATTTCCGATCGTCGACGCAGGAATGCGGCAGCTGGCCGAAACCGGCTTCATGCACAACCGCGTCCGGATGATCGCGGCGTCGTTTCTGGTCAAGGACCTGCACCTGCCGTGGCAGTGGGGAGCGCGCTGGTTTCTCGACCAACTCGTCGACGGCGACATGGCCAACAACCAACATGGCTGGCAATGGGCCGCGGGATGCGGCACCGACGCCGCGCCGTACTTCCGGGTGTTCAACCCGACGACGCAGGGCGAAAAATTCGATCCTGACGGTGAATATGTGCGCCGATGGGTGCCCGAAATCGCCGGTGACGAATATCTGGAGCCGATCGTCGATCACAAGACCGAGCGAGAAGAAGCCCTGCGCCGCTACCGCAAGATCACTTGATGATCTGCCCGCCGTCGACCGGGAGCGCCACCCCCGTGAGGTACCGACCCGACGCGCCGCACAGGTAGACCATCGTGTCGCTAATGGCCTCCGGCTCGACCGGCGGATTGTCTAACAGCGGTTGCTGCGACGGGCTGAAAGACGGGTGTTCCGCGGACCACTCGGCCATCGCTTCGTTGTAGATCATCGGGGTCGCCACACCACCTGGATGCACCGTGTTGACGCGAATGTTCTTTTCTGCCAGCGCTATTGCGAAGTGCCGCATCACACCGATCACAGAGTGCTTGGCGGCGGTATATCCCGCTGCGCCGTGGCTGGCGGTACCGAAGTCGACGGTGACCGGTCGGAACCCGGCAGCAGAGCTGGTGATCACGATGGCGCCGCCGTCCCCGTGCGCCAACATGGCGGGCAACGCGGCCACAATCGTGAAGTAGACACCGTTGAGCATCACATTCACCGCATCGACGAACGCGCCGATCTGAGCACCCTGCTCCCCCGCGGCCGGCAGGATCCCGGCATTGGCGAGCACGAAATCGATCCGCCCGAATTCGGCGACCCCGTTGGCCACGACGGCCTTCAGCCGCTCCAGATCGCGGACGTCGGCACGCTCGGCCACGATGCGGCTACCGGTCTTCTCCACCAGGTTGACTGTCTCGTCGAGATCCTCGGGTGTCGCCATCGGGTAGGCGACGCTGTCCATCTGGTCGCACAGATCGACCGCGATGATGTCGGCCCCCTCTTCGGCGAACCGCACCGCGTGGGCTCGACCCTGACCCCGCGCTGCGCCGGTGATGAATGCGACTTTTCCGTCGAACTGTTTGGCCATGACGCATGACCCTACGGACGCGCGAATCACGCCGGACAGGCGCGTATGCCAGAATGTCGGCAGTTGTCCACCCACCCCGAGGAGCAGCCGTGGCCACCACTGAGGTCGAGCGTCATACGGGTGTTGACGTCGAGGATGTGCCGTCCGCCGAATGGGGCTGGTCGAAGGAGAACCACAAGCTGATCCACATCGGCGGCATCATCGCGGCGCTCTTTTTGCTCGCCATGTTGCACGGCAACCACACGGGCCACGTCGAGGACTTGTTCCTCATCGGTTTCGCCGGGCTGATCCTCGTGTTGGTCGGTCGCGACTGGTGGCTGCGCCGCCGCGGCTGGATTCGCTAGACGGAGTGCAGCGGGCGCAACGCGTCCGCGCCGAGGCGCAGCAGCGTCTCGGTTCCCGCGATCGGGTCCTTCGACACCGTCGCCGCGCCCAGCGCATGGGCCTTGAACGCGCGAGCGGCCGAGCTCAGTCGGTGCTCGACGGGGTTGGCCTTGCGGCTGAATTCGCTCGGCCAGTCCTGACCCCACACCGTCACCTCGGTCAGTCCGCGCTTCAGGATCCCGAGCACGCCCGCGCGGATTCGATCATCGCCGAGTACGCCCGCGCTGACCGCGAGCGCACCGCCGTGCGAGGCCATTTTCACCACGTCGGAGAGCTCTGTGTCGACGTCCAGTGGTGACGCACCCAGGATGGCGAGCGGCCGCGGGTCGTCGTGGTCGGTGAGCACCACCCTGACGTCCCACCCGGCTCTTGCTTTGTCACACATCCATCCGCCGGCCGATCCGACCAGGTCGACAACGCTCGCGGCAACCACAGTCAGTTGATAGCGAGGGCTTCCGATGGGATTCGATTCGTCGAGCGGCAAAGGCACCTAGGAAGCGTGACACTTTCTCGAGGATCTGTAAAGGATGACTTTTGGGCGCCTAACCGTGATTTCGGTGCGCGCACGTTCGCTCAGCGGGCTGTCTCGAATTGAAGTTCTCGCTGGATCGACGGGCATAGTTCGTCGCTGGATCGATGGTGAGTGTTAGTACTGGGGCCGCCCGATCAGGCGGGCAGTGGTGTGCTGGCGAGGTGGTTGAGGATCTTGCCGATGTTGTGGACCGCGGCGTGGAATGTCCATTCGCTGCGTGCTCGGGCCAGGCCTCTGCCGGTGAATCGGCGGAATCCGAGGTTGTGCTTGGCATGTCCGAATGGTGTCTCGGCGATGTGAGATCGCATGGCGTACTGAATGATTCCCTGCGGGGTGCGTAACCGGTGAGCCATCGCCGCGATCGGATCGGCGTCGGTGGGCGGTGGCCCTTGAGTGGGATGTTCGGTGGCCGCGTGGTGCACGTCGCGGGCCTTGCCGGTAGCGATCAGCCGGTCTGGTCCTGGCGCGGTCAGGTTCTCGTTCGTGCAGTAGCCGGCGTCGGCGAGCACCATCGCGATCGAGGAGGCGGTGGCCGTGGTTGATGTGTCATCGCGGCGGTGGCCGGTGATCAGGTCCGCGGACTTGATGGCCTTGTCGATCATGTCGGTGTAGTACTGGTTGTCCACCGGGCTGGTGCCCACCCCGGTGGCCACGATCAGCCCGTCAGCGGCGGTGACTGCCTGGCAGTTGTAGCCCTGCAGCCAGCCACCCCCGCGCAACGGCTGGATCCGTGATTGGGGATCGGTGAGATTGGCCGTGCGTTCGACGTTGGTGGCGGCCTGGGCGGCAGCCACCTGCGCGGCCCGGGCCCGCTCCAGTCGCGCTCGCGCCTGACGGACCCGGGCGTTCTGCTCGACGGGCGCCGGTGAGCGCCCCGGACGTCGGGCGCCGACCGCGCCGCGTGCGGCCCAACTCTGGTGTTTGGCCTGCGACCTGGCCACCGCCGCGGCCAGCACCCGCTCGGCCATCGCCACCTGGGCGCCGGCCGGGATCCGGCCGGTCATCTTCTCCCCGGCCGCGATGCGCGCCAGATACTTGCCCACCAAGGCGTCGCGTTCGGCGCGTTCGGCGGCGATCTCGGCGTCGATGCGGGCCTGGGCTTGGGCGATGCGCCCCGATCGGTCGTGGGCAACCCGTTCGAGCTCAACCGATTCCGCAGCCGGTGCACCATCATCGGCGGCGGGCCCCTGGGCGGTGTCCTCGGCGTTGCGCCGTGCCAGCGCTTCGGCGATGCGTTTAGCCAGCACCGCCGGATCGGTCAACTCGGCCGGTACCGACCCCGGGTTATCGTCGCCAAACATCTCGTCCTCGGCGGCATCAGTGGCTTCGTGTGCGGCCGCCGCAGCCTTGGCGATTCGGGCCGCCTCCGCCGCGGCGGCCTTGGCTAGCCCCGAGGTGGTGCGGTTGGCCGACAGCGACGCGTTCGAGGCGATCTTGACTCCGTCGAGTGCCACAGTCTCCAGCCGGCCCAACCCCAGCCCGGCAGCCAACATCAACACCTCGGTGAACAACTGCTCACACGCGGCGTGGTTCTCGGCGCGAAACCGCGCGATCGTGACGTGATCAGGCCCATCACCAGCACAGATCACCCGATAAGACACCACATCAGCACACGCCCGCTCGATCCGACGCGAGGACCGCACCCCCTGCGACCACGCCCAGATCAGCAGCGTCACCAACATGTCGGGGTCATACCCGGCCCGCCCGACACCACCGGTCCGTCGCTGGTGGTGAAACGCCGAGGTGTCCAACCCCTCCACGATCCCGATCAACGCCCACACCGAATGATCCGCAGGCAGCCACTCCCGCATATCCGGCGGAACTAAGAACTGCTGATCACGCACTACCGGTCGATACCCCTTGGCCACCAACACATTCTCGACGACCAACAAATCAGGCACTCACACCGACACGCCATTTCGAAACAACCCGTCAGCGATCGTTACCGCACCGAAATCACAAACCCGCCGCCGTCGCCGCCGCGGCGATTGGCATCGCGGCGCCAACGGTCGTCAGCTCGCCCGATAAGCCTGCCGCCTCGCGAATCTCCACGAACGCGTCGATCATCGCGTCGGTTGCCTCGTGAGGGTCCGCGAGGGTGACGTCGTCGGTCAGTACGGAGATCGCGAGCTGGTCGACATAGCTCCAGACCGTGATATTCATCCCGCTGCCTGCGACCACCGGTCCGACCGAGTAGATCTCGGTGACCATGCCGCCTTCGATGAAGCCGCGATCGCGGGGCCCGGGCACGTTCGACACCGTCAGGTTGAACACGCTTGCCGACTCGACTCGCCTGGCCTGGCGGCGAAATATCCCCGGCGCCATGGCCGGCGGGAGGTAGGACATCCACGCCGGCAGGACCGCGGGCCCGAGCAGTTGGTGATTCTCCTTGGCGATGCCCGTGGACAACGCGGTCAGCTTCACCCACTCCAGCGGATCGTCGATGTGCACCGGCAGGGACGGCGTGATGTAGGTGAATTCGTTGCCCGCCAGTCGCTCTCGAGAAGGGTTGGTGCTCACTGGTACACCGGCGAGCAAAGGCGATTCAGCCTTCCCTTCGTATCGCAGTTGCAGGCGGCGCAGCGCGCCTGCGACCGTCGCCAATATGACGTCATTCAGCGTCACGCCCAGGTGCTTGCCGGTCTCCTTCACATCGGACAACGCCAGCGGCGCCGTTGCGAACCGCCGTGTCGGTGTCACCACGTGATTGAGAAAGGATGGCGGTGGCGAGAAGTTGCGGGCCAGATCCGGATGCTCCCCGCGTTCCTTGGACCGCCGACGAACCCGCGAAACCCCCGTGGCGGTCTCGCTCACCAGCCGCGGCAGCTTCCGAATCAAGCCCACGTGATCGGCTCCCGCGCCCTTGAGCAGGCTCGAGCGACTGCGCGACGACACGGGCAGGGTTTTAGGCGGGACGTCCACGGGTTCGTGCGGTTCCATCGCCTTCGCCATCTGATTCGCCGACGCAACGCCGTCGGCGAGGACGTGGTGAACCTTGTGAATGATCGCGACGCGGTCGTCGGCCAGTCCTTCGGCCAGATACATCTCCCAAAGCGGATGGCCGCGGTCCAGCGGTGTGCTGGCAATCTCACCGATCAGGGCGTCGAGTTCCCGGCGGCCGCCGGGCGCAGGCACCCGCACCTGGTGCAGGTGGTAGTCCAGATCGATGTCGTCGTTCTCCACCCACATCGGGTGGTGCAACTTCATCGGGATGTCGACGAGTTGGTAGCGCAACGGTGCGAGTGCCATCAATCGCGGATACGCCACCCGCGCGAACATCTCGAAGCTGAAGCCGTCGACACCCGACACGTCGAGCACGCCGATCTTCAGCGTGTGCATGTGGATCTCGGGCGTCTCGCTGTAAAGCATCAAGGCGTCGACGCCGTTGAGTCGTTTCACCACTCACCCCGCTCGTCGCCGTGCCCCGTGATACCCCCTGTGTCTCCCAATCACACTCCTTCGTCGGCTGAGTCACACCACTTCGCCAAAGATCGACGAGACTTTGGTAAAGCTGGAGGCATGAGTCTCGTCACCGGGCGCGGTCCGCTGAGCACGGATCCTGCCGGATGGTTCTCGCCGCCATTGACCACTGGCACCGTCTTCGTCGAACCTCACCCGCGACGAGTACAGGCATTTCGAAACGGTCACGCGGTAATCGACACGGAGCGGGCTTTGTTGGTGCACCGGCCCGACCGACCCTTGAGCTACGCATTCCCGGTTGACGACATCGGGGATCTTCCGCGTGAGCCGGTTGCCGAGGCGCCGGGCTTCGTCCACGTGCCGTGGGATGCGGTCGAGGCGTGGCTGGAGGAAGGTCGCCGCCTCGTGCACTACCCGCCGAATCCCTATCACCGCGTCGACTGCCGGCCGACCGACCGCAGACTGCACGTTGCGCTGCGCGATGAGATCCTGGTCGACACCACAGACACCGTGATCGTCTTCGAAACTGCGCTTGAACCGCGTCTCTACGTGGCGCCCGCGCAGGTGCGCACCGACCTGCTTCAGCGCTCGGAGTCCAGCAGCTACTGCAACTACAAGGGCTACGCCACGTATTGGTCGGCGGTTGTCGAGGGCGATGTTGTCGACGACGTCGCCTGGAGCTACGAGAAGCCGCTGCCCGAAACCCTACCCATCAAAGGATATTTCAGCTTCGACGCCGACAAGGTGAATGTAGTGGCCGAACTGCCTCGACCTTGAGTCCCACGAGCCTAAGTTTCCGTCAGCGTAGGTTACGGTTGCGTACTTTTTCCCTGGTCAGCCACACTGCAGTTTCATGGCGAAGGGAACAGCGGTGGGGCACTACATCGCAAATGTTCGTGACATCGAGTTCAACCTCTTCGAGGTGCTGCGCCTCGGCGAGGTGCTGGACTCGGGCGGTTACGGGGATCTCGACGCCGATACCGTGCGCACGATGCTCGACGAGGTCGCCAGGCTGGCCGAGGGGCCGATCGCCGCATCGTTCGCCGACGCAGACCGTCATCCGCCGGTGTTCGACCCCGAGAGCCACTCCATCAGCGTGTCGGCCGAATTGGCGAAAACCGTGCAGACCATCAAGACAGCGGACTGGTGGCGGATCGGCATTGCCGAGGAGATCGGCGGCATCGCCGCGCCCGCTCCATTGACATGGGGTGTCCTGGAGATGCTGTTTTGCGCCAATTCGTCGGCGGCCTTCCTGTGGGCGCTCGGTCCGGCGATGGCCAACGCGCTGTACGTAGAGGGCAACGAGCAGCAAAAGCAATGGGCGGCAAAGGCTCTGGAACGCGGCTGGTCGGCCACCATGGTTTTGACCGAACCTGATGCCGGCTCCGATGTCGGTGCGGCACGCGCGAAGGCGATCGGACAGCCGGACGGCACCTGGCATATCGAAGGAGTGAAACGGTTCATTTCCGGCGGCGACGTCGCCGACACCGCCGAGAACATCTTCCACCTGGTGCTTGCGCGTCCCGAGGGCGCCGGTCCCGGCACCAAGGGCCTGTCCCTGTTCTTCGTGCCGAATTACCTCTTCGACCCTGAAACGCTCGAACTCGGCTCTCGCAATGGCGTTTTCGCGACCGGTCTCGAGCACAAGATGGGCTTGAAGTCGTCGCCGACGTGCGAGCTGAGCTTCGGAGTGCACGGTTTGCCCGCGGTCGGATATCTCGTCGGCGACGTCCACAACGGCATCGCGCAGATGTTCACCGTCATCGAGAATGCCCGAATGACCATCGGGGTCAAGGCGGCAGGCACCCTGTCGACCGGATACCTCAACGCGCTCGCGTACGCCAAGGAGCGCGTGCAAGGCGCCGACATGACCCAGATGACCGACAAGAACGCGCCGCGGGTGACGATCTTGCATCATCCCGACGTGCGCCGCAGCCTGATGACTCAGAAGGCCTATGCCGAAGGTCTTCGCGCGCTCTACATGTATGCCGCGGCGCACCAGAATAACGATGTGGCCGAACACGTTTCGGGCGCCGACCCGGCGATGGCCCACCGCGTCGATGACCTGCTGCTACCCATTGTCAAGGGAGTCGGCTCCGAGCGAGCCTATGAGTTTCTGACCGAGTCCCTCCAGACGCTCGGCGGTTCGGGGTTCCTGCAGGACTATCCGATCGAGCAGTACGTCCGCGACGCCAAGATCGATTCGCTCTACGAAGGCACCACCGCGATCCAGGCACTGGATTTCATCTTCCGCAAGATCTTCCGCGACAACGGCGGAGCGTTGAGCCATGTGACTTCGCAGATCACCAAGACGATCGAGAGTTGTGACGTGACCCTGACGACGCCCGCGCAGTCGCTGCAGGCCGCTCTGGAGGACGTCGCGGCGATGGCGACCACGCTGACCGGATACCTGCTGGCGGCATCCGAGGAGCCGACGGCGATCTACAAGATCGGGCTCGCGTCGGTGCGCTTCCTTCTGGCCGTCGGGGATCTGCTGATCGGGTGGCGCCTGCTGGTGGCCGCCGACGTGGCACAGTCCGCGCTCGCCTCAGGACAGCAAAACGAAGAGGCCTTCTATCAGGGCAAGATCGCGACGGCAGCCTTTTTCGCCGCGAACATGCTGCCCAACATCAGGGCAGTACGCCGCATAATCGAGAGCATCGACGACGACATCATGCGCATGTCCGAGGCGGCCTTCTAGTCGCTCCCGGCCCCGAACTGAGCTTATGCAGGTGTTTTACGCGAAATAGCCTGCATATCTTCAGTTTCGGCGAGACCATCCAAATCAGGTAACGGGCGACTGCAGACGTCACGCGCCTCGTCGGCGGGCAGACCGAACAACCGCAAAAGGTCTTCTGTCACGGCGTCCGCGGCCTTGGCGCCGTCGCGGTCGGGTTGGTTGCGCAACAGGTTCCCCAGTCCGAGAAGCGCGCCGCCCGCCATGGCCACGGCGAGTTCGGGATCTTCGACGGTGAACCGGCCCGCCCGGTTGGCCTCTTGGATATCCCGCAGGGCGCGTGGCGCCAATCCCTCTTCGGATGCCAACAGCCTCATTCCGTTCGCCAGCAGGATCTGGCTCTCTTCCGGGCGACTGCGAAACAACCGCCCGGTCAGCCGGTAGCTGCGGGCAAAGGTTTCGGCGGGGTCCTCGATCGATGACGTGAGCTGGTCGAGGAGCTTGCCATGGGTGTCGAGCACCTCGGCGATCGCAGCCTCGAACAGCTGCTCCTTGCTATCGAAGTGGTTGTAGAAGGAACCCATTCCCACATCGGCTGCCTGCGTGATCTCCAGGACGGGCACGTTGACCTTGCCCGCGGCGATGAAGGTCTGTGCCGCCTTGATCAATGCGGCGCGTGTGCGCTGTTTACGGCGCTCCAGGCGGTTTCCCGCCGCCTCCGGTTGATCGCTCACGTACCCACGGTAGCAGTATTCATCACTTTTGATGATTTCGTCAGAAACTCTTGACTGAGTGTTGCGTCGTATGTGACGATTTCGTCAGTCAATCGGGGATCCACGAGAGAGGTGGCGGATGAGCGAAGCCCTCGGGACCCACAGTGACCTGCACAGTGAGCAAGGCGCCCGGGCGGGCGAGCACCCAGGGCGATCACGCAATCCGGTGATCAAGGTCGCCGACATCGCGTGGCTCGAGTTCGAGAAACCCGACCTCGAACGCACGGAAGCTTTCGCCCAGGCGTTCGGCTTCACCACTGCGATGCGCACCTTCGACGAGGTCCAGTTACGCGGCACCGATCCCGGGGCGCCATGCGTGCTCGTGCGCCGGGGTGCTCGCTCACGTTTCGTCGGAACGGCGTTCGCGGCACAGGACGAGGTGGACGTACTACGCCTCGCCGACGCAACAGGCACGTGCGTGCAGGCACTCCCGGAATCCATCGGCGGTGTGTCAACCGAGTTGGTCGACCCCAGCGGACTTCCGGTCAAGGTGGTCGCGGGCATGCACCCCATGGCCGCCCTGCCGCGCCAGGAGGCGCATGTCTTCAACTTCGGCGACCGACTTGCGCGTGCCAATGCCACCCAACGCCCGGCCCGCGGTCCGGCCAGGGTTCAGCGACTCGGACACGTCGTCGTCTCGTCCACCAAGTACACCGAGGCGCTGAATTGGTACCTCGACAAGCTCGGCATGATCGTCAGCGACTTCCTCTATTACCCCGATCAGCGTGACCGCGGCCCGGTCATGAGTTTCATGCGTTGCGACCGGGGAGCGGCCCCCACGGATCATCACACCCTCGCGATGACCCTAGGGCCGGTCAACCGCTACGTGCACTCGGCGTACCAGGTATGCGACCTCGACGCACTGGCCGCCGGCGGCGAATACCTGCGCGAGCGTGGCTATTTCCGGTCATGGGGCATCGGCCGGCACATCCAGGGCAGCCAGCTGTTCGACTACTGGCGCGACCCCGACGGCTTCCTCGTCGAACACTTCGCCGACGGCGACATGTTCGACAACACGCTCGAGCCGGGCTGGGCCCCGTTTACGGCGTCGGGCCTGTCCCAGTGGGGTCCAACCGTGACCAAGGACTTCCTCGGCATCAACCCCAAAGCGCTTCCCCACGAAGCACTCTCGATAGTCACCGGGCTCCGCGCCAAGAACGAATTCTCCCTCACCCGCCTTCGCGGCCTGCTGAAAGTAGCCAGCTCGTGACCACATCCATTCTCCGCACCGCAGGCGCGTGGTGGGTCAAGACCCCCACCGGTGCAGCGAAAATCGCCACTTCTGCAACCGCCACCGGCGACGTGATCACCGACCGCGAAGCCATCGAATGGGCCACTTACAGCACCGACACCGTCCCGGTTGAATCGTTGACGCTGCTCTCCCCCGTGACGCGACCCTGCCGCGTCGTGGCACAGATGACGAACTACGCGTCGCATGTCAAGGACGCCGGCATGGATCCCGCATCGATTCCGTTGACCTTCTTCCGCAAGTCGTCGGCATCGATCAGCGGCCCCTTCGACGACATCGTCAAGCCTGGCCACGTGAAATTGCTGGACTACGAGGTTGAAATCGGCCTGGTTATCGGGCAGGACATCCCCGTCGGCACCAAGATCTCGGAATCGGCGCTGTCTGACTACATCGCGGGACTTGTTGTCACCAACGATGTCTCGGCCCGCGACATTCAGCTGCCCCAGACCCAGTTCTACGAGGGCAAGTCCTATCCGACGTTCACTCCGGTCGGGCCGGCACTGGTGCTGCTCGATGCCGACGAATTGAAGCGCTTCACCGATCTGCGCCTGCAGCTACGCGTCAACGGCGAGATTCGTCAGGACATGGTCGTCGGCGATGACATGCTCTACCGGCCGGTGCAGGCGCTGGAATCGCTGGCCCGATTCCAGGATCTGGCCCCGGGCGATCTGGTGATGACCGGTACGCCGGTCGGGACCGCGTTGAGCGCACCGCCGAAGCCGATCGAGATCCTCGGATCGCTGCTTCCGCCTGCGGTCAAGTGGAAGGCGTTCTTCAAGCACCAAGCCAAGAACACGAAGTACCTCCAGGACGGCGACACGGTGGAACTACGTGTCGCTACCGACGACGGCGTCATCGACCTCGGTGTGCAGCGCACCACCGTGAGGTACGCGTGACGCTGACGTCCTCGCACCCCGTCGTCATAGTGGGTGCGGGTCCAACCGGCGTCACTGCCGCAACTTTGTTGGCACAGTATGGAATAGACGCGCTGGTCCTGGATCGGTGGGCCGACGTCTACGTACAGCCACGCGCCGTCCATCTGGATGACGAGGTCTACCGCGTCCTGGCGCGTCTCGGCATCGCCGAAAAGTTCGCCGCGATATCGCGACCCGCAGAAGGTCTGCGGCTCCTCGATCCCGCGATGCGTGTCCTTGCCGAGTGGCAACGCGAAACCACGCTGTCCGTCAACGGATTCCCCCAGGCGAACATGTTCGACCAACCGGCCCTCGAAGCGCTGCTGCGAGCCAATCTCAAGCGTCACCCCAACGTCGAGTTGCGGGGCGGCGTGGAGGTAACCGGTGTCGCCGAGCGAAGCGACGGCCGCATCCGGGTCACCTATCTCGACCGCACCGACGATTCCGCCCACTCGGTGGACACCAACTACGTGTTGGGCTGCGACGGCGCAAACAGCATTGTGCGCACACACATCGGATCCGCCATGCGCGATATGGGGTTCGAGCAGCGCTGGCTCGTCATCGACGTGGCCACCGGCGCCGAGCTCAACCAGTGGGAAGGCGTACATCAGGTCTGCGATCCCGTCCGGGCGGGCACCTATATGCGGATCGGGCCGACGCGCTACCGCTGGGAGTTCCGGCTGCTGCAGGGCGAGACCGCCGACGACTTCCGCACCCTTGAGGCACTCAAGCCACTGATGTCTCCGTGGATCTCGCGTGCCCGCGACGACGAGCTCGAGTTGATACGCGTGACCGAGTACACCTTTCGCGCCCGGATCGCCGACCGATGGCGACGCGGGAACATCTTCCTGCTCGGCGACGCCGCACACCTTACTCCCCCGTTCATCGGGCAGGGCCTGGGCGCGGGTGTGCGCGACGCGGTGAACCTGGCGTGGAAACTTGCAGGCGTCGTGACGGGCGATCTTCCCGGCGCCGCGCTCGACACCTATGAGCAGGAACGCATATCCCACGCCCGGCATATGATCCGGCTCGCACTCGGTGTCGGGTGGGCCATGACCGCCGGCGGCGAATTCGGCAATCTCATGCGGCGGGTGGTCATCACGCGCATGAGGTTCATCCCCGGACTGCGAAACAAGCTCACCGAAGGTCGCACACCCGCGTTGCGCGGCTCGGCATTCGTCGGAACATCGCGTAGTTCGCGCCCACTGGCCGGAACGCTGTGCCCCAATCCGGTGCTTTCCGAAGGGCGCAGGCTCGACGGCGTCCTCGGCAATGGCTTCGCACTCATCACGAGCGTGGCGCCTACCGCGGCGCAGCGCGCGGCGCTCGGCCATCGTGGCGTCGCTGTTCAAATCGCCACGCCGGACTCCGAACTCGCCGAGTGGCTTCGAAGCGGCCGCGCTGTGGCGGCGGTAGTCCGTCCGGATCGCGCAGTCATGTGCGCTGGCCACGATCTGCAGAGGCTCTGCGAAATGGTCCCGACCTTCAGGTGCGACGGAAACATCCGATCGAACGTCCAGAACATCACCGCGCCCCTGCGCTCAACTCACAGCCTTGATCACTGAGCTGCCGAAGCGTTCGATCGTCTCGAGCACGTGCGCCAGGTTGTCGCCCGGCAACCCGACCTGGACCCACGTGACGCCCACCGCCGCAAGCTTTTCCAGACCGGTGAGATAGGCGTCGGCGTTGAAGTCGTCGCTGCCCGGGCTACCGCCGTCTGCGTTGGTGAACGTGATGTCGATGTTTGTGAAATCCCGGCCCGCGGCGTCGAACCTGCGACGCAGATCCTCGACACCCTTGGCCAGGATCTCTGCATCCATCACTGCGGTGCGCGCGGTCTGAGCCAGCATCGCCGGTGCGGGGAACGGGCACCAACCGTCACCATGAACCACGACACGGTTGCGCGCGGCCGAGGTGTTTCCACCGATCCAGATCGGCGGATGCGGTGCGCTCACCGGCCTCGGGTGGGCGGTGATCCCCTTGGCGCTGAAATGCCGGCCCTCGAAAGAGAAGTCGTCGCTTGTCCAGATGCCCCGGATCACCTCCAGGGCTTCCTCGAACAAGGCTGCGCGTTCCTCGAAGTCCACGCCCAGGGCGGTGAACTCCCGCTTGAGATAGCCGACCCCGACCCCGAGGGTGAACCGCCCTTCCGACAACAGATCGAGCGTGGCGCCCGCCTTGGCCACCACGAACGGATTGCGATACGGCAGCACGACGATATTCGGGATCAGCCGCAGCGTCGTGGTGCGCGCGGCGGCGTAACCCATTGCCACGAATGGGTCCACCGCATCGTGTCCGCCCGACTCCAACCACCGCTGCGACGGTGCCGGATGATCGGTGAAACCAAAGCCGTGAAACCCGGCCGCCTCGGCCGCGGACGCGACAGTGGCGATGCCCGAACCGGTCACCAGCTCCCGGTTGTACGGATGGCTGTGCATCGGGTGAGTGAACGTGAACCGCATGTATCTGATCCGCCTTAGAACAATCTTCTCGATTTCTGAGAATGTCGTTACCATGCGAAGCACGCAAAGTACAGAGTTCGCGCCGCAGGAGGGGGCACCGGGGATGAGCGAGATGGCGGTGGCCCCCGTTTTGCACGGCCCGTTCGACGGCTCTCTGGACCGGGACCGGATCGCCGCCTACGTGCACGCCACCGGCGATCAGACGCCCTCGGTGCTGGGCGGACTCGCCGTGCCCGCGGTGTTTCCGGTGATCCTGGTGTTCACCCCGAACGAAGCCGCGCGAGGGGATCTACCCGATGCGGCATACCAGGGTGCCCGGGGAGGTGTTCATGGTGAGCATGACATCGTCCTTCACCGGCCGCTAATTCCCGGAGAACGACTGCAGACCTGGTCGAGAATTTCGGCGGTTCGCACGACAAGGGCCGGCACGCAGGTCGTGATGCAGTTCGAACAGATGGACCCGGACGGCTTTGTCGTCGTCCGGCAGTGGTGGACGATGATGCTGCTTGGTCTGCAGGGGGTGGCGGATCTCGGCATGACACCGGCCGAGCACAGGTTTCCGGACGAGGCGCGGGCCCACCCACTCGGCAGCGTCAGCCAGCACATCGACGGGGACGTCACACGTCGCTATGCCGAGCTGTCCGGAGATTGGCGGCCCACCATTTCGACATCGAGGTGGCCCGCGCCGCGGGGTTCGACTTCGTGTTCACGCACGGACTGTGCACGATGGCGATCTGCACTCACCAACTTCTCGGCCTCTTGGGGGTCGATGACCCGGGCCTGGTTCGGCGCGTCGCGGTGCGATTCGCATCACCCACACCCGTGGACTGCGACCTGACCGTGAACGTCTTTGGCATCTCCGAGCATTCGTTTGCCTTCGAGGCGACCGCCGGTGGGACGACGACCATTACCCATGGACGATTGGAGCTGCGGTCATGAACAAGCCGGAGATCGGGGTCTATCTGCCTCAGGTGGGCTTTACCTATGAGCAGGTGCTGCATCGCACGCTGCGCTGCGAGCAACTCGGCATCGACTCGATCTGGCTCTACGACCACCTCTACGCACCCGGTATGCCGGACTACCCGTCCATGGAGGCGTGGACGCTGGCGACCGCGCTGCTCAGTCGCACCGAGCGTATCCGGGTCGGACATATGGTGCTGTGCAACCAGTTCCGTCATCCGGCTGTCCTGGCCAAGATGGCGACGACACTCGATCAGATCTCGGCGGGCAGGCTTGCCCTCGGCATCGGCAGCGGCTCCATCGAAGACGAACACTCCCGCCTCGGGTTGGCGTGGGGGTCATTCGCCGAGCGGTCCGAACGTCTCGGCGAAACACTGCAGATCCTCGATCAGGCGTTCACTGACGAGGTGATCGATTTCACCGGAAGACATTTCACCGTCAAGGACATGCCGATCAAACCCGGTCCGGTGCAGAAGTCGGGGCCACCGATCGTCGTGGGCGGGGTCGGTGAGAAGTACACCCTGCCGTTGGTCGCACGGTACGCCGACGTGTGGAACGTCCCGACGTATGCGCTCGGCGAACTGGAGCACAAGATCTCGGTGCTGCGGTCGGTCTGCGACGAGATCGGCCGCGACCCGTCGACGATCGTGATGTCGATCGAGGCGGTCATGGCGTTGGCGGCAAACGACGCATCGCTGCCCGGCGTGCGGCAGCTCGCCGAGAAGCGATTCGGCATACCGGCGTTCGGACTCGCCGAAGGCGGACTCGTCGGAACGCCGCCCGCGATCGTTGACCGGCTGCACGAGCTACAGGAACTGGGGTTCGGCCAGATCGTATTGTTCACCCACGACCGCGGATCCGACGAGACGCTCGACCTGCTCGCCGCCGAGGTGATCGCGAATTTCTAGGTCAGCTTCTTCGCGCGAACGTGGGTTACCCGCACACTTTTGCGACCAACGCGTGCATCGAGCCCACACTCGGCGAAGCGCACGCCATCACGTCTTCTGCTTCGCAGGCGGTGCATATGCGGGACGCCCGAGGCCAAGCGCGTGCTGGGCGATCATGTTGCGGAACACCTCGAGGGTGCCGCCGTAGATGCCGGTAGGACCTGCCAGCCGGAAGACGTACTCGGCTCCCCCGTCGGCCTGCGCGCCATGCGCGTCGACGGGAAGCGTGGACACCGCTCCCTGGATGTCCATCAACTCCAACGACACATCGCGCATCGTCTGCGCGTTGGCAACGCGGCCGAACATATCCGGAGTGCTCATCGCCGCTTCCATCCGGGCAATCCCGCGACCCAGCCGGTACTTCACGGCATCGTCATCGGGGGCCAGCGCGGCGACCTTGTCGATGGCCTCGGCGAGCAGTACGAGATGCTCGGCCATGGCCGCGACCTTCTGCAGACCGTCGGCGCCGCGTTCGACGGTGCCGTGCTCGTCGTTGAGCGCGTCACGCAGCACGGTCCAGCCGCCGTTGACCTCACCGAGGCGGTATCTGTCGTCGACGCGTACGCCGCTGTAGTACGTGATGTTGGTGCGGTCGCCGTCCACCGTGCGCAGCGGTTGGATCTCGACACCCGGCGAGTCCAACGGAACCAGGAACATGGTCAGGCTCTGATGTTTCGGCGCGGACGGATCGGTGTTGGTGATCAGGAATACGTACGAGGCGTTTTGGGAGTTGGAGGTGAACATCTTCGAGCCGTTGATGATCCAGCCGTCCCCGTCGCGCACCGCACGCGTCTTGCAGGTCGCAACGTCGGATCCGCCCTCCGGCTCGGTATAGCCAAGGCACAGCCGGATCCGGCCCGACAGGGCTCGCTCCATCACCTCGTCTTTGAGTGCGGGCGAACCGAAATCTCGCACCGCGCGGGCGACCATCGCCGTCGTGCCCCAGTGGAACCACGGAGTATGGCCGCGGCCGATCTCGAGATTCCAGAGCCGGCGACGGAGCCGACCGAAGCCGCCGTCGGCTTCGTCGTTGAACTCGGCGGCCAGGTAGCCGGCCTCGCCGAGCGCGAGGTGAACGCCTTCGTCGAAGTTCTCGCCGGACTCGCGGTCTCGCCGGATGACCTCATCGGTGACGAGGGTCTTCAGCAGTGCCCGGAGCTCGTCCTGGAAGGCTTGGTCGTCAGCGGACAGTTCGACGCGGGAGAAGTCCACTCACCGAGCGTGACACTTTCGGATCGATCTGTAAAGTCATGCCTGATGTCGCCAGTTTTGAGCCAACTTCTCGCACCGGCGATGGTAGTTGCGATATCGCCGTTCTCGATCATCATCGCCATCTTTCTGGTGCTCCAGACCGATCGCGCCCGGGCTAACGGCGTGGCATTCCTGGTGGGCAGACTGCTGGCCCTTGCTGCGGTGACGGCCGCATTCCTGCAGGCTCCGCGGCTGATCAGCAGCCTCAACCGGCCCGTCTCGCCGCGGGTACTGATCGCTCTCGGCGGCACCCTCATCGTGATCGGCGTTTGGGTTTGGCTACGACGAGACCGGATGACCGAGGAACCGCCGTGGCTCGTTCGGTTCAGCCGGCTCACCCCCGTCGGCGCCACGGCGATCGGGGCGCTTCTCGTGCTGACGAATCCGAAGATGCTGGCCGCCACCGCGACGGCCGGGTTGCTGATCGGCACCGCAGGCATCAGCGTCGCGGGCGCGAGTGGTGCCGTCGCGTACTACTCCGCAGTCGCCAGCTCGACGGTCGCGGTTCCGGTCCTCGGTTACCTGGCAGTCGGCGCCCGCGCCGACGACCAACTCACCCGTCTCAAGGAGTGGCTGCACCGTCGCAGCGGACTCGTCTCGGCCGTCATTCTCCTGGCCGTCGGAATCACGTTGCTGTTCATGGGAATCAGCGAGCTGTAAACAGAAGGAGCATGACCGTGGGCATCGTCACCACAAGCTCGGAGACCGCATTCAGCCAGTCCCCCGAGACGATCTACGATTTCGTCACCAACCCTGCCAACTGGACCAAGACGTATCCCGGTGGTCCGGACATCCGCAACCTTCCGGACCGGCTGCCACTTCAGGTCGGCGACACCTGGGACGAGGCCCACCCCGATCCCGCGAAGGACCGTGTCTTCACGTGGCAATTGGCCATTGCCGTGCGGCCGGCGCTGTTCGTCTTCAGCTCCGTCGGACGCCTGGGACACGACAGTCAGGGCAACGGTGGGCTCGAGGGACGGATGACGATCGAGTACCACTTCACCCAGCCCGGTGATGACGTCACGCTTTTCAGCAGGACCATGACCATCGAGGCCTACCGCCACGCTCCGCTGAGCGACGGCTTCTTCCGGATGGTCAATCCATCGCACATCGACGCGTATCACGCCGCAGTCGCCAGGGAATTGGGCGCGTAGACCCTCACCACAGGGCTTTGCGCAGCGCCGCTCCTTGCATCTCAAACAGACGCTGGCTCGTCTCCCAGTCCGGGAGTAGCGAGTCGAACCCGTGGCAGGTGCCGGGGAACACGTGCAGTTCGGTGGCGACGCCTGACCACATGAGCCTCAGTGCGTAGTCCACGGCTTCGTCGCGCAACGGGTCGAGTTCCGAGCAGGTGATCAATGTGGCTGCCACACCGGATAACTCGCGAGTGCGACCGGGCGCGGCGTCGACGGGCACTGTTCGGTCACCGACGCGGTCTGCGCCACCGAGGTAGTGCCGCCACATCTGCTCGACCGCGGGCCCGTCGAACCCTGGTGTGGTGAGAAATTCGTCCTTGGACGGGGTCGGTCGGTCGTCGAGCACGGGCTGATGCAGCAACTGGAACACGATGGACGGCGCGGCTTCGTCGGCGGCGCACTGCGCCAGGCGAGCGGCCAGTGCTGCGCCTGCGCTGCTGCCTGCGACCGCGAGCCGGCCCGCGTCCACACCAAGTTCAGAACCGTTCTCCGCGACCCAGTTCAGCACCGTCATCGCATCCTCAAGTGCTGCCGGGCGCGGATGTTCGGGGGCCAGTCGGTAGTCGACCGAGAAGACTGTGCAGCTGCCCTGCCTGGCGAACTGGACGCACTGCCGGTGGTCGGTGTCGAGGTTGCCCAGCACGAAAGCCCCTGAATGGCAGTAGATCACCGCCGGTGAGGGGGCGGCCGCGCCTCGATAGACCCGCACCGGCACCGAGCCCGCCTCGCGCTGCTCGATCTCGACCCCGGCGGTGTTGACGTCTTTCGATGTCTCACCGCGGCGCTGGTTGAGAGAGTCGCGGACGACGCCGAGCAGGTTCGGCGACAGATCGGTCCGGGCGGCCGCAAGATGGCGCAATTCGGGATCGAGCCGGTGGATGAAGTCGGCGGTCATGGAGCCGGCGATCCAGCCACCGAGTGTGATCCCACCGCGACGGCGGGCGGTCGCACCGGAGGTTCGAAGGTGTACTCGGCCGCGCGGAAGCGACGCGTCATTCCCCAGAACACCCGAGCGCTGCGTGGCCATTGGGTGACGACCCGTCCGTTGGGTGCGCGGAAGTAGTTGCTGCACCGGGTAAGCCACACGGTGCCCTGCATCCACTGGTCGATTCTGTCGATGAAGTCCGTCATCGTCGCACTGCGCACCGCGACGTAGGTCTTGCGTTTGCGCCGCATGTACTTCAGCGCGCGTACGACGTAGTGGGCCTGTGCCTCCAGCATGAAGATGACGCTGTTGGAGCCGACGTTGGTGTTCGGACCGTAGAGCATGAAGAAGTTGGGGAATCCCGGGACCGCCATGCCCAGATACGCATACGCCCCATCGCGCCATGTTTCCTGCAGCGTGGTGGAATCTTCTCCGACGACGTCGATTTGACCCAGGTAGTCCGCGGCGGCATAGCCCGTCGCGCACAGCACCACGTCCACGTCGAGTTGGCGGCCGTCGGCGGTCACCAACGATCCGCCGCGCAGGGCTCGGGCCGGGCTCGACACCACCTCGACGTGCGGTTGAGACAGGGTCTGCAGATAGTCGGTCGCGAAAACCAGACGCTTGCATCCGAACGGGTGCTCGGGAGTGAGCCTGCGGCGCAACTCCTCATCGCTCACCGTGGCTTCGAGGGTGCGCAACGCGATGTCCTTGAACTCCTGGGTCTTGTCGCTGCCGTTCTCGATCACGCCGATGTTGGACTCACTTCTCAGCCACAACCGCGTCCGGTAGATCTTCTTGGCGAACGGAACGTTCGCGAACACCCACTTTTCGCGATCGGTGTAGGGGCGGTCGGGTTTCGGCAGAATCCAGGTCGGCGAGCGCTGCACCGAGTAGACCTTCTTGGCCACCTTGGCGACTTCGGGGATCAGCTGCGCCGCCGTCGATCCGGTGCCCAGGACGGCAACCCGGGCATCCGTCAGGTCGACGGCGTGATCCCAACGCGCGGTGTGCATCAGCGTTCCCGCGAACGGCTCCTCCTCGGCGAGATCGGGAAGTGCCGGCTGGGTGAACAGGCCGATCGCCGAGACCACCACGTCGAAGGTGTAGCTTTGGTCGCCCGTGGTCCTCAGCAGCCACGTCCTGGTGTCGGCGTCCCACCGGGCCGAGGTGATCTCGGTGTTGAGTTTCAGATGCTGCCCAAGTTGATACCGCTGTGCACAGCGCTCGAAATATTCCAGGATCTCCTGCTGCCCGGACCAGAGGCGCGACCAGCGGGCGTTGAGGTCGAACGAATACGAGTACAGGTGCGACTTCACATCGCAGGCCAGGCCGGGGTAGGTGTTGATCCGCCAGGTACCACCGACACCGTCCTCGCGATCGAAGATCGTGAAGTCACGAAAACCGTTCCTTCTCAGGAAGATCCCGAGCGCCAGGCCGCCAGGGCCGGCGCCGATGATTCCCACCGATACGGACTTGGCCATCTGGTTCACCCGATCTGTAAAGACTGGCCGCCGTCGACAACGAGTTCGGCACCCGTGATGAACGATGCATGCTCGGACACCAGGAACGCCACGGCGTCGGCGATCTCCATTGGAGTGCCCAGCCGCCCCTTCTCGGCGAGTCGTGCCTGAGTCGCCGCATCGAGCATCGGGGTTCCGACCGGGCCGGGCAGCACGGCGTTGACGCGAATACCCGACGCCGCGAGTTCTGCGGCCGCGATCTGAGTGAGTCCACGAAGCGCCCACTTCGACGACCCGTAGGCCGCGTGAGTGGGAAATGCCCGGACCGCACCGGTGCTGCACGTGTTGACGATGGCGGCGCCGTCGGCCTGCCGGAGGTGTTCGAGCGCGGCCCGGATTCCCAGGAACGGTCCGAGGCAATTGACCCGCCAGCTCCCCTCGAACCCCGCCGGAGTCTCTTCGTCGAGTGACGCGCGGTGCAGGACACCGGCGTTGTTGACCAATGTGGTCAATGATCCGAACTCCTCGACGGTCTGCCGCACTGCGCTGTCCCACTGCTGAGCGGATGTCACGTCGAGTTCGACGGCGAGCACGCCGGCTCCCAACGCATCCACGCTGACATTCAGTTCATCGGACAGCAAGTCGCATGCGGCCACCCGGAAGCCGTCCGCGTGTAATCGCTTGACGATCGCCTCGCCCTGCCCGCGGGCCGCACCGGTGACCAGTGCCACCCTGTCCGTCACTGCGCATCTCTCAGATGTTCGGCCGCGCCCCGCCGCAGGGCCGCAGACTCCGATGCCAGGGTGATCATCCTAAAGCCCAACTCGGCCATGGCCTTTCCGGGCTTACCGGCATTGGCGTGGATGGCGGGAACCAGCCCCGCATCCGACGCGACGGACCTGATACGCGCGACGGCATCGAGCACCGCCGGAGCAGATAACGCTGTGATCGGGTTCTCTCCCAGGGAGATCGCCAGATCCGCCGGACCGACGTACACGCCGGACAGTTCCGCGACGGCGCAGATCTCGTCGAGTGCCGATAGTCCTCGTGCGGTCTCGATCATTGCGAACACACTGGTCCGCTCTTCGTGTGCAACCGGATCGACACCCAGGCTCGCCCGCAGCGGTCCGAAGCTGCGCACCCCCGCGGGGGCGTACCGGGTGGCAGCCACTGCGGCGGCGGCAGTTTCGGCGGATTCGACCATCGCGATGATCACTGCGTCGGCACCGGCATCGAGGACGCGCCCGATCGGCGCGGGATCCGCCGATGGAAGTCGCACCGCGGTCGCAATCGGAACGTGCTCCAGCCGTCGCAGGAGGAGTGCGACATCCGCGTCGTCGAGATAGCCGTGCTGGACGTCGAATCCGACGTAGTCGTAGCCCGCCCGCGCGAACTCCTCGGGGCCGATGATCGTCGGCCCCACTACCCATCCGCCCCAGACGTGCGGCTTCACCGCCAGAGACTCCTGCAACGGGCTCGTCATGCCGTGATCGCGATCTTGACGCGTTCGGGCGCCGGCCTGCAGGCCAAGTCGAACGCCGATTGCACATCGTCGACCCCGAAGGTGTGGCTGACGTAGGCGGTCAGCAGTTCCGGATGGCTTTTCGCGAACTCGTTGGCGTCATCGAGGACTCGTCGCCGCTCGAGCGTCACGCCGGACTTCAGCGTCAGGTTCTTGCGCAACATGGCGCGCATGCTGATGGGATAGCTGTCGTCGTCGGGCACGCCGAAATACAGCACTGTTCCGCCAGGCGCCGCGGCGTCGATGGCATGACCGAGGGTCGCGACCTGGTGGCCGACGGCCTCGATCACGACGTCGGGCCGGTCGCTCGGCTCGAGGTGACTGACCCAGCGGTCGCTGGTGGCGCGGATGATGGTGTCGACGCCGAACTCCTTACCGACGCCATCCCGATCGACGGGGTCGACACCGGTCACGTGGCGGGCGCCCAGAGCCTTTGCCGCATAAGAGAACAACAATCCAATCGATCCCTGCCCGATAACGGCGACATGTTGTCCCTTGAGATCGAGCTGTTCGAGGGCGTACAGGACGCAGGCCAACGGTTGCAGCGCCACGGCGTGCTGGGCGCTCAACGCCTGATCGTAGGTCGCCAGGCTGTCACCGTCGGCCACCACTAGACCCATGAGACCGTCGAAGCCCGACGCCCAGCCCACGACCCGGTCCCCGACCCGGTGGCTGCTATGACGGCTCGCCAACACTTCGCCGACGACCTCGTGGACCGGAAAGCCCACCATCTCAGCCGCATTCAGCCCGGTGTCTCCGGCGATCTTGCCGCGCACGCCCCGGAACGGCGGCAGGTCGCTGCCGCAGACACCCGCGGCCATGAAGCGCAGCAAGACCTGGCGGTCATCGACGTCATCGGCGGTCTTGTCGGGAACATCCAGTCGCTCAAAGGTGTACGGCGCCACTAGTCGGTATGCCCACACTTCACACCTCCACAGGAACATTGTTCCAACCCCACTGGAAACTGGATGGTGGGCGCGCGGCGCCCTCGCTGATGATCCGCCAATCCGGCACCCGCTTGAGCCATTCAGTCACCAGGATGCCGATCTCAAGGCGGGCCATGTGCACACCGAGACAGAAATGCTGTCCGCGCCCGAAAGCCAACAGGCGCTCGATGCGACGGTCCCAGACGAACTCGTCTGGCTCGGGGTACTCGTGCTCGTCACGGTTGGCCGATGCCAGCAGCGTGATGATCCGCTGGCCGGGATTGATGGTCGTGCCGTGGATGGTGAACGGCTTGCGCAGTGTGCGCGCAAACCACTGCGCGGGCGCGCAATAGCGGATCATCTCCTCACGGGCGACGGAAACGTTCGCGTCGAGATCGCTGCGCACTGCCGTCATCTGCTCGGGCCGCCGACCCAACTCCCAGAGTCCGTGCGCGACGATCTTGGGCACGGTTTCCGTACCACCGATGAAGACGCCGAGCATCTGCACGGCTGCCTCCATATCGGAAAGGGCCGAACCGTCGGGAAGTCGGTAGCCGATGAGGTTGTCGGCGATCGGCAGCTCACCGCCCTCACCGGCGCGTCGGCGCTCGACGATCGGTACCAGGTACTCCAGATAGCCAGGCCGCGCGTTGGCCACCTCCACCCCGCTGCCCGGCTGGGCCAGGCTCCCGGCGTTGACGGTCGCCAATACGTCGGCAGCCAGATCGACTGGTAGCCCGACCAATTCGCAGACCACCGACGCGGCGACAATGCCGCCGTAATCCTGGGTCAGGTCAAAAGTGCCGCGCGGCAACAGCTCGTCCAGCCGCTCGTTGGCCAGGGTGCGGATCCGATCCGCCCACGTGGCCGCGGACTTGGGCCGGAACTGGCCCGAGGTGCAGCGCCGGACCGAATCGTAGATCGGGGCGTCGAAGTTCGCGTGGAACGGCAGCGGGTGCAGCGGCGGATCGGCCACCGGGCCGTCGTTTCGCTTTGCCAAAACCGTTGCCGCGGGCAGGGTTCCCTCAGACGCGACGAAGGTTCCGTCGTTGATCGCCAGCACCTGCCAGATGTCCTCGAAGCGCGACAACGCATAGGTGTCCCACTTGTCGATGTAGTACACCGGATGCGCGTCGCGCAGCACCCGGTAATACGACGGCGGATCGGCCATTACCGCCGGATCGAACGGATCATAGGAGAAGTTCTGCATCGTCGCGTGAGAGCTCATTGCAGAGGAGACGGCGGTAGCGCCTGCAGGATCGAATCCTCCCATCCATCGCGCAGCGCGGGCGCGACGCTCATCCAGGTAACGATCTCGGCAGGCGGGCTGTCTTTCCATGACGGGTAGTGGTTTTCGAAGCAGTCCCAGTCGCCGTCCAACGCCCAGTAGTGGATGACCTCGTTGAAGCGAAAGGTGGTGATGAAGGAACCAAGCCAGCGCTTTCCGGTGCTCTCCGACCACGGCACATAGAGTCGTTCGAGTTCCCGGATGTAGTCGTCCTGACGACCCGGCTTGGTCTGCATGATCTCCTGAATCACGAGCCCCGCCCCGAACTGCGCCTCCTTCAACTGGGCCAGTGTCCTGTTGAACTTGCCGGCGTACATGATCCGGCCCTCACCGGAGGCCCGGATCTGCGCCAGGAATGACGACCATTGGGCCGCCGCCTCCGCGTGGCTGCCGCCGGGCGCCTGCGCCCTTCCGATGCGGGCGTAGTCCGAGAAAGCGTCGATCTCCCAGATGATCGTCACCTGCGGCCAGTGCCCGTTGTACCGAGTGCTCTCCCACATCGCGAACAGGCGCGCACCTAGGTCCTCCATCATCGGGTGGTAGACATTGCCGAAGACTTCTGTGAATTGCTCTTCGCGCGAGCGCTCATCGCCGGTGAACTGCCCACTTCGCCCCTCACCCAGCGCAATCGTCTCGTGAAGATAGAGAAGCGTGTGGCCGTAGAACTTCTTCACACCCAGCACCTAGTTGACAGTCGCACCCTGCGAGCGTGACACTTATGACGTGATTTGTAAAGGTGCCGATACGCTGACGACACTGACCGACGGTTTCTGCTTCGGCGAGGGCCCCCGGTGGTTCGAGGGATTGCTCTGGTTCTCCGACATGCTTGGCGAGGCGGTGCACACGGTCAACCTTGCGGGCGACCTCACCACCCTCCCCCTGCCCGGCCACCATCCCTCCGGTCTCGGGTTCCGTCCCGACGGGACGCTGCTCATCGTCTCCGGCGAGCGGCGGCGGCTACTGAGCTACGACGGGTACACCGTCGAACAGGTCGCCGATCTGTCCGACGTCGTGCCCGCGGCCCTTGGCGACATGGTCATCGACAACGCCGGACGCGCCTACATCGGCTCCCAGGCCCGCGAGGGCGGCGTCATCGTGCGGGTCGATCCAGACGATGCGATCACGATCGTCGCCGAGAACCTCGACTTTCCCAATGGAATGGCGATCACGACCGACCACACAACGCTGATAGTCGCCGAGTCGACCGGGCGGCGACTGACCGCGTTCGGCGTCGATGCCGACGGATCGTTGAGTGACAGAAGGACATTCGCTGACGGCCTCAACGGCCCGCCCGACGGCATCTGCCTCGACGCCGACAACGGGGTCTGGGTGGCGATGACCCTGGCGCACGCCTTTGAGCGGATCGAGGCGGGCGGCACCATCACCGACCGAATCGAGATGGACGACCGCACCGCGATCGCGTGCACATTGGGCGGGCCCGAGCGGCGCACTCTTTTCTTGCTGTCCAGTACGGACGCCTACCCGGAGCGGCTGATCGGAACCAAGCTGTCTCGCGTCGACGCGATGACGGTGGATATCCCGGGCGCCGGGCTGCCGTGAGCGATTCGTATTACGAACTGGTCGATGGTGCCGACCCGCTTGGCGAGAAGTTCGCCGCGACCGATCTGGTACGCAGCACGTGGACGGCCGAAATCCAGCACGGTGCGCCGGTCTCGGCGCTGTTGGTGCGCGCGCTCGAGAAATGCGAAGTTCGCGACGACACCCGGCTGAGCCGCGTGATGATCGACCTACTGGGCGCAGTTCCCGCCGAAGGAGATCTGTGGGTGCGATCTCGGATCGAACGCTCCGGCAAGCAGATCGAGTTGGTCAGTGCCGAGATGCTGGCCCCCGGGCGTGACGGTGAGCCCCGAGCGGTGGCTCGGGCGAGCGGGTGGCGGCTGAAGACGATCGACACCGCCGAGGTGGTTCGCACATCCGCGCCGCCGCTGCGGCCGCTCGCCGAAGCGCGCAGCCGCGACATGAAGAAGGACTGGGATCGCAACTACGTGCACAGTCTCGATTGGCGGTGGTTGACCGAGCCGATGAGCGACGGGCCCGGCGAGTCCTGGATCCGCCCGGAGGTCGACCTCGTCAAGGGCGAGTCCATGACCGCGCTCGAGAGGCTGTTCGCCGTCGCCGACGATGCCAATGGCATTGGCACCAAGCTCGATATCAGAAGGTGGACGTTCATGAACACCGATCTGGTCGTGCATGTGCACCGGATTCCGGAGGGCGAATGGATCGGAATCCGCGCCGAGACGAACTACGGGCCCGACGGGATCGGCACGACGATCGGCACACTGTTCGACGAGTCCGGCGCCGTCGGCGCGATTCAGGAGTCGGTGCTGGTCCGGCCGATGCCCGGCCGCTGAGTCGTCAGCGCACGCATAAACCGGTCGGGACTGGCTCCGAGACACCCGCATCGACCGCATCAAGTGCATGCGGGTACACCTGGTTCGTGGTGAGTACGAAGCCGGTTTCCGGATCGTGCACTGCCGCAGCGAAATTCATGCCGAGTACCCGACCGTCCCGGTCTATCAGCGGCCCGCCGGAATCGCCCTTCATCACTCTGCCTCTGATCGTGTAGACGACACGGGTTACGGTCGTCGTCCGATAGATGTCCGGACCGTTGAGTTCGATGACCTCGCGGACCCTCGCCGGGTAGGCGACGAATGGTCCCCCACCCGGATACCCCAGCACGACGGCGTCTGTGCCCCTCCATGCGACTTCATGGGAGAAATCCAACGGCGGTGCCTGCAGGCCGGGCACCTCCAGGACGGCGATATCGGCGTTGGGATCGTAGGCCACCACGGTGGCGTCGAGTTCCTGACCGTCGACAGACACGGTGAAGCTGTCGGCGCCCGCCACCACGTGCGCGTTGGTCATCACGCGCTCCCTTGTGACGACGAAGCCGCTGCCCGTCATGATCCTCATGCATGAATGGGCGGTGCTCGTGACCTTGACGACGCTGTGCGCTGCGCCGACGACGACCGCGTCGTTCGCCAGCGCGGCATCCGGTGGTTCGACGCCGACCATCGGGCCGACCTGCTCTGTCAACTCGGTCGCGCGGTGGACCGTCTCGGGCACGGCGCCGCGGCCGGCCAACGCACCCAGCCCCAGCGTGACCGCGAGCAGGGCGAAGGCGAGCTGAATCCACCTCATGGCGAAACGATAGACGCCCACAGGCCGGCGCGGGTGGTGGCGTCCTCAGTCGGCGAGCCGCAACGCGGCGACAGGACACTGGGTGACGGCTTGCTGCATGCGGTCGCGGTCGGATTCGGGGCGTTCCTTGTCGTGAATCACGACGATGCCGTCATCGGCCACCTCGAACACCTCGTCGGCGATCGATTCGCAGATTCCGTGGCCCGTGCACTTGTCCAGGTCGACTTCCACCTTCATGCGCACTCCTATCGAACGAAGGCAGGCAGGCGTTTGACGCCGTGAACGAAGTTGCTGTAGAGCAGGTCGGGCTCGCCGAACTCGACGGTGGTCAATCGAGTCAGCAACTCCCTGAACAGGTTTCGCAGTTCAGCCTTGGCCAGCTGGTTGCCGAGGCAGAAATGTGGACCGCCGCCGCCGAAACCGAGGTGCGGATTGGGTGAACGCGACAGATCGAAGGCACCGGGATCGGCGAAGGCCGCTTCATCCCTGTTGGCCGAGCAGTAGAACAGACCCACCTTGTCGCCCGCCTGCACGGGCGCTCCGTTGATCTCGGTGTCCTCGGTCGCGAAGCGCGCGAACTGAAGCACCGGCGAGGACCATCGGACGAATTCCTCAACGGCCGAGGCGATTCGGTTCTCGAAATCCTCCAGCAGCCACTCCCGCTGGGCCGGGTTCTGGGCCAGCGCCAACATCGCGTGCGTGGTGGCCTGTTTGGTGGTGTCGTTTCCGGCGGACGCCAACAGAATCAGGAATGCGCCGATCTCCTCGTCGGTCAGCCGATGGCCGTCGACCTCCGCATTGACGATCGCGGTCATCAGGTCGTCGCCGGGATTCTTGCGCCGGAACTGCGCCAACTCGACGCCGGTGTTGGACAGCAGCGTGATCTGCGCAATCGGATCTTCGGCCCGCTCCTCGGGAGTGGCGTACTCGTCGTCGCTCATGCCGAACAGCTTTTCGGCGGCGTACGCCACCGCAGGCTGGTCCGCCGTCGGCACGCCGAGCATGTCCATGATCGTCAGCATCGGCAGCCGCGCCGAGCAGGCGGCCACGAAGTCGACCTCCCCTGCCCCGACGAGATCGTCGACGATCGCGACGGCGTTGCGATGGATCTGCTCCTCGATCTGACGGACGTTTCGGGGCGTGAACGCGGAGCTGATCAACCGCCGGTACACCGTGTGCTGAGGAGGATCCATGCTGAGGAAGAACGACGCGAACCGTTGGATCTCGGCGGGCATCGGACTCAGTGCCACGCCTTGGGCAGAGGTGAACAGCTCGGGATGCTGGCTGACATAGGCGATATCCGCACGACGTGTCAGGGCCCAGAACCCGGGCTCCTCCATATCGAACAGCGAGTCGAACGGCCGGTGCCAGGTGAGTCCATCACCGGCGCGGAGCTGGGCGAATATCTCGTCTCGACGGTCGAAGGTCTGACTCCAGAAGTCGGGCGACGTGATGTCGAACCGACTGTATTCACGTACCTGCACGGATGGGGCTGTCACACGTGAAGCGTGACACTTCGCCAAAAATTTGTAAAGCTATGTCGATGGCGGAACCCTGGGTCGAGGTCGACAGTTCGACACGTCAGCGAATTCTCGCCGCCACCGCGGAGGTTCTCGGCCGCAACGGCATGACGAAGCTCAGCCTGTCTGAGGTCGCCGCGCAGGCCGGGGTGTCGCGGCCGACCCTCTATCGGTGGTTCGCCTCCAAGAAGGAACTGCTCGAAGCATTCGTCGTGTGGGAGCGGCTATTCTACGAACATGCGGTCTCCGAGGCGACCGCCGATCTCCCCGCGTGCGAAAAGCTCGACGCAGCGCTGCGGGTGATCGTCGACTACCAGCAGTCCTACCCCGGGCTACGCATGATCGACATAGAACCGGCGCAGGTCATCAGGCGGCTATCGCGGGTCATTCCGCTGATGCGGCATCGGCTCGAGCGTCTGGCGACGGGACCCGATTCCGCCTTGGCGGTGTCGACGGCTGTGCGCGTGGCGATTTCGCACTACGTGGTGCGCAGCGACGACGACGACGACTTCCTGAATCAGCTGCGGCACGCCGCCCGGGTCAAGCACCACGCTCCTTGAGTTCGGCGAGGATCTCGTCGGTGTGCTGCCCCAGCTGTGGCGCGGCCGATCGCGGCTCCCACGGCGTGCCGTGAAAGTCCGCGGGCGACGCGACCATGGGAACGCCGCCTTCCCCGTCGGGCACAGTCACGATGCCGCCTGCGGCGTGGAACTGCTCGTCGCCGATGACGTCTTCGAGCGAATTGATCGGCGACCAGAAGAAATCCGGCTCGCCCGCAAAGATTTCCGCCCACTCGGCCAGCGGCTTGGTCGCGAAGATCTCGTCGAGTTCGACGATCAACTCCCGCGAATTGACCGCACGGTTGCGCGGCGTATCGAAGCGGGGGTCGGTCAACCAGTCGGTCCGTCCGACGGCTCGACACAGCGGCGGCCAGTGCCGGCCCGCCTGCAATCCGACGATCCAGAACCGGCGTCCGTCACCGGTCGCATAGTTGTTCATGCAGGGATTGCCCATCGACTCGCGCTGTCCGATCGCGATCGGATTGCCCGTCATCAGAAAGGTATTGAGGTCGAAGCTCACGGTGTAGGCGCCCTGCCGGTACAACGACGTGCTGACCATCTGGCCCTTGCCGGTCCGCGCCCGGGCGACCAGCGCCGCGCAGACCGCGGCGGCCAACGTCATGCCCGCCGTGTGGTCACCCATCCCGCCACGCTGAAACGGCGGGGTGTCACCGGGGCGGGTCAGCAGGTGCGCCAGGCCGGACCGGGCCCAGAACGCGGCGACGTCAAAAGCGGCGCGGTCGGCGTCGGGGCCGCTCTCGCCATAGCCGGTGATCAGGCCATAAACCAGCGTCGGATTACCCGCGGCCACCGACCCGAAGTCCAGACCCACCCGCGTCAACGCGGCGGGCCTGACATTGGTCAGGAAAACATCGGCGCCGCTTAACAACTCACGCGCGGTCTGCCGTCCGTCCTCGGTCGTCACGTCGAGCACGACGCTGCGCTTGCCGCGATTGTCCATTTCGAAGGGCGGACTCGATCCATCCTCGATGCCCAGCATCCGGCCGAACATCCGCCCCGGGTCGCCGTCCGGTGGCTCGATCTTGACGACGTCGGCACCCCAGTCCGCCAGGATCCCGCCGGCCGCAGGACCCGCGACCCACACACCGAGTTCGACGACCCTGACGCCGTCCAAAGGTCCGGCCATCGAACCCCTTCCACGTGGCTTTACAAATCATGGTCAGTTTGTAAACTAGCGAGGTGAAGTCTCTCGCGCCGGTGGTCGGCCTCGCATCGCACATCGGGCGCGGTGTACAACGTATCGTCACCGACGCCGCCATCGGCCGGGTTCGATCGCTGCCCCGCACCATCAACGATCTCAACGCTGCCCATCTGTCAACGCTGATGGGGCGCACGGTGACGTCGATGTCGGTGATCGGCGGTGACGCGGGAACGTCGTCCCGAGCCCGCCTCGCACTCACCGGCACGGACGTCCCCGACTCGGTGTTCGTCAAGATGGCCGCCGAAACGGCCGCGACACGCCTGATGGGTGAGATGGGTCGGCTCGGCGAGACAGAGACGCGGTTCTACCAGGAACTGTCACCGGAACTGAACGGGCTACCCAGGTCCTACGGGTCCGCATTTGACGCGATCACCGGCCGCTACGTGCTGTTGTTGGAAGATCTGCCCGCCGACGAATGCGAATTCCCCGACACGCTTCATCCGCTCGACAAGGATCGGGCGAATCTGGTCGTTGAACTCCTGGCTGCGCTGCATGGGAGGTTCTGGGGTCGGATCCCCGACTGGGTGTACTCGGCGTCGGCCGACAGTTCGTCGATGATGACGGGGCCCCTTCTCAAGCTGTCCTCGCGCCGGATCACCGAGCGCACCGACATCCCTGTTGCCAGGGGTCGCTTCATCGACGAGAACTACCGCGCCGTGGCAACCCTTATCGACAAGCCGCCGCATACGGTCATGCACGGCGACGCCCACCCCGGAAACGTCTACTTCCGCAATGGCGCGGCCGGCCTCCTGGACTGGCAGGCCGTGCGACGCGGGCACCCCGGCCGTGAATTGGCCTACACCCTGATCACGAGCATGACGACCCCCGACCGGCAGGCCTGCGAACGCGACATCCTCGACGGCTACCGCCACGCGCTGGCCGCCGCCGGCGGACCGGACCTGGACCGCGACGAACTGTGGAAGCGCTACCGGCAAGGTGCGCTGTACGCCTACACCGCCGCGCTGATCACCGCCGGGATGGGTGGCATGCAGGACGAGGGAATCGCGCTGGAAGGGCTGAGACGCGCGGTCGCGGCCCTGCAGGATCTCGACACGGTCGCCGTTCTCAAGAAGTCGTTGTGAATGACGAACTACGATCATGGAACCCAAACGATTGAGGCCCAGGACGTGAACGATCCACTGCGCGATCCATCCGCAGCCACCGAGGACACCTCGACCAGACACCGAATCCTCGTCGCGACCGCCGAAGTGCTCGCCCGCAGTGGACAGACCAAACTCAGCCTCTCGGAGGTCGCCCTACAGGCCGGCGTCTCCCGGCCTACGCTGTATCGCTGGTTTGCCTCCAAGCAGGAATTGCTCGACGCGTTCGGCATTCACGAACGCGAGATGTTCGACAACGGGATAAGCCAGGCGACCGCGGGCCTGCGTGGCGCAGAGAAATTGGACGCCGCGCTGCGGTTCATCGTCTCCTACCAACATTCGTACTCCGGTGTGCGACTGGTCGACATCGAACCCGAGGTCGTCATCGGCCAGCTGGGACGAACACTGCCGATCATGCGGGCGCGCCTGGAGAAGCTGTTGACCGGGCCCAACGGAGCCGTCAAGGCGGCCACAGCAATTCGCGTCGCGATCTCGCACTACATCGTGCGCAGCGACGATGACGATGAGTTCCTGGCACAGCTTCGGCACGCGGCGGGGATCAAACAGCCCGGCTGATCATCCAGCATCGCCGAAGGGGTGACACTTCCGCAGAAGTTTGTAATGCTGAGCGCATGACCAGCGTGCAGGACGAAACAGGAGTACTGGCCGGCGAAGAGCGGATGCTCATCGATGGCGAACTGCAACACACAAGCAGCGGCGCGAAGTTCGACGTGATTCACCCCGCCAGCGAAGAGGTGTCCGGCCAGGCCACCGACGGGACGGTCGCGGACATGGACCGTGCGGTCGCAGCGGCGCGGCGAGCCTTCGACAGCGGCGAGTGGGCGCGCGACCTCGATTTCCGCTACCACTGCCTGATCCAGTTGCATGCCGCACTGGAAAAGGACAAGGAGCGGTTGCGCCGCGTCCTGATCACGGAGGTCGGCTGCCCCGTCACGGTGTCGGGCAGCCAGATCGAGAGCCCCATCGAAGAGGTCAAGCATTGGGCCGAGCACGGAAAGAACTTCGACTACCTGGTCGACACCGGCGTGCATCCCACCCAGCTCGGCCCGGCGCGGCGCAAGATCCACTACGAACCCGTCGGCGTGGTGGGGGCGATCACCCCGTGGAACGTGCCGTTCTACCTCAACGTCGCCGAGACGATTCCCGCGTTGATGGCAGGCAACACCGTGGTGCTCAAGCCCGCGCAACTCACGCCGTGGTCGGGCAGCGAGCTCGGCCGCATCATTGCCGAGGAGACCGACATCCCCGCCGGCGTGTTCAATGTCGTGGTCTCCAACGCCAACGAGGTGGGTGCGGCGTTGTCGGCCGACCCGCGGGTGGACATGATCACGTTCACCGGGTCCACCGCGACCGGCCGCGCGATCCTCGCCGCAGGCGCGTCGACGGTGAAGAAGACGCTGCTGGAGCTCGGCGGAAAATCTGCGCACATCGTGCTCGACGATGCCGACTTCAATTCCGCGTTGCCGATGGCCGCGATGATGGCGTGCGTGATGTCCGGTCAGAGCTGCATCCTGCCGAGTCGGATTCTGCTGCCGCGCAGTCGATACGACGAAGGCCTCGAGACGCTCAAGACCATGATGGAAGGATTCCCGGTCGGTGACCCGTGGACGCCGGGCAACATGCAGGGCCCGCAGATCAGTGAGACGCAGCGGCAGAAGGTGCTCGGCCTGATCAAGAGCGGCATCGACTCGGGCGCACGGCTGGTCACAGGAGGCGGCATCCCGGAGAATCTGCCGACCGGTTACTACGTAGCGCCGACGCTGCTTGCCGACGTCGATCCGGATTCGCAAGTGGCACAGGAAGAAATTTTCGGTCCGGTGCTGACGGTCATTCCGTACGAGGGCGACGACGAGGCGATCGCGATCGCCAACAACTCGATCTACGGCCTGTCCGGTGAGGTCAGCGGCGGCGATCTGGACCGGGCACTCGAAGTCGCCAAGCGGATGCGGACGGGCAACGTCACCATCAACGGCAAGAGCCACTTCGGCATCAGCAGTCCGTTCGGCGGAACCAAGCAGAGCGGGCTGGGCTACCGCAACGGTGAAGAAGGATACAAGGAGTACCTGGAGGCGAAGACGATCGGGATGCCGGACACGGCGGTGCCGTGAATCAGACCGGACACGGCGGTGCCGTGAATCAGACCGGGGTGAATGACGAGCTTGAAATCGCCCGGCTGCTATATCGATACGCGCGCGCCGTCGACACCAAGGACTGGGAGCTGTATCGATCGGTGTTCACCGAAGACGCGCACATCGACTATTCCTCGGCGGGCGCGATCGTGGGCAGTCGTGACGAGGTTGTTGACTGGTTCGCGGCGAATTTCGGCGTGATCCCGTGGAGCATGCACTACATCACGAACATCGAGAGCGAGATCTCCGGTCATACCGCGACGGTGCGGGCGATGTTCTACAACCCGATGCAACTGCCCGGCATGACGGAGATGAGTTCGTGCGGCGGGTACTACCACCACGAGCTGGTGCGTAGCGCCGACGGGTGGCGCAGCCGCCGACTCCGCGAGGAGAACGTGTGGTTCGTCGGCCAACCCGGTACCTGAAATCCACGTTTTGCAGCAGAAGTTCGAGTGGACGTCCGCAAAACGTGGATTTCGTTGACCAACTCAGCCTTCGGCGGCCAATTGACCACAGGCGGCCGCGATTTCACGGCCGCGAGTGTCACGCACCGTGCATGACACTCCCCGCTCCCGCACCCGCTTGACGAACTCGCGCTCAGCGGCTTTGGGACTGGCGTCCCATTCGCTACCCGGTGTCGGGTTCAGCGGTATGAGGTTGACGTGTACCAATGGTCCGAGCGCTCCGTGCAACCGCTTACCCAAGAGATCTGCCCGCCAGGGCTGGTCGTTGACATCACGGATGAGTGCGTATTCGATCGACACCCGCCGCCCGGTCACATCCGCGTAATATCGTGCCGCGTCAAGCACTTCGGCGACCTTCCACCGACTGTTCACCGGAACCAGCGTGTCGCGCAGCTCGTCGTCGGGCGCGTGCAGCGAGACCGCCAGTGTCACACCGAGACGTTCGTCGGCCAGCTTGCGGATCGCCGGGGCGATGCCGACCGTCGACACGGTGACCGAACGCGCCGAGATGCCGAATCCGTTGGGCGGCGGCGCGGTGATGCGACGCACGGCGCCAAGCACGCGGTTGTAGTTCGCCAGCGGCTCGCCCATACCCATGAACACGATGTTGGACAGTCGGCCGCCGCGCGCGGGCTCGGCAATGCCGTCGCCGTCGCGATCTCGTAGTTCGACGGCCGCCGCACGCACCTGCTCGAGAATCTCCGCTGTCGACAAATTGCGCTGCAGTCCGCCCTGGCCCGTCGCGCAGAAAGGGCAGGCCATGCCGCAGCCGGCCTGCGAGGAGATGCACACGGTGTTGCGCTGCGGGTAGCGCATCAACACCGATTCGAAGGTCGAACCGTCGACCGCGCGCCAGAGCATCTTGCGGGTCTCGCCCTTATCGCATTCGATTTCACGCACCGCATCAAGCAGCTTCGGGAAGAGTGCATCCCCGATTTGATCGCGAAGCGCCGCCGGCAGGTCCGTCATCTGCTGTGGGTCGGCGATCAGCCGTCCGTAGTACTGATTGGCCAGCTGTTTACCGCGAAAAGCGGGCAGCCCGAGCTCCGCGACCGCGGCGGTGCGCGCGTCGTCGTCAAGGTCGGCGAGGTGACGCGGCGGCATCGCACGTCGCGGAGCATCGAAAACAAGAGGCAGAGAAATGGCCATGGGCTCTTGCCAGTATCTCATTGGTCAGCGCCTGAAATTAATTCGCGAACCCAGGTGTTGACCGCAACTATGGTTCGTATGCCCACCAGAACTATGCCGCTCGGATCGGCGTCGGCGCTGACGTTCTTCTATGCGCTGGGCTATCCCATTGGTGCGCTTGCTGTTTCGGTGATGTCGCCGATGGCGGTGCTGGTGTTCCGGTTCGGTCTGGCGGCGGCCATCCTGGCGACGTGGGCCAAATTCGCACGGGTGAGCTGGCCCACAGGCCGCACGCTGGTGCATGTGTTGATCAGCGGCCTTCTTGCCCAAGGACTGCTGTTCACCTGCCTGTATTTGGCGCTGATGCATGGCGCGCCCGCCGTCCTCGGCGCGGTGATCATCTCCATGAATCCGGTCGTCACGGCGGTGCTGGCAGCGATGTTCCTCGGTGAGGCGCTCACCAGGACGCGGATCGTCGCGCTGGCACTTGGGGCGGTGGCGGTGGTCGCATCCTGTGCGGGACGGCTGATCGCGGTCGGCGGGGTCGATCCCGCGGTCCTGCTCATCCTCGTGTCGCTGTTCAGCGTGGCGGCAGGAGGCGTCTACCAGCAGAAGTTCTGCTCCGACGTCGACTTCCGGGCCACGGCGGCATTGCAGAACGCCGTCTGCATCCTGCCGGTCGTCGCCCTGGCCGCGGTCATGCCGTGGACGGTCACCGATCCGTGGAGGGCCGCGGGCGCCGTGGCGGCGGTGGTGCTGCTGAACGCGGTGCTGTCCATGACGTTGTATGTCCGCGGCATCAACGAGTACGGCGCGGCCGCGGTCGCGATGCTGTTCGCCGTGATCCCCGCGGTGGCGGGTGTCCTGGCGTGGGTGATGCTCGGCGAACGCCCCGATATCGGGATCGCCGTTGGCCTCGTTGTCGGCGCGACCGCGTGTTGGCTCAACGCCAGGGGGACCCGTCGGCAGGCCGAGCTCGCCGCCGTGAAAGTAGCCGCTACGCGAGCAGAGTGAGCACGATCCAGCCGGCGACCGCTGAGGGCAGCATCGCGTCGATCCTGTCCATCAGTCCCCCGTGGCCGGGCAACAACGTGCCCATGTCCTTGATCCCGAGGTCGCGCTTGACTTGCGACTCGACCAGGTCGCCGAGCACGCCGGTGATGACCAGCATCAGCCCGAGCGGAATCCCCACCCAGGCGGGTTTGCCGAGCAAAAATGTCACCGACAGCACGGCCGCGGCGACACCGAACAGCAGCGAACCGCCGAGACCCTCCCATGATTTCTTCGGGCTGATCGCGGGCACCATGACGTGCTTGCCGAACAGCACGCCGGCCGCATAACCGCCGATGTCGGCGAACACGACGGTCACGATCACGATGAATGTCCGAACGCCGCCGTCTTCCTGGAAGATGAGCAGCGCACTGAAACTGCCGAAGAGCGGTACCCACGTCGCCAGCAGGACCGTGGCCGAAATATCGCGCAGATAGTTGACCGGCTGTTCGCGAAACCCCTGCCCGAGCAGTCGCCACACCATGCACACGACGATCGTTCCGCCGTAGGCGCCCAGGGTCCCCGCGACGCCGTAGGGCCAACTCAGCCAGATCATGGCCTGGCCGCCGACCAGGAGTGGAATCACGGGAAGGACGTAGCCCGCCTCCCCGAGCCGGCGAACGACCTCGTAGGTGGCGATCGGCATCGCCACGGCGAGCACCGGCAGCCACCCGACGGGTGCGAACATCAGGACACCGATCGCGATCGCACCTAGCACGACACCTACACCGATCGCGGCGGGCAGATCACGGCCGGCCCGGGACGTCTTCTTGGGCGGCTCGCCGACCGGCGTATCTGTCACGGGAGTCATGTGCTGATCGGTCGCTAGACCTCCAGCAACTCGCCTTCTTTGTGCTTGACCAGTTCGTCGATCTGGGTGCTGTAGGTGTGGGTGGCCTTATCGAGATCCTTCTCGGCCCGGCTGACCTCGTCCTCGCCGGCTTCTCCGTCTTTCTTGATGCGGTGCAGCTCCTCCATCGCCTTGCGCCGGATGTTGCGTACCGACACGCGCGCGTCCTCCCCCTTGGCCTTCGCTTGCTTGACCAGATCCCGGCGACGCTCCTCGGTCAGCTGCGGGATGGAGACCCGGATGACGTTGCCGTCGTTGGTCGGGTTGAGGCCGAGGTCCGAGTTGCGGATCGCATCCTCGATGTTGCGCAGCTGATTGGACTCGTAGGGCTTGATCACGACCAGCCGCGGCTCGGGGACGTTGATGCTCGACAGCTGGGTGATCGGCGTGGGTGAGCCGTAGTAGTCCATGTTGACGCGGGAGAACATACCGGGATTGGCACGCCCGGTCCGGATCGACGACAGGTCGTCGCGCGCGACCGACACCGCCTTCTCCATCTTCTCTTCGGCGTCAAAGAGGGTTTCCTCGATCACGTTGCTCTCCTCATGACGTGCCCCTCGCGGGCGCGTCGACTGTTAGGTGGTGACCAGTGTTCCGATCTTCTCACCTGCGACGGCACGCGCGATATTGCCGTCGGTGAGCAGGTTGAACACCAGGATCGGCATGCCATTGTCCATGCAGAGGCTAAATGCGGTCGCATCGGCGACCGCCAAGCCTCGGTCGATGACCTCGCGGTGGCTGATCGCGGTCAGCAACTCGGCGTCGGGGTGCACCCGCGGATCGGCGGTGAACACTCCGTCGACGGCCTTTGCCATCAGCACCACCTCGGCGCCGATCTCAAGCGCTCGCTGCGCAGCCGTCGTGTCCGTCGAGAAGTACGGCAGCCCCATGCCCGCGCCGAAGATGACCACGCGGCCCTTCTCCAGGTGCCTGCGCGCGCGAAGGGGGATGTAGGGCTCGGCGACCTGACCCATTGTGATCGCGGTCTGAACGCGGGTCGTGATCCCTTGCTTCTCCAGGAAGTCCTGCAGCGCAAGGCTGTTCATCACGGTGCCGAGCATGCCCATGTAGTCGCTGCGGGTTCGCTCCATGCCACGCTGCTGCAGCTGTGCACCGCGGAAGAAGTTGCCGCCGCCGATGACGACGGCAACCTGCACACCGCTGCGAACGACTTCGGCTATCTGTTGGGCCACCTGCTGCACGACATCGGGGTCCAGACCCACTTGACCGCCGCCGAACATCTCGCCACCGAGCTTCAGCAGCACGCGGGAGTACCCCGGCCGCAGCGGCGTATCACCAGAGGAAACAGGGTCGGCACCGTTGGGGCTGCTCGGTTGGCTGGCTGGCTCCGGAGCCGGTCCGCCGGCGACATCTGGCACTGCCATCCGACTCCTTCGGGGTCCTTGCTGAGATTCCCCTAATCCTGCCTCATGGCGGCTCCGCGGCGCTTAGGCGGGGTCGCGCGTCGCCGTTAGCCGGGCAGATGTGCCGTCAGCAGGAAGGCGGGCACCGACCTGCGGCCCTTCGGCTCTTCCCGCACGTCGATCACCGGAAAGAACGCTTCGAATCCCTCCGGGAAGACGCCGTGGATCCGCGCCGGCCTGATCTCGTCGATGGTCCAGTATTTGGACACGACGTCGCGCAGTTCGTCCTCGGTGACGGGGTGGGCCGGGCCGTCGGGCATCCCGGCCTTGTCGAATACCAGCACAAAGTACGACGCGCCGGGTGCCGCGGCCCGCACGATGGACTGCTGGTAGCCCTCACGCAGCTCCACCGGCATCGAGTGGAAAAGGGTCGAATCGACGATCGTGTCGAACCGGCCGTCGTAGCCGCCGAAATCGCTGATGTCAGCGACCTCGAAGGTGGCGTTGTCCAGGCCTCGCTTGGCGGCCTCGGCTTTGGCCAGCTCTACCGCCGTGGGCGACTGATCCAACCCGACCGTGGTGAACCCCTTTTCGGCCAGGCACATCGAGATGGCGGCCTCACCGCAACCGGCATCGAGGACGTCGCCTTTGAATTTGCCCTGCTCGATCAGCGCCGCCAGCTCCGGCTGCGGTTCACCGATGCTCCACGGCGGCTTCGCTCCTGCCATCTCCGGAGCCTCGCCCCGGTAAGCGGATTCGAACATTTCATTCGTGGGTTGAGTCATGAATCCGGTATATCAACCTGCCTGATATGTGTCAAGATGATTGATATGGACGACATGCTCGAGGATCAGCCGCTGGGATATTTGCTGTCTCGGGTGGCGAACGCGCTGCGCGCGGAGGTCACCGCGGCCGTCCTGGAGCCGATGGGACTTACCTTCCCGCAATACATCTGCCTGCGGATCCTGTCGAAGTACCCGGACCGGACCAATGCAGATCTCGCCCGCGACACCAACGTCACCCCGCAGGCGATGAATATGGTGTTACGCCGCCTCCAAGACCGCGGATTGGTAACTCGGCCGGCGAGCGTGACATCGGGACGGTCACTTCCGGCCCGGTTGACGCCAAAGGGCGAGGACCTGCTGAAGCGCACGGACTCGGGTGTACGGGCCGCCGAGCGGAAGCTGATGGCGGGCCTGACCGCCGAGCAGCGACGGGAGTTCAAGCGCGTACTCGTGGCGCTCGGCTCGGACTGAGCCTCTCCGCATATCCATCAAACGAAATAACTAACGCACGCGATAATTTTTGTTATAAAAGTTGTACGCATCACCCGGCGTACTTTTGCTCCAGCACCCGACGACAAGGGGCTAACAACTATGAGCTTTACTCCTAGCGCTGACGAAGCGATACATATGCTCGAGGGATACTTCTACTGGAGCGGCTTCCCGAAGTTGCTGGGATGTGAAATCGAGTCAGATTTCACCAATGCCGACATCGCGTTGGTGGGATTGCCGCTCGCGGTCAATCCGATCGAGCGGACCCAGTATCTGGGCCCCCGCGCCGTCCGGCATCGATCCCAGGCATATCACCGCAGCCACCGCGAGTTCGGGATCAACCCGTTCGAGCTCGCCCGCATCCGCGATTTCGGGGATGTGCCGATTCCCACTCCAACCATCGCCGATCAGGCCGTCCTCGACATCGAGAAGTTCTACGCCCGAATGGATGCCGCCGGAGTTCTTCCGTTCACGATCGGTGGAGACCACGCCTGCACACTGCCGGTACTACGGGCCATCGCGGGCCCGAACTCGCAGCGCAAGGGGCCGGTAGGGATCATCCATTTCGACTCGCACACCGACACCTACGGTGATTCCGCTGGCGTGCACTGCCATGCCGGGAACGGCTTCCGGGTCGGCAATGAAGAAGGGTTGATCGACGCGTCGCGTTACGTGCTCGTCGGACTCAACGGCCCGATGGTGCATCCGAACATGGACGACTATTCCAAGGAGGCCGGTTACCGGATCCTGTCCCTCGAAGAGATCGAGGACATCGGAATTCCCGCCGCGATACAAGAAATTCGCAAGGTCATCGGTGACGGACCTGTCTACGTCACAGTGGATTTGGATGTGCTGACGCTTAGCGATGCGCCGGCGGTCGCCGATCCGGAGGCGGGCGGTCTGACCATGCGCGAGATGCAGAAGATCCTGCGCAGCTTCCGCGGAATGGACGTCGTCGGCGGCGACGTCGTGTGCTTCGTACCCCATCTGGATCCTTCGCAGATCACCGCTCTGCACATCAGCGCGATCATGCACGAGATCGTGACGGTGATGGCCGAGGGTGTGGCCAAGAATCGGTAGGCACCGCCTCACCGTGGCGGCACCGGCGACGGTGTGGTCAACTGTGGCCAGCGATGAAAATTGTCCTGGCACCTGACTCGTTCAAAGAGTCGATGAGCGCGACCGAAGCGGTCACCGCGATGCGTGCCGGTGTACACGCGGTGATCCCGGATGCCGAATGCGTCGGCGTTCCGATGGCCGACGGCGGCGAGGGCACCGTCGACGCCGTCGTCGACGCCCTGCACGGCCAATACGTCGAGGCCGAGGTCTCCGACCCGCTCGGCCGGACCATCACCGCACGCTACGGCTACATCCCGCTTCGCCAACTGGCGGTCATCGAGATGGCGGCCGCCTCGGGCCTGGAACTGATTCCCCCGCACCAGCGAGACGTGCTGCGCGCCAGTACCTTCGGCGTCGGACAGCTCATCTCCTCCGCGCTGGACCGCGGTGCCGAGGAAATCCTGATCGGAATCGGCGGATCAGCCACCAACGACGGGGGTGCCGGAATGCTCACCGCGCTCGGCGCAGTATTCGTCGACGATCAGGGCGCCCGACTCGAACCCGGCGGCGCTGCGCTGCGCGACCTCGATCGCGTCGACGTGTCCGGTCTGGACCCACGGCTGCGCAATATCCGTATCCATGTGGCCTCCGACGTCACTGCTCCGCTTCTGGGGCCCACCGGGGCGACCGCGGTGTTCGGGCCTCAGAAGGGCGCCACGCCGGCCGATGTACAGACGCTGGAATCCGCGCTGACACAACTGGCGACCATCACCTCGAGGACGCTGGGAAAGGCAAACCCGCGGCGGCCAGGAGCCGGCGCCGCAGGCGGCCTGGGTTTCGCGCTCGTAGAGTTTCTCGGAGCCGAGAGTAAACCGGGTGTCGACGAGGTGGCGGCAACCGTCGGCCTCGAGCGGGCGCTGCGCGGCGCCGATTGGGTGTTCACCGGCGAGGGCAGTGTGGACGCCCAAACCATCATGGGAAAAACACCTTTCGGGGTGGCACAGGCCGCGGCGCGGGCCGGCGCGCGGGTCGTCATCTTTGCCGGCCGGGTGGCCCCCGACGCCTCGGTGTTGCTGGAACACGGGGTGGAGCGACTCGTCGCGATCACCGCCGACGGCACGCCCATCGAGCAGGCGCTGCGCGACGGTGCCGAATCGCTGACGCGCGCCACCGCCGACGTCTGCCGTGAGATCACCGGGTCATGACTGGATCCGCGCCCATGGGTGCGCCTCTTCGAGTTCGTAGGCCAACTCCAGCAGGCGCGCTTCGCGACCGCGCGGACTCGACAGCATCATGCCGACCGGCAGGCCCGAAGAAGATTGCGCCAGCGGCAACGAGATCGCAGGATCGCCGGTCGCGTTCTGCAGTGGGGTGAACGCCGCCCAGTCGATGAGTTGTTCCATCACGGTGTCGAAGTCCTGCATCGGGTCGAGGTGACCGATCGGTGGTGTGACCTCGGCGAGCGTAGGCATCAGCACGGAGTCGTATTGCTCGCCCAGCCTTGCGGTGATGCGGTAAGACGCGGACAGCCTGCGAATGGCGAGCGGAACCTTGTATAGGTTGCGGGCGGCCTTGCGATCGAGCCCGAGCGTGATGTTGTCCAGGCGCGTGCGATCGAAGCTGGGTCCGAACATCCGTCGTCCCCCGCGCACCACCGCCAGCGCCAAGAACGACCAGTAAGTCAGGAAGTCGTCCTTGAAGCGGGCGGGGACGGGATTGTCGATTTCGGTGACGCGGTGTCCCAGTTCCTCCAGCATGGCCGCGGTCTTCAGGGTGAGCTCGCGGATCTCCGGTGCCGAGTCACGCGAAATCGATTGCGTGCACACGGCGATTCGAAGTCGCTGCTTGCTGGGCTGCGTCACGTCCCCGATGGGTGCCAGCTTGGGGTTGCGATACACGCGCTCGGCTTCACGCAGGAACGCGGCCGTATCGCGCACCGATCGCGACACCACACCGTTGGCAACGAGGTGGAGCGGCATCTGGGCCGTCTCCTTGTCCAGCGGAATGCGGCCACGCGTCGGCTTCAATCCGACTAAGCCGTTGCAGGCGGCGGGAATTCGTATCGAACCGCCGCCGTCGTTGGCGTGGGCGATCGGAACGACGCCGGCAGCGACGAACGCGGCGGAGCCCGACGACGATGCGCCTGCGGTGTAGTCCGGGTTCCACGGGTTGCGCACGGGGCCGATGCGCGGATGCTCGGCCGACCCGCTGAATCCGAACTCCGACATCTGCGTCTTACCCAGTGGCACGAGTCCGGTGCCCAGGAACACCCGCGCGAACGCGCCGTCCGCGGGCATGGGGTGCGGGTCCCACGCATCGGTGCCCTGCATCGTGGGCCAGCCCGCGACGGCGACGTTGTCCTTGATGAATGACGGCACGCCGTCGAAGTAGCCGCCGAACGGTCGTGACGCGGCGGCGCGGGTCCGGGCACGGTCGTACGCCTCGAACGCCAGGCCGTTCAGTGTTGGGTTGACGGCCTCGGTGCGCGCGATCGCCGCGTCGATGAGTTCGGCCGCCGATACCGTCCCCGCCCGCAGGAACTCGACGAGGCCCACGGCGTCATGGTCGCCAAGGGCGTCGTCGCCGAAGGCATGAATGCGATTCATGCAGTGACGGTACCAAGTCGTACCGCGCCCTCGACCGCCGATGCAAAAGGCCCCCAGAAACCTGGGGGCCTTTGCGATAGAGCGTGGTTACGCCTGGCCGACCTCGAAGCGCACGAACCGCGTGACGGTAACGCCCGCCTCGTCGAGAAGGGCCTTCACCGTCTTCTTGTTGTCGGACACCGACGGCTGATCCAGCAGCACGACGTCCTTGTAGAAACCGGTGACCCGACCCTCGACGATCTTGGGCAGCGCCTGCTCTGGCTTGCCCTCTTCCTTGGCCGTCTCCTCGGCGATGCGTCGCTCGTTGGCGACGATGTCCTCGGGAACGTCCGCACGCGTGAGGTACTTGGCCTTCAACGCCGCGATCTGCAGTGCCACCGCGTGCGCGGCGCTCTTGTCATCTCCGGAGTACTCGACCAGCACACCCACCGCGGGCGGCAGGTCGGCAGCACGCTTGTGCAGATACGTCTCGACGGTGCCGTCGAAGTAGGCGACGCGGCGCAGTTCGAGCTTCTCGCCGATCTTCGCCGACAGGTCGGCGATGATCTGCTCGACCGTAGTGTCTCCGACCTTCGCACCCTTGAGCGCGTCGATGTCGGTTGCCTTTGCCGCGGCCGCAGCGGCCACGATCTGGTCGGCCACAGACTGGAACTCGGCGTTCTTCGCGACGAAGTCGGTCTCCGAGTTGAGCTCGATCAGCGCGCCATCCTTCGCCGCAACAAGGCCCTCGGCGGTCGCACGCTCGGCGCGCTTACCGATGTCCTTGGCGCCCTTGATGCGAAGAAGCTCGACGGCCTTGTCAAAGTCGCCGTCGGCTTCGACAAGTGCGTTCTTGGAGTCGAGCATGCCTGCGCCGGTGAGGTCGCGAAGGCGCTTCACGTCGGCTGCGGTGTAGTTCGCCATATCAGCCTTCCCTATGACTCTTGGGGTGTCTCGGTGGCGGGGGCGGCGGCGGCCCCACCGGCCTCGGTGGACGCGGTCGCGCCGGCGAGCAGCTCCTGCTCCCACTCGGCGAGCGGCTCAGCAACCGGCCCGTCCTGACCGGCCTCGGCCTTGTCACCGTCGCGGCCTGCGCCGGCGCGGGCCTGCAGACCCTCGGCGACCGCGGAAGCCACCACCTTGGTCAGCAGCGCGGCCGAGCGGATCGCGTCGTCGTTGCCCGGAATCGGGTAGTCGACGAGATCGGGATCGCAGTTGGTGTCGAGGATCGCGATAATCGGGATGTTGAGCTTGCGAGCCTCCGCGACCGCGAGGTGCTCCTTGTTGGTGTCCACGACCCAGATCGCCGAGGGCACCTTCTGCATGTCGCGGATACCGCCGAGGGACCGTTCGAGCTTGTTCTTCTCGCGGGTCAGCATCAAGATTTCTTTCTTGGTGCGACCCTCGAAGCCACCGGTCTGCTCCATGGCCTCGAGTTCCTTGAGGCGCTGCAGACGCTTGTGCACGGTGGAGAAGTTGGTGAGCATACCGCCGAGCCAGCGCTGGTTCACGTACGGCATGCCGACGCGGGTCGCCTCTTCGGCGATGGACTCTTGGGCCTGCTTCTTGGTGCCGACGAACATGATGCTGCCGCCGTGGGCGACAGTCTCTTTCACGAACTCGTAGGCCTTGTCGATGTACGTCAGCGTCTGCTGCAGATCGATGATGTAGATGCCATTGCGGTCGGTGAAGATGAACCGCTTCATCTTGGGGTTCCAGCGACGGGTCTGATGCCCGAAGTGGGTGCCGCTGTCAAGCAGCTGCTTCATGGTTACAACAGCCATGGTGAGCCCATGTTTCCTTTGTGTCGGTTGTCGTCCGGCGTCGGGTGATGCCGAACCCTGGTGTCTGCTGGGATGCCAACCCGTGGTGAGACGGGACCGCTGGCATCCGGATTTGACCGTGTTGGAACCGGGTCATGCGCAGACACGCGAAGTCAGCCCGCGCAAGCGAGCTGCGGATAGGAGTTTACACGCTGTTGGGGGGTGCTTTTTCCACACAGACCCCGTGATCCACAGATTACGGTCCGTCGCTGGCGCAGCGGCGGCACGGTGCGTTGAGCTGGGCGTATGCGATGGATCTCGCTGGTTGCGGCGGCTCTTGTCTTTGCGGCGCCCGCCTCCGCCGATGATGAGCGACTGGATTGGCCGCTGCGGCCCCGGCCAGCTGTTATGCGGACATTCGATGCCCCGTCGCCTGACTGGAAGCCCGGCCACCGCGGCGTCGATCTCGCCGGAACACCAGCTCAACGGGTGTATGCGGCGGCTCCCGGGACCGTGGTGTTCGCCGGTGAGCTCGCTGGCCGACCGGTCGTGTCGGTCGCCCATCCTGGCGGGCTGCGCACCAGCTATGAGCCTGTCTCGGCGTCGGTGCGGGCCGGGCAGCGGGTCGACGCGGGCACGATGCTCGGCGAACTGCAGGTCGGCCATGCCGGCTGCGCCGCAGCCGCCTGTCTGCACTGGGGCGCCATGTGGGGCCCGGCGTCGCGGGCCGACTATGTGGATCCGCTGGGCCTCGTGACGAGTACGCCGATCCGCCTCAAGCCCGTCCGCTAGGGACTTGTATGCGATTTCGTGCGCTCACCGCACGCGAACGCACACAAAATCCCCTCAGGCGCGGGGGTGGGCTTGATCGTGCACCGCACGCAGGCGTGCGACCGTGACATGTGTGTAGAGCTGCGTGGTGGCCAGCGTGGAATGGCCGAGTAGTTCCTGAACGACGCGCAGATCCGCGCCACCCTCGAGCAGATGCGTGGCGGCGCTGTGCCGCAGGCCGTGTGGGCCGATGTCAGGTGCGCCGTCGACCGCGGCCATCGTCTGGTGCACGACGGTGCGCGCCTGCCGCGGATCGAGCCGGCGGCCACGCGCCCCCAGCAGCAGTGCCGGGCCCGAACCCGTGGTCGCCAATGCCGGACGCCCATCGGACAGCCACGCTGTGAGTGCAGCCTGCGCGGGCACGCCAAAGGGCACCGTGCGCTGTTTGTTGCCCTTGCCCAGCACCCGCAGCAGACGCCGGGACGTGTCCACGTCATCGATGTCCAGTCCGCAGAGCTCGCTGACCCGTATGCCGCTGGCATACAACAGCTCCACGATCAATCGGTCCCGCAGGGCCAGCGGATCCCCCTGTTGGGCACCGGATTTCGCCGCCGCCATGGCATCAAGCGCCTGGTCCTGTCGCAGCACGGCGGGCAGGGTGCGGCGGGCCTTGGGTATTTGCAGACGTGCGGCTGGATCGCTCGCCATCAGACCCCGGCGTACCGCCCACGCGGTGAAAGTCTTGACCGCGGAGGTGCGTCGCGCCAGCGTCGTCCTGGCCGCGCCGGTCGCCGCCAGCGCCGCCAGCCACGAACGCAGAATCGGCAACGTCAGCCCCGCGATCCCCGCCTCGGGTGCACGGTCGGCGACGAAGTCGAACAGCGACCGCAGATCACCGAGATACGCGCGACGGGTGTGGTCGGAGCGGCCACGCTCCAGCGCGAGGTATTCGTCGAACTCCTCCAGGCAGTGCTCGATGCCCGGGTCGCTTCGCTCCTGCCCACCGGCCTCCACGCCGTCAACCGTCGCAGACAACGACTCCCCGGCTCAGGTGACGCGCCGCAACGTGTCGGGAGTCAGTTCCTTCAGCGACCGGTACCCGTCGACCGCCATCGTGAGATCGGCTTCTGCGAGCAGTGATCGCAGCACATGCACGATGCCGTCCTCCCCGCCCAACGCGAGTCCGTAGGTGTAGGGCCTGCCGATGGCGACCGTCGAGGCTCCCAATGCAATCGCCTTGACGATGTCGACGCCGCTGCGGATGCCAGAATCGAACAGCACCGGCATCCCGTCGGCGGCTTCCACTACGCCGGGCAGGCAGTCGATGGCCGGTATTCCTCCGTTGGCCTGGCGGCCGCCGTGGTTGGAGCAGTAGATGGCATCGACGCCACCGTCTTTGGCCCGCCGCGCGTCGTCGGGATGGCAGATGCCCTTGACGAGGATCGGCAACGTGGTCAGCGAACGCAGCCACGGCAGGTCGTCCCAGGTCAGCGGATTCCCGAAGATCGAGATCCACTTCATGATCGCGGCCTGCGGGTTCTCTTCCGGCGTCTGCGCCAGGCTGTCGAGGAACACCGGATCGGTGGTGTAGTTCGCCAGGCAATGGCCGCGCAGGAACGGAAAGTTGGACGTCGACAGGTCGCGCGGTCGCCAGCCGGGGATCCAGGTGTCCAGTGTCACGACGATGCCTTTAAATCCGGCGGCCTCGGCGCGCTGCACGAAGCTCGCGGCGACGTCACGGTCTTTCGGTGTGTAGAGCTGGAAAAAGCCTGGAGTGTCGCCCAATTCGGCGGCCACAGCCTCCATCGGATCGGCCGACATGGTCGAGGCGATCATCGGAACACCCGTGCGCGCGGCGGCGCGCGCCGTAGCGAGATCGCCGTGCCCGTCCTGCGCGCACAGGGCGATGACGCCGACCGGCGCGATCATCGCCGGCGACGGCAGGCTCAACCCGAGGAAATCGACCGACAGATCCCGTTCGACGGCACCGACGAACATCCGCGGCATCAGTCCCCAGTTCTCGAAAGCGGTGGCGTTGGCGCGCTGGGTCCGTTCGTCGCCGGCACCGCCCGCGACATACGACCACATCGACGGTGACATCGCGGCCTGCGCTTTGGCCTCCAACTCCGCGAAGGACATCGGGAGTGTCGGCAGCACGCCGGACAGGCCCTGAAAATAGATCTCGAGCTGGTAATCGCCGAATGCCATGCGGCTAGCGTGCCAGGCGCGCGGTTACACGGTGGCTTGTTCCGTCTTCGCAAGTTCGGCCTTCCACTGCCGGAAAGTCTCCTCGGTGCGCCCGCGGCGCCAGTATCCCGAGATCGACGAGGCCCACTTCGCGTCCAGGCCCCGCTCCTTGCGGAAGTAGGGCCGCAGATTGTGCATGACGGTCTGCGCCTCGCCGTGAACGAACACCTGCACTTGGCCGGGCAGCCACTGCGCGCTCTTCACGGCCTCGATCAGCGGCGCATGATCACCGGCCTGGTCTTCGGATATCAGGTCGGCGCGTCCGCCACGGTAGATCCAGTTGATGTCCACGCCCGGCGGTGCGGTCAGCTCGATCTCGTCGTCAGGGCCACCCACTTCGATGAAAACCTGACCGATAGCGTTGTCCGGCAACGCTTCCAACGCCACGCTGATCGCCGGAACAGCGGCCTCATCTCCAGCCAGCAGGTGCCAGTCTGCCGCGGGATCAGGCGCGTATCCGCCGCTCGGTCCCATCAGGTAGGCCGGTTGCCCGGGTTTGGCCGCGGCGGCCCACGGCCCGGCGACACCGTGGTCGCCGTGCACCACGAAGTCGATGGAGATCTCGCGGCGCTCGGTGTCCACGCGGCGGACCGTGTAGGTACGGACCGGCGGTTGCTTTTCGGGAGGCAGGGTCTTGAAACTGTCCAGCGTCAGCGGCTGCGGCAGGGCGGCGACGTCGATACCGGCGTGCACGAAGACGATCTTGACGTAGGCATCGGTGGAGTCGTTCGGCGTAAAGGTCTCAAAGCCGTCACCGCCAAGGACGACGCGTGTGAGATGCGGCGTCAACTGCTCGGTACGCACCACTTCGAACGTGTGGACGGGACGTCCTGCCACTGTTCCTCCTGTTGATTGCTGCTCCCCGGTCCGAGGATACGAGGGCCGCCACAGTGCCGGTCGGCTACGTCATTTCGGGGTCATGTCGGGGTCATGTCGGGGTCATGTCGGGCGAGCGAGCTTCCACCGACCCTCCCGGCGCACCACCAGACCGGACAGCTCGAGCACCGCCAGCGGACCCAACACTTGCATCGGCGGTAAGCCGGCGGCCACCGCGACCTCGTCGGCGGTGCGGGACCCTCGGCCAGGCAGCGCGTCGTATACCCGCTTGTCGATGTCGCCCAAGCCGTCGAGCACAGACACCGGCCGGTGCTCATCGGGAGCGAATTCGCCCATGTGGCCGATCAATTCGATCACCTCCTCGGCGCGGGTGACCACATTGGCACCGGCCCGCAGCAGGGCGTGGCATCCCACCGACACCGACGACGTAACCGGCCCCGGCACGGCGCACACCGAGCGGCCGAGCGCACGGGCCCAGGCCGCGGTGTTGGCCGCACCGCTGCGAGCACCCGCCTCGACGACGACAGTGGCACCGGCTAGGGCGGCGACCAACCGGTTACGGGTCAGAAAGCGGTGCCGAGCGGGACGTTCGCCGGGTGGATACTCGCTGATCAAGAGGCCCTGATCGCGAACGCGCCGCAGCATCGCGGCATGCGCGGCGGGGTACGGCACATCGACTCCGCCCGCGAGAACCGCGACCGTCAATCCGTCGGCCGCCAGCGCGGCGCGGTGAGCGGCACCGTCGATCCCGAATGCCCCGCCCGAAACGACCGCCGCATCACGTGTCACCAAACCTTCGGCGAGATCGGCCGCAACGAACTCACCGTATGCGGTGGCAGCCCTGGTGCCGACAATGGCGGCGGCCCGGTTGGAAACCTCGTCGAGGGACACGGGTCCGACAACCCACAGCACCATCGGTTCGTGTGCCTGCGGCCGATCGTCGATGCCGCGGAAGGAGTTGAACGCCAACAACGGCCATTCGACATCGTCAGCGGTGATAAGCCGTCCGCCCATCCGGTCCAGTACCTCTAGATCTTCTGCTGCGCAGTCGATCTGGCGTCTTGCCTCGACCACCCGGCCCACGGTGTCGTCGGCTGCGCCGCTGCGCACCCGTTCGGCGGCCTCCACCGGGCCGACTCGTCTTGCCAACGCGCGCAGCTCCGGGCACGGCGGCTCCGCGACGCGCGACAGATAGGCCCACGCACGTGCGATCTCGTCAGTCATCGCGCTCCCCCGTCTTGTCGAAAGCTCAATGCGGTGCTGACGTCCTCCAACACCGGCGAGGTCCGTCCAGCAAGGTCGCTCAGTGTCCAGGCCACCCTTAGGCTGCGGTCCGCACCGCGCATGCTGATCTGCTTGCGGTCGAGGGCACCACTCAGCGGTTTCATCACCGCCGCAGGAAGCCGGAACTCCCTGCGCAACAGGGATCCACTGACCTCAGCATTGGTGCGGATACCGTGCGGACGCCATCGCTCTGCCGCGGCCGCGCGCGCATTTGCGACGCGCTGGCAGACGGCGGCCGTGGACTCACCCTCTTGCTGGGCGAACGCGCCAGCGCGCTCCGAGTGCATCTCGACAACCAGGTCCACCCGGTCGAGCAGTGGCCCGGACAGCTTGCCGAGGTAGCGCCGCTTGACCTGCCCCGGACAGATGCAGTCCCGCGGATCCGCCGGTGCACACGGACACGGGTTGGCGGCCAGCACCAATTGGAAGCGGGCCGGGTAGCGCGCCACGCCGTCGCGGCGGGCCAGCCGAATCTCACCGTCCTCCAGCGGAGTTCGCAACGCCTCCATGACACTGACGCCAATCTCGGCGCACTCGTCGAGGAATAACACGCCGCGGTGCGCCCGGCTGACCGCACCAGGCCGGGCCATTCCGCTGCCGCCACCGACCATCGCCGCCACGGTTGACGTGTGATGCGGCGCCACGAACGGCGGCCTGGTAATCAGAGGGGTACTGCCCGAAAGCAGGCCCGCGACCGAATGGATCGCCGTCACCTCGAGTGCCTCACTTTCGTCCAGCGCCGGCAGTAAGCCCGGAAGCCGGTGCGCCAGCATCGTTTTCCCGACGCCCGGCGGGCCGGTCATCATCAAGTGATGTGCACCCGCGGCAGCGACCTCCACCGCGTATCGAGCCTGGGTCTGGCCGATCACGTCGGCCAGGTCGGCGACAGGCTCCGGCACCGAAGACGGCCTGTCGATGCTCTCCTCGAGTTGCGCTTTACTCTCGAGCCACAACTGCAGTTGGCGCAGCGTCCGCACACCCCTTACGTCGATCCCGTCCACCAGGGCAGCCTCAGCCAGGTTGTCGGCGGGCACGACGACGGTGGGCCATCCTTCCCGCTTGGCGGCGAGTACGGCAGGCAGCACCCCCTTGACCGGTCGCACCCGGCCGTCGAGCGCCAATTCGCCAAGCAGAACAGTCTTTTCCAGCCGCGCCCACCCCGCCTTGGTGCTCGCCGAAAGCACCGCGAGCGCCAGCGCGATGTCGTACACCGAACCCATCTTCGGCAGCATGGCGGGAGAGAGCGCCAGCGTCAGCCGTGCCTGCGGCCACTCGTTGCCGCAGTTGTGAATCGCCGCGCGCACCCGTTCCCGCGACTCCTGCAACGCGGCGTCGGGCAGTCCGACCAGGTACACACCGGGTAGGCCCGACGCGATGTCGGCCTCGATCTCCACGATGTGTCCGTCCAGTCCGGAAACCGCCACCGAGAATGCCCGCCCCAGCGCCATCAGCCCACTCCCTGCAGGTGAATGATCTCGGGGATGGGCCGCCGCCCGATGCGCACCCCGATGACGTCGATGCGCACCTCGGACCAGCGAGCGTCCTGCCGAGCCAGCCACAGCCCGGCCAGGCGCCGCAGCCGACGCACCTTCTCCGGTGTGACGGCCTGTTCGACGCCCCCGTACCGGTCGCTGGTGCGGGTCTTGACCTCAACGAACACCACGGTGCGCGCGGCATCGTCGGCCGCGATCACGTCGAGTTCGCCATAACGGCAACGCCAGTTGCGGGCGAGCACCCGCAGCCCCAGTGACTGCAGATACTCGACCGCCAACCGTTCTCCGAGTGCACCGATCTCGGCGCGGGTCCACGAAGTCTTCGAAAACGTCATGGCCCCACAGTGCGAAGTGACCCCGACAATCAGCGGCCATCAGAGCGCACTCATCCCCAATCACCGATTCGTGCACAGCCACATAGTTTCGCCACCGTCAAAAAGGGGGTACTTCGACGGCATGGCCAACAACACCCTGCACGGCGCGGCGGATCGTGCCACCGACAGCGACGCGTTCGAGTACACCGCGCGCGCGGGCTTCGTCACCAGTGGCGTGCTGCATCTTCTCGTTGCGTACATCATCATCCGCATCGCCTTTGGGTCCGGCGGCAATGCCGATCAGTCCGGTGCCCTGGCGGCGTTGGCCAGCCAGACCGGCGGTGCTGTGATCCTCTGGGTCGCCGCGGTCGGCCTCGTCGCGCTCGGTTTATGGCGGGTGGCTGAAGCCATCGTCGGCTCGAAGCCCGGCGAGGGCTCCGGGCCCAACCAGGACGACACCCCGGCCTGGAAACGCGCTAAATCCCTCGGGTTGGCGATCGTGAACTTCGCCATCGCACTGTCGGCGGCGCGCTTCGCGATGGGAAGCGGTCAGCAGAGCAGTCAGCAGAACAGCGGGATGAGTGCACAGTTGATGCAATCCGGCTGGGGCAAGGCACTTCTCATCGCGGTCGCGCTCGGCCTCATCGGCGTGGGTGGCTATCACGTCTACAAGGGCGCATCGAAGAAGTTCTTGAAAGATCTGCGGGTGTCGGGCGGCACCGGCATCAACGCCGTCGGCGTGGGCGGCTACGCAGCCAAGGGTCTGGTGCTGGCTGGGGCGGGTGTGCTCGTCATTGTGGCGACGCTGCAGGCGGATCCGTCGAAGGCGTCGGGCATCGATGCGGCGGTCAAGGCTCTGGGCAACGCCCCGTTCGGCAAGTTCCTGCTCATCGTGGCCGCACTCGGCATCGCCGCATTCGGTGCCTACAGCTTCGTGCGCGCACGCTTCGGACGCATGTGACGAGCGATCAGCCACCGCTTCCATACAGGCGCGCGACATCGGGGCTGTCCAACCACCCCGAGTACGTCGGCCGCGATGGCCAACCCTGCGGTGAGTCCAGCCACTCCTCCTGCCTCCCCCACGGCAGGATGTCCTTCAGTCCGAAGGTGTAGCTGAGCTGCTCCACACCCCGACCGTTGGTGTGCCAGGTGCGGTAGACCGTGTCGCCGTCACGCAGAAAGACATTGAAGGCGAACCCCTCGTTGGGGGCCGCGTCGACGTCGGCGCCGAACGAACTCTCCGACGAGGAGTACCAGTCCATCCGGTTGCCGACTTTGTTGCGGTACGCGATTGCCTCATCGATGCGGCCGTTGGTGACGATGACGAACCGGGCGTCGTAGTTGTCGAGGAAGTCGAGTCGGGTGTACTGCGACGTGAGGCTGGTGCAGCCGCCGCATTGCCATTCCGCGCCGTCGTTCCACATGTGGTTGTAGACGATGAGCTGCGACCGGCCGTCGAAGATGTCGACGAGCCGAACGGGTCCGTCCGCGCCGATCAGCGTGTAGTCAGCCATCTGGACCATCGGCAGTCGCCGGCGTGCCGCCGCGATCGCATCGAGCTCCCGCGTCGCCGCCTTCTCCCGGCGCCTCAGATCGTCCAGTGCCGCACGCCATGTCTGAACATCGACCACCGGGGGCCTGCCCGCTGCGGTTGTCGACTCAGTCATCATGGCGTCTCCCTTTGATGTGCGGCGATCCTGTCGACGTATCGACTCCCGACCCCACCGCAACTCATCGGCCATCCGACCCGGAGATCAGGCTCCCGACATCGTGTCGAACAGCGTAGCGAGCTGCCCTGGGCTGACCGCGATACCGCACTGGTTTCGCAGGTCCTGCAGTGGAGCAGCGATGCGCCGGAGATCGAGGAACTCGCCGGGGTTGGACGTGAAGTAACCCCGCACATCGGAGCGCGCGACATCGGGTGGCGCCGTGGCGGCGGCGGTCAAGACGTTGTTGGCACCTGGATGGGCAGCGAGGTAGCCGCCCGCCTCGGCCAGCACACCACCCGCGACGGTGCTCAGCCCGCTGGCGGTGCAGTCGGCGGCGGTCGCGGCGGGCGCGGAGATGACGGCTGCGGAGACCCCGAGCGCACAGGCGACGGCCATTGAGATGACGCGCGGTCGGCGGCGGGCTGACTTCTTCATTCGGTGTCCTCAAGGTCGGTGCCGACGGCAAGTCGCCGTCGACTTCAGAGCCAACGTACCCGCAGCATCGTTGTCTAGAAACTTGCTCTGAGCATGAAAAACGACGGACAGGCCGCACCGGAGCGACGTAGGGCAGGGTATGTTCATTTAGGTAAACCTCAGCTAAAAGCGCCGGGTTGGCGCGGGAAGGACCGCCTGAATGCGCCCCCGTTGGAGCCGGATCGCGGCACTCGTGTCGACCGTTGCTGTCGTACTCGCAGCGACCTCATGCTCGAGTTCGAGCGAGAGTGACGAGCTACTGATCTACAACGCTCAGCACGAGTCTCTGACCAAAGAGTGGATCGACGCGTTCACCAAAGAGACCGGTATCAAGGTCACGTATCGCCAGGGCGGCGATACCGAGCTCGGTAACCAGCTGGTGGCCGAGGGCGATGCGTCGCCCGCTGATGTGTTCTTGACCGAGAACTCACCGGCCATGGCGGCGGTCGAAAAGGCCGGACTGTTCGCCGATCTCGACTCCGCGACCCTCGATCAGGTTCCCGAGCAATATCGCCCGGCCACCGGCAAGTGGACCGGTGTCGCTGCGCGCAGCACCGTGTTCGTCTACAACACGTCCAAGCTGACCCCCGAGCAGTTGCCGAAATCGCTGCTGGATCTTCAGTTGCCCGAATGGAAGGGTCGGTGGGGCGCACCTCCGCCGAAGGCCGACTTCCAGGCCATTGTCGCAGCGCTGCTGCAGCTCAAGGGTGAGGCCGAGACCGCGAAGTGGCTGGCGGCGATGAAATCCGGCGCGACTCTCTACAGCGACAACATCGCCACGCTGAAGGCGGTCAATGCCGGCGAGGTCGACGGCGGCGTGATCTACCACTACTACTGGTTCCGCGATCAGTCGAAAACCAAAGAGATGAGCGCCAACACGGCGCTGCACTACTTCAAGAACGAGGACCCCGGCGCATTCGTGAGCCTGTCCGGCGGCGGCGTGCTCGAATCCAGCAACAAGAAGGATGAGGCCCAGCAGTTCATCAAGTTCATCACCGGCAAGGCGGGCCAGGAGGTGCTGGAAAAGGGCACGTCGTTCGAGTATCCGGTCGCCAGCGGCGTGCCCGCCAACCCCGCGCTGCCACCGTTGGACACGCTGCAGGCACCGGCGGTGGACCCGTCGACGCTGAACTCCCAGCAGGTGACCGACCTGATGACGAAGGCGGGCTTGTTGTAGGTGACTGCTGCTCCCCCCGTTCCGGTACCCGCCGCGGAGCCTTCGCGGTCCGAGGCGACCGTTCGGCCTGGTCCGCTGGTCTCGGCGACGGTCGCGATTCTGGTCGCTGCCACCTGCATTCCACTTGGCTATGTGGCGTGGGGCACGGTGTCGGTCGGGTGGACACGCGCCTATGAATTGGTGGTCCGGCCGCGGGTCGGCGAGCTGCTGATCAATACCGTCGCACTGGTTTTCATCACGGTGCCGCTCTGCGTGCTGATCGGTGTCGGCCTGGCCTGGCTGACGGAACGAACCGACCTTCCGGGACGGGGCTTCTGGCGTCCGTTGTTCGTTGCGCCGCTGGCTGTTCCGGCGTTTGTCAACAGCTACGCCTGGGTAGGTGTGGCCCCCTCGATCCACGGACTGTGGGCGGGAGTCCTCATCACGACGCTGTCGTATTTCCCGTTCATGTATCTGCCCGTCGCGGCGACCCTGCGCCGTCTCGACCCCGCCGTCGAAGAATCCGCGCGAGCGCTCGGGTCGGATTCGGTCGGAGTGTTCTTCCGTGTCGTGTTGCCACAGCTTCGGCTGGCGGTCCTCGGCGGCGGACTGCTGGTCGGGGTGCATCTGCTCGCCGAATTCGGCGCGTTCGCGATGATCCGCTTCGATACGTTCACCGTCGCGATCTTCCAGCAGTTCCAAGCCACCTTCGACGGTGCGGCGGGCAGCATGCTCGCCGGCGTTCTGGTCCTGCTCTGTCTTGCTCTCCTCGTCGCGGAGGCGGCCGCTCGGGGGAAGATTCGCTTCGCCAGAATCGGCTCGGGAGCTCCGCGCGCCGCCGCCCGGAACCGTCTGGGCCACAGCACAATCCCCGCGCTGGCCGCGCTGACCGTGGTGGCGGTCCTGTCGCTCGGCGTTCCGGTGTGGACGTTGCTGCGCTGGCTGTGGATCGGCGGCGCCGAGGTGTGGGACTTCGCAGAGCTCGGCAACGCGCTGGCCCAAACCATCGGGCTGGCCGGTACCGCCGCGATCATCACGACGGTGCTGGCCTTCCCTGTTGCATGGGTCGCGGTGCGGTCCAGCGGTTTGTTGGCCCGCGCAGTCGAGGGCGCCAACTACGTCACCAGCTCACTGCCCGGCATCGTCACCGCGCTCGCGCTTGTCACCGTCGCCATTCACTACGCCCGACCGCTGTACCAGAGTGTGGCGTTGATCGTATTCGCCTACGTCCTGTTGTTCATGCCGCGCGCACTGGTCAACGTTCGGGCCGGCCTTGCCCAGGTACCGCCGAGCCTGGAGGAAGCCTCCCGGTCGCTGGGCGCTTCGCCGTCGGCGACGTTCTTGCGCGTGACGCTTCGCCTCACCGCGCCTGCCGCGGCTGCGGGCGCAGCGCTGGTATTCGTCGCGGTGGCAACCGAATTGACCGCGACACTGCTCCTGGCACCTACCGGCACCCGAACGTTGTCGATGATGTTCTGGTCGTGGAGTGGTGAACTCGACTACGCGGCCGCCGCGCCGTACGCGGTGATGCTGGTGCTGCTGGCCATACCCGTGACCGTCTTGCTGTTCCGTCAGTCGATGAAGGTGGCCGCGCTGTGACCGAACCAATGGTCGACATCCGAGGACTCGCGAAGTCGTTCAACGGCCACGTCGTGCTCGACCACATCGACCTGCAGCTGGCGCAGGGCAGCATGACCGCGGTCGTCGGCGCCTCCGGCTGTGGGAAGACGACGCTGCTGCGGCTCATCGCCGGTTTCGAGACGCCGGGTGACGGCACGATCACCATCGACGGCCGCCAAATTGCGAGCCCGAAACGGGCGGTCGCACCGCACAAGCGCAATGTCGGCTACGTCGCGCAGGACGGTGCACTGTTCCCCCATCTGACTGTCGGGCAGAACATCGCCTACGGTATTCGCGGCGAAGGCCGCGACAAGGTGAACGACCGTGTGCACGAACTGCTCGAAACCGTCTCGCTGGACCGATCATTCGCGGCGCGTCGTCCACATCAGCTCTCGGGTGGCCAGCAGCAACGTGTTGCGCTGGCCCGGGCCCTGGCACGGCAGCCGGTGCTGATGTTGCTCGATGAACCGTTCAGCGCGCTGGACACCGGGCTACGCGCGTCCACGCGGAAGGCGGTCTCCAAGTTGCTCGCCGCTGCCGGCGTCACGTCGCTGTTGGTAACCCACGACCAGGAGGAGGCGCTGTCGATTGCCGACCAGGTCGCGGTGATGCGCGACGGCCGCTTCACTCAGGTCGGCTCACCTCAGCTGGTCTATCAACAGCCCAACGACCGCTTCACCGCCGAGTTCCTCGGCGACAGCATCACGCTGCCATGCGTGGTCTCCTCCGGGATGGCCGACTGTGCCATCGGACGGGTGGCGGTACGCGCCGATGACGGTCCCGGAACGTTGTTGCTGCGGCCCGAACAGCTTGTGGCGAAGGTCGTTTCGGACAGTGGCGAGTTGGAGGGCGTCGGTAGGGTGCTGGCTGTCGAATTCCTCGGCCACGACGTGCTTTTGACCATCGATCCTGCTGGTGACATCGAACCGATCGTCGTACGTCAGGCCAGCCTCGAACCGCCGCCGATCGACGCGAAGGTGCGCATCGAGGTGGTCGGCAGCGGAGTCGTGTTCACGTGAGCGCGCTCATCGAGCACCTGCGCGGCCACGGCGAACGTGTCGCGGTGCTCACCGACACTGCGCAGCTGACCTACCGCGAACTTGCGGATATGGTCGCCGAATCCACCCAGGCTCTCACCGGACCACGTCGCCTTGTGCTCCTCGAAACCCGCAACGACATCCCCACGCTGGTGCACTATCTCGGCGCCCTGGCGGCCGAGCACGTGGTGCTGCCCGTCGATGCTCGACGCGACCACACCGCGATCGAGGAAACCTACAGGCCCGACATCGTCATCGACGCTCGCGGAATCCACCACCGCCACGGGTGTGGAATGTCGCCGCCGCGGCTCCAGGGCGAGCGCCCGCTGCACGACGACCTCGCATTGCTGATGTCGACATCTGGCAGCACGGGCTCTCCGAAGCTGGTCCGGCTGTCGCACACGAACCTCGTCGACAACGCCGCGGTGATCGCACAATACCTCGATCTCCGCGAAACCGACAGGGCTGCAACAACTCTGCCGATGTCGTACTGCTACGGACTTTCGGTGATCCATAGCCACCTGCTGGCGGGCGCCGGCCTGATCCTTACTGACCGCTCAGTGGTCGACGAGGAGTTCTGGGAGCTTTTCCGTCGGCATCGCGGAACATCATTCGCGGGGGTTCCGTACACCTTCGAACTGCTCGAGAGCGTCGGCTTCGACGCCGCGGACCTGCCCCACCTGCGTTACGTGACCCAGGCCGGCGGCAGAATGCCACCCGAGCGCGTCCATAGATTCGCCGAACTCGCGCAGAACGCGGGCTTCGAACTGTTCGTGATGTACGGCGCAACCGAAGCGACAGCCCGGATGTCCTACCTGCCGCCAGAACTCGCGTTGTCTAGGCCCCACACGATCGGCCGTCCGATCCGCGGTGGATCATTCACGATCGAGCCAATCCACGGATGGGCCGACGACGACGTCGGCGAGCTGGTCTACCGCGGCCCGAACGTGATGATGGGTTACGCACACGGTCCCGACGACCTGGCGCTCGGCAAGACTGTCGAGACGCTACGCACCGGCGACATCGCCCGGCTGTGCCCCGACGGACTGTACGAGGTCGTCGGCCGCAACAGTCGATTCGTCAAGATGTACGGCCTTCGTATCGATCTGCAGCAGGTCGAGGCCGCGTTGCGCTCCCGGGGCATACGGGCCTTCTGCACCAGCGAGGACGACGTCATTCTGGTCGCCGCCGCCGGCAGGCACGACGACCGCGAAGTACAGCGAGCGGCCGCCGAGGCTGCGGGGGTTCCCGCGGGTGCCGTGAGCGCGGTCAGCGTCGACGAACTGCCGCTACTGGCGTCGGGCAAACCCGATTACGAGACGGTGAGCCAGTTGGCGCGCGCCACCGACCAGCCGCAGTCGACGGACTTGCACGGGTTGTTCGCCGATGTGTTGCAGGTCGACGCCGCGACACTCGATCCTGATGCCAGCTTCATCGACCTGGGCGGCAACTCGCTGTCCTACGTCGCGATGACGGTGCGGCTGGAGCGGGCGATCGGCCAGCTGCCTCCGGATTGGCAGAACATGCCGATCCGGCAGCTGGAAAGCTTTTCGAAGCCGGTGCGCCGTCGTTGGTTGGCGGCCCTGGAGACCAGTGTCGCGCTCCGGGCCGCGGCGATCGTGCTCATCGTCGGATCGCACGCAGGGCTGTTCGAGTTGTGGGGCGGTGCGCACATTCTGCTTGGCGTCGCCGGGTACAACTTCGGCCGTTTCTGCCTCACGCCGGTTACGCGCAATGACCGGGTGCGGCATCTGGGCAACACCATCGCGTGGATCGCGGTGCCTTCGGTCCTGTGGGTCGTGATCGCTCTGCTGCTGACCGACCACTACACGTGGACCAATCTGTTGCTGGCCAACAAGATTCTCGGTCCGTCCGACAGCATGACCGCGGGCCGGCTGTGGTTCGTCGAGGTGCTGGTATGGACGCTCGTGGTCTTGGCGCTGGTCTTCTGGCTGCCGCTGATGGATCGTCTCGAACGCCGTCGTCCATTCACCGTCGCCGTCGTGTTCCTCGTCATCGGCCTGGCGCTGCGGTACGACATCCTCGGGCTGAATCTCGGCCGCGATGCGTGGTTCACCATGCTGGCGTTCTGGTTCTTCGCGATCGGCTGGGCGGCGTCGAAGGCGACGACGAACCTTCAACGCGTCGCGGTGTCGATCGCCCTGATCGTCAGCCTGCACGGCTATTTCGACACCACACTGCGCGATGTGATGGTGATGGCCGGTCTGCTGCTGCTCATCTGGGTGCCGACGATCCGCTGTCCGTCGGCGCTCACGGTGGCAGTCGGGGTCCTTGCGGAGGCATCGCTCTACACCTATCTGGTCCACTACCAGGTCTACGCGCTTTTCGATGGCCACCCCGCCATCGGAGTCCTCGCCTCACTGGCCGTTGGGGTGCTGCTCACTTATGTGGTGACGGTGCTGCGCCGCCGGCTGCGTGACCGGTTTAGTTCGCTGCGCTCGGACGCATCCATCCGAACTAACCCCGTCAGCCAGATCTGAATTCTCTTCTGTCACTTTGGTTTCAGTTGTCACAGCCCGCAGAAACCTGTCGGTGGTCGAATGTATGTTCGAATCATGTTGGCGAGTCCGGTCGAGGTGGCGGTGAGCGCGCTGCGGAGCGCCCATGAGGCGCTGGCCGACTGCGACTTCGACCTGCTGACCGGTCGTGACCTGTTGGCCGTGCTCGACGAACTGGAGACTTTGGGCTGTCAGCTGCCGGTGCAGTGGCATCGGGCTCTGTCCCGGTTGCAGGCCGAAACCACGCCCAGGGAGTTGGGCGCCAAATCCTGGAAAGACGTCCTGCGCATCCGGTGGCGCCTCTCGGCCGGGGAAGCTCACCGCCGCCTGGCCGAAGCGCAGGAGCTCGGACCGCGGCGGGCCTTGACCGGCCAACCGCTGGCCCCGGCGCTGGCCGCGACCGCCGCCGCCCAAGGCGCGGGGTTGATCACCGCCGAGCACGTCAAGGTGCTGCGCGACACGATCCGACGACTGCCCGGCTTCATCGACACCGTGACCCGCGAACAGATCGAAATCGACCTGGTGCGCGTCGCGGTCGGGGTCGGCCCCAAAGAACTCAAAGACACCGCCGAGCTGCGCCTGTTCCTGCTCGACCAGGACGGCCCCGAACCCGATGACACCGAACGCCACCGCCGACGCGGGTTCACCCTCGGCAAACAAGGACCCGACGCGATGAGCGCGGTCACCGGAACCCTCACCCCCGAAGCCCGGGCGCTGTGGGAGGCGATCTTCGCCAAATACGCCGCCCCGGGCATGTGCAACCCCGACGACGCGCAACCCTGCACCTCGGGCACACCCAGCCAAGCCCAGATCGACAACGACCACCGCACCCACGCCCAACGTCAACACGACGCCCTGATCGTCATCGGTCGTATCGCGTTGATGTGCGGTGAACTCGGCCACCTCAACGGACTACCGGTCGCCCTGATCATCCGCACCACCATCCAAGACCTCGAATCCCGCGCCGGGGTCGGCACCACCGGTGGCGGCAGCGTGGTGCCGATCAAAGACGTCATCCGCATGGCCGCCCACGCCCACCACTGGCTGGCCATCTTCGATGAAGCCACCGGCCAAGCCCTGGACCTGTACCGGGCGAGACGCACCGCCTCCCCAGCCCAACGCATCATGCTCATCGCCCGCGACGGGGGCTGCACCAAACCCGGCTGCACCGTGGGCGCCTACGGCACCCAGGTCCACCACGCCCGACGCGACTGGGCCCAGGGCGGCAACACCAACGTCAACGACATGACCCTGGCCTGCGGCCCCGACAACCGCCTCGTCCACAAAGACGGCTGGACCACCACCATCAACGAACACGGCGACGTCGAATGGACCCCACCACCCGACCTCGACACCGGCCAAACCCGCATCAACCACTACCACCGCCCCGAACTGCTCCTCCGCCCACCAGACAACGACGACGACAACCCAGAACGCGGACCATAGAAACCACCGACGGTCAATCCCGCTCGGCGATAAGACCTTCCTGCGCCAGCGTCGCCGCGATGATTCCGTCGGCGCGGATCAAGCTGCCGGTCACGACGCCGCGTCCCCGCGCGGCGGCGGGTGAGGTCGTCTCCAGCAGGTTCCACTCGTCGGCGCGAACGGGTCGGTGAAACCAGATCGACGAATCGGTAGTGCCGCTGCGATGCGTACGCGCTTTCATCGAATGTCCGTGGACCTTGAGCGCCGGATCGATCATGTACACATCGGTGACGAACACCGCGACCAAGGTGTGCAGTCGCGGATCGTCGGGCAGCTCAGCCGTTGTCCGCCACCAGAATCGGCGGACAAAGTCATCACCGGTTCCCTCGTCGGCGATCCTGATATCGAGCTCGTCCAACGGCATCGACGGCGCCGGACCCGCAGGGCCGGTCGGGTCAAGATCATTGGGGTCGTGCGGCATCGACGAGCGTGCGCCGTGTTCGGGCCCGGGCAGTTCGATCGCGAAGGACACCGTGGCGGCGGTCAGCAGCCGGCCGTTCTGCCGGGCGTCGACGCGGCGTGCGGCCGAGGTCCGGCCGTCGAAAACCTTTGTCACGGTGTACTCGACGGGCTCACCGGCCTCACCGCCGCGCAGGAATTGCAGATGCATGTTGGTCGGCGGCCGATCGGCATCCACGGTCCGGCACGCCGCCGCGAGACTCTGTGCCATGAACTGGCCGCCATAGGAACGCTTTCCCTCCGGACCACTGGCCGGGCCGATCCACGTGTCCTCGGTGGCGCCCGGCTGCAGGTCGAGCAGCCCCAGTAGGTTGCTCATTCCACCGTGCCCGCATCCGTTAGGCGTGTGATGTCCTGCGCGCTCAGTCCGAGCCACTCCTCGAGCACCGCCGCGGAGTCGTCGCCGAGTGCCGGCGCAACAGCCGCGGCCGGATAGACACCGCCGATCGACATGGGCAGCCCCGGCGCGAGGTACTCGCCGATGCGTGGCTGGTCGAGTGCGGTGAACATCGGATTGTTGGTCACCCGGTCGCCGCGGGCCGCCTCCTCGAAGGTGCGGTACCGGTCCCACAACACCGAACTCGCCGAAAGGGCATCGGTGACCTCCTGCGCGGTGTGCTGGGAGAACCATTCGTTGAAGATCTCGAACAGCGCATCACGGTGCTCGTAACGCTGCCCCTCGTCGGTGAAGTCTGCACCGCGCGTTTTCGCAAGCGCAGCAACGACTTTAGTCGTTCCGGTGAGCTCAGTCAGATCCCGGAAGTGCCGGCCGGTGAGGGCGACGATCATGAACGAGGCGCCGTCACTGCTGGTGAAGTCCTGGCCGTATTGGCCGTACACCGAGTTGCCGATCCGCTGCCGTGCGGTGCCGTTGACCATGACCTCGGTGAAAAACCCCAGATTGCCTGCCGTGGCTAGCGCGACGTTCTCCAGCGGAATGTTGATCCGTTGACCCTGCCCGGTGGCATCGCGGTGCCGCAGGGCCGTGACCACGGCCAGTGCCGTGTAGATCCCGCAGGTGACATCCCATGCGGGCAGCACGTGGTTGACCGGAGTGGCGAGCTCGGCCGGGCCGGTGACCGTCGGAAAGCCGATGGAGGCGTTGACGGTGTAGTCCACGCCCGTGCCGCCATCCGCACGCCCAGAGACCTCCACATGAATCAGGTCGGGTCGCAACCGCGTCAAGACGTCGTACGAATGCCATTGCCGTCCAGCGACATTAGTGATCAGAACGCCGCTGCTGGCGATCAGCCGCTGCACCAGGTCCTGACCGTCGGGCGAGCGCATGTCGGCGGCGACTGACCGCTTGCCCTTGTTGAGCCCCGCCCAGTAAATGCTCTCGCCGTCATCGGTCAGCGGCCAGCGGCGGTAGTCGGCCGCTCCCCCGATCGGGTCGACGCGGATCACCTCGGCACCCATTTGGGCCAGCGTCATCCCGGCCAGTGGCACCGCAACGAAGCTGGAGATCTCGACGATGCGCACCCCGGCGAGCGGCCGGGTGGGGTCCAAACTCACCCGGCCAAGCTACCAAGCGCCCTCAGGAGCGAACGAGCTTGATCGCCGCCGTCTCGATCGTGTCCTCCGACAGCAGGACATGCAGCGCGGCGTCACCGAGCGGGATGAAGCTGTCGTTGCCGGCAACGCGCCCAAGTGGGCCCGCGAAGCCATGCTTGACCAGGGTGGCCAGCACGCCTTCACCGACGCCGCCGGTCTCGCGGGTCTCGTCGACGATGAGCACTCGCCCGCTGGCTCGGGCTTCCCGGAGCATGTCCTGGACCGGCAGCGGCGCCAACCACCGCAGGTCGACGACGCGGACTCCGACATCCACCGATGTCAGCCTGCGCGCGACCCGCAGGCTCATCCGCAGCCCGTTGCCGAAGGTCAGGATCGTCAGATCGGTGCCTTCCCCGTACGTTCGTGCCCGGCCGACCGCCACGCCCGATTCCGGGTAGGGAGCCAGCCAGCCGCCGTCGTTGTCGTCGTACAGATCTCGGGTGTGGTAGAGCGCGATGGGCTCGAGGAAGAGGCACACCGCACCGGCTTCCCGCGCCGCCGCGGCGCAGGTGTGCACCATTGCAGCGGCGTCATCCGGACGCGCGGGTGAGGCGATGACGACGCCGGGGATGTCGCGCATCGCGGCAATCGAGTTGTCGTTGTGAAAGTGTCCACCGAAGCCCTTTTGGTATCCGTAAGCGGCGACCCGGACAACCATGGGGTTGCGGTACTGACGGTTGGAGAAGAACTGCAGTGTCGCCGCCTCGCCGCGAATCTGGTCGGCGGCGTTGTGAAAGTAAGCGAGGTACTGGATTTCGGGGATAGGCAACAATCCCGAGACGCCCGCGCCGAGAGCGAGCCCGAGGATCGACTGCTCGTCGAGCAGGGTGTCGAACACACGAGCCGAACTTGTCGCCGACAGCAGTCCGCGCGTGACGCCGTACACCCCGCCTTTGCGGGCCACGTCTTCGCCGAAGATCATCGCTTCGGGATAGCGGTCCAGAATGTCGTGCAGCGCTCGGTTGATCGCCGTCGCCACCGTCATCGGCGCTTCCGGCTCACCGGACCTGACCGATGCGACCAGTGACGCGGGCACGGCGCCCTGGATATCCTCGTCCGTTGCGCGCAGCGGTGCCATCACCGCGTGCGCGCTGTCGAGCTGGGGAAGCTCGCTGATCTGGTCGGCGAGTTCAATCACCTTGGCGCGCTTGGCTTCATAGCGGTCGATCACATCGCTTGGTGTCAGCACGCCGTTGTCGATCAACAGTTTCGCGGTGCACAGCACCGGATCCCGGTCGTATTCCGCAACGACCTCGTCGGGTCGTCGATAAGACGGCTCATAGTCCGATCCGGCATGGCCCATCAGCCGCACCGTGCGCACGTGCAGAAACGCCGGGCGCCGACGGGTCCGTACCCAATTTGCGGCCGCGGTCGCCGCATCGAAGGTCGCGGCCAGATCCGATCCGTCCGCCGCGAAGTACGCCAACCCGTCACGGTTGCCATACACCTCCTCTATCCAACCGCGCGGCGTGGGCACACTGATGCCGATCCCGTTGTCCTCGCAGACGAACAGCAGCGGCATCGGCACACCTTGGTACGCGGCGTGCAGCGCAGCATTGATCGCCCCGACAGCAGTGGAATGGTTCACCGATGCATCGCCGAAACTGCACACCGTGATGGCATCTTCGGGCCACGCGCACGTCACCCCCAGCTTCTTGGCCCGCGCGATAGAGAAGGCCACGCCGACCGCGCGCGGCAGGTGCGACGCGATGGTCGACGTCTGCGGAATGATGTGCAGGTCGTAGCGACCGAACACCTTGTGCCGCCCACCCGAGATCGGTTCGTCGGTCGCCGCAACGAGGCCGAGCAGCACGTCGCCCAGCGCCTCCCGGCCATCGACAAGGGCAGCGCGGGCGAGGTAGAACGCGCCGGACCGATAGTGCAGCAGCGCCGGATCGGTGGGCCGCAGCGCCGCTGCCACCGCGGCGTTGCCTTCATGGCCGGATGATCCGATGGTGTAGTAGCCCTTGCCCTTCGAACGCAGGTATCGCGCGGTCAGATCGAGATGGCGGCTGCCCAGCACGACATCGAAGAGCGCCAGGCACACTCGCGCCGTCAGCGATGACCCGTCGCGGACCGGTTCGTCATCTCCTCGACTGCTCGGCGACGCGTTCATCGCCGAGACCGTCGCGGTGAAGTAGTCGTCGATGGGTTCGGCCACGTCTCTCCTGCGTTAGGGGTTTATTGTCGTGCGGGCCAGGGCGTTTCGAACGAATCCGACGATCTTGCGTGCGTCGGCGCGGTCGTGGTCCTGGTCGGGGTCGTAGATCGCCAAACTGGCGCCCGCGCAGTGCGCCGGGGAGCCGAACAGCGATACGACCAGATCGGTGAGTTGATCCCATGTCAGGCCGCCGGGTTCGTCCTCGACGTCGGGCAGGCCCTGCGCCGGAAACTCGACAGGATCGAGCACATCGAGATCGATGTGCAGCCACCACCGGTCGACGTGACCGGCTAATTCCGTGATCGCGGCGCGTCCTGCACCCGCGGGATCGTCGGCGACCTCTGCGAGCGGCGCAAGCCACACCCCGCTGTCGGCGAGGGTGCCGACGTTGAACTGTCGTCGCCAGGCGTCGTCTCTTGGCCCGAGCACGACGAGTTGCTCATGCCGTAGGGCAGGCAGTCGGTCGCCGAGGTCACCGGCCAGCAGTCGGCCGGTCAAACCGAGCAGCAGGCCGATCTCGGTGTTGGCCGCCTCGCCGTCCTCGGACACGTCGAGCGGCATGGTGTCTTCGTGTCCGTCGACGAACACCAGCCCGACGTCGCCGATGTGGTCACGAAGGCCGGTGACGATGCCGAACAGCGACGAGCAATCCCCGCCGTAGACGACCGGGAATCGACCCGCCGCGACCGCTTCGCCGACACGGTTGTTCAGCGCGTCGGTCATGGCGAGCAGCGCGGCCTCGTTGATCAAGCCGGTCGACGCGCCGCGTGCTGGATCCGGCTCGGGGAGTTCGAGATCGTGCTCGGTGACGTGGTGATGGTCGAAGGCGTCGGCCAGTCCCGCATCGCGCAGTACCCGGGCCGCTCTGGCTTGGTTCCCGGTACGGCCGTAGCCATCGAAGGGCACCCCGATCAGTTCGATGTCTGCCATCGCAATCACCCCTCGATCATCGCTGCACCGAACCGGGGATCACACGAGGTCGATCGCCTCGGCGATCGATGGCAGCACGCGACTGGGCCGGAACGGGTAGCGCTCGATGTCCTCGACCGTGGTCGAACCGGTAAGCACCAGGATGGTCTCCAGCCCGGCTTCGATACCAGCAACGACATCGGTGTCCATCCGATCGCCGACCATCACGGTGTTCTCCGAGTGCGCCTCAATCCGGTTCAGCGCGCTGCGGAACATCATCGGATTCGGCTTGCCGACGAAGTACGGTTCGCGCCCGGTGGCCTTGGTGATCATCGCGGCCACCGAACCGGTGGCAGGCATCGGTCCCTCGGCCGACGGTCCGGTGGCGTCGGGGTTGGTGGCGATGAACCGCGCGCCACCGAGAATCAGCCGGATCGCCCTGGTGATGGCCGTGAACGAATACGTGCGCGTCTCACCGAGTACGACGAAATCGGGTTCGATGTCGGTGAGCGTGTAGCCCACGGCGTGCAGCGCAGTGGTCAGGCCCGCTTCGCCGATGACGTAAGCCGACCCGCCGGGCAACTGGTCGGCCAGGAACGCGGCTGTGGCCAGCGCGGACGTCCAGATGGAAGCCTCGGGCACAGTGAGGCCGGAGCGCAGGAGCCGGGCCGACAAGTCCCGCGGTGTGAGGATGGAGTTGTTGGTCAGGACGAGGAACGGGCGTTGCTTATCGACCAACCTCTGCAGGAACTCGGCGGCGCCGGGCAGCGCGTGTTCCTCGCGGACGAGCACGCCGTCCATGTCGGTGAGCCAGCACTGCGGTGTGGAGCGCACGGGTCCAGTGTGTCAGGCCTGGCTCTCCCCCCGGCGATTCCCGTGCTTCTTGGGCTAACCCATCGGCATTTCGGGCATCTGTACGTCGCACCGGTCCCGGAAGTCGGCCGCCGCCTGCCTGACCGCCCGGAGCTCGTCGCTGACCCGTGGGTTCGCGTCGAAGTACGCCTGGATATCGGTTGTCATCTGATCGCGGGGCTTGCCCTTGAGACCGGTGAAGAACGCGTTCACATCCGGATGGGTGAACAGGTACGAGGATGTACCCGCGGAGACGCCGGCCATTACGCCAGCGAGGTCGGCGGCCGTGCAGTTCGGCGGATCGGCAGCGGCCGTCGCCGCGCTGCCGAAGAGCATTGCGCCCGCGATCATGCCGGCACCTATGACACTACGAGAGAACATACGAAACTCCTTGTTCGAATGGACAATTGGACTTTATGGCGATGTTCAGCGTCGACCGCCTCCGCCGCCTCCGCGGCCGCCTCCGCCGCCTCGACCGGGTAAATCGTTGTTGATCCCGGGCGGATTGGCGTTGCCCCCGTTACGTCCTGGATCCCAGTACACGTCGACGCCCCAGTCGTCGCTGCAATACCAGGGGTCGGCGCAGTAGCCGGGGTAGGCCGGACCCGTTAGCGGGCCACCGGAACTGCCGCGCACGTCCCCCTGCGCACATATGGTGGAGCCACCGGAGCTAGTGCAATCCGCCAACGCCGGCGGCGCACCGGCGAGGGCCACGGGAACTGACGCCGACGCCACCCCCACGATCAAATACCGCACAAATAGATTCACGGCTCCTCCTTTCGCGAGTGAAAGGATCCGTATTTCCGCACAATACGATCAAGGTCATACTTCAAGTGCGAATTGGCACAAATAACCATCAACTTCTCGTGAACGCCTGCATCAGGGGATTCGTTAACTGACAGCTGCTGATCACGAGAACTCGGGGCAGCAGCTAACTTTCAGCACTGTCGTACCATTCCGTATGCCCGTCATTACCTGTGAGTCAGGTCTGGGACTCTGGCGAAAAGCCATGCCCATAAATTCTCAGTGCTAATCTCCGGAATAGATCCGGTTCGAGAAATGGGGCGGAAATGTCATCATCTGATCAGGTGTGGTCGAAGCCCGCCGCAAAGGCCATTCCCAAAGAGGGGTACTTCGAACTCGAGCGGGGCCGCTTCGGCCCGGTCTTTCCCAGGACGCCCGCCTGTTACGGCTTTTCGATCATCGCGAAGGTCAAGGAAGGCCGCGAGGAAGCCATCCGCGCCCACGGCCAAAAGATCCAGGAAGCCATCGAGGGCAGTCCGGAGTTCCTCGCTCCGCTACGGCTGCACTACCTGCGCTGGGTGCTCTTTGATATCGGCGACGGCTTGACCTTCCAGTACCAGGGCATCTTCGACACCGACTTCGATAAGTACACCGAGGACGCCGTGCGACTGTTCGGCCAGAGCGGCATCAACACGGTGTTCACCAACCTCGTAGGCTTCCCTGAGGATTGGAAAGAAAACCCGGACTCATTCGTGACGTTCGTCCGCGAGCATCACTTCCCCAGCTTCCTGGAATACGGCGAATATCCGTACGTCACGGCCGACGAGATCAAGAAGGCGCTCCGGCTGAAGGCCGCCTTCTCGGACATGCTCGACCAGATGCAGTAGCCCCCGGGCGCCACAAATGCTCGAACTCGACGACATTCAGCACATCCTGCTGACCCGAACGCCGGCAATCACCGGGCGCTATGAATTCCTGACGTTCGACACCCGGGCCGGTGGCCGAGCCTGGCTGTCGGAACTGCTCGACCTCGTGCAGTCCGCGGCCGACGCCACCGACACCATGGACCAGAGTCGACGGTGGATCACGCTGGCGTTCACGTGGACCGGCCTTCGTGCACTCGGCGTGCCGGACGAGTCGCTGAACACCTTTCCCGATGAGTTCCGCGAAGGGATGGCGTCTCGCGCCGACATTCTCGGCGACTCTGGACCGAATCATCCTGACAACTGGGTGGGCGGCCTCGCGGGTGACGATGTGCACGCCATCGCGATCCTTTTCGCCCGCGACGACGAGCAATCTCGCCAATCCATCGAGAACCACGACGAGTTGCTCGCCCGCACCGACGGAGTCCGCAGCCTGTCCTTCCTCGACCTGAACGCGTCGCCGCCATTCAACTACGCCCACGATCACTTCGGCTTCCGCGACAGGCTGTCGCAACCTGTCATGGAGGGCTCGGGTGAAGTGCCCACCCCCGGGTCGGGCGCCCTGCTGAAGCCGGGCGAGTTCATCCTCGGGTACCCGGACGAGGACGGGCCTGTCGCGAACCTGCCACAGCCCGAAACACTCTCTCGTAATGGCAGTTTCATGGCCTACCGCCGCCTGCGGGAGCACGTAGCAGAGTTCCGCGGCTACCTCCGCGAGAACTCCGAAACGCCGGACGACGAGGAACTGCTCGCCGCCAAGTTCATGGGTCGGTGGCGCAGTGGAGCACCCTTGGTGCTGGCACCCGACAAGGACGACCCCGACCTCGGCGCGGACCCGATGCGCAACAACGACTACAACTACAAGGAGATGGACCCCTTCGGCTACGCATGTCCGTTGGGGTCCCACGCACGACGGCTCAACCCTCGCGATACAGCACACAACATGAACCGTCGCAGGATGATCCGACGCGGGGCCACCTACGGTCCCGCACTTCCCGAAGGGGCACCCGACGACGGTGTCGAGCGTGGCATCGCCGCGTTCATCATCTGCGCGGACCTCATTCGCCAATTCGAGTTCGCGCAGAACGTCTGGATCAATGACAAGACGTTCCACGAGCTCGACAACGAGCACGATCCCATCTGCGGTACCCAGGACGGCACGCTGGACTTCACCGTTCCCAAACGGCCGATCCGAAAGGTGCACAAGGGCATACCGGCCTTCACCACCCTCACAGGTGGTGCCTACTTCTTCCTGCCCGGCATCAAAGCCCTGCGCTACCTGGCGACGCTCGGCGGAAAGTAGCGGCCATCATGAGCACCCCGATTCCGGCCCGCACCTACAACCAGAGCCACCTTGCGCGGAAGCACGATGGGCGGCGAAGGATCGGCATCTACTGGACATGGAGTTATCCGTGGGAGGCGCAACGCGACCCCGGCGAGATGTACAACCGGTTCTCCACCATGACCGAGGTCCGAAACGCGTTGTGGCCCAACTACGAAACCCCCGAATACGACAAATCCCACTTCCTGCAGGGCATCGCCGGGACGCTGGAACTCTTCCACCGTTCGACGCTGGCCTTCCAGGAGCTCGCGGGCGAGGCCACCGGCCATCCGGTCGCCGTGTTCCAACGCATCGACCAGGCCGGCTACCAGCTGCCGATCGATGAGCGCGTTCTCGCCGACACCGACACGTTGATGGTCTTCGGGCTCGACCACATCCTGTCCGAGCAGGAGGCGGCACCCGAGGAGATCGCCGCCATCAAGCAGTGGCTGACGCGTGAGGGTACCTGCCTGCTGCTGGCCCCCCACCACGATGTGGGGTTCACCGACGACTTCACCCAACGGCAAATGGAGTACCAGCACCACGGCGACCCATTGGTGCCCCGCCAACAGCGATTCGGTCAGTACACGCGGTCTCTCATGAAAGCCCTCGATGTGCCGGTCCACAACACCTGGGGGCTGCGGCCTGCCGTCGTCGAAGGCACCAAAGAGATCGCACCGCTGACCGGATTCCGTGATGTGGACTCCGCGCGGCTCCTCGACAACGTCACGACATTCAACTTCCACCCGCACCTTCCGCACTACGAACTGACCGCACCCGAAAGCGGCGACCTGCGGGTGCTCGGACGCCAACGCGTCGACCCGAACCGCCCGCATCCGTTCACCGCTGCGGGCAATACCGAGTTCAACGCATTGATTTGGATGCCACCGAGCGGGCAGCGCGCCGGCGATATCGTGCTGATCGATTCGACGCACTTCACCACTCTGTTCGGGGGCACCGATAATCTGCGCAACCTGTGGCACAACCTCGCCACGATGAATTAGCACCCACCTCGCGCGTCGCGGCATAGTGTCGGGCTATCCGACGACGCCAGATGGTGCTATCTCGGTTGGTTCGCTACGCCAGGGAACAGTTGCACATCAGGGCCGGACGTCACGAAACCCATCTGCTTGGTCACCAGATGGGGCGCGAAAACGGCGCCGTAGAGCACGTTTCCGAGGACAATGACCGTGACAACGGACACGATCGCCGATTGGACACGCGTCTTCGACAACTTGTCCGACCACATCTCGATGACGTTGCGCCCCTGCGTATCCGTCCGGCCAAGCAGGTAGGTGAAGACCATCATCTGAATGCCCATCGCAATGGCGTCGTAGATCGGGTACTGATGCACGGTCCCCTCGAACAGTCCGAGACCGGGGATGACGTAGGCGTAGTGAAAGACTCCGAGCCGCGCACCGAGGCCGGCGTTGAACATCAATGCCCAGCAGAAGCCGACGATGAGGCCGACGATCAGCAGGGTTTGCGGTCTGCGCCAGTTGAACCGAGCGGCCAGGCGCCGTCCGATCGCGGCGCCCGTGACGGCCGGAATGCAGAAGTAGCCGATGTACCCGAGCGGTACGGACGAAGGTAGTCCGCCCCAGGTCATGTTCAGTGGCCACCACGAGGGCATGCGCGGAAGCGCCGGTGGAAACTGTGCGTACATCGCCCAGTCGTAGGGCGCTTCGATCCATGAGAAGGAAATCGCCGAGATGCACAGCAGAAGCAATGGGTGCAGGCGGCCACGACGGACGCTCAGATAGATCCCGGCGACGACGAACAGGATGCCGCTGCCCCAGCCGAAGGCGTTGGACGCAATCAGCAATGGCGTCATCTCGGTGTTCATCGGTCGAGCTCGTCGGGCGCGGCCGTAGCCTTCTCGGGCTCACTACCGACCGCACCCCCGCGCGCCTCGGGATCGAAGTAGACGACCAGACCGAAAATCAGGATTATCAGCCCGAACAGAGTTCCGAGCATGATGAGTTGGCCCACGAGCGCGTCCCTTCACAGTGATCAACCGATCGATAATAGTGGACACTATTAAAGGGGTCAGGTCAAGGACCGCTATCGTTGAGTGCCACCAACCGCGCAGCGCGGTCTGAAGGAGTGAGAAGCCGTGCCGCAGCGACGTTCACCTGGGAATCAGAACTCCCAGACACCTCGGCGGCCGCGCGGCGAGGCACGCAGGCTTCTGCTCGACGCCGCCCGGGATCTGTTCGCCCGCCGGGATTACCGCGCCACGACCACTCGTGAGATCGCCGAGGCCGCCGGGGTCACCGAGTATCTGCTGTTCCGCCACTTCGGCTCGAAGGCCGGATTGTTCCGCGAAGCTCTCGTCCTGCCGTTCACGAATTTCGTCGACGAGTTCGGCACGACATGGCAGGCCGTCGTCCCCGAGAAGACCGACGAAGAGGAACTGTCCCGGCAGTTCGTCGGCCGCCTCTACGACGTCCTCGTCGAGCACAAGGGCCTTCTGCTGACCCTCGTCGCCTCGGACGGCCTCAGCGAGGACGAGATCGAGAGTGCCGGCATCACCGACATCCGGCGAGCGCTGACGCTCCTCGGCCAGATCAGCGGCGAAGGCATGCGCCTGCGCGGACTGCAGTCGGGTCACCCGGATCTGCCCGCACACTCGACGGTCGCGATGATCGTCGGCATGGTCGCGCTGCGGTCGACCTTCTTCGGAGACCGCCCGCCGTCGCGAGAGGCGATCGTCGACGAACTCGTCCAGGCGATCCTGCACGGATTCCTTCACCGCCCGTAAGTGCGAAGCCCTATCCCCCGGGTCCGTTGGGCCACTTGAGCAATGAGCCGGCATCGACCCGGATCTGCTGGCCGGTGATATACCGGCTGTCGTTGCTGGCCAGGAACACTCCCAGCTTCGCTATGTCCTCGGGTTCGATGTATGGGATCGGCATGGCCTGGAAGATGGTGAACAGCGGCTCCGCGTCTTCGCGGGTGGCCTGCTTGCCCTCCTGGGTGAGATCGGGACGGAACATGCTGTACATACCGTCGTTCTGCAGCAGATGGGTGTTGCAGTTGGTCGGATGGATGCAATTGACGCGAATCATCCTGTGCGCGAGCGCCATCGACATCTCTTCGACGTACTCGATCAGCACTCGCTTGCTCCAGCCGTAGCCCCTTCCGCCGGGACCCATGTTCGGGTTGTCGGTGGTGCCGCGGATCATCCCGGCGGTCGATCCGGTGACGATCACCGACGCACCGTTGGGCAGATGGCCGACGGTGACCGCGACGGTATTCATCACGCCGAGCAGGTCGACGTCGCTGGCGTCGACGAAGGACATCGCGTCGAAGGCTCTGCCCATGGCCATCGGCAAGATCCCCGCATTGGCGACGACGATGTCGATCTTGCCGAGGTCGGCAACTCCAGCCTCGACAGCGTCGCGCAACTCGTGGCGCTCGCGGACATCGGCGACGCGGGCGACGACGCGGCGTCCGATCTCCTTGACCGACCGCTCTGTTTCGGCGAGGTCGTCGGGTGTGGCCAACGGATAAGGGTTGGAAGGGATATCGCGGCAGATGTCGACCGCGACGATGTCCGCACCCTCCTTGGCCATCTCGATTGCATGAGCGCGACCCTGCCCACGGGCCGCACCTGTGATGAAAGCGACCTTGCCGTCGAGCTTTCCGGTCATTCTGTGCTCCCTTGGTGATGGGCTGGCTCAGCCAACCGGTGCGAAGGTGATGTGGAGCTCGGACAGGCCGCGCATGATGAATGTCGGCTCATATGCATAGGTGCGGTTGTCCATGGGGCCATGGTGCTCCGCGGAGATGGTGATGTCGCTCATCCGGTCGAGGATCCTGTTCAGCGAGATCCTGCCCTCCGCCCGGGCCAGTGGTGCGCCGGGGCAGGAATGCACGCCGCGGATGAACGCAATCTGTTCCCGCACATTGGGCCGGTCGCTCCGGAATGAATTGGGGTCCGCGAACTTACGCTCATCGCGATTGCACGCACCGGGAAGCAACATGACGGTCGTCCCCGCGGGAACTTCGACCTCGCCGATCTTGGTTGTTGTGCGCGCCATCCGGAAATGCGATTTGACCGGACTCTCCAACCGCAGCGTTTCCTCCAGAAAGGCCGGGATCTTGCTGCGGTCGTCGCGCAATAGCTTCTCCGACCCCGGGTTGTCGCCGATGAATCGCATCGCCGAGCTGACCAATTTCGTGGTTGTCTCGGTCCCTGCGGCGAACAGAAACGTCGACAGATTCATCACGTCTTCGATTTCGGGGGTGGACCCGTCCTCGTGTTTGGCCTGGGCCAGTTCGGTCAGCACATCTTGTCGCGGCGTCCGCCTGCGGTCTTCGATATAGGCGTAGAACTTCTCGTTCAGCCACTCCAGCGGGTTGTGCGAGGTCGGCGCTTCTGCACCCAACTCGCCGACTGTCTCGAGCGCGAACACCGACTTGAATTCCTCATGGTCCTCGAGCGGAACGCCCAGCAGATCGGCGATGACGAGCAAGGAGAACGGTTTGGCGTAGCCGGTCAGGAACTCACAGCTGCCCTTGTCGAGGAAGGTGTCGAGTTGCTGGTCGGCCAACCGCCACATGAAGTCCTCGTTCTCCTTGAGGCGCTTTGGCGTGATGAGTTTGTTCAGCAGGCTCCGGGTGCGTGTGTGCACAGGCGGGTCCTGCGACGTGATGTGCTCAGCCATCGGTACCGATCCACGGTGCTGCTCGATCAGGTCAGTGACATCGTCGGTGTCACCCGGCCCGAACGGCATACCGGAGAACGGACCTGCGACCGACACACAGGATGAGAACGCGGGGTCTTTGTACACGGCGAGCGCCTCGTCGTACCCCGTGATGGCGAGAACGTTGAACGGGGTGGCATGGGCAACCGGGCATTTCGACCGCAGATGGTCGAAGTACGGGTATGGGTCCGGAACAAGGGATTCGTCGGTGAAGAAATCCACTGTTTCGAAGTTGGTCACGAAATGCTCCTAAATCGCACTGCCGGTGCCTGTTGGAATCCAGCTCACGGGACCTGCGGGTCGAACAGCACGGGCACCGAGGTCGGCGACCGGAACACCTGGCCCCTGACGTGCGGATCATCCCCGTCGGGGTCGAGCCGCAAATTCGGCAGTCGGTCGAGCAGAAGATTGATGGCCGTTCGCATCTCGAGGCGGGCGAGGTGCATGCCGAGGCATACGTGGACGCCGTGGCCCCACGCCAGATTGCTCTTCTGCTGACGGAAGATGTCGAATTTGTTGGGGTCCGGGAAGCGGTCATCCTGGTGAGTCGCCGAGCCGAGCATCGGCATCACGGTCGCGCCCGCGGGGATCTTTACCCCACCGAGCACCGTATCCCTGGTCGCCTGGCGAGTGATGGTCAGCAGCGGCGGTTCCCACCGCACGCCCTCCTCGATCGCCTGCGGAAGCAACGAGCGGTCGGCACGAATCGCCTCGAGTTGGTCCGGGTTCGACAACAGCGCGAGAAGCAGGCTGCCAAGCGACCGGTATGTCGTCTCGACGCCGGCAGGCAGAAGGAGCCGAAGGAAGGAGAAGATCTCCTCGTCGGCGAGCTTTTCCCCGTCGATCTCGGCAGCTGCAAGCGCACTGATGAGGTCCTCGCGCGGCTCGGCGCGGCGGGCTTGCAGGATCGGTGCGAAGTAGTCGCACAGCGCGGCCGAGGCCGCGAGTCCCCGTTCGGGATTCATCATCCAGCTCAACAGCGAGATCGACCACCGTTGGAACTGCGGATAGTCCGCCTCGGGCAGTCCGAGTAGGCCGGCGATGATCTGGCTTGGATAGTCGAAGGTGAACTCCTTCACCAGATCCGCCTTGCCGTTTGCCGCGAACTTGTCGATGAGCCCGTTGGCGACGCGTCCGACGAGCTCGTCCTCCCACCGCGCCAACGACTTCTGCGCGAACGCCTTCGAGATGAGTCCACGAAGCCGACCGTGGATCGGCTCATCCATGCCGAGCATCACCCCTTCACCCAGCACCGGACCGAAGGCCGCGATGACGGCGGCCGACGAAAACGTCTCGTTGTCACGCAGCATCTGCGCGACGTCCTCGTGCCGATACACGATGAACATCGGTAGCGACTCTTCGTGCGGCAGCGCCCCGGACGTTTCGAGCCGCTGCACCGGCTCTTCGCGGCGGATCCGCGCCAACTCGGTGTACGGGTCACGAACGTCGCCGGAGATGGCGGCATCGAAGGACCCGAAGTCCTCGAGGTCGTCGAATAGATCTGACAAGTTCTACTCCTCCTACTGGGCTGGGTAGGCCACCGATTTCACTTCGGTGTACTGGCTGAATCCGGCGATGCCGTTCTGACGGCCGACGCCGCTGTCCTTATAACCGCCGAACGGGGTGTCCGCCCCGTATCCCGCGGTTCCGTTGAGTCCGATGAAGCCGGCACGCAGCCGGCGCGCGACGGCGAGGGATCGATCGAGCGAACTCGACATCACGTTCCCCGCAAGCCCGTACACGCTGTCGTTGGCGATCCGGACCGCGTCGTCCTCATCCTCGTAGGGAATGACGACGAGGACGGGTCCGAAGATCTCTTCCCGTGCGATGGTCATCGTGTTGTCGACATCGGTGAAAAGCGTTGGGTTGACCCAGAATCCCTTGTCGAACTGCTCCGCCTGCTCAGTGCTGCCGACCAGCATGTTCGCGCCCTCATCGACACCCTTTCGGATGTAGCCCAGGATCCGCTCCTGCTGTCTGGCGGAGATCACCGGACCGCAGATGGTGCCAGGATCCTGCGGGTCGCCCGCCTTGATGTTCTCGTAGATCGACTTGAGGATCGCGACTCCCTCGTCATATCGGGACCGCGGCAACAACATCCGCGTCGGCGCTGCGCAGCGCTGGCCCGCATGCATCAGCGGACCGATACCGATCAGGCATGCGGTGTTGAAGTCCGCATCCTCGAGCACGATGGTCGCGGACTTGCCGCCGAGTTCGAGGAACAGGCGCTTCATCGTCGCCGCGCCCTTTTCCATGATTCGCTTGCCCACCACGGTCGACCCGGTGAACGAGATCATGTCGACCTTCGGCGACAGCGTGAGTTCCTCACCCACGAAGTGATCCGACGCGGTCACCACGCTGACCACACCCGCTGGGATGTCGGTCTTCTCGGCGATGAGCCTGCCCAGCCGGGTCGCGTTGAACGGCGTGTTCGGTGCGGGTTTGAGCACCACGGTGTTGCCAGTCGCCAGCGCCTGCCCGAGCTTGTTGATCGTGACCTCGAACGGGAAGTTCCACGGCACGATCGCGCCGACCACGCCGACCGGTTCGTGCCACACCTTCCGCCTGGTGTTGACACCGGTCACCGATACGACCTTGTCGCCGAGATCGGCTTCCCATTCGAAGCTGTCGATCAGCCTGGCGGGATACTTCAGACCATCCTCTAACGGCGCATCCAGGTGTGGACCGTGCGTCACCGCTCGCGGCGCCCCCACTTCGAGGATGAGCTCCTCGCGGACCTCCTCGAGCTCGCTGTCGATCGCCTCGTGCAGCTGCAGCAGGCAGCGCTTGCGCAGCTCTCGGTTGGTCGACCAATCGGTCTCGTCGAAAGACCTTCTGGCGGCGTCGATCGCGCGGTTCATATCGGCCTTCGATGCATCGGCGACCTCGCCGAGGACCTCTTCGTTAGCCGGATTGATGTTGGTGAAGGTTCCTGCCTCGCCGTCGACGAGATCGCCGTCGATCAACATCCTCGACTCGAATCTCACTGCAGTGGCTTCAGTCATCGGTCGCACTCCTGTCGGGCTCTTGCTTTGTGGGCATCAGCGACATCAATCGCACGAGGACCGGCTGAGGAATCACCTTGGCGGCGGCAATCATCACTTTCTGCGAAACGGTCAACGGGTAGGCGCCGCCCCGCATGGTCCCCTTCCTGGGGATGCCCATCGCCAGTCGCGGCACGTGATGCATCCCCGCGGACGGCAGCACCCTGTTGACCATCAACAGCATCGACGCGTCTAGCCCCACACCCCGCCGTCGAAACGACCCCTGGTCCTCCAGCGCCTTGAGCACGCCGTCGGCGAAGCGGTCGGGTGGTCGTGCGAACTTCATCGCAAATCGGCCGCGCGAGTTCATGGTGTTGTGAATGCGGGCGTAGGGACCGTCGAACTTCCGATCGTCGGTAGTGCCCGCGTCGGTGATGATGTCGGTGTCGTACGTGCCACTGACCAGAACTGTCACCCCGAGACCGAAAGGCGCGATCTCACCCGCCAGCGACTCCGCCCACCGGTCGAGCGCTCCTTTGGCTGAGGAGTACGGCGCGATGCCGGGCATGCCGCGGACCCCGCCCGTGCTCGACACCATGACGATCCGGCCCTGCCCCGCCGACCGCATCGATGGCAACAGCGCCTTGGTCAGCGCGACTGGCCCCATGACATGTGTCGAGAACATGTTCTGCCACAGCTCAATGTCGGCTTCTTCCACCATTCCGGCCGCGGAGATACCTGCGTTGTGCACCACGGCATATGGCGCGCCAACCGCTTGTTCGATCGACTCGGCCGCCGCGGCGATCGAGGCTGCGTCGATCAAATCGAGTTGAACCCCGATGAGACGGTCATCGTCCTCGCGAGCACCCGTCGCCTCACGCAGAAGCGGCATTCCGCGGTCCGGATTGCGCATCGCCGCGACCACGCGCCACCCCTCGCGATAAAGACGCACGGTCGACGCGAAACCGAGACCCCGTGAAGCTCCCGTGATCACGACGCTGCGCGGCTCAGTCATCGTCTGTTCTTCGCGCAAGCGCTCATCACCCATCGTCTGTTCTTCGCGCAAGCGCTCATCACCCATCGTCTGTTCTTCGCGCAAGCGCTCACTGGTGCACCATCCTTATGTCGGTGACCTCAGATGGGTCACCGATGCACCCGAGGTGCCGTCGAGTTACCGCCACAAGCGCTTGACGCATCGATGTCCATGATGAGTTTCGCGGGACTCGGCGGTTACCCGGGGTGTGCCGACCGTCGACAGGGCTGAGCGCCATCGAGCGCCGAACAGTGAGCGAACCGGCAGCCGCACCCCGGCACCGAAGTTTGGGTGCCTCCCCACTGGGACTAGCAGCGAGGAGGCTGTGATGAAGTATGCCCCAACGGTCTTGGCGGCGGAACCCGCCAACGGATTGACCAGTGGAATCGATTGGGCCCGTGACGATCACGCGGTATCGATCGTCGACGACCGCGGCGTCGAGATCCACCGAATCCTCATCGAACACAACGCCGCGGGACTGCGCACGCTGGTAAGCACATTGGCCCGACGCGGGGTCACCGAAGTGGCCATCGAACGTTCCGACGGCCCCATCGTCGATGCGCTGCTGGCCGCCGGCATCACCGTGGTGGTGATCAGCCCCAACCAACTCAAGAACCTGCGGGGACGCTACGGGTCGGCCGGCAACAAAGACGACCGGTTCGACGCCTTCGTGCTCGCCGACACCCTGCGCACCGACCGCACCCGGCTGCGCCCCCTGGTCCCCGACACCGCCGAAACCATCGCGTTGCGCACTGCGTGCCGAGCGCGAAAGGATCTCATCGGCCATCGGGTCGCACTGGCCAACCAGCTGCGCGAACACCTCAACCGCGTCTTCCCCGGCGCCGTGGGCCTGTTCGCCGACCTCGACTCGCCGATCAGCCTGACGTTCCTGACCCGCTTCGACAGCCAAGATCGCGCCGACTGGCTCAGCCCCACCCGACTGGGCGCCTGGCTGGCCTCGGTGGGATACACCGGCGGCATGGATCCCGCGGTCCTGCACACCCGCCTGATCACCGCACCTCGAGGCGCGACTGGCGAGCAAGGCGCGGCCCACGCCCGCGTCACCGGCGCGCTCGTGGCCACCCTCAAAACCCTCGTCGAACAGATCAAGTCCCTCTCCGACGACATCGCCGAACAACTCGCCGCCCACACCGACGGACACATCTTCGCCAGCCTGCCCCGATCCGGGAAAATCAGAGCGGCGAAGCTTCTCGCCGAAATCGGGGACTGCCGCGGCCGCTTCCCCACCCCCGAATCCCTGGCCTGCCTGGCCGGCGTGGCACCCTCCACCCGACAATCGGGCACCATGCGAACCGTCGGATTCCGCTGGTCGTGCGACAAACACCTGCGCGACGCAGTCACCGACTTCGCCGCCGACTCCCGACACGCCAACCCCTGGGCCGCCGACCTCTACAACCGCGCCCGCGCCCACAAACACGACCACACCCACGCCACCCGAATCGTGGCCCGCGCCTGGCTCTTCGTCATCTGGCACTGCTGGCAAGACGGAGCCGCATACGACCCGGCTCAACACCGAGCCCTTCAAACCCTGCTCAACAACCAAAAAGCCGCCGCCTGACACCAGAGTTGACACAGGGCTACTCATCACCCATCGTCTGTTCTTCGCGCAAGCGCTCATCACCCATCGGCACTTTCAGTCGCACACCGATCGCTCTCGCTACCCAGCTCGACATCGGGGCGGCCGTCCGGCAACGCGTACTGCCACGTGGACCACTTGCCGACCGAGTACGGGCCCTCGGCGCCGTTCTCCTCGTAGTAGCCCTGCGGGTCGAAGACCTTGGCCTCGGGATACGGCCACGGGCAGGCAACCGACGTGGCCAGCCCGCTGGCCTTGATCGCCCAGAACCACCCGCCGTAGGCGAAGTAGGCAACGTTGATGATCGCGAACATGACCAGGAACGTGCCGAGCGCTGGCTTCGTGGGGAACAGCCTGGCCTTCGCAGCGAGCTTCTCCGCCACCGACTTTCCCGTGTCGTCGCGGTAGACGAGGATGGCCGCCGGGATCATCACAAAGGTCACCGACAGCGATTCCCAGAGCAGCGGAAACTGGAAAGTACTGCCGGGGAACAAGGTTCCGAACGGGATCGCCTGCGAATAGATGTACAGCCCCGTGCGCACCAGGCTGACCTCCAGCATGGCGTCGAAGATGAAGCCGATCACCAACACCAGCCCGCCGAGGCTGAGGAGCGGATGCCTGCTGACGAACGATTCCGGTCCGCGCTTGGCCTGCATCTTGCGAAGAATCCAGATCGCGGGGAAGTACGGGCCGAAGTAGAACGTCACGTACCCGAAGACGATGAAGGGTTCGACGGTCGGCGACATCATGATCAGGGGCCAGGACTCCGGCCAGTGCAACAACATCGGGTTGTACACCGCGTATGGCGACCAGTTCATGATCGGGTCCTGCCATACGATCAGCGTTGTCACCAGCACCATGAGCAGCACCGGGCTGCCGGGGTTTTTCCGCCACCCACGGATGAAGACGATGGTCAGGACCACGACCATGATCAAGGCCCCGAGCTGCGGGATGACCTGCCAGTGATCGAATCCCGTCAGGAACTCGACCGGACGAGGACGCCCTTCGACGTTCGGGTTGGCCACGCGCGGGTCGACGGCCGTCCGCATCATGGCGGCGGTGAAGCCGAGGAAGCCCAGCCACGCAAATAGGGAGATGACCCTGCCCCAATTCGGGCCCTTACCTGGCGCGCGTGGTGATTCCGGCTCGGTTTCAAGCGGTTTCGATTCTGTGGTCATGTCATTGCGCCCCGAACCGGTCGACCAGATGCGAGTTGACGCCGTCGGCATCGAGCGTGCGCGCCACGAGGTACCCCGACCCCATCCATGCGCGACGCGTCCATTTGCCCAGCGACACACGGGTTCCCGGCGCTCCAGACGCGGCGGGCAACATCTTGACCCGCTCGAGCGCCTCTTTGACGCCGCGCGGGCTCAGCGGGTGGGCGTCAGTGAAGGCACGCACAAGTGTGGCGGCTACATCGCGATTCACCACCGTCACGCAGAACTCCGGACGGCTGCCGTCGTACCTCGCCGCGTAGCGGTCCAGGAAATCCTGTCCGATCGGATTTTCCTCGTCGTACTGGTCGACGCCTACCCAGCCCATGAACGCGTTCCACATGATCGGGTTCACCCACGCGTTTTGAAACGCTGTGGTGGTGAACCGGGGCGGATCCCAGTCCACAGCCTCCAGCGCCGGGTTGACGAACACGATGCCGAAGCCGAAGCCGAGGTGCACGATCGCCTCGGCCTTCGCGTCGTGCAGGGTCTGCACGGCTGCGTTGATGTCCTGCGCCGTCTGAGCGATCGAGGCCTCCGCGACGATCCGAATTCCCTTGCGGCGGCATGCACTCCGCAGGTTTTTCAGGTAGCTCTCTCCGATGAGGCTCTGCTCGACCAGCACGCCGATCTCGGTCAGCCCGCGCTTGGCGACAAGATCGGCGAGAAAAATCGGCTCGTCCGTCATCGACCCCTGGGGGAAGGCGAACGTCCACTCACCCAGCCAATCGTCGGTCCCGGTGACGCTGATCGCCGGAACCTTGAACCGCTCTTCGATCGCTTCACGCATCGGCACACAGTTGTCGGTGATGTTGGGGCCGAAAACCACGAGACACCCCTCGTCGACGAGTTCGGAGTAGGCGTCGATCACCGCCTTCACCGAACCCTTGGGCAGACCTTCGACCTCGCGGTAGATCATCTGCACCGGTCGATCCATCAGGCCCTGTTCGACGGCTTCTTCGAAAACCAGGTCGAAGGACTGCGTGAAGGAGGCAAACAGCTCCTCCGGGAATCCCGGCGGCAAGGTGAAGTCCATCAGATAGCCGACCTTGATCGGCTCAGCGGTGCTCTCGTAGGACATCTGACCTCCCTCGGACTCGACCTAATATTTGTTCAGACCCTAGCGGGGGCCCTCAGAACCGTCAATCAAGGCCAGAAGCACCGAGGTAGACGTCGATCATCTCGTTGAGACCACGGCTGACCGACACGTCGTCGGTAAGCGGTCCCGCGATCGCGGCCTTGGCCGCATCGCGCGTGGTCAGACCCTCGACGATGAGCTTGCCCGCCGCGATGAGCACCCGGGTCGACGCGACCTCGCGCAGCCCTCCGGTCTCGAGCCGCCGAATCGCATGACCGAATTTCACGAGTTCGACGGCCATCGCATGATCCACGCCGGACTCGTAGGCAACGATGCCCTCTTCGACTTCCGGCTCGGGGAACCCGAACTCGATCGCGACCATCCGTTGTCGCGTGGAGTCCTTGAGGTCCTTCAGCACGCTCTGATAGCCGGGGTTGTAAGAGACGACAAGGCCAAACCCCGGCGCCGCATCGAGGGTGATGCCGAGACGTTCGATGGGCAGTTGTCGTCGGTAGTCGGCCAGCGGATGCAGTACAACCGTGGTGTCCTGACGGGCTTCGACTACCTCGTCGAGGTAGCAGATCGCCCCCTCCCGCACCGCGTGGGTAAGCGGCCCATCGACCCAGACCGTCTCATCCCCGCGCAGCAGGTATCGGCCGACCAGATCGGCGGTGGTGAGGTCGTCGTGGCAGGCCACGGTGATCAGTGGGCGACCGAGGTCGTGTGCCATCGCTTCGACGAAGCGGGTCTTGCCGCAACCGGTCGGTCCTTTCAGAACCAGCGACAGCCCCTGGCGATAGGCCGCCTTGAACACGGCCTCCTCGTTGCCCACCTGCCGGTAGTAAGGGCGCGACGCATCAGGCTGTGGCGCCGCGCCATTTTGGTACGCAATCCCGGGCTCGGTGCCCATAGCGCCCCTTTCGTCACCCGCGTCTATGCGGTGAATGAGAGCCTAGCCGGAACAGATGTTTGTTTCAAGGAAGCGTCGTCGGGTGCGCCGCTTGGCCGGCGCCGTCATCTGCGGGGCGGCAGGAGGCTTGTTGTGTTGGCGCACAGGCGATGTCGCGAGACCCGGCGCCGTACTTCTGCGGACCGGACGGCCGACCGAAAGAGCGGCCCGATGATGCCTGCCAGTTGCTCGGGCCGGGCGATGGTCGCATGCGCGGTGCTTCCGAAGACTTTCTTGAGTGCCCCGACGTCGGTACCGGCCCCCACGGTCAGGCAGACACACCCGGTCCCCCGTCGACGAGCCTCCGTCAAAGCGCGTCGTGCGTCGGCGGCGCCGTAGGCACGCTCATACCCGTGGTCGTAAGCCAAACCGTCAGACACCACGACCAGCAGACGCCGAGACGTCCCGCCCCGCGTCTCGAGGACGGCCGAACCGTGCCGGATGGCCGCTCCGAGGCGTGAATACGCTCCCGGTTCGAGACTGTTCAACCGTCGAATCACCACCGCATCGAGGTGATCGTCAAATCTCTTGACAGGCAACATGTTCACCGCAGCCCGCCCCTGCGAGTTGTAGGCATACAGCGCTACACGATCGCCCAGGTCGTGCAACGCGACCGTCAGGTCAGTGATCACCGCTGTTTGCTGCTGATGGACGGTTCGACCTACGGTTCCCGGTTCCGCGGTCGATCCGGAGACATCGAGTAGCAGAAGCACGGACAGGTCACGCCGCCGCCGCAGGCTGTCGAGATAGACGGCCTCGTCGGGCACCGACCCCGCCCGCACCTCCACGCGCGCCTCGACTGCCGCGTCGATGTCGATGTCGTCGCCCTGGGGCTGCCGATGGCGACGGTGCAGGCCCATGCCCAGGCGAGCGAGCGGACGCCGGACACCGATGGCACCGTCGATGGCGTCGGCCGCCGACGCCTTGATCCGCGGCTCAATCTCGCGCACGGTGCACCAGTCCGGCCGATAACTCTTGCGGTCGGCGTCCCACTCCGGGTACTTGAAGCCCTGCGCCTTGATGTCGGCGACGTCCTCGGCTGAGGCGTTGGCCGTCGACGAAACCGCGAAGGCTCCCCGGTTGGCCGAGTTGGTGCGATGGGTCGGCGAGTCCGCACCCGGCGGTCCGCCGCCGCCTCCTGGGGTCTTGCGCGCCGACGACAACATCTTCTTCAGCCACTTGCCGATGAACCCGCCACCGCCGACGGGACTGCTGAACAGGTCGGGATCGTCGCTGTCGTCCACCTCACCGTCGTCGAGTTCTTCGAGCGCCTCCTTGCTGTCGCGCTGTGGCACGTGAGCCGCCGTTTCGTGGTCCACCTGCTCGCCGGCCCGACTGCCTGCCGCCAACACCTTCTTGGCGCGGATGACGCCCCACTGCGTCGGCGATTCATCGAGCGCGTCCTTGCCCGACGCGATGGACAGCGACGATTCGGGTGAGTCGCTGCGGCTGGCGGTCTCAGGATCGGCCATCGAACCCAGCACGGCCGGCAGCACGTCACCATTGGCGGCGAGGGCACGGTGCCCCTCGATGGTCAGGTAGCGCTTGGCCACCCGGGGATGCCGGAGCAGTGCGCCCGCGATGTCGGTGGCAAGGCTGTCCGCAGCGATCAGCGACGCGTGCACCGCCACCGATTCCAGATTCTCGCGGGGGCGGGCGGAAGAATCGACAAAAATCGTCTGCCCGTCGGTCCACGACGGCTCACCCGGATCGACAGCCGCCACCGCGACGGGCCGCCCGGCGAGCGCGGACGCCAACATGCCCAGCGCCGCCAGACCGTCGCCATCGGCGTCGTTCACGACCACCTCCGCCCAACCAAGCGTTGACCAAATATCTGTTCCACCGTAAAGTCCGCTTTTACTGGAGTCAATCAGCAAGGAGTGCAGCGTGATCGACTTCGAAGATCAAGTCGCCATCGTGACGGGCGCGGGTCGCGGATTGGGCAGGCTATACGCCCTCGACATGGCGCGGCGGGGCGCGGCGGTGGTCGTCAACGATCTCGGGGGCACCATGCGCGGCGACGGTGCGGACGCGAGCGTGGCCGATCAGGTGGTCGACGAAATCACGAAAGCGGGCGGGCGGGCCGTCGCGTCGCATCAGTCCGTCGACAGCCCCGAGGGTGGCCAGGCCATCGTCGACGCAGCGGTCGACACCTTCGGACGCCTGGACGCGGTCATCAGCAATGCCGGGATCTTCAACAGCATCCCGTTTGAGGTGCTCTCCCCCGACGACTGGCGCCACATGCTGCGCGTGCACCTCGACGGTGGGTTCTATCTGAGCCAGCCCGCCTACAAGGTGATGGCGAAGCAGAACTACGGCCGCTTCGTGTTCATCTCATCGTCGGCGGGCAATTTCGGCCAGCCGTCCGAAGCACACTACGCGGCCGCCAAGACCGGTCTGGTCGGGCTGTCCAACGTCATCGCCATCGAGGGCGCGGCACACGGAATTCTCTCCAATACCGTCCTGCCCACCGGCTTTTCGCGAATGGTCACCGAGACGGTCGGTGACGAAAATTTCCTCAGGGAGTCGGGTTTCATGCGCGCCATCCGGGCGGAGCTCGTCGTGCCACTCGTATCGCTTTTGGCCAGCCGCGCTTGCGAATTCACCCACCGCAACTACTCGGCGTGCGCGGGGCGCTACGCCCGCGTGTTCGTCGGGCTCGGTGAGGGCTGGGTGGCCGATGCTGAAACCGAACCGACCGCCGAAGACATCCTGGCGCACCTCGATGAAGTGTCGGCGACCGACAAGTTCATCGTGCCGGACTCGATCGTCGACGAAGTGCTCGAAGTGTGTGACCGCCTAGGGATCAGCGCGATGCCCGACAACGCCGAGGTCTCTTTTCCCGAGCCCACAAGCAAGTAGGGAGCAGACGTGGATATCGAGGAACTGCTCACCACCACGAGACCCGCTCGGAAGTCACTCGACCTGAGCGCCCCCGTCGCATCCGACGACATCCGTGACTGCCTGCGAATTGGACTACAGGCTGCGAACGGATCCAATCAGCAGTCGTGGCGCTGGGTGGTCGTCACCGATAAGGCGCTGCGCGACAAGATCGCTGACCTGTACCGCCGGGCCTACCTGGAAAAGGTGGGCGGTCAGCTGATCGCCGATTTCATGCCCGCGGGGACCTCTGAAGCCAAGTTGATGTCATCTACCGAGTGGCTCGTCGAGAACATGGCGGAGGTTCCTGCGCTGGTGATTCCCTGCTACGAATCTACGATGCCGAGAGCCGGTGGCGACGAATCCTTCTACCAGGCAACTCTTTACGGATCCATTTTCCCCGCCGTCTGGAACTTTGCGCTGGCGCTGCATTCCCGCGGGTACGGAACCTGCATCACGACCCTTCACCTGCACCACGAGCAGCAAGTGCGTGAGCTGCTCGGCATTCCAGAGTCGTTCACACAAGGCTGTCTGCTACCCGTCGGGCGGTTGCGCAAAGGTTTCGGGTTCACCGCCGCCCCCCGCCGTCCCATCGACGAGGTCGTCGGCATCAACGGATGGGAAGGCAAATGACCGCCGACGCAGAAATACGCGAAAGGCTTGCCCGGCTGGAGGACCGCGAGCAGATCCGCGATTGCATGATGCGCTACGCACGCGGCATGGACCGGCGCGATCGCCCGTTACTCCGGTCCGCGTATCACGATGGTGCCGTCGACGACCACGTCGGATTCATCGGCCAGGTCGACGACTTCATCGACTGGGCCTTCGCATACCACTCCACGCAGACCCGCTACCAGCACTACCTCCTCAACCACACTGTCGAACTCCACGGCGACGAAGCGCATGCCGAGACTTATTACCTCTTCGTCGGAACCGACCGCGAACCGGCCAACCACATGACTCTCTCGGGCGGCCGCTACGTGGATCGCCTCCAGCGGCGCGACGGACGCTGGGCGATCGTCGACCGGGTATGTGTCGTCGAATGGAATGCGGAGTCGACGTCGTTCATCACCGACGAGGTGATCGCGATGATGGCGGGCTCCATGAAGGTGGCCATGCACGACACGACGGATCCCTCCTATGCCCGCCCCCTGATCGCATCGCGAGCGGAGGCACCCTCGTGAACACCCCCTCCGATTGCGGCATCCCGTCAGTTCGAACCGCGGTCGGTAGGATCTCCTTGCAGTTGTCGCAGCCGACGACGCCAGGAAAGGTACGCACTTAGCGATGGCCGACGCCGACGCCGTGAGGCGGAGTCCGAGAAGCAGCCGGCCCGCGGGCAAGAAGGGTCAGCGCGCCGCGAAACTCAGCGCCGTCACCGACGAACCGGCGGTCGATGCGACGCGGCGCACCGAGATCCTGAAGACGGCGAACTCCGTCATCGCCACGTCGGGTCTTCGTACGTCGCTGCAGCAGATCGCCGATGCGGCGGGCATCCTCGCAGGCAGCCTCTACCACCACTTCGACTCGAAGGAAGCGATCCTGGTCGAGCTGACCAGGCGCTATCACGCCGACCTGGACCGCGTTGGCGAGTTGGCTTTGAAGCGTCTCGACGAGCCGGATCCACCTTCCGTCGCCGAGCAGATTACCCAACTGGGATGCGAAATCGCCCGCTGCGCGGTGGAGCACCGGGCGGCACTGCAGATGTCGTTCTATGAAGGCCCGAGCTCGGACCCCGAGCTGATGGAGTTGACCCAGCGCCCGCCGTCGACGATTCAGGCCGCGATGTTGCAGGCGCTTCGAGCCGGACGCTGGAGCGGATACATCCGATCCGACCTCGACCTGCCCACCTTGGCCGACCGGGTGTGCCAGAGCATGCTGCACGTCGGCCTCGACGTCATCCGGCACAAGGCGTCGACGGACGAACTGGCCACGCTGAAAAGCCATATCGCCCTCGAGGGCCTCGCGGTCGACCTGCCAGAAGATTCGGATCTGGACAAGTCGAAAGCATTCGCGGCCGCGCACGACGTGATCCAGAGTTGGGTCGACACCGAGGACGACACCGACCTCAAGGCCGCACACGTGCGCGCGGTGGCCCGCTCCGAATTCGGCCGACGCGGATACGAGATGACCACCATTCGCGACATCGCGTCCGCCGCGGGGCTGGGCACCGGCACGGTGTACCGCGTCATCGGCTCGAAGGACGAGTTGTTGATGTCGATCATGTTGGAATTCGGGCACAAGGTCGGCGGCGCGTGGACGGACATCGTGCACACGGAGGCCACGACCATCGAGAAGCTTGACGCGTTGAGCTGGCTGAATATCAACGCGCTCGACCAGTTCCCCGATGAGTTCCGAATCCAGCTCGCCTGGTTGCGCCACACCCCACCGGATACCTCAAATCCCGCATGGTCATTCACAACCCGGATTCGACAGATGAAAGCCTTACTCTCCGAGGGCATCCGCGCCGGCGAGATACGCAACGACAGTCCCGCTGCCGATCTGCTGGCCCGGTGCATCATCGGAGAGCAGTGGATTCCCGAGAACATCCTTCAGCAGATCGGCACGCGAAACGCGTTGATCTTGGCTCGTGACACCACCTTGCGGGGCATCAGCGTCCGCGAGTCGTGACGTGTGCGGCGAGCTACGACCGCGTACGACATGACGCTCCTAGCGTGGGTTCAGGGTGAGTTACGCCGTGACGATGGGCAGTCGACCCCATCCACGGACGCTCGACGTGTGTGCCATCGCGGCGTCGTCGAAATCGATATCCCACTCGGGCCAGCGAGTCAGCATCTCCTCGAGCGCCACCCGCGCCTGCATGCGGGCCAGCGACGAGCCCAGGCAGAAGTGCAGCCCCTGGCCGAACGACAAATGGGATCCGGTGCGGTGGATGTCGAAACTCTCACCGTCCGGATAGTGCCGCTCGTCCCGGTTGGCTGAACCGTTGAGCAGCAACATGACTGACCCCTCCGGGATCGTCTCGCCGTGAACTTCGGTGTCCCGAGCAACCGTGCGCGCCTGCACCGGTGACGGCGACTCATAACGCAGCACTTCCTCGATAGCCTGGGGAATCAACGAGAAGTCCTCGGCGAGTTCACGTCGCTGCTCGGGGTGTTCGGCAAGGAGTTGGCCGATGAAGCCGATCAGCCGGGTGGTTGTTTCGTTGCCCGCCCCGGCGATCATGCTCGTATAGGTCAACACCTCGATCCGCGTCAGCGGCCGAAGCTCCCCCTCCTCTTCGACTTCCGCGTTCAGCAATTGCGTCATCACGTCGTCGGAGGGATGCTCGGCACGCCATTCGATGTACTCGGCGAACAGCTGATACGCATTTTCGAAGGTGGCGCTCGACACGGACCGGAAGCTACCGTCTTTCAGACCGATCGACGCGTCGGTGTTGTCCCGGATCTGCTGCTGCCCCTCTTCGGGGATGCCGAGCAGGTAACCGATGGTCCGCATCGGGATGAGAGCGCCGAAATCCGCGATCAAGTCGAAGCGAGCGATACCCGCCAGCGCATCGAGCGCGCGCACGCAGTACTGACGAGTGAGGGGCTCGATGGCCTCCATCCGGCGCGGCGTGAAAACCCTTGACAGCACCCGCCGATGCAGATCATGGAGCGGCGGGTCCTCGAAAAGGATGACCCCGGGGGGCACCTCGACGCCGCTCATGATGATGTCCATCGTGGTGCCCTTGCCCGACCGGTAGGTATCCCAGTTGTGCAGTTCCCGCGCAACGTCCTCATAGCGGCTCAGTGCATAGAAGTTGTACTTCTCGTTGTGGTAGAGCGGCGCCTCGTCTCTCAACCGTTTCCAGATCGGGTAGGGGTTGTCATCGATGTCGAAATCGAACGGGTCGTAGTACAGGTCGGTGGTGTGCACTTCGGTCATGGGCTGCTCCTCTTGTTGGTCATCAGGTTCTTGTGCCCCGGATCAATCGAATGCGTGACGCGGCAACGTGTTCGGCAGGTCGAGCGAGCTCAGTAGGCCTGCGGGTGCCTCGACCACGTACGGAATTGCGTTGACCACCCGCATCGCGGTGGCGGCCATCGCCGCGTGGCCAGCGCCGTGCCCCTCCGCGGCGCCGACGTTCATCGCGCAGTGGATGTCGGGGTCGCCATGGATGTCGACGCGGTATGTCGCGTCGTACTCCGATGCCAGCCAGTCGGGTGCCACGTCGCGCGCCATCCGGATGATGTGTTCGACGACGATCGCTTCCCTGCCCTTGACCACTCCGGCGGCCCTGGTGCTCACCGCGCCGCACGTTCCCGCCTTGATCGTGCCGAACGCCACCTCGATGTCTCGGTCGGTGAGGCGGCGATCGAGACTCCCGCGAACCTCCTCGACGCGCACGCCCAATCCGGCAGCGATGAGATGTATGGGTGCCCGCCAAGCCATTTCGATGAAGCCGGGTGTTTTCAACAACGGTTCGAAGTCGAGCGGATGGCCGAAGCCCATGCCGTTCATCATCACGTCGGCCACCGGGTAGTGGTCGTTGAGTGCGACCTCGGTGACCTTGACGCAGCCGATCTTCTTCGACTGCGTGGCGAGCAGCAGTGCCAGCTGATCTGAGCCGAACCCGGGAAAGATGCCGGAGGCGTAGAACGACGCATTTCCCGCTGTGGCCGCTGTTTCCATTTGCTCACGCCACTCGGGCGAGAAATAGGCGGGTGGATACACCAGGCTGGTGGACGACGTGGACACGACGTTGATACCCGAGTCGAGCAGCTTGAGGTAATCGGGCACCGCACCCGCGTCGCGATCAGGTCCGCTGGCGGCATAGACCACGCAGTCGGGCCGCAGCGCGATGAGCGCGTCGGCGTCGTTGGTCGCCATCACCCCGAGCGGATCGATGCCGGCGAGCACGCCGGCGTCCTGGCCGACCTTGTCCGCCGAATGCACCCAGACTCCGACAAGGTCGAGGTCCGGCCGTCCCGCGATCGCGTCTATCGCAACGGATCCGACGCCTCCGGTCGACCACACCACGGTTCTCAATGTCACGGTTTCACCTTTCGGTCACGCACGCTCGGACGCCATGACGGCGCGTTCCAGATACGGCCACGCGATGTCGGGCGGGATACCGCCGCACAGCGGAAGCAGCGGAAGCGGTCTGCCGCCGTGGATGTAGGCGGCCGCCTCATTGATGGTGAAGATTCGGTAAGGGCCAGGGGTTTGACGTAGAGCGGCAACAGTGTCGGCCCGCGAGATGCTGACCACCGAATCGTCGCCGTGACGATATGACGCGGCAGTCTTCGCATCGTGCAGGAGGTGCGGTCCGATCTCCTCCCACGCGGCGTCGACGTCGTCGGCGACGAAGACGGTGGTCGGCGCGCCGGGGGTCGGAAACTGGATCACGCCCGGTTCATGGCCGTTGGCACGGCATTCCGCTTCGTAGAAGTCCTTGAGTTCCGGTGAATCGGTTTGGGAAATGAAACCCAGCCCATACTTTGCCGCGCGCCGCGCCGCCGCCTTGCTGCCGCCCGCGATGAGCAGGTACGGTCCGCCGGGCGTCGCAGGAGCCGGTGTGACATGAATGCGCCTGCCGTCGAGCTCGACGGGTTCTCCCTCAAGCAGCCGGCGCAGTAGTGCAAGTGACTCATCGGCCAGTCTGCCGCGCCCGTCCATGTCGACCCCGAAATGCTCGTATTCCTCAGGGCGGTGGCCGATTCCGAACGCGTAGGAGACCCGCCCCCTGCTGATGATGTCCAGAACGTTGATCTCCTCCGCCAGCCGGACCGGGTCCCAGAACGTGATCGGCACGGCCGCCAAGAGGATCGCGAGTTGCTTGGTGCGAGCGGCAATCGCGGACGCCAGGATCTGCGGTGCCGGCAGATGGCCGTCGCCGGCACAGTGGTGCTCGGACAACACGGCGATCATGGCTCCGCGCGTCTCCGCCCAGGCACACATGTCGATGGCCCCCGCGTAGAGGTCGGTCGCGGGTGCACCGGCGGCGGGCGCGCGCATGTCGAACCGCAGGGTGAACATTCAACGCCGAATCCAGGACGGGGTGGTCACGCCGACCGACTATAACCTAAGATTTGTTCTGCACCGCGGTAATAGTGGTTACTATTCTAAAACCCGGTCGGTGCTCTCCACGAGGAGGAAAGATGACATCAGGCAAGCACCGCGTCGTGGTCTGGTCGACGGGAGGCATCGGGTCCATCGCGATCCGCGCCATCCACCAACGGCGAAGCCTCGACCTCGTCGGGGTGTGGGTGCACTCTCCCGACAAAGACGGCATGGACGCCGGCGAACTCGCCAATGGCGATCCGATCGGGCTGGCAGTCACCACCGACGCGGACGCACTCATTGCGCTCAAACCCGACTGCGTCATCTACGCCGCCAGCGGGCCCGAACGCGATGCGTTGGCGATCCCCGACTACGTCAGACTGCTCACCGCCGGAATCAACGTCGTCACGACGAGCACCACCAGGCTGGTCAACCCGCATGCCTACGAGCCGGCCGAGTGGCGCGATCAGCTCGTCTCCGCGGCGAAGGCAGGCCAGGTGTCGCTGTACGCCTCGGGCATCGAACCCGGCTTCGCCGCTGATTACCTTCCGCTGGTACTGACCACGCAGTCGTCACAGGTCGAGAAGATTCATGCCTACGAGATCGGTCTCTATGACGACTACGGTGTGCCCGACATCATGAGTGATGCAATGGGATTCGGCCGACCGCTGGACTACGAGCCCTGGATCGCGATGCCGGGCGCCATCGAAGGCGAATGGCAAGGGCAGATCCGGATGGTCGCCGATGCACTTGGCGTCGAGGTTACCGAGATGCGCTCGACATTCGATCGCGCGGTAACCGAACGGACGCTCGAAGTCGCGATGGGCACGGTCGAGGCCGGCACCTGCGGCGCATTGCGTATGCAGGCGATAGGTGTCGTCGACGGACGTGAGGCCATCGTCATCGAACACGTCACCCGATTGGCTCCTGACGTCGCACCGGACTGGCCGACACTGCCGAATGCCCTCGGCTATCGCGTGGTCATCACCGGCACACCGGACATTGACTGCACGTTCGACGTGACCCTTCGTGATCGCAAAAAGGCCGGGATCGAAGGGATGACGTCCGGGTCGGGAGCGATGGTGGCCACGGCCATGCGCGTCGTGAACGCCGTGCCCTACGTGGTCGATGCACAGCCGGGCCTACTCAGCTCCGTCGACCTGCCCCTCACCATTCCAAAGGGCGCCTTCAACCCGGAGGGGTGAGACTGCGATTCACGAGGTCCAGCCGGCGACCGCGGCCGGTTCCGTGCATCGGAAGCGCTGGCGGTACTCGCCCGGCCCGATCCCGATGACCCGCTTGAATGCGCGGCGCATGGTCTCAACGCTGCCGAAGCCACACCGTCGGGCGATACGTTCCATGGGCGAGTCAGTGCTCTCCAACTCGTTGCGGGCCGCCTCCACCCGAACGCGTTCGACGAATCGTCCTGGCGTGGTGAGAGTTTCCTTGAGAAACAGCCGCGACAGCTGTCGCTCAGACAGCGCCGCCCGTTCGGCGAGCTCGGGCAGACGATGATCGGCACCGGGTTCGGCGACGATCTGGTCAACGATCACCCTGACCGGTGACTGCATCAAAACGGGAAGGGCGAGGCGTTCCGAGAACTGAGACTGCCCTCCCCCACGATTCAGGAACACGACGATCCAACGGGCGACCGTGCGGGCGACCTGCGCCCCGAAGTCTTCCTCGACCAGAGCCAGTGCCAGGTCGATGCCCGCCGTCACACCGGCCGAGGTCAGCACGTTGCCGTCCCGCACGAAGATTCGATCTGGTTCCACAGTGACACGCGGATAGCTCTCGGCCAGCAGCCTGCAGCCGGCCCAGTGCGTCGTCGCGCGCCGCCCTGTGAGTAGTCCAGCCTGGGCGAGCAGGAATGCGCCACCGCATACCGAGCAGACCAGCCGTGCGCGGGCGGCGAGCCGGGCCAGCTCGCGAATCAAACCGTCGTCTGCCAACGGCGAGTGCATCGCCAACGCGCCTGCGACGATCAGCGTGTCGACGTTGCTGACCTCCGCGAGGGACACATCCGCACCTAGTACGATTCCGCTCGACGTACGCACCGGTCGCCCGTCCGGCGTACCAACCAAGCATGCGTAACCCTCAGTGCCGCTGGATAAATCGGCCGCAAGCGCGACGTCGAACGACCCACTGTGCCGCTTATCCGTCGGGACGGCCAGCACCTTGGTCGCCGTGTCCAGCACGTCGGCGGGGCCAGCCACATCGAGTAGCTGCACGCCCTCGTAGGCAACGATCACGACGCATTTGCGCATAGCGGGGACTTTTACGCGCGACGTTCGAGCGGTGAGTGGCGCGCCAAAGTCGAGAACAACAGCCAGCGCGTGAGGAGTCGGGTTCGCGTGTCAGGGCGCGCCTCTGCCTCGAAATCGCTGATTCCGTCCAGCATGTCGAGTCGGGGATAGCGCCCGTGAACCGCGTCGACGGTGTCCCCGTCGAGTTCCCACGCTCGTAGACCGAGCACGTCGAGGGCGGCTCCGGCCTGCAATGCCTGTGCCTCTGGTCCGTGCTTGGGATGGACTCGCGAGTTCAGGTGCAGGCAGATCGCGTCGCCCACGGTGGCGCACCGATCTTCGGGCCAACCTCGATCCCGGGTCCACTCTGTGGCCATCACACCCGCACGCGCGCCGAAGCAGATCATCGGGTTCGCATCGCGATGTCTATCGGTGAGCGCGAGGTCGTGGAGCATCGCGGCGACGTAAAGCAGTTCGGGATCAGGGCGCAGGTGGTCGCACCATGCCAGCAGCGTTGCCCACACATAGGTGCGGTAGCAGTGCATCATCAGCCGGTCCGTCGACGCTTCCCGGCATTCCTGCTCTGCCTCGCGGGCGATCTTCGAGTCGGGCAGCGGAATCGCGTCGAGGTCGAAGGCCCGTGCCCCGCGATTCGGCCAGCCGAGCCGCATACGGATCTGGGCCGGCGCGGTGTGCAGCAGGACGCCGTTCGCGCTGGCGAATTCGCGCAACTTCTCCCTTCGCGTCATGCGGCCCATGCTGCGATGGGCCCAGCTGAGGGCGCCGAAATCCGTCGATGTCGCGCAGGTGGGTTCCGCGCCGGTATGAGTCATACGGTCAGTCTGATAGCGAGCGCACGACGTCACAATGACACGTTTGCCTCGTTTTCAGACATCGCTGCGCTCGGGCGCTACTCCGGCAACCGCAGCTCGGGCTTCTCGACCTCTTCGATGTTCACGTCCTTGAAGGTGATAACCCGAACCTGTTTGACGAAGCGAGCGGGCCGGTACATATCCCACACCCAGGCGTCGCCCAGCCTCAGCTCGAAGTAGACCTCGCCTTCGGAGTTGCGGGGCACCAGCTCGACGCTGTTAGCGAGGTAGAAGCGCCGCTCAGTCTCGACGACGTAGCTGAACTGCCCGACGATGTCCTTGTATTCGCGGTAGAGCGAGAGCTCCATCTCGGTTTCGTACTTTTCGAGATCTTCGGCACTCATCAGCTCAGCCGTCCTTCATATCCACACTCATCGCAATTCCAATCCTCCCCTACCCGAATCGGCTCTGCGGTTCGGGTTCGGTGTCGAGTTCGATCTCGGGCACCCACACGGTTCCCATCTCCGCGTCGACCTCTGGGTTCGCCTCTGGGTCCACGGGCACCAGCCGACGCACATTGATGAACGAGTACCGGTGCTGGCTGCAGGGGCCCAGCTCGGCGAGCGCTGCGCTGTGCGCCGGAGTGCTGTAGCCCTTGTGCTCGGCGAAGCCGTAGCCCGGATGCTCGGACTCCATCGTGACCATCAGCCTGTCACGACTCACCTTCGCCAGCACGCTCGCTGCCGCGATGCACGCCGCCGCCGCATCGCCGCCGACCACGGGCAGCGACGGCGCCGGCAGACCCGGCACCCGGAATCCGTCGGACAGCACGTACCCCGGCCGCACCGAAAGGCCCGCCACGGCACGCCGCATGCCCTCGATGTTGGCCACGTGCACGCCGCGGCGATCGACCTCCTTCGACGGAATGAAGACCACGTGGTAGGCCAGCGCGTACCTGCGGATCAGCGGAAACAGCCGCTCGCGCTCCTTCTCATTGAGCTTCTTGGAGTCGTCGAGTGCCGCCAGGCTCTCGAGCCGGTTCGGTCCGAGCACGCATGCCGCCACCACGAGCGGCCCCGCGCAGGCCCCGCGGCCCACCTCGTCCACGCCCGCAACGGGCCCCAGGCCACCCCGATACAGCGCGGACTCCAGCGTGCGCAGGCCGGAGGACTTCCGGATCACCGTTCGTGGAGGCCATGTCGCCGGCAACTCAGGCCCTCTGCTCTTCGCGCAAGCGGCTCATCGCGAAAACTCCTATTGGGTCTGCGGGTTCGCCTGAGGATTTACCGAGTCCACGCCGCCCCATCGGCCCGGTGGCCAGGCGATGAACTGTGCTTTTCCAATCACATTGGCCACCGGCACCGTGCCCGCCTCCGGGTCACCGGTGCACATCAATCCGCGTTGGGCGTCGGTGGGGGTACTGGTGCAATGCGCGCGCGAGTCCGCGGAATGGGTGCGGTTGTCGCCCATCACCCACACCTTCCCTTCGGGGACGGTCACCGGCCCGAACTCATTGCCCAGACACGCGGCGTAGGGATTGCTTGGTTCGACATTCATGGTGGCGAAGTCCAGATAAGGCTCGTCGAGGCGCTTCCCGTTGACGGTCAGCCCCGTATTCACCCGGCACTCGACGGTCTGGCCTCCGACTGCGATCACGCGTTTGACGAGGTCGTTCTCGTCCGGCGGGACGAACCCGATGAAGGACAGTCCGTTTTGAATCAAGCGCACCGCGGCGTTGTCGGATCGGATGGATTTGTATCCGACGTTCCAGTTCGGTGGACCTTTGAAGACGACAACGTCGCCGGGTTCGGGCGATCCGAACCGATACGACAGTTTGTCGACCATGATCCGGTCGCCGGTGCAGCCGGCGCACCCGTGCAGTGTGGGCTCCATCGACTCCGACGGGATGAGGTACGGGCGCGCGATGAACGTCAGCATGACGTAGTACAAGACCAGCGCGATGGAGATCAGGATCGCGAATTCGCGCAACGCGCCGTGCTTCTTTTTCGGCTCGTCGGGTTGTGGGGATCCAGTCACCGGATCAGGGTAGCCAGCGCGATGCTCGTCGCCGCGCTCATCGGCTGCCACCTGTCAGAACCCGGCGTGTCGGCCGGACGCGCCAGTCAGCGCTTTTCCTTGATCTTCGCCTTCTTGCCACGCAGCTCGCGCAGGTAGTAGAGCTTGGCGCGACGGACGTCACCGCGGGTGACGACGTCGATGTGGTCGATGTTCGGCGAATGCACGGGGAACGTCCGCTCGACGCCTACGCCGTAGCTTTCCTTGCGCACGGTGAAGGTCTCGCGGATTCCGCCGCCCTGCCGACGCAGGACAACGCCCTTGAAGACCTGGATACGTTCCTTGGAGCCCTCGATGACCTTCACGTGCACGTTCACGGTGTCGCCGGGGCTGAAGTCCGGGATGTCGTCGCGTAGCGACGCCTGATCGACGAAGTCCAGCGTGTTCATCGGTGACACATCCTTGCTGTTGGCGGCTGCGGGGCCGCGAATCAATCGCGTCGCCGAGCCGATCTTTCGGGTATCGGGGTGTATCTCGCAGCGGGCGGAGAGACTGAAGGTCCCCGACCGGCACAGACAACTGCTCAATTGTGCCAGATAGGCCCCGATCCAGCGAAATCCGGTGATAAACGACCCGGCACGCGGCGACAGCCTGGCCGAGCGCCACCGGCCACTGGCGGTTAGGCTGCATTACACAGGGTATGGCGGTGTGGTGAGCCCGAATCCCTAATCCATTCAGGCGCCGAGGGAGGGTCATGCGACGCGGGGCGTCGAAGTTGGTCACGGCAGTCGCGGTCGTCAGCGTCGCGATGCTCGCCGGCTGCGGGTGCGAGGCCAGGGTGTACGGCACGCCTCCGGAGTCCGCACTGACCGTCGTCGCGCCGCAGGGCAGCATGGCCCCATTACCCGAAGCGCCGCTCGACGAACCCCCCGCCAGCTTCGCCGGGCTGGACGGCCGCATCCAGCAGGCGGTCGCCGTTGCGGCGGGGGCCGACATCTCGATCGTGGTGTTGGATCGCAACACCGGCCAGATGGTGTCGGGCGGCGACGATAGGCCGTTCCCCATCGCCTCGGTGGTGAAGCTGTTCATCGCCGACGACCTGTTGCTGCAGGAATCCCAAGGGAAGACGCAGCTGTCGCCCGCTGATCGCAACGCGCTCGACGTCATGCTGAGATCGTCCGATGACAGTGCGGCCGAGAACTTCTGGAACCGCAGCGGTGGCAGTGACATCATCATCCGCGTCGTGGACCGGTACGGCCTTGCGAGCACGACAAAGCCGTACAACGGCAAATGGGACCTCACGATGAGCACCACGGGTGACCTGGTCCGGTATTACGACAAGCTGCTGAACGGCAGCGGCGGACTGCCGCAGGAGCAGGCCAACGTCATCGTGGCCAATCTCGCGCAGTCGACGCCGAGGGGGATCGACGGCTACCCGCAGCGTTTCGGCATTCCCGATGGGCTCTACGCCGAGCCCGTCGCCGTCAAACAGGGGTGGTTCTGCTGTTGGAGCGGTGCGAACCAATTACACGTGTCCACCGGTGTGATCGGCCATGGGCGACGCTACGTCGTGGCGATCGGGTCGCTGGATCCCACAGGCGAAGCGGCCGCGCGCGAGCACGTCACCCAGGCCGTCAAGACGATGTTCCCCGGCGGCCGCATCTAATTCGCCTGCAAACGCGGCCAATCCGGCCAGAAGTTCGCGGCAACCGGTTACCGTGAGTCTCTTCGCAATGTGGATAGCACGCGGAAGGGCGGCACTCCCGATGACAGATAACGACCGCGTTGCGATGCAGCTTTCCCGGCGCGCGGTGCTCGGCAGCCTGGGTATCGGTGTCGCTGCGATGGCCGCCGCGCCGCAGGCCCGAGCGCAGCTCGACGAAGGCTACGAGGCGATGCTGATGAAGTGCATCGATCCGCGGTTCACCACCAACACCTGGAAATACATGACGAATCGCGGCTGGCAGAACAACTACAGCGAGTTCGCCTTCGCCGGTGGCCCGGTCGGCGTGGTGGCGCCGGTGTTCGCGGGCTGGCACGAGACATTCTGGGAGAACCTCGAAATCTCCGTGGACCTGCACTGGGTGAAACGGATCGTGGGTATGACGCACCGGGACTGCGGCGCCGCCGCGGTGGCCTATGGCGATCGGGTCAAGATGGACAGGACCTACGAAACCGAGGTGTTGTCCGCAGCACTGCGAGAGTTCCGCACCCAGGTTCAGCAGCGCGAGCCGGAGCTCGCCGTCGAACTCGGCATCATGGAGTTCGACGGCAGCGTGCAGTACGTGAACTGAGCGCGCTCAATCCAAAAGGTCGGGTCGGCGATCGCGGGTGCGCTGCAGACCCTGTTCGCGGCGCCACGCCGCGATCTTTGCGTGGTCCCCGGACAGCAGGATCTCCGGCACGTCGAGGCCGCGCCAGCTCTGCGGCCGGGTGTAGCTCGGCCCCTCCAGCACCCCGTCGGAGTGTGAATCATCTTGGTGGGAAGCCGGATTGCCGAGTACGTCGGGCAGCAGGCGGACAACCGCTTCGATCATGACCAGCGCCGCGGACTCACCGCCAGGCAGCACGTAGTCGCCGATCGACACTTCTTCGACGCGCATCCGCCGGGCCGCGTCGTCAGCGACCCGCTGATCGATGCCCTCGTATCGACCGCAGGCGAACACGAGGTGCTTCTCATTGCTCCACCGTTGAGCATCGGCCTGGGTGAACAGTCGACCCGCCGGTGTCGGCACCACCAGAAGCGTTTCGTCGGAGCATATTTCGTCGAGCGCTTCACCCCAGACCGGCGCTTTCATCACCATGCCCGGCCCGCCACCGTAGGGGGCGTCATCCACCGAGCGGTGCACGTCGTGGGTCCAGCGTCGCAGATCATGCACCGCTAACCCGAAGATTCCTGCGTCAATTGCCTTGCCCGGCAGTGCTTGTCGCAGTGGATCGAGATACTCTGGGAAGACGGTCACCACATCGATTTGCAGCATCGTCATTCCAGATCCAGCAGACCCTCGGGCGGATCGATCTCGATGATCTGATCGGCCAACGACACCGACGTCACAATGGCGCTGACAAATGGGACGAGCACCTCACGGTCTTCGGTTCGCACCGAGAGCAGCTCCCCCGCCGCGGTGTGCAGCACCTCGGCGACCGTGCCCACGTCGGCTCCCGCGGTCGTACGCACGCGCAGCCCCTCCAGCTGATGGTCGTAGAACTCGTCGGGGTCCGCTATGGCCGGCAGTTCCGCGGAATCGACGAGGAACAGGGCGCCTCGCAACGAATCAGCGCTGTCGCGATCGGCGACCCCGTCCAGCCGGACGAGCAGTCGTCCGCCGTGCGGGCGCGCGGAGTCGACGACGAAACGGCGTTCGGTTCCGCCCTTGGGGCGGGCGCGCAGGCTGGTTCCGGGAGCGAAGCGGGTTTCGGGGTCGTCGGTACGAACGTCGACGACGAGTTCGCCGGTCACCCCGTGCGCCTTGACGACCCGCCCGACAACCAGGTCCATATTGACCTAACTACTACTACTGGTCGGTGTCCACCACATCGACGCGGATGCCTCGACCGCCGATGCCTGCCACCAGCGTGCGCAGGGCGGTCGCAGTGCGTCCGCCGCGGCCGATGACCTTGCCGAGGTCTTCCGGATGGACGTGCACCTCGACGGTGCGCCCGCGGCGGCTGGTGACCATATCGACCCGAACATCTTCGGGATTGTCCACGATGCCGCGGACCAGGTGCTCGACGGCGTCAACGACGACTGAACTCACAGCCGCGCTCAGCTCTCGGACGACTCGGGTGCGGCCTCGGCCGGCGTGGCCTCGGCACCCTCGGCGGCGGCTTCGGTCTTGGCCGGTGCAGCCTCGGCAGCGGTGTCGTCAGCCTTCTCGGCCTTCTCGGGGGCGGCCTTCTTGGCGGGCGCCTTCTTCTTCTTGGCCTGGGTGGCCTCGCCCGACGGTCCACCCTCGGCCTCGGCGAGCGCCGCGTTGAAGAGGTCCAGCTTGCTGGGCTTGGGTTCCTTGACCTTCAGCGTGCCCTCGGTACCGGGCAGACCCTTGAACTTCTGCCAGTCGCCGGTGATCTTCAGCAGCGCCAGCACAGGCTCGGTGGGCTGTGCGCCGACGCCGAGCCAGTACTGGGCGCGCTCCGAGTCGATCTCGATGAGGCTCGGATCTTCCTTCGGGTGATACCGGCCGATGACCTCGATGGAACGGCCATCACGACGGGTGCGCGCGTCAGCGACGGCGATGCGGTACTGGGGATTGCGAATCTTGCCAAGCCTGGTCAGCTTGATTTTTACAGCCATGGTTAAGCGACGTCTCCTGTGATTGCCACGCTGCAATTCAGCGATGCCTGCGGAATGCCTGCACCCGGTTTTGCCTTACGTGTGTGACCGCCGCACAGCCGGAGTTGCGTGGCAGACAGCCGCTCATTGTGCCAGAACGGGGCCTATCGGTGGAAATCCGGCCCGCTACCCTCTCGATTGTGGACGCCGCTGAGACCCTGCTCGAGATCGAAGCCATCAAGCAATTGAAGGCACGGTACTGCCGGTTTCTGGACATCAAGGACTGGGAGGCGTGGCGCGGCATCTTCGCCGACGACTTTCACAGTGACACGTCGCCGTCGGGCGGCAAGGTGATCGACGGCGCCGACGAGTTCGTCGCATTCGTGCGCAAGAACCTGAACACCCAGCCCACGGTGCATCAAGTCCACGCCCCCGAGATCGAACTGACGTCACCGACGACCGCGCGCGGTATCTGGGCACTCAACGACATCGTGCGGTTGACGCCGGGGCTGAACCTCAACGGCTGGGGGCACTATCACGAGACGTACGAGAAGATCGACGGCCAATGGCGCATCACGAGCTCGATCCTGACCCGCCTGCGGACCGACTTTTTCAATCCACTGTTCTCCGTGCGTATTTCGGACCGGCTCACCCGGGCGGCCGCCAAGCTGGCGCGCCGCTAGGCCCGGCGCCCGACGTTCCGGACGGAACTCCCGTGCACGCTCCTATCGTCGAGATCGACACCATGGTCGTGAGAAACGCGCCTGCGAGGCGAGGTCGCAGCCCTGACGTCGAAATCGACCGTACAAGCGAATCGAGCACATCCCCCGCGACGGCCGGTACTACAACAGCTTGTCGAAACACTTCTCCTCGACGCGCTTGTTCATCCGCCAACCCTCGGCCGTGCGGATGAACTCGTCGAGGTACCAGAGCCCGCAAAGCATGACCTGGTCCTTCTCCCCGCCGAACACCATCGGGTTGAAGCAGAACGTTCGCGACGATGCGGTGTCACCGTCGATGCGTACGTCGAAGTTGCCCAGCATGTGAGCGTGCGCCTTAAAGATTTTCGGCAGCGTCTCCGCGAGCCACGCCTTGACCTCTGGGAAGCGGCCGTCGATCCCGCCCATCTCCCGATAGTCGATGTACGCATCCGGCGTGAACACCCGGTCCAGATCGTCGAATAGTCGCCGGTCGATGGCCGTCGAGTAGTCGATCAGCAGCTGCTGTATCTCGAAACGATCCGATATCTCTTCAAGGCTCAACATGGGTCGATTGAACACGATCGCGGCCAAATTTCTGGGCTGGCGTTAGGCTCAGCCGTCATGCGGAGGTTTCTTGTCTGCATCGCGACCACGCTGTGCCTGGTTGCCGGGGGGACCGCGGTTGCGTCAGCCGTGCCGGCCGGCGTCATCCAGCCATCGGGTTCGGTGCCAATACCGGAAGGGCCTGCCCAGGCCTGGATCCTCGCCGACATGGACAGCGGCGCGGTGCTGGCCGCCCGCGATGAGTACGGCCAGTACGCGCCGGCGAGCACAATTAAGGTCCTGCTCGCGTTGACGGTGCTCGACGAGCTCCCCCTCGACACCACGATCGTGGCCAACGAGGCCGACACCAAGGTCGAATGCAATTGCGCCGGCGTGGCTCCCGGCATGGTCTACACCGCACGCCAGCTGCTGGAGGCACTGCTGCTGGTGTCGGGCAACGACGCCGCCAACACCCTCGCCAGCATGCTCGGCGGTCAGGACGTCGCCGTGATGAAGATGAACGCCCACGCGGCACTGCTCGGCGCATACGGCACCAACGCCGGCTCACCGTCGGGTCTCGACGGTCCCGGTATCGACATGTGGTCCTCGCCGCACGACCTCGCGGTCATCTTCCGCGCCGCCATGGCCAACCCGGTGTTCGCACAGATCACCGCCCAGCCGACTGCCGTTTTTCCCACGAAGACCGGCGACAAAGTGCTGGTCAACCAGGATGAGTTGCTCAAGCGCTATCCCGGCGCGATCGGCGGCAAGACGGGCTTCACCGACATTGCGCAGAAGACGTTCGTCGGCGCGGCCAACCGCAACGGCAGGCGCCTGATCGTCGCGCTGATGTTCGGAATGGACAAGCCCGGGCAGCCGACGTACTGGGATCAGGCCGCCAGCCTGCTGGATTGGGGCTTTGCGCTCGACCGGAATGCCACCATCGGCGCGCTGTAGCCGATGCAAAGTTGCTGAATCGCAACGCGTTCGAGACCGCGAAGGAGAACGCGCCAGTTACCCTCGGCAACCGTGCGAAAGTTGTTGGCGGCGTTGGCGATCGCAGCGATCAGTCTGTGCTCGGCCAATGCCCTCGCGGCAGCCCAGCCGGCTGTCGAACCGGTCGGCGCCGTCGCGCTGCCAGACGGCCCTGCGCAGGCATGGGTGCTTGCCGATCTGGATACCGGCGCAATCCTGGCCTCCCGCAACGCAAATGAGCCGCATGCGCCCGCAAGCACCATCAAACCGCTGCTGGCGATGGTGGTGCTGGACAACCTGCGCCCGAACAACTTCGCACGCGCCAATTCGTCGCACACCGAGGTCGAATGCTCCTGCGTGGGGTTGAAGCCCGGCCAGCCGTACACCGTCCAGCAGCTGCTGGAGGCCCTGCTGATGGTGTCGGGTAACGACGCCGCCAACATGCTCGCCGACATGCTCGGCGGACAAGGAGTGGCGGTACCCGCGATGAACCGTAAGGCCGCCGCCATCGGCGCTCGTTCCACCAAGGCCTCGTCCCCTTCCGGGCTCGACGGGCCGGGATGGGAATCCACCACCACTGCCCTCGATCTCGCGGTGATCTACCGCGCGGCCCTGACCTACCCCCTGATCGCGCACATCATGCGATCGCCGTCGGCTCAGTTCCCCGGCAAGACGATCACCAACCAGAACGAACTACTGACCCGCTACCCCGGCGCATTCGCAGGCAAAACCGGGTTCACCAACCTCGCGCGCCACACGTATGTCGCCGCCGCGCAGCGGGGCAACCGCCGACTCGTGGTGGTGGAGATGTACGGCACCGGCGATCTGTACGGTCAGGCGACCCGACTGTTCGACTGGGGTTTCAGCCAGCCTGCGGGCCGATAGGGAGACCCCCGCCGCACCTCACTTCCAAGTAAGGACTGCGCATTCAACCGCGACGGTGCCAATGGCCGTCCCAAAACGTATGTGCAGCACCGCACGACGTCCATTAGCGGTGGACCATGCCCCGAAGAATCACCAAATCCGGGTTGTTGACGACGTCAGCGCCGCGCCGGGGATCGTCGCGGTAGCAGACCAGGTCGGCCGAGGCCCCGTGCTCAATACCCGGGCGGCCCAACCACTCCCGGGCGCTCCAGCACGCCGAACCCAACGCCTCGGTCGGACTCATCCCGATGCCCTTGAGCGCGTCGATCTCGTCGGCGATCCGACCGTGGGCCACCATGCTGCCCGCATCGGTGCCCGCATAGATCGGCACGCCCGCTTCCCGCGCGGCGGCGATGCGCGACGGGCATTTCTCGTAGAGGTCTCGCATGTGACGCGCGTAGGCCGGGAATTTGGCTGCGTTGTCTGCGATTCCGGGAAAGTTCTCAATGTTGATCAGGGTGGGCACCAGCGCCGTGCCGTACTCGACCATCAGATCGATGGTGTCGTCGGTCAGCCCGGTGCCGTGTTCGATGCAGTCGATGCCGGCCTTGATGAGCCCCGGCAGTGCGTCCTCACTGAACACATGCGCCGTGACGCGGGCGCCGTTGCGGTGCGCGGCGTCGATCGCCGCCTTCAACACGCCGTCAGACCACAGCGGCGCCAGGTCTCCTACCTCGCGGTCGATCCAGTCGCCGACGAGCTTCACCCAGCCGTCGCCGAACCGCGCCTGTTCGGCCACGGCATCGGGCAGCTGGGACTCGTCCTCCATTTCGATCGCGAACCCGCGCTGATACCGCTTGGGCCGGGCGAGGTGACGACCCGCCCTGATGATCCGCGGCAGGTCGTCGTGGTCGTCGAGGCTGCGGGTGTCGCAAGGTGACCCTGCGTCGCGCAGCAGCAGCGCGCCCACGTCGCGTTCGGTCTGGGCCTGGGTGATGGCCTCGTCCAGATCCGTCGGCCCATGAGCGCCGAGCCCGACGTGGCAGTGCGCATCGACGAGGCCGGGCAGGATCCAGCCGCCGGCCCCATCAGCACCGAAGACGGTTTCGGCGTCGCGCACCGGTTCGGCACTCAGCGTGCCGTCGACGATCCACCATTCGACCGGCTGTTCATCGGGCAGCCCAAGGCCTTTGATGTGCAGGGGCCGTGAAGCCGTCACCTTAGTTCTGGCCCGGGAACTTCAGCTTCGACAGGTCGATGTTGGCAAGACCGGGAGGCAGCTCGTCGAGACCCTTGGGCATATCGGAAAGGTCAGGGAATCCGGCAGGCATTCCTGCGGCACCCAGTGGATTGCGCACCTTCGGCGGCGTCGGCCCCTTCCCGCCCTTCTTGCCCTTCTTCTTGTTCTTCGCGGCCTTACGCGACGATCCCTTCCGACCGAAGGGCATGCCCATCTGGCCGGCCATCGACGACATCATCTTGCGAGCTTCGAAGAACCGCTCGACGAGCTGATTGACCTCGCCCACGGTCACACCGGATCCGTTGGCGATGCGCAATCGGCGCGAGCCGTTGATGATCTTGGGATCCGCACGCTCGGCGGGCGTCATACCGCGGATGATCGCCTGCAGCCGATCCAGCGACTTGTCGTCGACGGCCGCCAACGCATCCTTCATCTGGCCCGCGCCGGGCAGCATGCCCAGCAGGTTGCCGATCGGGCCCATCTTGCGGATCGCCAGCATCTGCTCGAGGAAGTCCTCCAGCGTGAGCTCGCCGCTGCCGATCTTCGCGGCAGCTTCCTCGGCCTTCTCGGCGTCGAACACCTGCTCGGCCTGCTCGATGAGCGAGAGCACGTCACCCATGCCCAGAATGCGGCTGGCCATCCGGTCGGGGTGGAAGACGTCGAAGTCCTCGAGCTTCTCGCCGCTCGACGCGAACAGGATCGGCACACCGGTGATCTCTCGCACCGACAGCGCCGCACCGCCGCGGGCGTCGCCGTCGAGCTTGGTCAGCACCACACCGGTGAAGCCGACGCCCTCACGGAACGACTCGGCGGTGTTGACGGCGTCCTGGCCGATCATCGCGTCGAGCACGAAGATCACTTCGTCGGGGTTGACGGCGTCGCGGATCGCGCCGGCCTGCCGCATCAGCTCCTCGTCGATGCCAAGGCGGCCTGCGGTGTCGACGATCACGACGTCGTGGTGCTTGGCCTTGGCTTCGGCGATGCCCGCCGACGCCACCGCGACGGGGTCGCCCGGCGCCGAGTCGTCAGAACCCTCAACGGTGCCGGGATGGGGGGCGAAGACGTCGACACCCGCGCGCTGCCCGACGATTTGGAGCTGGTTGACGGCGCCGGGACGCTGCAGGTCGCACGCCACCAGTAGCGGGGCGTTGCCTTGCCCCTTGAGCCATTTTGCGAGTTTGCCTGCCAGGGTGGTCTTACCAGAGCCCTGGAGGCCGGCGAGCATGATGACCGTCGGGGGGGTCTTGGCGAACGCCAGCTGGCGCGTCTGGCCGCCGAGGATGGTGATCAGTTCCTCGTTGACGATCTTGACGACCTGTTGGGCGGGGTTGAGCGCACCGGACACCTCGGCGCCCTTGGCACGCTCCTTGATGCGTGCGACGAAATCGCGTACCACCGGCAACGACACGTCGGCTTCGAGCAATGCCAGCCGAATCTCGCGGGCCGTGGCATCGATGTCAGCGTCGGACAACCGACCCTTACCGCGCAGCCCCTGTAGGGCGCCGGTCAACCGGTCGGAAAGCGATTCAAACACGCGGTCCACCCTACTTCCCCGTGCCGCTCCGCTCTCCCGTGACCTGCGGCCGTGGGCCCGGCCCGCCGGATCCTAACTGGCTTCCGAAACCGGCTTCACGGGCGCGGGTGCGGGCAGAATGGCGTACAGGTCGCGCTCGAGTCCGGCGCGCACGGCGTCGATGTCCCCGGCCGCGGAGATGCCGAACAGGTCGACGACAGACGAACCGAGCGTGGTGACCTTCGCCCACGCAATGTCGACGCCATCGCGTTCGAAGACCGCCGTCAGCCTCGCCAGTAGGCCCGCTCGGTCGGTGCTGCGGATCTGCACCACCAACTCACCCGAGGCGGCCCCGTCAGACCACAGGATTCGCGGCGGGGCGATCACATGGTTGATCGGCACGGCATCCGGCACCTCACCGGCGCGTGCCGTTCCGTACTGCGCGGCGTCGCGGTCGCGCTTGTCCAAGGACGAGAGCGCGTCGAGGTCGCCATCGAGAGCGAGGATCCACTGTTGCCGCAGCAGCTCAGCCGCCGGCGGGGAACCGAAGTGGGGCGACACGACGAAGGTGTTGATCGCCGAACCCGCATGCGCGTTGACCGACGCCGAATGCACTCGCAACGAGTTCAGCGCCAGCACACCCGCGGCCTTGGACAACAATCCCCGGCGATCCGGCGCGATCATGGTGACGTTGTAGATGTGCGGACTGTCGGCAGGTGTGATGTCGACGTGGATGCCGACCTCGGCGGCCAGCGAAAGGTAGCGCGGGTCAATGGGATCGGGCTGCGGCAGCGGTTCACCGGCCATCACCAGGCGGCAGCGATGCACGAGATCACCGATGAGAGACGCCTTCCAGTCACCCCATACCCCAGGACCGGTCGCCAGCGAGTCCGCCTCGGCCAGTGCGTGCAGCAGTTCGAGCACCACGAGATCACCGTCGAGCGCGTCGACCACCAACGCGATGGTGTTGGGGTCCTGCAGATCGCGCCGGGTCGCGGTGTGCGGCAGCAACAGATGGTGGCGCACCACCTTGGACAGGATCTCGACGTCCGAGGGCCACAGGCCGAGGCGGGTGCCGATCTGGACCGCCAGATCCGCACCGATCACGCTATGGTCGCCGCCGCGGCCCTTACCGATGTCATGGCACAGCGCGCCAAGGACCAACAGATCGGGTCGCGACACCCTGGTAGTGAATGCGCTTGCCCGCGAAACGGTTTCAACGAGATGGCGGTCGACCGTCCAGATGTGTACGACGTCGCGTGGCGGAAGGTCGCGCACCGCGCCCCATTCCGGAAAGAGGCGGCCCCACAGGCCGGTACGGTCAAGCGCCTCGATGGTGGCCACCGCCGTCGGGCCCGCCGCCAGCATGACGAGCAGGTCCTTGAGCGCTTGGCGGGGCCACGGGGTACGCAATTCCGGCGCGTTCTCGGCGAGACGAGCCAGGGTGGACGCCGCCATCGGCAACCCGGTGGTGGCCGAGGCGGCCGCCACCCGCAAGATCAGGCCGGGGTCCCGTTGGGGGCGTGCATCGCGCGCGAGGATGACCTCGCCTGCGAATTCGATGACGCCTTCGTCGAGGGGACGGCGCGTGGGCCTTCGAAACGCCGCGAGTCCACGTCTCGGCAGCGCATTGCCTGCGGTGCGAATACCGGCGTCGACATAAAAGCTGATGGTGCGTGCGGCGTCGGAAAGCATGCGGGCCAAATCGAATCGGTCACCGATCTGCAATGCGGCGCCGATCTCGTCGGCATGCTGGGCGAGCAGAAGGTCGCGCCCGCGCCCGGCGACCCGATGCAGCTCGGTGCGCACATTCAGCAGTGTCATGTGCGCCTCCCCCAGTGTCTCGGTGGGGGACGCCAGAGATCGGCTGGGATAGACATCGGCGAGCTGGGCGATCGCCAGTGCGTTGAGCAACTGAACGTCGCGCAGGCCACCGCGTCCGCATTTGAGATCGGGCTCTGCGCGGTGGGCGATCTCGCCACTGCGCTGCCACCGCGCGCGGGTGTGCTCGACAAGTCCGTCGAAGCGCGCAGCGACTCCGGTACGCCACTGTCGCCTGGTTCCCGCGATGAGCAGAGTCGACAGGTCCGAATCACCCGCGATGTGTCGCGCTTCGAGCATGGCCAGTCCGGCGGAGATATCCTCGCCGGCGACAGTCAGCGCCTCCGGCACCGTGCGGACACTGTGATCGATACGAATGTTGGCATCCCACAACGGATACCACAGCAAATCGGCGACCTGTGCGACGACATCTTGAGGCATGTTGTCGTGCAACAGCGTCAGGTCAAGATCCGAGTAGGGCACCAGTTCGCCTCGGCCCAGCCCACCGGTCGCGACGATGGCGAAGCCGCTGGTCGACGTGATGCCGATCTCGGTGGCCTTTGTGGTGAGCCAGAATTCGTGCAGATCGAGCAGCGCATCCCGCAGCGCCGCCGAATCCAGTTGCCGGGCATCGTTGGTCAGCAGCTGCTTGGCGGCAGCGGCAAGATCCTTCGCGGGCCGTAACGAGCCCGCCGCCGGGCCCACCCAACGTGGGGGCCCGGCAACGGAATCTCGTCTCTGCTCTGTCATTTCGTGTCCTCCCCGGCCTCAAACCTGTAAACGCTCACGATGCAACGGCCGGGTGAGACTTTCTATCTCTTCGGACTGATCAAAGGGCGTCCGTTCCACGCTCGCCGGTGCGTACCCGCACGACCGTGTCAACTGGACTGACCCACACCTTGCCGTCGCCGATCTTTCCGGTGCGCGCGGCCTGGACGATCACATCCACCACCTTGTCCACGGCGGAATCATCGACCACGACCTCGACGCGCACCTTGGGAACGAAGTCGACCGAGTACTCGGCGCCGCGATACACCTCGGTGTGACCCTTCTGGCGACCGTAGCCCTGGACCTCGCTGACGGTCATTCCGAGAATTCCGGTCTGCTCGAGTCCGGTTTTGACGTCTTCGAGCGTGAACGGCTTGATGATCGCAGTAATCAGCTTCATGTAGTCAATCCCTTCCGATGAAATTGTTGCCGATCAGGCGAGCTCATAAGCCGTTTCAGCGTGTTCGGTCTCATCGATACCAGTTTCTTCGTCTTCCGTGGAAACTCGCCAGCCAAACGGCTTCACGATGAACGCGATGATTACGGTCATGATCCCGGTGAAGGCGACTGCCACCAACGCGATTACCGCCTGCACAACCAACTGCTGGAATCCGCCGCCGACGAACAAACCGGTGTCGGTCGCGAAGAACCCGATGGCGATGGTGCCCCACAGACCCGCGACGAGGTGGACGCCGACGACGTCGAGCGAGTCGTCGTAACCGAACTTGTACTTCATACCGATTGCCAGGGCCGACAGAATTCCCGCGACGGCACCCAGGACCAGCGACCACACCGGAGTGAGAGAGCCACACGCCGGCGTGATCGCCACCAGACCGGCGACGATGCCCGATGCGGCACCGACGCTGGTGGCGTGACCGTCACGGATCCGTTCCACCAGCAACCAGGACAGCATCGCCGCGGCGGTGGCCGCCGTGGTGTTGACCCACACCTGACCCGCGAGCATGTCTGCCGCGCCCTCGGAACCTACGTTGAAGCCGAACCAACCGAACCACAGAATCGCGGCACCCAACATCACGAACGGAATGTTGTGCGGGCGGTAAGGCGTCTTGCCGAAACCGGCCCGTTTCCCGAGCAGCAGCGCCAGCACCAATGCGGCCATACCGGCGTTGATGTGAACAACGGTGCCACCCGCGAAGTCGATTGGCGGGACATTGGCCGCCCCGGCTTCTGCGTCATAGCCGAAAAGCCAAGAAGCGATGCCCTTCTCAGCGCCGGAAAGGATGCCACCGCCCCACACCATGTGCGAGAGCGGGAAGTACACCAGCGTGGCCCAGATGCCACCGAACAACAACCACGTCCCGAACTTCATCCGCTCGGCGACGGCGCCACTGATCAGCGCGACCGTGATCACGGCGAAGGTGAGCTGGAAACCCATCCAGACAATCGCGGGCACCGAGCCGAATCCGCCGAGCACGTAAAGCGTCTCGTCGCCGACCTCCTGGGTTTCTAGAAGCTGACTCACTCCGAATAACGAAAGCGGACTGTCGAAGAAGAGGCCCGGGTCAGCGTCAGTGTGTGCCGAAGCGAACGACATCGAGTAGCCCCACAGGATGTAGATGACGCTGACAACTCCGATGGAGCCGAATGACATCATCATCATGTTGAGTACCGACTTCTGCCGGGACAGTCCACCGTAGAAAAACGCCAGCCCCGGCGTCATGAACAACACCAGCGCTGCGGCGGTCAGTACCCAGGCGGTGTCGCCCGAGCTCAGCCCGTCAGGGCCGAACGGTGCGAATGCATCGTCAGGTAGTACTAGAGGTACGGCTGATACCACTTTGTGTGAACCTCCTTGCGAAATGCGCCGACAGATCGGCCTCACGAAGAGACTCTGTTCCACGCGTTTCGCCGGTGATGCGTTCACGTTTCGGCAATGTGAACGCAACCGCGAACCCGGTTACGCTCATGTTTCGCTGGCGAAAAGGCATGGATAATGTGGCGCGGAGCGGCGCCGCATCAGCCGAGCAGCGCGTCGACGTACGCGGCGGGCTCGAATGGCGCAAGGTCGTCGGGGCCCTCGCCAAGACCGACGAGTTTCACGGGCACACCCAGCTCCTGCTGCACACGGAACACGATTCCGCCCTTGGCGGTGCCGTCGAGTTTGGTGAGCACCACACCGGTGATGTCAACGACTTCGGCAAACACGCGGGCCTGCGGCAGACCGTTCTGACCGATCGTGGCGTCGAGTACCAGCAGCACCTCGTCGACCTCAGCGCGCCGGCTCACCACCCGTTTGATCTTGCCCAATTCGTCCATCAGGCCCGTTTTGGTGTGGAGGCGCCCCGCGGTGTCGATGACGACGACGTCGGCGCCTGCCTCGACACCGGCGTCCACCGCGTCGAACGCCACCGACGCCGGGTCAGCGCCCTCGGGGCCGCGCACCACTTGGGCTCCGACTCGAGACGCCCAACTCTGGAGCTGGTCGGCAGCGGCGGCGCGAAAGGTGTCGGCTGCTCCCAGCACGACGCGGCGGCCGTCGGCCACCAGCACCCGTGCGAGCTTGCCCACGGTCGTCGTCTTGCCGGTGCCGTTGACGCCGACGACAAGTAGCACCGACGGCTTGTCGGCGTGTGGAAGCGCCTTGATGGAGCGGTCCAGGTCGGGTCGCAACTCCTCGATCAGTACCTCGCGCAGCACCTCACGGGCTTGCGCCTCGGTACGCACGCGACTGCTGGCCATCCGCGACCGCAACGCGGTGACGACCGATTCGGTCGCCACGGGGCCCAGATCGGCGATCAGGAGCGTGTCCTCGACGTCCTGCCAGGAGTCTTCGTCTAGGTCACCTGCGCCGAGCAGGCCGAGCATGCTGCGACCCATCGCGTTCTGCGACTTGGCAAGCCGCCCCCGCAGCCTCTCCAACCGGCCGTCCGCCGGCGCGATCTCGTCAAGCGCCCGCGCCTTCGGCTCGATATCGGCAGGTGCCGCAGGCGGTTCTTCGACTACCGGCGGCTCGGGCAGCTTGACGTCCGCGATGGGCCGCTTCGGAGCGTCGCGCGGGATGGTGGCATCATCGCCGACGGCGGGCAGCCCGCTGGTGTCGATCCGTTCGACCGGCTCAGCTGGTGCTGACTGCGAGAATGTGATGGTTGACGAGGCGGTATAGCCGCCAGAGCGGTCGACAGGAGTAGCGGTGTCTGCAGACGACAAGCGGATCTGTCGGCGCCGATACCGCACCAGGCCCACGACGAGCGCGGCAATGAGCAGTACAGCGATGACCGCGACCGCGATCCACACACCAATCTCGACAGATCCCGTCACCACGTCATTGTGTCAGGAGGGGTAACCGGTGACTTCTGCGCCCGGGAGCTCCGGCGGTCTCATGGAAACCCGCAAACGACGACACATCGACGTGTGCCTGAGCGAGGCTGTCGACTTCCAGACGGTGACCACCGGCTTGGAGCGCTATCAGTTGCCCTACAACGCGCTCACGCAGACCGACCTCGGGTCCGTCGAGCTCAGAACAGATTTCCTGGGCATGCGCTTACACGCTCCGGTGCTCATCGGTCCGATGACCGGTGGCGCCGAGCTGTCCGGCACCATCAATCGCAACCTGGCCGGCGCGGCCCAGCAGCTCGGCATCGGCATGATGCTGGGATCGCAGCGCATCATGCTCGACGACGGTTCGGCCTCGGCCACCTTCCGTGTACGCGACATAGCGCCCGACGTTCTGCTGATCGGCAACATCGGGCTCAGCCAACTGACCGCGCAGACCATGCCCGCGCTGGTCAAGGCGTTGGATCAGGTCAACGCCAATGCCCTTGCGGTGCATGCAAATCCGCTGCAGGAAGCCATGCAACACAAGGGCGACACCGACTTCTCGGGTTCGATCGAACGCCTGCGTGACGTCGCGGGGTCCATCGGCTATCCGGTGATGCTCAAGGAGGTCGGCCACGGTATCGGAGCCAGGGCGGCCGCGGAACTTGCAGACTGCCCGATCGCGGCGGTGGATGTCGCCGGGGCCGGCGGTACATCCTGGGCGCGCGTCGAGCAGTTCGTCCGGTACGGCGAGATCCGCTATCCGGCGCTTGCCGAGTGGGGAATTCCGACCGCACAGGCACTACTGGAAGTTCGGCGCACGCTGCCCGGCGTTCCACTGGTTGCTTCTGGCGGCATCCGCACCGGGATGGACGCGGCCAAGGCGCTCGCGCTCGGCGCCGATATGGTGTCGGTTGCTCGTCCTCTGCTGGCACCGGCGATCGAATCGTCTGCCGCCGTGACGGATTGGCTGCAACGCTTCATCGACGAGCTCCTGATCTGCCTGCACGGCTGCGGCGCGGCGAACCTCACCGAACTCCGCGAGGGCGGCGTCACCCCGCTGTGATTTGTGCACGGAAATCGGCGTTCAGCGCCGGAAATCGTGCACAAATCGCCACTAGTTGGCGGCGCCCACCAGCTCCTGGCCGCGCATGCGCTGGCTGATCACAGCGGTAATGCCGTCGTCACGCATCGTCACGCCGTAGAGCGCGTCGGCGATCTCCATCGTCGGCTTCTGGTGCGTGATGACGAGCAGCTGCGACTGACTGCGCAGCTGTTCGAACAGACCGAGCAGACGGCGCAGGTTCACGTCGTCGAGCGCGGCCTCCACCTCGTCCATGACATAGAACGGCGACGGCCGAGCACGGAAGATGGCCACCAGCATCGCGACAGCGGTCAGCGACTTCTCACCGCCGGACAGCAGCGACAGCCGCTTGATCTTCTTGCCCGGCGGGCGGGCCTCGACCTCGATGCCGGTGGTGAGCATGTCGTCGGGGTTGGTCAGCAGCAACCGGCCCTCGCCACCGGGGAACAGAGCCGAGAAAACTTCTCGGAACTCACGTTCCACGTCGGTGTACGCCTCGGCGAACACCTGAAGGATGCGAGCGTCGACGTCGTCGATGACGTCGAGCAGATCCTTGCGCGCCGCTTTGACATCCTCAAGCTGGGTGGACAGGAAGTTATAGCGCTCCTCAAGAGCGGCGAATTCCTCCAGGGCCAACGGGTTTACCCGGCCCAGTTCGTTGAGCTCACGCTCGGCCTTCTTGGCGCGGCGCTCCTGGGTTGGCCGGTCGAATGGCATGGGCGCGGGGGCCGTCACCTGTTCTCCGCGTTCGCGCGCCTGCTCGTATTCGGCCATCTCCAGCTCCGATGGTGCGAGCGAAACATCGGGGCCGTACTCGGCGACGAGATCGGCGGCAGCCATTCCGAAGCTCTCGAGGACGTGCTGCTCGAGCTGTTCGATACGAAGTGCCGCTTGAGCTTTGGCGATCTCGTCGCGGTGCAAGGCGTCGGTGAGTGCCGCGATCTTGGCGCCCAGCTCGTTGACCTCTTCGCGCGCCTTCGCCAATGCTCCCGCCCCGTGTTGACGCTCGGCGGCGACATCGTCGCGTGCCCGCGACGCAATCGCCACCGCGGCGCTGAGTCGCTGCGCGACGAGACGGCCGGCCTCCGCCACGGCCGCCGCAACCGCTGCCGCGTGCACGCGCGCCTCACGTAAGCGCTTGGCGCGCAGCCGGGCGTCGCGCTCGGCAGCAGCAGCCCTGCGCAGCGAATCCGCTTGCCCGCGAACGGCGTTGGCACGCTCTTCGGCCGTGCGTACTGTCAGGCGGGCCTCTACCTCGGCCGCGCGGGCGGCCTCGGCTGCTGCCGCCGACTCGTGCCGGTCGACGGGTTCGGATTCGAACGTCGGCTCTTGCCGAGCGTTGTGCAGTCGTTGCTCGAGTTCGGCAAGCTCTTGGACGGTCTGAACGCGACCGGCCTCGAGCTCCTTGCGCTGTTGAATGAGCCGCTGCCATTCGTCGTCGGTGGCGCGGGCGTCCTGACCGAGTCGGCCGAGTTGTTCGTAGACCGCTGAGATCGCCGCGTCGGACTCGTTGAGCGCGGCCAGCGCCTGCTCGGCGGAGTCCTGCCGGTTGGCCTGCTCTTCGAGTGCGCCGGCCAGCGCGGCCGACAGTTCGCCGGTCTGCTTCTCGGCCGCTGCCAATTCGCTCTTGGCCTTCTCGACCTCCGATGCGATCTCCAGCGTGCTTGGCTTGCGGTCGGAACCGCCAGTGACGGAGCCCCCGCCCACCAGGTCGCCGTCGGCGGTGACGGCCTTCAGTTGCGGGCGTGCCGCGACCACGTCCAGCGCGGCGGAGAGGTCGCCGACCACCGCGACGCCGGACAGCATCGCGGTGATCGCGCCTTGCAGCCGTTGCGGGGCGTCGACGAGGTCCAGCGCCCACAGCGCGCCTTCGGGAGGCGGGCCCGCGTTCGGCACCGAGTGCGCAGCCCAGTCGCCAAGGACGATGGCTGCGCGTCCGCCGTCGGACTGCTTCAGCGCGGCGACGGCCGAACGTGCCGCACCGGAGTTCTCGGCGGCAAGCGCGTCGGCGACCGGACCCAGCACCGCGGCTATCGCCACCTCGTAGCCCGGGCGCACCTTGACCAGATTGGCGATCGACCCGAAAAGTCCTGGGCCACCGTGGTTCTTCTGTAGCCACGCCGCGCCGTCCTTGCGGTCGAGGCCGACGGAAAGCGCCTCGATGCGGGCACGCAGCGACGCCACCTGACGTTCTGCGCTGCGCTCGGCGGCCTGCAACTCCGCGACTCGTTCGTCGGCGAGCCGAAGCGCGGTCACCGTGCGGTCGTGGTGGTCGTCGAGACCGACCTCACCCGCATCGAGTTCACCGACGCGTCCCTGCACAATCTCGAACTCGGCCTGTGTCTGCTGGGCTTTTGCCGCGGCATCCTCAATGCCACTGGTCAGCCGTGCGACGGTCTCGTCGATGGACTCGACGCGGGTGCGCATCGTGTCGACCTGGCCGGCCAGCCGGGCCACACCTTCACGGCGGTCGGCCTCGGCGCGGACGGCGGCCAGATGGGCGCGTTCGGCTTCTGCGGCGACACCCTCGCAATCGCTGAGTTCGGCGCGGGCGGCCTCCAGACGCCTTCGCGATTCGGCCAGCTCCTCGAGCAGCAGCCGCTCCTGGGTGGCCACCTCTTCGGCCTTGGCCTCCAGCTCGTCGGGGTCGGGGCCCGTCGAAGCTTCGGGCTCGGTGTCCAAATGCTGCGCCCGCTCACTGGCGATGCGCACGGTGGCGCTGACGCGTTCGGCCAACGCCGATAGCGAAAACCAGGTCTGCTGGGCCGATTCCGCGCGCTCGCTGAGGCTGCCCACCGCCGTCTCGTGAGCGTTCAAGTCGACGGTCCTGGCCTCTAGTCGGGCGGCCAGATCGTCGTGTTCGCGGCGCAGCGTCGTCTCGGTCTGATTGGTGTTCTCGAACTCGGCCGTCCGGATGACCAGGTCGTCGGCGGCCAACCGCAGCCGGGCGTCACGCAAGTCGGCCTGGATGGTCTGGGCCCGCCGCGCCATCTCGGCCTGCCTGCCGAGTGGCTTGAGCTGACGGCGCAACTCGGTCGTCAGGTCCGTCAGCCGCGCCAGGTTGGCCGACATCGAGTCGAGCTTGCGGACGGCCTTTTCCTTGCGCTTGCGGTGCTTGAGGACGCCTGCGGCCTCCTCGATGAACGCGCGCCGGTCCTCGGGACGGGATTCGAGGATCTCGGAGAGCTTGCCCTGGCCGACGATGACGTGCATCTCGCGGCCGATGCCGGAGTCGGACAGCAGTTCCTGCACATCCATCAAACGGCAACTGGCGCCGTTGATTTCGTACTCGCTACCGCCATCGCGGAACATCCGCCTGGTGATCGACACCTCGGAGTATTCGATCGGCAAGGAGTTGTCCGAGTTGTCGATCGTGACGGTGACTTCGGCGCGACCCAACGGCGGACGCGAGGACGTGCCTGCGAAGATGACGTCTTCCATCTTGCCGCCACGCAGAGTCTTGGCACCCTGTTCGCCCATCACCCAGGTGAGCGCGTCCACCACATTCGACTTGCCAGACCCATTGGGGCCGACGACGCAGGTGATGCCTGGCTCGAAGCGCAGAGTCGTCGGCGAAGCAAACGACTTGAAGCCCTTCAGCGTCAGACTCTTGAGGTGCACGACGTGCCACACTACCGCCGCGGAGGCTAACGCTCGGTGAACCCCGATAGCGTTTCGCCCACTTCTGACCAATCGGCGATGACTTTGTCGACACGACCGGGTGTGGCACCGTTTTGCAGCAGGTCAAGTAGCTTTTCGCAGGCCGACCGTTGACCCTGCGCGACCACCTGGACCCGGCCGTCGGGCCGGTTCGACGCGTAGCCGGTCAGCCCGAGTTCCAGGGCGCGCGCCCGGGTCCACCACCGAAAGCCGACCCCCTGGACGTGGCCGTGCACCCACGCGGTCAGTCGTACCTCAGCTAACTCCTGCATCATTAACCTCAAACGTCACTCTGGCACCGGACTTCAGGGTGCGGCCAACGGTGCAGACCTGGTCGATCGCCCGCTCGACGACCGTGAGTACCCGAGCCCGCTCGTCATCAGACAGTCCGGACAGGTCGAGTTCCATGCGCTCTTCGAGCAGCGGATAGCGCTCCTGTTCGCGATCGGCGGGGCCTGATACCCGGATCGTGGTCGCGTAATCCTCGCCAAGACGGCGCTGCAACGGCGCGTCGCTGGCCATCCCGCTGCAGGCTGCCAAAGCGATCTTCATCAGCTCGCCCGGGGTGAAGACGCCCTCGACGTCTTCATTGCCCACGAGTACCTCGGCGCCTCGCGTGCTGCGCCCGGTGAAGCTGCGCACCCCGGTACGTTCAACCCACAGTTCGGTCATGGCCCCATTTTGTCGAGACTGCTCACAGATCGTGAAATCGGCCGCTTTGGCGATCTCCCCGCAGTCTCGGCGAGTCCTAACCCCGCCGGACCCGTGGGCGCGGTTGACAGCGTGGGCAGTAGAACGACGAGCGGTTCATGAACTTCTCCCGCCGCATCGCCGCTCCGCACCGCCTGCATGGCTCCCCCTCGCGGCCATAGGCGTCCAGCGACCGCTCGAAATAGCCGGATTCGCCGTTGACGTTCACATACAGCGAGTCGAATGATGTTCCGCCCTGGCCGAGCGCCTCGGTCATCACCTCGGTGGCGGCGTCGAGTAGCTCCCCCAGCTTGGCGCGCGTCAACGAGGACGCCAGCCGGGCGCCGTTCACATGTGCCCGCCACAACGCCTCGTCGGCGTAGATATTGCCGATGCCCGATACCACCGTCTGGTCGAGCAATTGCCGCTTGATCTCGGAGTGCTTGCGGCGCAACACCGTAACGACGCCGTCGCGATTGAATTTCGGATCCAGCGGGTCGCGAGCCACGTGCGCGACGGGCAACGGGACATCTGTGCCGTCGACGGTGACGACATCGGCGAGCATCCAGCCGCCGAACGTGCGCTGGTCCACGAAGCTCAGCGTGGTGCCGTCGTCGAGCAGTGCGGCAATCCGCAGATGGTCATCGCGCGGCGCAGGTCTTTGTCTCCTCGCGCCAGCGCTCGTCGGCGCCCCGAGCAGCATCTGCCCGCTCATACCCAGATGGACGACCAGCGCCGAGCCGTCATCAAGCGTCAGCCACAGGTATTTCCCGCGTCGCCCCGTGCCAACGATCCGCGAATCGAGCAGCCGCGCCGTCAGATCGGCGGGTCCGGCCTCGTGACGGCGCACGGCGCGCAGGTGGTGTACGCGCACAGCGGTGATGGTCTTGTCGACAACGTGTGCGTCCAACCCCCGGCGAACAACCTCGACTTCGGGGAGTTCAGGCATCTTCGTCAGCAGAGGAGGTGAGCGCGGTCCACGCCGCCGCGGCCGCCTTGAGTTCGGCCTCCTTCTTCGTGCGGCCCACTCCCCTGCCGTACTCCGTGCCCGCGATGATCACCATCGCGGTGAATTCCTTGTCATGGTCGGGACCCGTGGAAGTCACCGAATACGACGGCGCACCCATGCCCCGCGACGCGGTGAGCTCCTGCAGACTGCTCTTCCAGTCCAGCCCCGCGCCCAGGGTCGGTGCGGTGTCCAACAGCGAGGCGAACAGCCGCAGGATCACCTCCCGCGCGGTGGCGGCGCCATGCTCCACATAGATTGCACCGAGCAGGGATTCGACGCCGTCGGCGAGGATGCTGGCTTTGCCGGCACCGCCGGAGTTCTCCTCACCCTTGCCCAGCAGCAGGTGGGCGCCCAACCCGTCGTCTGACAGCTGACGACCGACTTCGGCCAGCGCGTGGGTGTTGACGATGCTCGCGCGCAGCTTGGCCAGATCACCCTCGCTGCGATCGGGGTGTCGGTGGTAGAGCTCCTCGGTGATGGTCAGTCCGAGCACGGCGTCGCCGAGGAACTCCAAGCGCTCGTTGGTGGGGAGTCCGCCGTTCTCGTAGGAGTAACTGCGGTGAGTGAGCGAGATGGTGAGCAGTTCCTCGGGCAGGTCGACTCCCAGCGCCTTGAGCAGCGACGCGTGATCAGTCACGACTGTCCTCAGTGGGATCGTCGGCTCCGCCGACAGTGTCGAGCATGCCGGAGAGCTTGGCCCAGCGTGGGTCGATCTTGTCGTGCTGGTGTCCCGGTTCCGCGGTGGCCAGCGGTACTCCGCAGTCAGGACACAGGCCGGCGCAGTCGGGTCCGCACAGCGGCACGAACGGCAATGCCAGCCCGACCGCATCGATGATCGGCTGCTCGAGGTCGACGGTGTCGGCTCCCCCCGATTGGATGACGCGGCCGACCTCGTCGGCCTCGGTGGTCTTTTCGGTGGCGCTGTCGGGGTAGGCGAACAGCTCGGTGATCGAGATCTCGACGTGCCCGGTGATCGGCGACAGACAGCGCGCACACTCACCCGCGGTGGGGGCGGACATGGTCCCGGAGACCAGAACACCCTCGGAGACGGATTCGATCCGCAGATCGAGGTCCAGCGGGGCGCCCTCGTCGATGGCGATCAGGTCCAGCCCGATACGCATCGGGCTAGGGACAGTCTCCGACACCGTCATCATCGAACCGGGCCTGCGTCCCAGCCTGGAGATATTCAGCACAAGCGGCGATCTGGACGCGCGCCGCGCCGCCGCCTTCGCATGCGTCGCCATAAGAGTCGATCTTACGGCGACCGTCCCATGGCCTATCGAGCTGCGTAGTCGTGCGTCCCCGCGGCGGTCCGCAGTTGATGCCGACCGCGACCCACCGACCGCAGAGTTCCGTTGAGGAAGTCCTCGAATTCAGCCAGCTTGCTGTCGACATAGATATCGCATTCGCCGCGCAACCGGTCCGCCTCGGCGTGCGCCGAGTCGATGAGGCGGGTGGCCTCCGATGTCGCGGTCTGGACGATCTCGGTCTGCGAAACCAGTCGCTGCTGCTCTTTGATGCCTTCTTGAACGGCCTTCTCGTAGGCGAGGTTGCCGTTCTCGATGAGCCGGTCCGCCTCGTTCTTCGCACGTCCCGCGCTGGCCTCGTACTCCCGCTTGGCCGTGGTAGCGAGGCGATTCGCCTCCTCACGGGCCTCTCCAACCATGCGCTCGCTGTGCTGGCGGGCCTCTGCGACCATTCGGTCAGCCTGCGACTTGGCATCGGCCAGCAGCCGATCAGCCTCCTGACGGGCGTGGTTGACCAGGGAATCCGCCTCGGCCGTCGCCGAGGACACCATGGACCCGGAATGCTCCTTGGCCTCACGCAACATCGAGTCGCGAGCGTCCAGAACGTCCTGGGCGTCATCGAGCTCGCCGGGGATGGCGTCCTTGATGTCGTCGATCAGCTCGAGGACATCTCCGCGAGGCACGACGCAGCCTGCGGTCATCGGCACGCCGCGCGCTTCTTCAACGATTGCGCCCAACTCATCGAGCGCTTCAAATACTCGGTACACGGCAACACCCTCCAGGCGTAGTTGACAGTTACCAGTGTGCCTGGTGTTACTGCTGTGACTCAGCTTCCGACGCGGTGTGTCGCGCGTCAGCTGCTTCTTGCCGTGTCACGAGATCTCCAGTCCACCAGGCCGCCAGGCCCGTCTGCATTGCTCTATGCACATTATGTCAACACGACCGGTCGCCACATCCCCCGAGTTGTCAGCAAACAGCGCGACTTAGCGGATGGCTGCGGCGATCGCGTCGCGGGCCCGGTCGAGCATCGAGGCGAACGGGCCGACCACGAAGTTGGCCTTGGCGCTCTCCACTCCCGCGTGCGGGCGGGTCGGCGCGATCGCCTCCGCCGCCAGTACCGCCTTGGCCATCCGGCCGAGGTCATCGGCGTCGAGTTCACGCTCCAAGCGGTTGAACTCCTCGAGTTCTTCGCGCTGGGCGTGGTCGAGCACCGAGCCGCGGAACAGCGACAACTCATCGAGAAACTCCTGGGAGCCGATGTCCATCGCCTCGAGCGCCGACAGAACTTCCTTGGAGTCGTGCTCCTCGAGGAGACGCGCGTCGACGATGACGTCGCCACCGTCGACCTCGTGGCGGACCCGTGGGTGAACCACCATCTCTTCGGCGGTCTCGTGTACCGCCAGGAGTTGACGCAGTTCGGTGAACGCTGTGCGGCGAGCGTCATCCGACGATGCCGAAAAAACCTCCTCGAACATGTCCTTGATCAAGTTGTGCTGGTCCTTGAGGAACTTGACGACGTCGTCGGTCGACTGGACGAATGTTTCGACCATGGGGGTAACCACACTTTCTTGCAATCGAATTGGGGCGCTGAGGGCTGTGCGCCACTCAGTGGGTTACCCGTGCAAGTCCTGGGTCAACCCTCGAGCTTGGCCTGTAAGCGCACGTTGACCGGCTCGGGCAGCAGCCCGGAGACGTCGCCGCCGAGCGTCGCGACTTCCTTCGCCAGCGAGGACGACACGAACGAATAGGTCGGCGTCGTGGCGACAAAGAACGTGTCGACACCCGCGATGTGCTTGTTCATCTGCGCCATCTGCAGCTCGTATTCGAAGTCGGTTCCCGTGCGCAGACCTTTGACGATCGCGGTCAATCCGCGTTTCTTGACGAAGTCGACCACCAAGCCTTCACCGGACTCCGCGCGCAGATTGGGCAAGTGCGGCGTGGATTCCTCGATCATCGCGATGCGCTCGTCGAGGCTGAACATCCCCTTTTTGTTCGGATTGACCAGCACCGCGACGACGACCTCGTCGAATTGGGCCGCTGCGCGCTCAAAGACGTCGATATGGCCCAGCGTTACCGGGTCGAAGGAGCCCGGGCATACGGCGCCGCTCATGGGGAACGACGGTACAGGGCAGCTCAGGATCCGGCGGGCAGGCGCGAAGCGACCCGGGGATTAGCAGCGCTCGGCCAGTTCCAGCCGGGTGTCGCCGTACGTCCGGGACGGCCATACTTGCCAGCCATCGGGCCATGCCAGCATCGGAGAAGACGCCGGGCGTTCGACGACGGCCACGGTCCCGGTGGCTGTCCATCCGCCATTTGTCAGTGCGGCGAGGACAGTTTCGATCTCGCCGGCGTCTACGTCGTAGGGCGGGTCGGCGAGCACCAAGTCGACGGACTGCGCACTGCCTGCGAGCACGGCGGTGACCGCAGCGCGCCGCACCGTGGCCCCTGTCGCGCCGAGCGCGGCGATGTTCTTGTCAATGACGCCGGCAGCACGGTGGTCTGATTCGACGAATACCGCCGATGCGGCTCCGCGGGACAGCGCCTCGAGGCCCAACGCTCCCGAGCCGGCGTACAGATCCAGGACGGAGTGCCCGGACAGGTCAAGGCGCGCCGTCAGCAGATTGAACAGCGATTCCCGGACGCGATCGGTGGTAGGGCGGGTTCCGGTGCGGGGCACCGTGATTCGCCGTCCACCCAGGGTGCCGGCGACGATGCGCGTCAGCTGACCACCACCAGTAGATCGCCGCCTTCGACCTGTGCGGTCGCCGAGACCGCGACGCGGCCGACCTCGCCTGCCTTGGGCGCGGTGATGGCGGCTTCCATCTTCATGGCCTCGATGGTGGCGATGGTCTGTCCAGCGTCGACCTTGTCACCGACGGATACCGCGACGGTGACGACACCGGCGAAGGGGGCGGCGACGTGGTCGGGGTTGGACCGATCGGCCTTCTCCGCGGCGGGTACCTCGCTGGCGATGCTGGTGTCACGCACCACCACGGGCCGGAGTTGCCCGTTGAAGATGCACATCACGGTGCGCATGCCGCGTTCATCGGGATCCGAGATCGCCTCCAAACCGATCAACAGCTCCACACCGCGCTCGAGCCTGACTCGATGTTCGTCGCCGTGGCGAAGTCCGTAGAAGAACTGATTGGCCGACAGGCTGGAGGTATCACCGTACAAATCCCGATGCGCCTCGAATTCCTTTGTCGGCCCGGGAAACAGCAGCCGGTTCAGCGTGGCCTGCCGTGTCACGCCCGGTTGCGCCAACGCCGACTCGTCCTCGGCGGCCAGCTCCTCGGTGGGCCCGGCCGGCGAGCGTCCGGCAAGCGCTTTGGTGCGCAACGGTTCCGGCCAACCGCCCGGCGGGTCGCCGAGTTCACCGCGCAGAAACCCGATGACCGAGTCGGGAATGTCGAACCGTGCCGGATCCGCGGCGAATTCGTCGGCGCTGATGCCGGCGCCCAGCAGTGCGAGCGCGAGGTCGCCGACCACCTTGCTCGACGGCGTCACCTTCACCAGCCGGCCCAGGATGCGATCGGCGGCAGCGTAGTTGGCCTCGATCTCCTCGAAGCGATCACCGAATCCCAGCGCGATGGCCTGCTGACGCAGGTTGGACAGCTGACCGCCCGGAATCTCGTGGCGATACACCCGTCCCGTCGGGGTCGTCGGGCCCGACACTGCAACATCAAAGGGCGCGTAGACCTTTCGCAGCGCCTCCCAGTACGGCTCCAGATCGCACACCGCGGACAGCGATAGACCTGTGTCGTACTCGGTGTGCGCGGCCGCCGCGACGATCGAACTCAGCGCGGGCTGGCTCGTGGTGCCGGCCAGCGGCGCGGACGCCCCGTCGACTGCGTCGGCGCCGGCCTGCCACGCCGCGACATAGGTGGCCAGCTGTCCACCGGGGGTGTCGTGGGTGTGCACGTGCACCGGTAGGTCGAAGCGGCTGCGCAACGCGCCGACCAACACCGTGGCCGCGTGCGGGCGCAGCAGTCCGGCCATGTCCTTGATCGCCAGGACGTGCGCACCGGCGTCGACGATCTGCTCGGCCAGTTTGAGGTAGTAGTCCAGTGTGTAGAGGTTCTCACTCGGGTCGGTCAGGTTACCGGTGTAGCTCATCGCCACCTCGGCGATCGACGTGCCGGTTTCGCGGACCGCATCGATGGCAGGCCGCATCGACTCGACGTTGTTCAGCGCGTCGAAGATGCGGTAGATATCGATGCCCGTCGCGGTCGCCTCCTCGACGAAGGCCTTCGTGACCGTCTCCGGGTAGGGCGTATAGCCAACGGTGTTACGCCCACGAAGCAGCATCTGCAGGCAGATGTTGGGCATCGCCTCACGCAGTGCGGCCAGCCGCTCCCAGGGATCCTCCTTCAAAAACCGAAGCGCCACATCGTATGTCGCGCCGCCCCAGCACTCCACAGACAACAACTGAGGGGTCATCCGCGCAACGTAGGGCGCCACCATGCCCAGGCCGGTGGTCCTCAGCCTGGTCGCCAACAGGGATTGGTGGGCGTCGCGGAACGTCGTATCGGTGATACCGACAGCCTTCGATTCGCGCAGCCAGGCCGCGAAACCTTCCGGTCCCAGTTCGGTCAGTCGCTGCTTGGACCCCGGCGGTGGCGGCGGCGACAGATCGACGCCGGGCAGCTTGTCGTGCGGATAGACCGTCGACTGCCGCGGTCCGTGCGGCTGGTTGACCGTGACATCGGCCAGGTAATTGAGGATCTTGGTGCCGCGATCGGCCGGAGTGTGCGATGTCAGCAGATACGGGCGCTCGTCGATGAACGACGTGGTGATCCGGCCCGCACGGAAGTCCGGATCGTTGACGACGGCCAACAGGAACGGGATGTTCGTCGACACCCCACGCACCCGGAACTCGGCCAGTGCGCGGCGCGACCGAGCCACGGCCGTCGCGTAATCGCGTCCGCGGCATGTCAGCTTGACCAGTAGGGAATCGAAGTGCGCGCCGATCTCGGCACCCAAATGTGTTGCGCCGTCGAGGCGAATGCCCGCACCGCCGGGCGACCGGTAGCTCGTGATGCGCCCGGTGTCGGGGCGAAACCCGTTGGTGGGGTCCTCGGTGGTGATCCGGCACTGCATAGCCGCACCGCGGATCTGCAGCGTGTCCTGCGACAGACCAAGATCCTCGAGTGTCTCCCCGTCGGCGATGCGTAGCTGACTTGCCACCAGGTCGACGTCGGTGATCTCCTCGGTGACCGTGTGTTCGACCTGGATGCGCGGATTCATCTCGATGAACACGTAGTGGCCGCGCTCATCGAGTAGGAACTCCACCGTGCCCGCATACGTGTAGTCGATTTCACGCGCGAACGCGACCGCATCAGCACACATCTTGTCGCGTAGCTCGCCGGGAAGATTTGGCGCAGGCGCCAATTCGATGACCTTCTGATGGCGGCGCTGCATACTGCAGTCACGCTCGAACAGATGCATCACGGCCCCGTGCTTGTCGGCCAGGATCTGCACCTCGATGTGGCGAGGATTGAGCACCGCCTGCTCGAGATAAACCATCGGATCGCCGAACGCCGACTCGGCTTCGCGGCTGGCCGCCTCGATCGCCTCGGGCAGCGCCGACGGATCGGTCACCCGCCGCATACCGCGCCCACCGCCGCCGGACACCGCCTTGACGAACAGGGGGAATTCCAAACCCAACTCCCCGGACTGCGAAGCCGCAACCAACTCCTCGACCGACGACGACGGCGCCGAGGACTTCAACACCGGCAGACCGGCATCGCGCGCCGCCGCAATGGCTCTGGCCTTATTTCCCGTCAACTCGAGGATTTCGGCACTCGGACCGATGAACGTGATACCCGCGTCGGCGCACGCCGCGGCCAGCTGCGGATTCTCCGAGAGGAAACCGTAACCCGGGTAGACCGCGTCGGCGCCTGCCTGCTGCGCGACGCGGATGATCTCGTCGACCGACAGATAGGCGCGAACCGGATGACCCGTGTCACCGATCTGATACGACTCATCGGCCTTCAGCCGGTGCTGGGAGTTGCGGTCCTCATGCGCGTAGACCGCGATGGTGGTGATGCCCATCTCGTAGGCCGCCCGGAAAGCCCGGATCGCGATCTCGCCGCGATTGGCCACCAGGACCTTAGATATCACTGGATGTCACTCCCCCGTCGCGTTCTAGAGGAGCGTGGACCAGTAAGGCCAGAAGCGCGCCAGGATCAGCAGGACCAGCCCGGTGAACCACAGCGCCACCAAGGACCACCGCGACGTGTGCAGCGCGCGCACAACGCCGTTCGACGTCGCGGGACCGGCTGCGATCGACGTCGCGACCACGAGCAGCGGAATTGTCACGGCCCACACCACCATGCAGTACGGGCACAACGCGCCGATGCTGTAGAGGCTCTGCCAGGCCAGCCAATGCACGAATACGGTGCCGAGCAAGGTGCCGGTCGCCAGGCCTACCCAATACCAGCGCGGCAGATCGACTTTCGCGACCGCGAGCACACCCGTCACCAGGACGACGGTGAACGCCACGATGCCGATGAGCGAGTTGGGGAAGCCGAAGACCGACGCCTGGGGCGTGGTCATCACCGAACCGCACGACAGCACCGGGTTGAGACTGCAGGACGGCACATAGTCGGGGTTGATCAGGATCTCGATCTTCTCGACCGTCAGCGTCGCCGCCGCTGCGAGGCCGAGCACCCCGGCGATCAGCACCCAGATCGCGCTGGGCCTACCGACGACGACACCCGCCGACTGCGCCGACGCGGTGCCGCTCGGCTCGACAGTGCTGGGTGTGGTGACGGTCATGGTGCGGGAGCGGGCGCGGGTGCTGGGGGCGGAGGGGCGATCGGGGTGGGCTCGGCCGCGGGCGGCGGTACCCCGGCGTCGAAGGCGCCGATCTTGCCGACGGTCTCCTCGATCTTGGCGATCAATGCTTCAGGAGTACTCGGCGAATAATCCTCGCCGTTGATGCGGATCGTCGGCGTCGAATTCACCTTGGTGGCCGCGGCGAGCCCGGACACCATATCGGCAAAGGTCTCTTTTTTGATGCACTCGGGGACCTGCTCCGCGGCGCCGGCCTGCCGCGCGATTTCGGCCAGGCGGGCGTTATCGGGGAACGGGCCGACGCCCTCCTGAGGCTGCTGGGCATACAGCGCGGCATGGAACCGGCGGAAGGCGTCTGTCGAATCGCCGGCGACGCAGTACGCGGCGTTGCCCGCCCGCGTCGAATACCCGTCGCCCTGACGATCCAGGATCGAAACCATGTAGTAGTCGGCCGCGACTGCCCCCGAATCGATCAGCTTGGCAACCGTGGGGCCGAACTGCTGCTCGAAGTTGCGGCATGCCGGGCACAAAAAATCCTCGTACAGCGACAGCACGACCTTGGGCTCGTCGGTGCCGTCCTTCTTGATCAACTGGGCGGACTCCACCCGGATGGGATCGGCTTCGCCGGCGGTCGGCTTTTCGTCCGCCGACATCGTGATGAAGAGGAACAACGCCACCGCGAAGATCACCACAATCGCGGTCAGGCCGATCTGGACCGCCAGGTTGCGCTTGCGGTCGGAGGCCTTCAGGTCGTATTTCGGTTTCGAAGCCACGCGCTAAGAGTACCGGCGGCCCTTCGGAAACCTCTCACGTGCGGGCCAGGTGGGCCCGCAGGGCCGAGATCGATTCCGCGGTGGCCGCCGCGCTGCCACCCCCAACGGGGAAGAAGTTGAGGAAGCCGTGGATCAGCGAACCGAACTCGCGGTAGTCGACGGTCACGCCCGCCGCGCGCAGAGCGTCCGCGTACTGCCTGCCTTCATCGCGGAGCGGGTCGAACCCGGCCGTGAGCACCAGCGCGGGCGGTAGGCCGGACAGGTCGTCGGCCAGCAGTGGCGATACCCGCGGGTCGGTCGCGTCGACATCCGCGCCGTCGAGATATTTCTCGAAGCCGAACCGCAGGTCGCCGCCGGTGAGAAAGAACCCGTCGCCGAACAACGTTCGCGACCGCGTCTGGGCGCTCCATTCGGTGACCGGGTAGAACAGCAATTGCATCGCAGGCAACCGAACGCCCTCGTCACGGGCCCGCAGCGAGACCAGTGTGGCGAGGTTGGCACCGGCGCTGTCGCCTCCTACCGCCACTCGCCCGGGGTCGGCCCCCAACTCCGCAGCGTGGTCAAGCGCCCAGGTGAACGCGGTGAACGCGTCGTCGACACTCGCGGGCGCTTTGTGCTCGGGCGCCAGCCGATAGTCGACCGCCACCACATGCAGGCCGCCCTCCCGGCAGATCTGCCTGCACGCGTCGTCGTGCGTGTCGAGATCGCCGAGCACCATGGCGCCGCCGTGGTAGAAGACCAGCAGCGGCGCGCCGTCGCCATCGATCGGCCGGTAATGGCGCGCAGGGATGGCCCCGTCCGGGCCAGGTATGACGAGGTTTCGCACCGATGCGACGGGGATGTCCTGTTTGAAGCCGTCCGTCAACCGCCGCAGCAGCGTACGGGCCGTCGAGACGTCGGGATCCAGGATCAGGCTTCCCAGGCCCATCTTGTTCTGGCCGAACAGCATGAACTGCAGCGTGGTGTCCAGGGTGTTGCCGTCGATGACAACCGAACGGCCACCAAGCATCAGCCGTTTGATCGGGTACGGGATGCGGGGAAGCGCCCGCAACGTCGTGCCGCCGATCTTCACCAACCGGGCCTTGCGACCTGTGGGCTGCCCGGCGGCTGACGCCGCAACTGGCAGACTCGAAGTCATGGCTTCTCCTTCGATCACGCTGAATGACGGTAACCCGATCCCTGCGGTCGGACTCGGTGTTTTCCAGACACCTCCCGATGAGACCGAACGCGCGGTGAGCACGGCCTTCGAGGCAGGCTACCGCCACGTGGACACGGCGGCGGCGTACCGGAATGAGCGCGGGGTCGGCGAGGCGCTCGCGAAATCGGGTCTGCCACGCGAGGAGGTGTACATCACCACCAAGCTGTGGAACTCCGATCAGGGCTACGACTCCACGCTCAAGGCCTTCGACCGCAGCATGGCAAGGCTGGGCTTCACTGGACCGGACGCCTACCTGGATCTCTATCTGATCCACTGGCCGTTGCCTGCCAAGAACACGTTCGTGGACACGTTCAAGGCGTTCTCCCGGCTGCGTGACGAGGGCCGCATCCGGTCGATCGGCGTCAGCAACTTCGAGCCGGAGCACCTTCGAATCCTGGTGGACGCCACCGGAATCGTGCCTGCCGTCAACCAGGTCGAACTACATCCGCTGTTTCCGCAGGAAGAGTTGCGTCAGGTGCACGCCCAACTGGGTGTGGCCACCGAGGCGTGGGCTCCGCTGGGGCAGGGTGCCCTGCTGGACAACCCGAAGGTGAGCGAGGTCGCCGAACGGCATGGAAAGACGCCGGCGCAGGTCTTGATTAGGTGGCATATGCAACTCGGCAATATAGTCATCCCGAAATCGGTGACCCCCGAGCGAATTGTGAGTAATTTCGACGTGTTCGATCTTGAACTGAGCGAGCAGGACATGGCGTCCATTTCCTCGCTGGGCGACGGAACACGGTTGGGTCCCGATCCACGGACCTTCGATTTCACAGGTTAGGTGACATGACCCAATCGCCCGGTGCGATCCCTGCCGTCACGCTCAACGACGGGAACACCCTTCCGGTGATCGGTCTCGGCGTCGGGGAATTGTCGGAGTCCGAGACCGAACAGTCGGTGAGTGCCGCGCTGGAGGCGGGCTATCGGTTGATCGACACCGCATCCGCTTACGGGAACGAAGCCGCGGTCGGTCGTGCGATCGCCTCGTCGGGGATTCCGCGCGAGGAGGTGTTCGTCACCACCAAGCTGGCCACCAGCGATCAGGGCTTCCAGGCATCGCAGGATGCCTTGAAGGCGAGCCTGGAACGGCTCGGCCTCGACTATGTCGATCTGTACCTCATCCACTGGCCTGCCGGAAACCCTGGTAAGTACGTCGACAGCTGGGGCGGCCTGATGAAGCGCAAGGAATTGGGCGACACCAAGTCGATCGGTGTGGCGAATTTTCACGCCGAGGACCTCTCCAATGTCATCGACCTGTCGTACTTCACACCGGCGGTCAATCAAATCGAATTGCACCCGCTGCTGAACCAGGCCGAGTTGCGGGCGACCAATGCCGACTACGGCATCGTCACCGAGGCCTACGGCCCGCTCGGAGTCGGAGCCCTGTTGGACAACGCGACCATCGGCTCGGTGGCACAGGCACAGGGCAAGACGCCGGCCCAGGTGCTCATCAGATGGAGCATCCAGCTCGGCAACATCGTCATTCCGCGCTCGTCGTCACCGGATCGGATCAAGTCGAATATCGACGTGTTCGACTTCGAACTGAGCGACGACGATATGGCCGCCCTCAACGGGCTGAATGACGGCACCCGCTTCCGTCCGGACCCCGAAACGTACACGGGCTCTTAACCTCTTAACCTCCGTCAGAACTTCGGCGAGCGCTTGTCCAGGAAGGCCTGCGTGCCTTCGTGATAGTCGCGCCCGAAATACACCGTGCGACGCAGACCATGCAGGTACTCGAACGTGGCCGGATCGATCGGTACCGCCTCGGACAGCACCGAGCATGTCCCGAGTCGCGTGGAATTTGGGTGACGATCCACGATGAACTCTAGGCGGCGGCACCGACAGATTTGGTGTCGGCGCCGGTGTCGGGGTGAGCGTGTCGGCGCAGGGCGTCGACGAGCTGGGGCATCTGCTTGTGGCCCTTGATGCGACGGAAGGATCGTTCGGCGTTGAGCATGCCGGCCGCGGTCCAGCGCAGCACCATCTGCCCGTCGCGCCAGCGGGTGACGTTGCGATTGGTGGTCCGGGCGATGGAGATCATCGACTCGACCGGATTGGACGTGGTCAACGTCTTGGCGAGGCGGCCGTCGATGCCGAGGCGGGCGACAGTGAACATTTCCTCCAGCCCCTCGCGCAGGCTGGCGGCCGCACTGGGATAGTTCTTACCAAGTTGCCCGGCAAGGCTTTTCGCGTTGCGCAACCCGGTGTCTGGGTCAGGGTGGGCGAAGGCCTTGACCAACTTGGCGTCCACCCAGGCCTTGTCCTTGTCGGGCAGATGATCAGCGACATTTCTCCGCTTGTGCAAGGTACATCTTTGGATGAGGGCCTTGGCGCCGAACACCTCACGCACCGCCGCGGACAGCGCCTTGGCGCCGTCGCAGACGACCAGCAGCCCATCGTCGATGGCCAGGCCGCGCTCGACCAGGTCGGCCAGCAGCGAGCGGACCACGGTCTTGTTCTCCGTGGAGCCGTCCCACAGCCCGACCGGGACCTTCGTTCCGTCGGCGGTGATCGCCAGCGCGACCACCACGCACCGCTGGGCCATGTGCTCCCCATCCAACATGAGCACCTTGATGTCCAGCTCGCTCAAGTCGCGGCTCATCAGCTCGCCCAGCGCGGTCTCGGTCTGGCGCACGAATCGGCGCGAAATCGCCGAGCGGCTAGTCGATTTCGCCTCCTCGCCGACCTGGGCGCCCACCGGCTCCGCAGTGCGGGCGTGCCGGCGGGTGGCCACCCCGGCCAGCATCCGCTCCATCACCACCTGGGTCAGCAGGTCATCGGCGGCGAAGTGCGCATAGGTGCTCAGCGCCACCTCGCTCCCATCCAGAGTGCGTGCCCGCGGCCGGGCCACCGGCACCCGCCGACCACCAAGGGTCACCGACCCCTTCCCACTGCCGTGGCGCACCGAAATCCGGTCAGCGTCGTGCTTGCCCTTCGGCCCGCACGCCGCGGCGATCTCGGCCTCAAACATCGTCTGCATCACCGCCATCCCGGCGGCCACGCTCATCGCCAACAACCCCTCCCGGGCCGCCCCGGCGATGCTGGTCATCGCCAGCCGGATCTCCTCCGGCAGCTCAGGCAACCCGGCGGCGTCGGTCGTGTCAGCGAGGCGAACAGTAGGTACGGTCTTCATGGCGGTCCCTTACTCCTTCTTCGAGGTGTACTTGGTCGTTCACCCGAAGACCTACCATCTGGCGGGCATCAGGTGAGGGACCGCCACCTCAAATTCCACGAAGACCGGGACAACCTCACAGCACCCGGATCGACTCCTTTGCTGCGGCGATCGCCGCCGATGAGCGAGTCGTGATGGTGCGCGCCATCCGGTAGACGGTGTCCTCGAGCTCGTCCGCCGGCACTGTCTCGTTGACGATTCCGACGCGCTCAGCTCGGTCGGCAGTGATCGGTTCCGCCGAGAAGAACATCTCTTTGACCACATTGAGCGGAAGCCTGCTCATGAAATTCAGAAATCCACCGACGTTATAGGGCAGCCCCAGCTTGGCCGGGGTGATCGCGAATGCCGCGGTGTCATCGGCGTAGACCAGGTCACATGCCATGATCAGATCGCATGCACCGCCCCACACCGAGCCGTGCACCATCGCGACGACCGGCGCAGGAAACGACTTCACGGCTCGTATCAACTGCTCGAGTGGATCGTCGTAGGGCAGGGGATCCACGTCGGCGACGGGTAGCTCGGCGACATCGTGCCCGGCCGACCAGACCTTGCCCGATGTCGCACTTCGTAACACGACGACCCGGGCATCTTGGGTCCTGAATTCGTCCAGGGCGCTGATGGTTTCGGCGATCAGTTCGGCACTCAACGCGTTGCGCTTGTCATCGCGGTCGAATGCGATGGTGCCGATGGCCTCGGCGAGCGACGTCTTGATGAGGGCCACGGGACTCAGATCAACGTGACTTTGCGTGCGGCCGCGGTCAGATCGGCGCGGAAGTCGGGATGGGCGAGGGCGATCAACGCGTCGGCGCGCTCCTTGGTCGACTTTCCGCGCAGGTTCACCGCACCGTGTTCAGTGACCACCCATTCGACGTCCATCCGTGCATCGGTGACCATCGACGCGCGGGGAATGATCGTCGACAATTCTCCGTTCCTTGCTGTCGATGCCAGCGCGATGATCGACTTTCCGTTGCGGGACAGGGAGGCCCCTTTCACGAAGTCATATTGCCCGCCCGATCCGCTGTACTCGTGGTCGCCGATGAACTCCGCATTGACCTGTCCATAGAGGTCGATCTCTATCGCCGTATTGATTGAGACGAAGTTGTCGTGGGCGGCAATGGTACGGATGTCGTTGACGTAATCGGATGGGTAGCTCTCGAACGCGGAGTTGTTGTTCATGAAGTCATAGGAGTCGGTGGTGCCGAACGCGACGGTGTAGACGTGCTTTTGCGGATGCAAGGTCTTGCGGGCACCCGTGACCACGCCCTTACGAATGAGATCGGCCATGGCCGGGGAGAAGAGTTCGGTGTGGATGCCGAGGTCCGAGTGCTCCCCCAATGCCGCTGCCACCCCGGACGGAATCTTGCCGATACCAAGTTGAATGGTGGCCCCGTCGGGAACCATGGGCGCCACCATGGCGCCGATCGCCCGGCCTTCGGATGACGGCTCACCGGCACCGGCTTCGATCAGCGGCACATGGTTTTCGACGATGGCCGCAACCTCGCTCACGTGGATCTGCGACTGACCGAATACCCGGGGCATGTTCTCATTCACTTCGACGATGAGCCGTTTGGCGCGACGCGCTGCGACCGACGCGAAGTCATTGTTGGTGCCCAGCGAAAAATAGCCGCCCGAATCCATCTTCGAAACGGTGACCAGGAAGGTATCGAGGTCGATCAAATCGGTGAACAGCCGTGGGATCTGGCTGAAGTTCACCGGTACGAAGCTCACCAACTTGGGCTCTTGTGACTCATTCGTGGGTCATTGGCGGCCAGGCAAGGTGGGGCGGTGTCCTCCGAGAGTGAGCATGGCTAGGGCGATTAAGGCGCCGGGGTGGGCGAAGCCGAAGGCGATGCGGGTGATGAGTCGGATCTTGGTGTTGACCGATTCGATGAGTCCGTTGGAGAGGCCGTGGGCGATGGAAGCGAGGATCTGCTCGCGGTGGCCGGCGATGCGGCGTTGGAGCTTGACGAATGATTCGATGCGGCTGCGCCGTGCCCAAGCGATCCACCTGTCCAGCGCTTCGGCGGCGTGGTCGGCAGGGAGTTTGAAGACCGTCCGTAGGCCTTCTTTGAGCAGGTAGGCGCGGTAGAGCCGAGGGTCGGTGGTGGCGATCCAGCGCAGCTTCGCTTGTTGGCGGTCGGTGAGGTTTTCCGGGTTCTTCCACAGCGCGTAGCGGGCGCGCCGCAATGCTTGGGCTGGCCCGGTGGAGATGGTGGCGCGTCGGCCATGGGCCCACCCGTGCGAGCGGGTATGCCCGCTGCGGCGAGCATCGCTCCAGGCCTGTTGACGCACGGCATCCAATGCCTCAGTGGCCCAACCAACGACGTGAAACGGGTCGGCACAGCGGATGGCGTCCGGGCATCGTTCGCTGACCACGTCGGCGATCCATTTGGCCCCATCAGCGGTGACGTGGGTGATCTGGGCGCACCGACCTGCACCTGAGGCTTCTAGCGCGTCGAAGAAGGCGCGCACGGTCGCGCGTTCGTGACCGGGATGCGCCCACACCAGGCGGCCGCTGTCGTGGTCGACGACCACAGTTAGGTACTTGTGATGGCGCTTGTAGGAGATCTCATCAATCCCGATCCGCGTCAGGTCGGCGAACCCATCGACTCCGGCGACGGTGTCGGCCCACACTCGAGTGATGATCGATCCGACTGTGCGCCAGGCGATCCGCATCAGCTCGGTGATTGCCTTCTTGGAGCAGTGTGTGGCCAACCAGGCCACCTGCTGGTCGAACGAGCGGGTATGTCCCGCGCCGTGTCGGGCCCAGGGGACTTGTCGCACCGTCGGGCCGTGGGTGGGGCAGTTGACCCGTGGGGCGTCAGCCTCCAGGAAGACCTGAACGGTTCCCAAATCGAGTCCGCGCCACCGCCGCCGCCCCTGGCCGCGGTCATACCAGGAGGCTCTCGATCCGCAGTCTCCGCATCGACCCTTAAGCGGTCGTCGCGGTCGCATATGGACCACGAGAGCCTGCGTTTGGTCGTCGAACTCGACGCCCTCGACCACCGCGTTCTCGACGCACAACACGGTGCGCCATAGGCTGGCATTCCGCACGCCGTTCTCCGATCTGTAGTTTTTGACCTTCGACAAGCCAAAAACCTAGACCGGAAACGGCGTGTGGCCGTTCAGGCGCAATCAGCAACCCACGAATGAGTCACAAGAGCCCCAACTTGTGACCGGACTGCGCTTGGCGCTTGATGATCTGGTGGTCGGGCGTACCGATGAAAAAGCTATGGGCATCCACCTTTTCGATGACGTCCTCTGCCAGCAGGGTCGAGCCCAGTGGTTCCATCGCGATCTTGTAGTACACCCGGATTCCGCCCAGGTCGCCGGCGCGTAGACGGTCGGCGGTCGCCGCCAACAGAGCGGGCGGCTGGCCGATCGCCATTCCGCAGGACACGGTCTCACCGGTCGCGATCGCTGAAACGGCCTGCTCCGGTGTCGTCAGCTTGGCGCCGTACATCTCGGCAACCTCGACCACCACTGGCCCACCTCCCGCACTCGACCTCGCAGGATCAAACTGTGCACCAACCGTGCCCGGTCGGCAGGATTTCGGGTAACTCAGCCGACCGGACAGGTCGACGCCGCGTCGCGAAGCGCCGCCGCCGAGGGTGCATCGATGGGAAGCGCGTAGCCGCGCAGCACCGCGATGAACGCAATGGCGTACTGACACCTGAAGGCCGTGTTCGGCGGCATCCAGGTCGCCGGCTCGCTGTCGCCCTTGTCCTGATTCGCCCCTCCGGCGACGGCGAGGAGATTGGCGGGGTCGTTGGCGAATCGCAGCCGCATGTCGTCGGTCCAGAACCGGGCACCCAGATCCCACGCCAGGGCCAGCGGCACGATGTGGTCGATCTGCACTGCCGCGCCGGTCTTCTCGCCACGGGTGAAGGCGACCTCTGCGTTGGTATAGGGATCGTGTAGCAGCCCCGTCGCCACTGCGGTGGGGCATCGCTTGATCGATACGTACGACTTGTCGACGAGGTCGCGGTCGAGGATGTCGTTGCGGGTGTCGCAGCCGTTGTAGCCGCCGGGTGCGGGGTTGTCATCCGTCCAGCTGTCGCCGAACGCATCCCGTCGATAGTCGTACGCGCGGAGACGTAGCGGTATCAGCGCGATGCCCGCCAGCACATCGGTTCCGGGCGCGACGGTAGGCATGTCGGCGCTGGCGATGAACTGCGATCGGTTGATCGATGAGTTGGTGACCTGAACGGCGACGAACACCGCGATTCCGACAATCGCGATGAGTAGCAGTAACCGCTTGCGGTTCACGCCTTTTCCAGATATTCGACGCGGTCGGTGTCGACGAACGGCGCGGCGAGGACAGCCATCCCAGGGTCGTCCGGACTCCTCTCATAGTGCGCATCACAGAAGTCGCGTGCGGTCAGGATGAGATCGAGATGATCGAAGAGCGACAGGAAACGCAACGTAATCGCACGCCCGGACTGGCTGTAGCCCAGCACATCACCCTCTCGGCGCTCCACGAGATCGAGATCGGCGAGCTCGAAACCGTCGAGCGTTGAGGCAACCGCCTTGAGGCGGTCACCCGCCTTCGAGCTCTCCGGCATCTGGGTGACGAGCAGACACAGGCTCGGATGTTCGCCTCGCCCAATGCGACCACGCAGCTGATGCAGCTGACTGATGCCGAACCGGTCGCCGTCCATCACCACCATCACCGTCGCGTTGGGGACGTCGACGCCGACCTCGATCACCGTGGTGCAGACAAGAACATCGATTTCGCCCGCGCGGAATGCGGCCATCGCCGCATCCTTTTCATCGGCGGACAACCTGCCGTGCATCAGCCCTAGCCGCAGTGCCGACAGCGGCCCGCGAAGCAGACGTTCGAACAACTCGACGACGGTCGTTGCCGGCGGGCCCTGTTCCTTCTCCTGGCCGCGTTTGTTTCCTCTGCCTTTTGCTTGGGTTTTGTCTTCATCGTCGATCCGCGACGCGACGACGTAGGCCTGCCGCCCGGCGGCCACTTCCTCGCTGATCCGTTGCCAGGCGCGATCGAGCCATGATCGGTGTTCTTTGACGAAGATGGTGTTGGTGGTGATGGGTTGGCGCCCCCGCGGCAGTTCGCGCAGTGTCGACGTCTCCAGGTCGCCATAGTGGGTGAGCGCGACGGTGCGCGGGATCGGCGTCGCGGTCATCACCAGCAGGTGGGGGGTGATGCCCTCGGGCGCCTTGGCGCGTAGCCGATCTCGTTGTTCCACACCGAACCGGTGCTGTTCGTCGACGACGACCATGCCGAGGCGATGGAATTCGACGGCGTCCTGCAACAGCGCATGCGTCCCGATCACAATGCCCGCTTGGCCCGACGCAACTTCGTCGCGCACCTGCTTTTTCTGTTGCGGCGACATTGATCCCGTCAACAGCGCGATCCGGGTCGCTTTGTCGGCCCCGCCGAGCTGCCCGGCCATGGCCAGCGGGCCGAGAATGTCGCGAATCGACCGGGCATGCTGGGCGGCAAGGACTTCCGTCGGGGCCAGGAGCGCACATTGATATCCGGCGTCGACCATCTGCAGCATGGCGAGCACCGACACGATGGTCTTGCCGGAGCCAACCTCGCCCTGCAGCATGCGGTTCATCGGCCGCCTCGCCGCCAACTCGATTGTCAGCACTTCGAGCACCTCTCGCTGACCTTCGGTCAGTTCGAACGGCATTCGATCACGCATCTGGACGGCCAGACCGTCGTCCGATGGGACCGCGACGGGTCCCGCCTCGCTCAACTCGCCGAACCGTCGCTGCGCCAAGGCCCATTGCAAACCGAGCGCCTCGTCATACGTCAGACGCGCGATCGCGGCGTCCCGTTCGGCCGCCGTCTCCGCGGTGTGGATCGCGCGCAGCGCTTCGTCCTCACCGATCAGATTGTGTTCGCGCAGAAACGATTCCGGCAGTGGTTCGTCGATGGGGTCCAGCACGTCGAGCACCTGGCGCACGCATGCGTAGATGTCCCAGCTTTGCACCTTGCTGTGGGCCGGATAGATGGGGAAGAAGTCACGGTTGAAGACGGAGAGCAGCTTGTTTTCGTCGGACGTCCCTGTCGCCTGGGCAATCGCCTTGAGGGATCGTGTTCCGGCGACCCTGCCATCGTCGTGTATCACCAGGAATGCCGGGTGCGTCAGTTGCAGGGTGCCTTTGAAATAGCCGACCTCACCCGACAACATCACCTTCTGGCCCTCTTCGAGAGTCTTCTTGATGAACCTCACATTGAAGAAGGTCGCGGTCACCTTCGGCTTTCGGTTGCCGATGGTGACGACCATGTATTCACGCCTGGGCGAGCGATTGGTCCATCGGAATTCGACCTTGGTGATGCGGTCGACGAACGTGACGTGTTCGCCTTCCTCGAGCTCCTCGCCTTCTTTGGCCGTTGTCATCTCGTCGCTGTACTTACGCGGATAGTGCCGCAACAGGTCGTTCACCGTGCAAATGCCGAAATGCTCTTCCAACGGATCGGCGGCCTTTTTTCCGATGACGAAGTCGAGTCGGTCGGTCAGCGCTGCCACGGCTACTCGACCCCGATCAGCAGAGCGTCGCCGCGGTGGTCGGTGTGGTACGTGACGAGTTCGGCGGCGAGGTGTTCACGGTGGACATGATCTGCCAACGCGGTACCGACCCCTGCGTCGACGCCCGCACCGGTGAGCACCGTGACGAGTTCACCGCCCGCTGCCAACAGCAGGTCGATCAGTCCGGCGCCGGCCGCGGTCAGGTCCTTGCCCACAATCAATACCTCGTCACCCGCGATGCCCAGCCCGTCGCCGGGCTCACACGCGCCCGCCCACGTGAGCGCCTCCTCGGTGGCGACCCGTACCGACCCGTGCCGCGCACTCGCCGCAGCGCGCGCCATCGTGTAGCCGTCGTCGACGGCCTGCCGATCTGCGTCGTGCATCGCCAGCGCGGCGAGACCCTGCACCATCGATGCCGTCGGCACCGGCACCACGTCGATGCCCCAGCCGATGGCGGCGGTGCAGCCGGCGACGAGTTCTTCGGCGGCGACGTACCCGTTCGGCAGCACCATGACCTGAGCCGCGCCGGTGTTGACCAACGCGTGGAGCAGGTCTTTGGCGCTGACGGGTCTGCGCGCGTCGAGTCGCAGCACTTGCGCACCCTCGCCCGCGAACAGTTCTTCTGCGCCTGAGCCGTCGACGACGGCGAGCACCGCCCGTTCCCGGGCCCAGCCTCCCGACGGCCGCGTACTCGCCGCTCCGGTGAGAGACGTGATCTGGATGCGGCTCAAGGTGCCCAGGGGCAGGGCCGCTTCGACCGCGGCTCCGGCATCGTCGGCGTGCACATGCACGGAGTACTGGCCCGCGCCGGCCGTGGTCGCGATCGCCACCGATTCCCCAAGGCGGTCAAGGCTTCGGCGGAGCGTCTCCACCCCGGCGGCGTCGCAGCCGCTGAGCATGTACATCACCTCGAATTGAGGTGTCACCGACGTCGCCGGGGCGGCGACGTGATCATGCGGTGGAGACGGCACGTATTCCTCGCGGTGCCGGACATGTCCGGTCAGGGTGGCGCTCATGGCGTCCAGCAGGACCAGAAGCCCGCGACCGCCGGCGTCCACCACACCGGCCTCGGCCAGCACGTCGAGTTGCCCCGTGGTCTTGTCCAGGGCGACGGCCGCGGCGTCGGCGGCCGCCGCCACCACTGCGGCGATCCCGGAGTGGTCGGCACCCGCATCCTCGGCGGCGTTCGCGGCTTCCTGCAGCACCGAGACGATCGTGCCGGAAACGGCTTCGCCCATCGAGCTGACGACCAGGCCGACGGAATGCCGTAGTGCGGCTCCGAACAGGGCGCCGCCGATGTCGGCGAGCACCCCGCGGCGGTCGGCGGCCGCCGAGGCGGTGACGTCGGCGAGGCCGCGCAGAATTTGGGACAGGATGACGCCGGAGTTACCCCGCGCGCCCTGCAATGCGCCGCGAGCCAGCGCGGCGGCGACCTCGACCACGTCGTCAGATGCGGTCAGAGCGTCTGCCTGCGCCCAGGCGGCACGCATGGTGAACAGCATGTTTGTGCCGGTGTCAGCGTCCGCGACAGGGAACACATTGAGGCGGTTGATCTCGTCGGTGTGGGTGATGAGGTCGCCGACGGCGGTGTAGGCCCAGTCCCGCAAAGCGGAGGCGTCAAGCCGCCGATCCGACATGCCCACCTCCAGCCCGATGCCGCGGCACCCCGCTGGTTCGAGGTGTCGACGTGGGCGCCAGCCTATCCACTTGAGCTGACAGCCCCTCGGAAAACATTCGCGAACATTCGCGCCTGTGGAGACCATTTTGGTGATCCCCGGCGCTGCCGGTATCCTGGTCAGGTTGTCGGGTCGAACCGCCGCCGGTCGCGGCGGAACCCCAGACCCCCAGTACTGATTCGAGGAGTTTCACATATGGCTGCCGTGTGCGATATCTGCGGGAAGGGCCCCGGCTTCGGCAAGTCGGTGTCGCACTCCCATCGCCGGACCAGCCGTCGGTGGGATCCGAACATCCAGACCGTGCGTGCCGTGAGCCACCCGGGCGGCAACAAGAAGCGCGTCAACGTGTGCACGTCGTGCCTCAAGGCCGGAAAGGTCTCCCGCGGCTGACGCGCTGAACCCCCAGCTGACTGTGCGGTTTCGCGCGCGACACGCCATCG